>NZ_JBFUEG010000012.1:0-165148 GCF_056404315.1 Mesorhizobium sp. P2_D6 | reverse complement strand
GAATTGTACGCAGGCCGCCCTGGCCCCGCCGGCGAGCGCAGCCGCGCAAGGATCTTCTCGAAGCGATACCACTTCACCAGCGACGACAGCCGGTCCAGCCGACCACTCCGACCAAGACCCTGTGGCAGCAGAGCCTCCACAAAACTGAACTGACCGCTCGGCTTCGTCGTCATCGCAAAATCCCCGTTTCAAAAACAGGGAATCACATCCATCCAATTTTGCAACAGTCCCACAAGGGGGGAGATCAGCTGTCATCGCTGCCTTCGCCAATCTCCAACGTTGCAGGACTGAGCGGGCGGCAGAAACTGCCAATCTCCCCCCTCGTGGGGGAGATGTCCGGCAGGACAGAGGGGGGCGCGAAGGAACTCTCATCCCTGATGATGAGCACTCGCTCAAACGATGCGCAAGCATCGCGTGCGGATCGCGCTAGCCCGCCAGATACGTGTCCGCCCAGTTCGAAACCGCCCAGCGCGGATTGTTGGCGATATTCCCCACCGTGTCGCGCGCGACGCTGATAAAACTCCACTCCGCAACGTTGATCAGCGGCAGGTCGGCGGCCACCTCCTTCTGGAATTCCTTGTACAGATCGGTGCGCGCTGCGGTGTCGAGCGTTTCCGATGCCTTGGCGATCAGCGCATCGAGCGCATCGTTCTTGTAGCCGCCCTGGTTGGAGAACGGCACGCCGTCCGGAATCCCGCTCTGCACCAGGATGGTGGTCGAGATCGCCGGGTCGCCGCGGAACACTGGCGGGCCGACGGCGAGGTCGAAGGCGTGGTCGGTGTAGACGGCCTTGATGTGCGCGGGCGCATCGTTGTTGACGATCTCGGCGTCGATGCCGATGGCAGCTAGCGCCTGGCGCAGATAGTCGCCGAATTGTTTGGTCTCGTTGAAATAGGGCGCCGGCAGGAGTTTGAGCGCAAAGCGCTTGCCATCATCGGCTTTGGCGTAGCCGGCCTCGTCGAGCAGTGCGTTGGCCTTGGCGACGTCGAACGGATAGGTCGGCACGTCGGCGGTGTAGAATTGCGGATCGTTCTTCGGCACCGGGCCGGTGGCGGTCGCGGCATAGCCGAGGAACACCGTCTTGACGACGAAATCCCTGTCGATGGCATGCGCGATCGCCTGGCGCACCTTCACGTCGGCCAGTTCCTTGCGGCGATGGTTGATCTCGACGACCAGCTGGTAGGTTAGCCCCTCATAGCCCTTGGAGATGACCTTCAGGCCCGGCACTTTGGAGATGCGGTCGAGGTCGGCCAGTGGCACGGCGGAGAAGGCGGCAAGCTGGATCTCTTCGGCCTCGAGCGCGGACGCGGCCGAGGTGCGGTCGGGCAGCACCTGATAGATGATCTCGTCGAGATAGGGCTCGTCCTTGCCCCAGTAGTCCGCGTTCTTCGTGAGCTTGTAATACTGGCCGGCCTTGTACTCGCCGAACTTGAATGGGCCGGTACCGATCGGCGCGTTGTTGGCCGGGTTGTCCTCGATCTTGCCAACCTCGTAAATGTGCTTTGGCACCACGCTCGACAGCGCCGGCAAGGCGTTGCGGATGAGCTGGAACGGAGTCGGCTTGGCGAACTTGAATACGGCGGTGAAGTCGTCCGGGGTATCGACGCTGGCCAGATCCTTGAACACGGTGCGGCCGAGATTTTGCAGCGGCTTCCAGATCTGGAGCGCCGAGAAGGCGACGTCGGCCGACGTGAACGGCTTGCCGTCATGCCATTTGACGCCCTCGCGTAGCTTGAAGGTCACCGACAGCCCATCGGCGGCGCCTTCCCAGGAGAGAGCAAGGCGCGGCTCGAGCCCATCCTTGCCGTCAAACGAGGCTTCGGCCAGCGTCTCGACGATCTTGCTGGAGATGAAGAAAACGCCGTTGGAGGCGACGATCGCCGGATTGAGATTGCGCGGCTCGGAATCGGCGGCGAGCACGAGGCGGCCGCCCTTCTTCGGTGTCTGCGCCCAGCCCAATGTCGGCATGGCGGTGGAGGCCAGCAGCAGGGCCGCCCCCGAAAGCAGCGTGCGTCTAGAAATATCTGACATGATCGAACTCCGTCCTCTCCGCGACCCTGCCGGGTGCACCAATCCCCCTCGGATACCAGCGGGTCCGCCAGCCTCCTTGTAGCGCCGATTATGGGCCTTGTCCGGGGTTTCGCCAGAGACGGAATTGGCGCATCCTTGCTTGGCTTTGAAATTTTCGTCCGCTGGACCAGTTAGAAGAAGTGGCTCCATCCAACTATTCTGGTAGGACCAGATTGGCTGGGTAGCCGACGAATGATGATTTGCTGACTGGCCTGGTGACGCCATTTCCCTGTTTCTGGCTGGACCAGAGTGAGCAAAATGGTGCAGATTTGATCGACAGCCAAGGGATCGGGCGCAGCGCGACCGACGATCCCAAGCAATCAGGGAGAGAAAGATGAACATCGCCCCGGGCAAGAATGCCGTCAGCAATATCCCGTTCGACCAGGTACGGGTCGACCGGCTGATGGAAGAAGCCGGCATCGATGTGCTGCTGGCGACGTCCAAGCACAACACGCAATATCTGCTCGGCGGCTACAAGTTCATCTTCTTTGCCGCCATGGATGCGATCGGCCACAGCCGCTATCTGCCCGTTGTCGTCTACGAAAAGGGCGGGCCGGAGCATGCTGCCTATATCGGCAACCGTATGGAGGGTGCGGAACACCAGAACAATCCGTTCTGGACGCCGACGCTGCATGCCGCCTGCTGGGGCACGCTCGACGCCGCCAATCTTGCGGTGGAGCATATCGGCAAGATCGGCAAGGCCGGCGCGCGCATCGGCATCGAGCCGGCCTTCCTGCCATCGGACGCCTATGCGCTGATCCGCAAGGCGTTGCCGGACGCCAAGCTGATCGATGCGACCGACATGCTGGAGCGCATGCGCGCCATCAAGACCGATGCCGAGCTGGAAAAGTTGCGCATCGCTTCCGAGCTGATCACCGATTCCATGCTGGCGACCATCCAATGGGCGCGCGAAGGCACCACCAAGGCCGATATTATCGAGCATCTGCGGCGCGAGGAAACCAATCGCGGTGCGCATTTCGAATATTGCCTGCTGACGCTCGGCTCCAGCCACAATCGGGCGGCGTCACCGCAGGCGTGGAAGAAGGGCGAGGTGCTGTCGATCGATTCCGGCGGCAATTACCATGGCTATATTGGCGATCTCTGCCGCATGGGCATTCTCGGTGAACCCGATGCCGAACTGGAAGATCTGTTGGCCGAGGTCGAGACGGTGCAGCAGGCGGCCTTCTCCAAGGTCAAGGCAGGCACCATTGGCGGCGACATGATTTCGCATGCCGAGGGGGTGCTGAAGGCCTCCAAGGTTGCGCCCTATACGGATTTCTTCGCCCACGGCATGGGGCTGATCACGCATGAAGCGCCGTTCCTGATGACCAACCATCCGGTGACGTACGAAGGCACTTACGCCGCCAAGCCCCTGGAAAGGAACATGGTGCTGTCGGTGGAGACGACCATGCTCCACCCGACGCGAGGGTTCATCAAGCTGGAGGATACGCTGGCGGTGACGGATACGGGGTATGTGATGTTTGGTGATCGGGCCAGGGGGTGGAATAGGGGTGGGATTTCATAGGGCCGAAAGTAGGCGCCGCCCCTCATCCGCCTGCTGGCACCTTCTCCCCGTAGAGCGGGGAGAAGAGGGCAGCTTCGGCGATTTGCGAAATCGTTGATGACAGCGTCTTTCTCCCCGTCACTATACGGGGAGAAATGTCCGGCAGGACAATGAGGGGCGGCGCTGCCCTATAAGGTTATTTCCCACCCGCCGGAATCAGCCTGAAATCCGGCAGCTCCCGCAGCACCAGCTCCGGCCCGGCCGGCGAATAGACAACAAAGAGCTGCATCGGTCCGTCACCTGTGTTCAGCGTCGAATGAAAGCGGCTCTCAGGGACATAAACGGTGCATCCAGGGCCGACCTTGGCGACGACCGGGTTGCCGTTCTCGTCCTCGACCATCTGCTCGCCATTCCCCGAAATGACGAAGATGATCTCTTCCGCGCCGGGATGATTGTGGCGGGTGTGGCCCTTGCCTGAGGGCAGGTCGACGACGCCGCCGGAAAAGCGCGTCGCGCCATTCACTTCCGGAGCGACCGTCAGCGCCAGCTTGCCCCAGTCGAAGCCGAAGGCGCTGACGTCCTTCGGGTAGACAAACACCTTGCTCTTGTGGGTCATCTCTCATCCCTCCTTCTGGTCGTGCAGCGTGACGGCTTTGAAATCCGCCGTCTGTCTGGCGATCGCGGCTTCGGCCGGCAGCCGCTCCATCGAGCTTGCGCCATAGAAACCATGCAGGCCCTTGCAGCGGTCAAGGATGTAGCGGGCGTCGTCCGGCATTGAGATCGGTCCGCCGTGGCAAAGCAGGATGACATCCTTGCGCACCGAACGCGCGGCATTGGCGATGGCGTCGATCTCGACCACGCAGTCGTCGAGCGACTTCGCCGACGTCGCGCCGATCGAGCCGCCTGTCGTGACCCCCATATGGGCGACGATGATGTCGGCGCCGGCTTTTGTCATGGCGCGGGCCTCGTCGGGGTTGAAGACATAGGGCGTGGTCAGAAGGTCGAGCCTGTGCGCCTCGGCGATCATGTCGACCTCGAGCCCGAAGCCCATGCCGGTTTCCTCGAAGCTCTGCCGCATGCTGCCGTCGAACAGGCCGATGGTGGGGAAATTCTGCACGCCTGAAAAGCCCATCGTCTTCAACTCGGTGAGAAGCAGCGGCATGATGACGAAAGGATCGGTGCCGTTGACGCCGGCCAGCACCGGGGTCTTCTTGACCACCGGCAGCACCTCATAGGCCATTTCCTTGACGATCTCGTTGGCGTTGCCATAGGCAAGCAGACCGGCGGCGGAGCCGCGCCCGGCCATGCGGTAGCGGCCGGAATTGTAGATGATGATGAGGTCGATACCGCCGGCCTCCTCGGCCTTGGCCGACAGGCCGGTGCCGGCGCCGCCGCCGACGATCGGTACGCCGTCGGCGATCATCGCCTTGAACTTCTTCAGTATGTCCTTGCGCGGTATGGCGGCCATGTCTGGGCTCTCACTGTCTGGCGATGTCGAGGAAGGCCGCGGTTGCGGCCCTGGCAAATTGTGGATCGTTGATGTGCAGCGGCAGCCGCGTGACGCGGCGCGTGGCATTCGGCTGGATGGTTCGCTCGATGGCGTCGAACAGGATGGCGTCAGCTTGCGGATCGAAGAAGGCGCCGCCCTCAATGTCGAGCGCCGATACACCTTTTTCCGGGATCAGGAAATGCACCGGTCCCTCGCAACGGCTCAGCTTCTCGCCGATCCATTCGCCGATGCTGCGGCATTCGTCGGCTGTCGTGCGCATCAGCGTGACGTTGGGATTGTGCTCGTAAAACAGCCGGCCGCGATATTTCCCGGGAATGGTCGGTGGCGCCCAGAAATTGACCATGTCGAGCGCGCCGACAGAACCGACATAGGGGAGCTTGGTGCGAGCAACGGCGCCGAAGCGATCTTCCGTCGCCGGCAACACGCCGCCGAACAGCAGGTCGCAGACCTCCGTCGTGGTGATGTCGATGACGCCGGCGAGCAGGCCACTGTCGGCGAGCTTCTCCATCGAGCGGCCACCGGTGCCGGTGGCGTGGAAGACCATGCAGTCGTAGTTTGCCCGGAGCTGGTCGGCGATGGCCGTCACGCAAGGGGTAGTGACGCCGAACATGGTCAGCCCGAGCGCTGGTTTGCCGGTTGCAGCCGGCGCGGGTTTCGACGCCATGCCCGCGATGGCCTGCGCCGCATTGTGCAACACCGTGCGGGAGAGCCGGTTCAGTCCCGCCATATCGGTCACCGAGGGCATCATGATGATGTCGGAGACGTCGACATAGGGCGCTGTGTCGCCGGAGGCGAGCGTCGAGACCATGATCTTTGGGACGCCCAGCGGCAGTGCGCGCATGCCCGATGTGACGATCGAAGTGCCGCCGCCACCGCCAATGCCGATCACGCCGGATATGTCGTCGCGCGACAGGATGAAGCTGGTGAAGGCGGCGCCCATTCCTGCCACCGCGGTACCTCGGTCGTCGATGCCGAGCACGGCGCTAGCTCCGCCCGGGTGATGCGCGGCGACCTCGCTGGCTGGAATATCGACCGGCACGGTGGCGCCGCGCGTGCCGATGTCGACGCGGGCTACCGAACTGCCGGTGGCGGCAATCGTATCGGCCAGGAAGGCAAGTTCTTCGCCCTTGGTGTCGGCTGTGCCCACCACATAGATGCGTTTCATCGCGTTCTCCCGTCGCCGGCTGACCCCGCGTTGAGCCGCCCGCCGCTCACTTGCCCGGCCCTTCGTTGAACGAAGGCCATTGCAATTTTTTGAGACGCGCGTATCGTATTGATATGGATGTCTCACGTCAACAAGCTGCAGCAGGCGACGACGCCAAAGAGGCTGGCGAACGCGGCCCGCGCGCCCGCACGAGGCGGCTGATGCTGGAGACGGCGACGCGGCTGATGCAAGCGGGCGTCACGCCCTCGGTCAGCGAAGTCGCGGAGGCGGCTGAAGTCTCGCGCGCCACCGCTTATCGCTATTTCCCGAGCCAGGCAGCCCTGGTGCATGCCGTGGTCGACGAGGGGCTCGGGCCGATCCTGACCTGGCAATCGGCTTCGAAAGATCCGCAACGCCGCGTTGCCGACTTGTTCGACACGGCCATGCCACGCATCGAGGCTTTCGAGGCAACCTTCAAGGCGGCGCTGAAACTGTCGCTCGACCAGTGGGCGCAGCGCCAGGCAGGCACGCTGGGGGGCGAGCCGCAGTTCACACGCGGTCATCGCGTCCAGCTGCTGAAGGATGCAATTGCGCCGCTCAAGGGGCAGCTGCCGCCGCGCGAATTCAAGCGCCTGGCGCAGGCGCTGTCGATGATGTTCGGCGTCGAAGTGCTGATCGTGCTGAAGGACATATGGGGGCTCGACAGCCGCGGCATGCGGTCGGTCGCGCAATGGGCGGCGTGCGCCCTGGTACGCACGGCAATGGCGGAATCGATGACAGAGGCTGATGCGGTTCGGTCGGCGGCAGCGGCGAAATAGCGCCAATCTGGTTCGACCAGATTTGCGCAACTACTACTGATGTTAACCTGGATGTGGGTACCGCAACAAGGCTCTCCTATATCAAGGAGTAGGAAAATTAAGGTAAAACAGTCAGATACATGAGAAATCCGGTTATGCAAGCTCCGGCTGTGGTCCAAGAAAGAGCTTGACGGCTATCCAAAATTGGTAATACCAGATCAGGACAGAAAAAGCGGATCGAAAGTGAGAGCTGCGGTCCATTTTCCGGCAAAGCGGAGGCTTGGAACCGGAAAGGCGCGATCTCGGGAGGAACTACCAGGCCGGCCCCGTTGCCGGCTCGCATGATACGGTAGAATGCGCACAAGGGAGGAAACATTATGCGCAAGACAATGACCAGCCTGCTTGCTGGTATCGGCTTAGTGCTTGCCTGCGGAACGTCTGTTTACGCGCAGGATAAATCGCTCACCATCTTCTGGGCGGAATGGGATCCGGCCAATTACCTGCAGGAACTCGGCAACGAGTACGAGAAGGAAACCGGCGTCAAGATCACGGTGGAAACCACGCCATGGTCCGACTTCCAGACCAAGGCCTTCACCGAGTTCAACGCCCATGGCGACGCCTACGATATGGTCGTCGGCGACTCGCAATGGCTCGGCGCCGGCTCCACCGGCGGCCACTATGTCGACCTGACCGACTTCTTCAACAAGCACAAGGTTGGCGAAGTGATGGCGCCGGCGACGGTGAAATACTACGCCGAGTATCCAGGTGGCAGCAGCAAGTACTGGGCCATACCGCTTGAAGGCGACGCCGTCGGCTGGTCCTATCGCAAGGACTGGTTCGAGGACCCGAAGGAAAAGGAAGCCTTCAAGGCCAAGTACGGCTACGATCTTGACGTGCCGAAGGATTTCAAGGCGCTGCGCGACATCGCCGAATTCTTCTACCGGCCGGATCAGAAGAAATACGGCATCGCCATCTACACCGACAATTCCTATGACGCGATGGCGATGGGCTTCGAGAACGCGCTGTTCTCCTACGGCGGCGAACTGGGCGACTACAAGACCTACAAGGTTGACGGCATCGTCAACTCCGACAAGGCCATAGCGGCGCTCGACGCCTACAAGGAGCTCTACAAGTTCACGCCTCCGGGCTGGGCCAAGTCGTTCTTCGTCGAGGACAACCAGGCGATCACTGAAAACCTGGCCGCGATGAGCATGAACTACTTCGCGTTCTTCCCCTCGCTGATCAACGAGGCGTCGAACCCGAACGCCAAGAACACCGGCTTCTTCGCAAATCCTCCCGGCCCCGACGGCGACCAGTTCGCAGCGCTCGGCGGTCAGGGCATCTCCATCGTTTCCTACTCCAAGAAGCAGGAAGAGGCGACGAAGTTCCTTGAATGGTTCATCAAGGACGAGACCCAGAAGAAGTGGGCAGCACTCGGCGGCTACACCTGCAGCGCCGCCGTGCTCAAATCGCCTGAATTCCAGAACGCCACGCCGTATAACAAGGCCTTCTACGAGACCATGTTCAAGGTGAAGGACTTCTGGGCAGTGCCGGAATATGCCGAACTGCTGCAGCAGCTCAACCAGCGCGTCTATCCCTACATGATTGGCGGCGAAGGCACCGCCAAGGAAACGCTGGACGCACTTGCAGCCGACTGGAACGCGACGTTCAAGAAGTACGGCCGCGTCCAATAAGCAGCATTTCTCGCGGAGGAGGCATCCGTGCCTCCTCCGTTCTTTTTTTCCGAAACGGGAGCAGGGGTCTTGGCGACCACGATGATCACCACGCTGGACAGGTCCTCGCGAGCCGCCGCACGCGGCCTCAGCGACATGTCGATCCGCAATCTCTTCATCATTCCGACGATCCTGTTCCTGATCGTCTTCAACATTTTCCCGCTGATCTATTCGCTGGGTTACTCCTTCACCGATTTCCGCGCCTCGACCAATGCGCCGGCCAATTTCGTCGGGCTGCAGAATTATCGCGACCTGCTCAACGATCCCTATGTCTGGTCGAATTTCGCCATCACCGCCAAATACGTCATTGTCTCGGTCACCGGCCAGCTGCTGGTCGGCTTCGGCGTGGCGATGCTGCTCAACCGGGATATCCCGCTCAAGGGCCTTATCACCACGCTGCTGCTGCTGCCGATGATGCTGTCGATGGCTGTTGTCGGCCTGTTCTGGAAGCTGCTCTACGACCCATCATGGGGCGTCATCAACTATGCGCTCGGGCTTGGCAATTTCGAGTGGCTGGCAGATCCCAAGATGGCACTCTACGCCGTAGCGCTGACCGACATCTGGATGTGGTCGCCCTTCGTCATGCTGTTGTCGCTGGCCGGTCTGTCGGCCGTGCCGAAGCATCTCTACGAGGCCGCCGCGATCGACCGCGCCGGGCCGTTCTACACCTTCTTCCGCATCACCCTGCCGCTGGTCGCGCCGATCCTGATGATCGCCGTCATCTTCCGCACCATGGAAGCGTTCAAGACCTTCGACCTCGCCTACATCCTGACCAGCCAGCCGACGGCCGAGCTAATCTCGATCCGCCTCTACAAGATGGCGTTCCAGGAATGGCAGACCGGACGCTCCTGCGCCATGGCCTACATCGTGCTGCTCATGGTGTTGGCGATCACCAACATCTACGTGAAGTATCTGAACAAAGTGAAGGAGCGCTAAGATGGCAGCTGTGCGCACTTCTTCCGAGGTCGCCTTCAACCGCGCCGCAATCGTCGTTGTGCTGGTGGTGACGATCATCTTCCTGGCCCCGATCTACTGGATAGCCTCGACGGCGTTCAAGCCGCGCAATCTCGCCACCACGATCCCGCCGACGGTGGTGTTCCAGCCGGAGATATCGCCCTTCGTCAAGCTGTTCACCAAGCGCTCGCAGCTGCGCAGCCCGCCATCGCCGGAAGAGTATGCTGCGGCGCCCTGGTGGGAGCGCGTCGTCTTCGACGGCGGCGAAAAGATCGTGCGCGACGGCAAGGGCGACGTGCAGTGGTCCGGCTATCCGAACCGCTTCCTGAATTCGCTGATCGTCGCCATCACGTCGACGGTGCTCGCGGTCGGCATGGGCACCTTCACCGCCTATGGCTTCTCGCGCTTCAAGGTGAAGGGGGAGGCGGACCTGCTCTTCTTCATCCTGTCGACACGCATGCTGCCGCCGGTGGTCGTCGCCATTCCGATGTTCCTGATGTACCGCGCGGTCGGCCTCAACGATTCCCATATCGGCCTGATCATCCTCTACACCGCGTTCAACCTGTCCTTCTCGGTCTGGCTGATGAAAGGCTTCATGGACGAGATTCCGAAGGAGTATGAGGAAGCAGCCCTGGTCGACGGGTACACGCGCATGGAGGCCTTCTTCAAGATCGTGCTGCCCGAGGCCGCGACCGGCATCGCCGCCACGGCCGTGTTCTGCTTCATCACGGCGTGGAATGAATATGCCTTCGCGCTGATCATGACCAACCGCCGCGCCCAGACGGCACCGCCCTTCATTCCCAGCCAGGTCGGCGCCGGCCTGCCGGACTGGACGGTGATCGCCGCCGGAACGTTCCTGTTCCTGCTGCCGGTCGCAATCTTCACCTTCCTGCTTCGCAACCATTTGCTGCGCGGCATGTCCTTCGGAGCGATCCGCAAATGAGCTTTCGCGCCATCAACCAGAAATATCTCGAACCGGGCTCGCAGATCCTGATGGTGCTCGGCATCATCGCGCTCTGCCAGCCCTGGAACATGCTGCTGCATAGCTATGGCGTGACCATCATTCTGATCGGCCTGATCGGCTTCAACATCACCTCGAAGATCGCGCCGGAAGAGGAAGCCGGCACAGGCCATGGCGCGGACGCGCCGGCGCGAAATCCGGGAGCACCGCATTGACCCAGATCGAGCTTCGCGGCGTCCAGAAATTCTTCGGCGCCGTCCAGGTCATCAAGGACCTCAATCTCAAGATCGACGACAATGAGTTCATCGTGCTGCTCGGCCAGTCCGGCTGCGGCAAGACGACGACGCTGCGCGCCATTGCCGGGCTGGAGACGATCGATGGCGGCGATATCCTCATCGACGGCAAGCCGGTGCAGCATCTCAAGGCCGCCGACCGCGACATCGCCATGGTGTTCCAGTCGTTCTCGCTCTATCCGCATATGAGCGTCTACGAGAATGTTGCTTTCCCACTCAGGGCAACGCGCAAGAGCAAGGCCGAGATCGACCAGGAAGTGCGTTCGGTCGCCAAGACGCTGCAGATCACAGACCTGTTGGGCAAGAAGCCGTCGGCGCTGTCGGGCGGCGACATGCAGCGCGTCGCCATCGGCCGGGCGCTGGTGCGACGCCCGAAGGCGATGCTGATGGACGAACCGATCGGCGCGCTCGACGCCAAGCTGCGCGAGGAGATGCGGGCCGAGATCAAGCGGCTGCATATCAAGCAGGGCTCGACCACCATCTATGTCACGCACGACCAGATCGAGGCGATGAGCCTCGCCGACCGCATCGTCATCATGCATGAGGGCGTGCTGCAGCAGGTCGGCTCGCCGGACGAGGTCTATTCGCGGCCGGCCAATCTGTTCGTGGCGCAGTTCGTCGGCAGCCCGGTGATGAATGTCGCCGATGCGGCGGTCACTGAAACGGCTTCGTCGGCCTCGGTCACCGTCGGCGGCGCTGCCGCCGGTTTCGAATTCCCGCGCGCGCTTTTGTCCAAGCTCAATGGCCATGCCGGCGGCCAGCTGGCGCTTGGCATCCGGCCCGAAGGCGTGCTGGTGCGCCATGAAGCAGCGGAAGGTTTCCTGCCGGTCGAGACGCAGATCGTCGAGCCGCTCGGCTCGTTCGACATTGTCGACCTCAAGGTCGGCTCCAAGATGCTGCGCGCCCGCACCAAGAGCGGCTTCGTCGGCGGCCCCGGCGAAAAGGTCTTCGCCCGGATCGATCCGACGCAGGCGCATTTCTTCGACACGGCAAGCGGCAAGTCGCTTGGAGTGAGGCTCTGATGGCGCATATCCAGCTCAAGAATATCTCGAAGAGCTTCGGCAACCACACGGCGTTGACCGGGCTCAATCTCGAGATCGCCGATGGCGAGTTCTTCGTGCTGCTCGGCGAGACTGGAGCCGGCAAGACGACGACGCTGCGCATGGTCGCCGGCCTCGAAAAGCCGACGGAAGGCCAGGTGTTCATCGACGGCGTCGATGTCGCCGACTGGGGTGCGGCCGAGCGCGACGTGGCGCTGGTGCTGCAGCAATATTCGCTCTACCCGCGCTATACGGTGCGCGAGAACCTCGAATTCCCGCTGAAGCCGAAGATCCGCCGGCTGCCCGATGCCGAGATCAAGGACCGCGTTGCGCGGGCCGCCAAGACACTGCGGATCGAGCATCTTCTCGACCGCAAGACCGATCGCCTCTCAGGCGGCGAAATGCAGCGCGTTTCGATCGGCCGCGCCATCGTGCGCAAGCCGCGCGTGTTCCTGATGGACGAGCCGCTGTCGGCGCTCGACGCCAAGCTGCGCGAGGCGCTACGCACGGAACTGAAGAACCTGCAGATACAGCTCGGCGCCACCTTCCTGTTCGTCACCCATGACCAGATCGAGGCGATGTCGATGGGCGACAAGGTCGGCGTGTTGAACCACGGCCGCATCGTGCAGACCGGCACGCCGCACGAGATCTACAACAATCCGCGCGATACCTATGTGGCGAGCTTCGTCGGCTCGCCGCCGATGAACCTCATCGACGGCCGGCTGGTCAACAATCGCGCGGTGATGGCGCCGATGAATTTCGAGCTGCCGCTTTCAGGGGGAGCCAAGGGTTTTGGAGGGGCGAAAGCGGGCGCGGCGACCGAAGGGCGGCCGCTCGTCTTCGGCATCCGTCCGGAAGACGTCTATCTGGAAAGTGGTGCACCGGTCGAGGCGCGCGTCCACGATGTCGAGAACCATGGCGTGGAAAAGATCCTGACGCTGCGGGTCGGCGACACGACGCTACGCGCCACCGTGCCGGCCAGGACCGATGTGGCGATCGAGCAATCGGTGCGCTTCGCGTGGAATGCGGACAAGGTCGTGCTGTTCGACAAGGGCAGCGGCGTAAGCCTGCGCCACGCCAGCTAGGCTCTCCTGCAGACTTAAGCCGGCGCCAATCCGCTGGCGAAAATCTGCAGGCGCCTTCTATTTCTGGAAATAGGTCTCGTAGGGCGTGTCGTTGATCAGCAGGATCACGCACTCCGTCTCCGACAGGCAGGCGTCGTCATGCATCTCATTGGCCTTCTGGGTCCAGTAGGACCCCGGCGGCAGTTCGACCTTGCTCGCTTCGCCGCCCTCCATCTGCCAATGCGCCCACAATCCCTTGATGACCACCGCACGGTAGTCGGCGGTGTGCGCATGGACCGGTGCGCGCCAGTTGCCGGGAACCTTCAGCAATGTGCCGGCCGGGCCCTTGGCCCGCTCGCCCCACAGCGGCCCAAGGCGATGCGGCTGGTCCGGCACTTCCGCGACATAGGGGATCTTGTCGGCCGGGAGGTAGCTGTCCTCGAGGGCGAAGGCGCGTGCGGGAAAGACGAATAGAATGGCGAGCGCTAGAAACGCAGAACGACTGGACATGGTGGGTTCCTCCGCCTGCCAGACTATGGTGGTTGGGCTCGCGTGCAATGACATGCCGTCCAAAAGATTTGGCAATTTCTCCAGCCCCGCACAGGCTGGCGGGACATCCAGAATCTCAGGAGTGCCATCTCAGGGGTGGATGTCGCCGTCGCCGGTGTTGCGCAGATGGCTCGGCGCTACGCCCATCACCCGCTTGAAGGCGCGGCTGAAGGAAGCTTCCGAATCGTACCCCAGTTTCGCCGCCACCACCGACACTCTCAGGCCGTCGCGGGTGAGCCATTGCCGCGCCTGGTGCATGCGCACGCGCAGCACATATTTGGCCGGCGTTTCGCCGACGACGGTGGCAAAGCGCTGGGCGAAGGCGGAGCGCGAGGCGCCCATCAGCCTTGCCAGCGCCTCGACTGTCCAGTCGCGGTCGGGCTGCAGGTGAATGGCGGCGAGCACCTTGCCGACATCGGGATTGCGCACGGCGGCAATCCAGCCGGAGGCATCGCCGCAGCCATTCTCCACCCAGGAGCGGATGATGGTGGCGGCGAGCACGTCGGCAAGACGCGCCAGAATGCCGCCGGAGCCGACCCGGTCCATCGTCACTTCGCCCGCCATGGCATCGAGCAAATGCTGGATGCCCGGCGCGTTGGTCATGAGCTTATGCGCCTGCATCAGATTGGGCATCATGTCGAGCAGCGGGTGCGAACCGTCGAGGTTGAAATGCATGCTGCCGCAGAACAACAACGTCTTGCAGCCCTCGCAGCCGTTGGAGACGTCGTAGATGTTCTCGCATACCGGTTCGATCGAGTAGCGGCCGATCGGAACGGGCGGCACGCCTGGAGCGCTGGCCAGAATATGCTCGTCGCCGCGCGGGATCAGCAGCGCGTCGCCGACCGACAGTTCGATCCACTCCTTCGACGGCGAGAACAGCCAGCAGCTTTGCTGTCCAATGAAATGGAACCGCGCCGCTTTCTGCGCGGGAAAGGATACGGCCCAGGGCTCGCCAAGCACGCAGCGGCCATAGTCGACACCGTCGAGGCGCAAGCCGCGCAGCATGTCGGTCAGCGGATCGCCGGACGCTGGTAAAGCGGCTTTGGACGAATTGTAGTTCATTTCGGTGTTTCTAACATGGAAACTCCAGACCGTCACTCCCTATGTTGCAGTGCAGCCAAATGTTGCGCCGCAAACAGACCGGAGACTGACCATGGCCGAACCCGCGACGGGCGTCATCGACGCCACAGTTCTCAACCCCGCGGAAGCCGACGAACGAACCGAGCCTGTCTGGGGCGCCGTGGTCTCGCTGGCGCTTGGTGTGTTCGGCCTCGTTACAGCGGAATTCCTGCCCGCCAGCCTGCTGACGCCGATGGCTGCCGATCTCGGCGTCAGCGAAGGCGTGGCCGGGCAGGCGGTAACGGCGACCGCTGTTGTCGGCGCCATTGCGGCGCCCACCATGGCGATCATCACCAGGCGGATGGACCGCCGTCTGGTGATGTGGATGCTGTCGAGCTTCCTTATCGTCTCCAATCTTCTTGCGGCCTTTGCTTCGTCGCTGCCCATGCTGCTCATCGCCCGCGTCATACTCGGCGTGGCGCTCGGCGGCTTCTGGGCGATGTCGGCGGCCATGGCGCTGAGGCTGGTGCCGATGCGGCTGATGCCGCGCGCCATGTCGATCATCCTGACCGGCGTTTCGCTGGCCACCGTCACCGCCGCGCCGGTCGGCGCCTATGTCGGCGACATCTGGGGTTGGCGCACGGCGTTCATGATCGCGACCATCGTCGGCGGCCTGGCGCTGCTGGTGCAGCTGGTCACGATCCCGCGGCTGCCGCCCCTGGGCGTGGCGAGCTTCCGCACCTTGCTCGAAGTGCTGGAGCGGCCGTCGATCCGGGTGGCGCTGCTGGTCGTGCTGTTGGTCGCTTCCGGCCACTTCGCCGGCTTCACCTATGTGCGCCCGTTCCTTGAGAAGGTGCCGCTGCTGCACATCGAAACGATCTCGCTGGTGCTGCTCGCCTACGGCATTGGCGGCTTCTTCGGCAACATCGTCGGCGGCATCGTGGCCGAGCGCAGCCTGAAGGCGGCCGTGGCGCTGGCGCCGCTTCTGATCGCCCTGGCTGCGGCCTCAATGCTGGTCTTCGGCACTTCGCCGACGATAGCTGCCGCTTCGGTTGCGGCCTGGGGCTTTGCCTTCGGCGCGGTTCCGGTCGGGCTGCAGAGCTGGCTGGTGCGGGCGGCTCCCGACCAGGCCGAAAGCGCCGGCGGGCTGATGGTGTCGACCTTCCAGGTGGCGATTGCGCTGGGCGCTGTCTTCGGCGGCCTGCTGGTCGACAATGCCGGTGTGGCCAGCGCCCTCGCCTATTGCGGCGCTGCGACCTTGCTGGCGGCGATCCTGGTGTTCGCGCGCGGCCCGAAAAGCGCTGAGTAATCTAGCCCAAAAACCATCGCTGGCAGCGCCCCGAGGGCCATCGCGGTTTTCGGGCTGCTGTTGTGATGAAGCTATCGATAGGTTTCAGAACGAGCGGCCGTCGAAGTCAAAGATCGACAGGGAGGATGGGTCGATATCGGCGACGCAGTTGATGTTGATATAGGCCCTGCGTTCACTGCCTTCGCGAACATCCTCGGCAAAGGGATGGATGCCGCAGGTGCGGCAGAAGCGATGGGCCATCGCATGATTGCCGAATGTGTAGGTGCCGAGATCATCACCCCAGGCCAGCACGGTCAGGCTGGCATGCGGGATAGCGCATAGAAGCGCGCCCTTGCGCGAGCAGATCGAACAATTGCACCGCACGGCGCCGGTCAGCTCTGCCTTGAATTCGAACGCCACCTTGCCGCAGTGGCAGCTGCCTTTGTACAGCATCAGTCTCTTCCTATCGCTGGCAGGTGCAAAGGCACGCTGGCCGGGTTATCCCTTCCGCAGGCCCAACCGGCCGCTTGAACTCTCTGTGCTTGCTTTAAAGACGTTGCATCCTGGCGGAGTCCGACATCGACATGCAATCAATCCGCGATCATCTCGAAATCATCCTGTCACGTCTTGCCAATCGTGCGGCAGAAGAGAAGGTCTACACCAAGGTCTATGCCGAGGCCGCGCGGGCCGCGGCCAATGCCAGCGATGCCCGCAAACGGGCCGGCGTGAGCCTCGGGCCACTCGACGGCACCATTGTCTCGATCAAGGATCTGTTCGATGTCGCCGGCGAGCCGACCACAGCCGGTTCGCTGATGCTGAAGAGTGCAGCACCTCCCCTGTGGGACGCGGCAATCGTCAACCGGCTGCGGCAGGCCGGCGCTATCATCATCGGCAAGACCAACATGACCGAATTCGCCTTCACCGCGATCGGCGACAACCAGCACTACGGCACACCCGGCAATGCCGCCGACGCGAGCCGCATTCCCGGCGGCTCGTCCTCGGGCGCCGGCGTTTCCGTGGCCGAGGGCACATGCGACATCGCCATCGGCTCCGACACCGGCGGCTCGGTGCGCATCCCGGCATCGCTGAATGGCGTCGTCGGATTCAAGCCGACGGCGCGGCGCGTGCCGCTGACCGGCGCCTATCCCCTGTCCGCGACGCTGGATTCGATCGGGCCGCTCGCGCTGAGCGTCGCTGCCTGCGCGGTCGCCGACGCCGTCATGTCAGGGGACGAACTCCCGCCGCTGCATCTGCCGCTGTCACTTGCCGGCCTCCGCGTTGGCGTCCCGCGCGGTGTGCTGTTCGACGAGACGGAACCGGAGGTGGCGGCAGGCTTCGAGCGATGCTTGCGCGCGCTGGAGCAAAGCGGCGTGCGCGTCCTCGACTTGCCGATCGACGATCTGATTGCCGAGATGTGCACGGCAACCAAACGCGCCTCGATCGCGTCGATGGAAGGTGCCGAGGTTCATGCCGACTGGCTGTTCGTCGGAGCATCGGTTCCGGTGGACCCGCATGTCAGCGGACCGCTTTCGCGGGCACTCGCCATTCATGCCTCGGTCTATATCAGAACCATCCGCCGCCGCGGCGAACTCGCCGCTGCCATGGCCGAACGGCTGGCGTCGACCGACGTGCTCGCTTTGCCGACCGTGCCGATCGTCGCGCCCTCGATCGCCACAATGGCCAGCGACGAAGCGCTGCGCAACAAGGCCGAAGGCCTGCTGCTGCGCAACACGCAGGTCGCCAACCAGTTCGACCTCTGCGCGATCTCGCTGCCGATGCGTGATATGACGTTGCCGGCCGGGCTGATGCTGGTGGCGCGCAACGGCCATGACTATCATTTGCTGCGCATCGCGGCTGAGGTCGAAAGGCTGCTCGGGTCGTGACTGGCGTCAGCGCGCCGCGCAGCGCTTGCGCTCGGTTTTCCTGGAAGCGCGTTCGATGTTGGTAGCGACCAGCATCGGCGGATCGTTCGCCTCACCGCGATGCTGGATCGATCCTCGAACGACGAGCTTTCCTGCATGGAGCTTGTCCGAGAGGTCAGGTGCCGATCTGTCCAGTGGCGGCAATTCGGTGGTGTTGAGAGAAACGCCTTTAATGATCTTGCCGGTGGTCAGATCGAGCGCGTTGCCCGACGGGCAGGGCGCCATCATGCAGACGATCCCATTGCTGCAATAGACATAACTGCTGTCGGCCAGAGCGATCGACGGCAATACCGTGATCGAAGATGTGACGATAGCGAGGAGGGTGGGGCGAAGACTGGACATGGTTCAACGTCCCGGAGAATTGGGGCGAAAGCGCGATACGGTTCACGTGTCTGCCGGAAACCGCCTGCGGTAATGTTCGACCACGTCGGGATTGCGCAGATTGACCGGCAGCCGGTTAGCCAGCACCAGCAAGGTCTCGCCGGCAGCACCCACCCCCATGCGCATCATCGACTGCTCGGTAATGCCCGCCATATGCGGGGTGACGATGACATTGTCGAAACCAATATAGGGGTGATTTGCCGGCAGTGGCTGTGTGGCAAAGACATCGAGCGCGGCGCCGCCAATGCGGTCCTTGCGCAAGGCCTCGATCAGCGCGTCGTCATCGATCACAGGCCCGCGCGAAATGTTGATCAAAAGCGCATCCGGCTTCATGCGGGCGATGCGTTCGCGGTTGATCAGGCCGCGTGTTTCCGGCGTCAGCGGGCAGCACAACACGATGATGTCGCTCTGTTCGACCAGCGCGTCGATCGACAGGAAGCCGATCCTGTCGGGGGCCGGCTGCATGCTGCGCGTCGTCGCCACCACGTTGAGACCGAAGCCGTGCGCAGCGATATGGCCGACCGCCTGGCCGATGGCGCCGAAGCCGATAATGCCGATCGTCTTGCCGGCAAGCTCGCTGGCATGGCTGGCGTGGTCGCGGCCGGCATTCCAGCCCTTGGCGCGCAGGTCGCGGTCGACCGAGCGGAAGCGGCGAAGCAGGGCAAGGGCTGCGAACATCACATATTCGGCGACCGAGCGCGCATTGACCGCCGGCACATTGGCGACTAGCACGCCGGCCGCGGCGGCGGCCTCCATCGGCACCATGTCGAGGCCGGCGCCGTGACGGACTGCTGCCCGAAGCTTCGTTGCGTTTTCGAACAGCGCCGGCGGCAGCGGCGCGCGCACGATGATGACGTCGGCGTTCTTCGCTTCCGCGGTCAGCGTTTCGGCGTCAAGCGCGGAGGCGACGACGAGTTCGCCGGCACCGACCAGCATGGCGGAGGCACGCGGATGCAGCGTGTGCGTCGACAGGATTCTGGGCATGGGGCTCTCGTTCTTAGTCGCAATTCCCAAGGGAAAGCGCTGCGCGCTTTTCCCGGGAAAACCGTTTCACACTTTTCCTGGAATTGCTCTAGACCTTTTCGAGTGTGGCGTTTTTCTGCTCCATGCCCCGGCCCTCGATGATCCCCTTCCAGTAGCTTTCGGCGCCTTGCAGATGGGCGCTCATCAGCGCCTGGGCGAGATTGCCGTCGCGGCGCAGCAGCGCCTCGTAGATCTGGATGTGCTCGGCATGCGAGCGCACGCTACGCTCGGGGTCGTTGAAGTAGATCGGCAGGCGCAGCTCGCCCATCAGATAGTAGACGCTGCAGATATTGTGGAAGACGCCGTTCTTGGTTGCCCGCACGATCTCGAGATGGAATTCGCGGTCCTCCTTGGCGAGGCCTTCGCCGGCGGCGATACGCTCTTCGGACGCTTTCAGGATCTCGCGCAGGTGTTCGAAATTCTCTTCGGTGGCTCGCGAACAGGCGAGTTCGGCGGCCTTGATCTCGTGGATCTTGCGCAGCTCGACGGTCTCGTAAATCTGCACGGGATCGAGCGGCAGGCCAGCGCGTGCGAACAGCGCCAGTGCCTCGACGCTGGCCTGCCTGGTGTCGACATAGATGCCGGATTTGGCGCGACGCTCGACGATGCGCATGGCTTCGAGGATGGCCAGCGCCTCGCGGATCTGGCCGCGGCTGACGCTGAAATGCTCGGCCAGTTCGCGCTCCGAGGGCGTGCGGCCGGTCTCCTTGTCCGAATGGGAGAACAGATAGGCGGCGAGTTCGGCGAGAAGGTTCTTTTCTTTCATCGTCAACTGCGTTGCGCGTGCGCCTCCAGGAACCGCTCCGAAATGGTGAATCCCAGACCGGGCTTTTCAGGGATCGCTATCATACCGTCCTTTGCTTCGACAGTCTCTTCGATAAGATCATGGATCATCGGGTTGGCGCCGAGTGAGTATTCGACGGTGAAGCTAGCCGGCGAAGCAGCGCAGACATGCAGTCCGGCAAAGAAGCAGGGCGCGCCGGCCCACAGATGCGGCGCAAAGCGCAAATTGAAGGCGCTGGCGATGGTGCCGATCTTCATCGCTTCGCTGATGCCGCCGCAAAAGGCCGGATCGGGCTGGAAGATGTCGGCTGATTTCAGCACGGCGAGATCGCGGAAGGCATAGCGCGTCGCTTCGCTTTCGCCAGTGGCGATCGGGATCGAGCCCGAGGCGCGTACTTCTGCCATACCAGCCTTGTCGTCGGCGATGACCGGCTCCTCGAACCAGGCGAGATCGAGATCGGCGGCGAGGTGGATGAAGCGCTTGGCTTCGGCCACCGTATAGGTGCCGTGGGCATCGACCATCAGTTCGACATCGGGGCCGAGCGCCTGCCGGGCGGCACGGACACGGGCGGCGGAAATGTGCGGGGCGCCGTCCATGGCGCCGACGCGCATCTTCAGCGCCTTGAAGCCGCCCTTGGCGATGTACGATTTGAGTTGCTCGCCGATGGCGTCGGCGGCAGCCCAGCCGCCGGAGGCGTAGGCCTGCATGCGGTCGAGCTTGCGGCCGCCGATAAGCCGCCACACGGGCTGGCCCAGCGACTTGCCGAGAATGTCCCACAGCGCGATGTCGACGGCGCTGATCGCCGCTACGCTCATGCCGCGCCGCGCCAGTTGTGGCATGGCGTGGCCGGCATGCGCGGCTGTCTCGTGGCGCACACCGTTGTAGAGCATCTCCCAGATGATGCCGATGTCGGCGGGGTCGCGGCCAATCAGCTGCGGCCCGACCTCATGGTTCAGCATGTGGACCAGCGCACCATAGCTGCCGGCGCTGCCGGCGGCGTTCTTGCCTTCGCCCCAGCCGACCAGCCCGTCATCGGTCTCGATGCGCAGGATGGCGGCGTCGAAGGTCGTCACCTGGCCGAAGTCGCTGCGATGCTGCTTCGCGACTTCGATCGGTATGCGGACCCACCAGGCCTGGACGTTTCTGATGCGCATGGTCATCCCCGGCCCCGCCGCCGCCAGGCGGAAGGGCGCATTCCAAATCGGATCGGCTACTTGATCAGCGGCAATAGCGTTTCGGCGGTGATGCGCATCTGGTCGGTGTAGAATTTCTCCGTCAGCACGCTGGAGCCGTGATCCTGGATGAACTTCAACTGCTCCGGCGAGATGTCGACCGGGTGGCGCTCGACCATGTCGGGATAGGGCGCGGCCGGCGTGCGGTCGACAGGCGCGACGAACTCGTTGGTCAGCGCGCCGTCATAGCCGACTTCCTTCAGCGTCTGCACGATCCGTGGCCAGTCGATCTGGCCGAGGCCCGCGGCGAAGCGGTTGTTGTCGGCAACGTGGAAATCGAACAGGCGTTTGCCGACCTGGCGGATGGCGTCATGGACGTTAAATTCTTCCATGTGGATGTGATAGGCGTCGAGGCAGACGCCGCATTCGGGACTGACCGCATCGGCTAGGGCGAGGGCCTGGGCGCCGCGGTTGAACAGATAGGTTTCGAAGCGGTTGAGCGGCTCGACTGCAATCTTGACGCCGACCTTCTTGGCGTGGGTGAAGCACTCGCGGGTGGCGTCGACCACCCATTTCCATTCCTCTTCCTCGGTACCGTCCGGCACCACCTTGCCGACGGTGGCGGGCACCAGCGTGATGATCTCGCCGTCGAGCTCGCTGATCATGGTCAGCACGTCCTTGACGTACTGCACCGAGCGTTCGCGCTGACCCTGGTCCCTGGCGGCCAGGTTGCGTTCGCCAAGCATCAGCGTCACCGCACCCCAGCAGCGTATGCCGTGTTCTTTCAGCAGCGCGCGGGTCTCCTTGGTCTTGTATTGCTCGGGCTCGCCGGAAATCTCGATCGACTCGTAGCCGAATTTCTTGATGCGCTTCAGCGTCACCTCCAACGGCTCCGCGCGCATCCAGTTGTGCGTCGAAAGATGCATGGTCTATCCTTCCCAGAATTCGTCTGTGCCAGTTCGCCTGCGATGCGCCTCACTGAAGCGCGCCTCATGATTCCTCCCCAAGGCGCTCCAGCATTTTTACGCAAACTGGTTCGACCAATTGGGCCTGAATGGAGGTCTACAGCAATTTTTGTCACGCGGCAAGAACTGCCGCCGTGCGATCGCAAAATCCATTTACTGTATTGATTATGCTTGTATATGTTCCCTATTCCGGGGTGCGCCGGCTGCTGCTCTTGCGAGTCAAATGGCTTGACCCATTTTCGGTATTTGGTAATACCAGAATGGCAAGTCGAGAATGCACATCACAAAAGACCAAAGAGGCTGGCCCTGCTTTCATCAGGCGCTATGCTTGGTCCCTGGAAAAATGAATTGGGAGGATGCCGATGCCGTCGACAATGAAGGGTCCGGGGCTGTTTCTGGCGCAGTTCGCGGGCGATGCCGCGCCATTCAATTCGCTGGCGTCGATCACCAAATGGGCGGCCGGTCTCGGCTACAAGGGCGTGCAGATCCCGACCTGGGACGCACGCCTGTTCGACCTCAAGAAGGCGGCGTCTTCCAAGGCCTATTGCGATGAGGTGAAAGGCATCTGCGCTGACGCCGGCGTCGAGATCACCGAATTGTCGACGCATCTACAGGGGCAGTTGGTGGCGGTGCACCCTGCTTATGATGCGCAGATGGATGGCTTCGCGCCGGCCTCGGTGCACAACAATCCGAAGGCAAGGCAGAAATGGGCGGTCGAGCAGATGAAGTTCGGCGCCAAGGCATCGCGCAATCTCGGACTGAATGCTTCGGTGTCGTTCACCGGCTCTCTGGCTTTCCCTTACCTCTATCCCTTCCCGCAGCGGCCCGCCGGAATGATCGAGGAGGCCTTTGGCGAACTCGGCAAACGCTGGAAGCCGATCCTCGATGTCTATGAGGACAATGGCGTCGATGTCGGCTACGAAATTCACCCCTCTGAGGACGTGTTCGACGGCGCCACCTTCGAGATGTTCCTCGATGCGGTCGGCGGTCACAAACGCTGCAACATCAACTACGATCCGTCGCACTTCCTCTTGCAGCAGCTCGACTATCTCGAATTCATCGACATCTATCACGAGCGCATCAAGGCCTTCCACGTCAAGGACGCCGAGTTCAACCCGACTGGCCGGCAAGGCGTCTATTCCGGCTATCAGAGCTGGACCAACCGCGCCGGCCGCTTCCGCTCGCTCGGCGACGGGCAGGTGGATTTCGGCGGCATCTTTTCCAAGCTGACGCAGTACGATTATGATTCCTGGGCGGTGCTGGAATGGGAGTGCTGCCTGAAGCATCCGGAAGACGGCGCGGCCGAAGGGGCGCCCTTCATCCAGCACCACATCATCCGTGTGACGGAAAGGGCATTCGACGATTTTGCCAGCGGCACCACGGACAAGAAGCTGCTGCGCGCGATGATGGGAATCTAGCGCGATTTCCCCTCCCCCTTGAGGGGAGGGTGGCCCGAAGGGCCGGGTGGGGTCGGTGCATGCCGAGCTCGACCCCGGCGACCCCACCCGATCCGCTGCGCGGATCGACCTCCCCTCAAGGGGGAGGTGAACAACAAGGAGACGAACATGGTCGGCGCATCGAAGTCGGAAACGGGAGGCGGCGGCCCGATCCGCTACGGCATGGTTGGCGGCGGGCAAGGCGCCTTCATCGGCGCTGTGCATCGGATCGCGGCGCGCATGGACAATGACTTCGTGCTGGTCGCTGGAGCGCTCTCGGCGAATGCCGAGCGCGCCAAGGCCTCGGCCGCCGAACTCGGGCTCGACCCCGCACGCAGCTATGGTTCCTACGCCGAGATGGCCAAGGCTGAGGCCAAGCGCGCCGACGGCATCGAGGCGGTGGCGATCGTCACCCCCAACAATGTGCACGTGCCGGCGGCGAAAGCTTTCCTCGAAGCCGGCATCCACGTGATCTGCGACAAGCCGTTGGCGACGACTTTGGCTGAGGCCAAGAAGCTTGCGGCGATAGTCGAAAAGACCGGCAAGGTGTTCGTGCTGACGCACAATTACACCGCCTATCCGATGATCCGGCAGGCGCGCGAGATGGTGGCCAAAGGCCAGCTTGGCGATATCCGCATTGTGCAATCCGAATACCCACAGGATTGGCTGACCGAAGACCTTGCCGCCACCGGCCAGAAGCAGGCGGCGTGGCGCTCCGATCCCAAGCAGGCAGGGGCGGGCGGCGCGCTCGGCGACATCGGCACCCATGCCTACAATCTCGCGCGCTTCGTCTCCGGGCTGGAACTCGATTCACTGTCGGCCGATCTCGACGCTTTCGTGCCGGGGCGGCAACTCGACGACAACGTCAACGTCATGCTGCGCTTCAAACCGGTCGGCAAGACGCATCCGGCCAAAGGCATGATCTGGGCGAGCCAGGTGGCGCCCGGCCACGAGAACGGGCTGAAGCTGCGCATCTACGGCTCGAAGGGCGGGCTGGAATGGGTACAAGCCGACCCGAACTATCTCTGGTACACGCCGTTCGGCCAGCCCAAGCAGTTGCTGACCCGCAATGGCGCCGGCGCGCTGCCGGTCGCCGGCCGCGTCAGCCGCGTGCCGTCGGGCCATCCCGAGGGCTATCTCGAAGGCTTCGCCAACATCTACCAGGAAGCCGCGCGGGCGATCCGGGCTGCACGCAAGAAGGGCGGCAAGCCGGGCAAGGACGTGGTATTCCCGACCATCGAGGATGGCGTCGAAGGCATGGCCTTCATCGAAGCCTGCGTGAAGTCGTCGAAGAAGAATGGGGCGTGGACGAAGCTTTAGGCGGCGCCTCCCCCTCACCCGGATTGCCAGCCGAATTGCGAAGGGCAATTCGGGGCAATCCGACCTCTCCCCGAGGGGAGAGGAAGAGGTGGCGCTGACGTCTAGCTCTTCTCCCCAACGGGGAGAAGGTGGCCGCGAAGCGGCCGGATGAGGGGGCATGGCGCGAAGCTGGCGAAGAGCGAACAGCGCGCCGTCAAAAGGGGAGGGAATGTCGATGAAAATCGGCATGTGCATGTTCTTGTGGACGACCAGCGTCTCGAAGAAGCATGAGGCGCTGCTCAGGGACATCAAGGCGACGGGCTTCGACGGCGTCGAGATCCCGGTCTTTGCTGGCACGCCTGACGACTACAGAAAACTCGGCGAAATGCTCGACCGCATCGGGCTGGAGCGCACGGCTGTGACCGCGATGGGCGATCCGGGGATGAATCTGATCTCGCCGGATGCGGCGACCCGCAAGGCTGGCATCGACTATATGAAATGGGCCATCGACTGCAGCGTGGCACTCGGTTCCGACAAGCTGAGTGGACCGCTGCATTCGACGCTCGGCGCCTTTTCCGGCAATGGGCCGACGGCGGCCGAGAAAAAACGCTCGGTCGCCTCGCAGCGCGCCATTGGCGACCATGCCGGCGAGAGGAACGTCACCATCGGGCTGGAGGCGCTCAACCGTTTCGAGTGCTACCTGCTCAACACGATGGCCGACCTGTCCGAGCACATCGACGCCATCGACCGGCCGCACATAAAGGCGATGTACGATACCTTCCACGCCAATATTGAGGAGGCCGACCCGATCGGCGCCTATACCAAGCACCGGCGGAATGTCGTGCATATCCACATTTCGGAGAACGATCGCGGCGTACCGGGGCGCGGCAACATTCCGTGGAAAGAGACGTTCTCGGCGATCCGCAAGAGCGGCTACGACGACTGGCTGACGATCGAGGCGTTCGGACGCTCGCTGAAGGATCTGGCGGCGGCGACCAAGGTGTGGCGGGATTTTTCGGAGAGCCCGGAGGCGGTTTATCGGGAGGGGTACAGGCATATCCGGGATGGGTGGAAGAGGGCGGCGTAGGGTGTGCCGATATTCAGGTGAGGCCGGCCTGCAAATGGCGGCTTCCTGCGCTTCCGGTGCTCACGTACTTAAGTACGCTCCGCTCCGGTTCTCGGAAACCACCATTTTCGACTCGGCCTGACCTGAATCTCGACACACCCTGAGGCGTTGCACCGATCACCCCTGCTCGGCCTGGATCCGGTTGTAGTCATGGATCGTCCGGCTGAGCCTGCGGCGCAGGAAGTTCGAGATGTTGTCGAAGACGAACACGACAAGCAGCGTCAACAGCACCATGTAAAAGACGTTAGCCCAATTGGAGTTGGTGCGCATCGCTTCCCAGAGTTTCAGGCCGATGCCGCCGGCGCCGACGGCGCCGATGATGGTGGCGCCTCTTGTGTTGGATTCCCACTGGTAGAGCGTCTGGCTGATGAAGACCGGGATCACTTCCGGCATGACGCCGTAGCGCTGCACCAGCAGGCCATTGGCGCCGGTGGACTTGATGCCTTCGCGTGGCTTGTCGTCGATGTTTTCCAGGCTTTCCGAATAGGTTTTGCCGAGCGTGCCGATCTCGGTGAAGAAGATCGCGGCACTGCCAGCGAGCGGTCCGGGGCCGAAGGCGCGGGTGAAGAACAGCGCCCAGATCAGCATGTCGACCGAGCGCATGAAATCGAAGAAGCGCTTGAGTACCTGGCTAAGCAGCCCACTCGGCGTGATGTTGCGGGCGGCGAAGAAGGCCAGCGGAAAGGCGACGAAAGCGCCGAGCAAGGTGCCGAGAAACGCCATGACGATGGTCTGCAGTAGTTTCGTCCAGACGTCGCCGTGCTGCCACTGCGCATTGTTCCAGATGTTGTCGCCCGCCAGCGCGAGGTTCGAGGTGCCGGGCTTCAGTTCGGGTCCTGACCAGATCAGCGAGATCACTTCACCGGCCGATTTGCCGAAGAAGGGCGAGCGCGTGTCGAAGACGAAATTCGCCCAGCCGAGGAAGCGCTTGCGCACCTTCACGCGGTCGACGGTGACGCGCACCTCGCCGACAAAACCCATCTTGGCGACGATCTCGTCGTCATGCGCGGTGATCCAGTCGGGCACCGGTCCTGATATCACCGGCTTGCCGCTGGTCAGCGCGACCGGCACCGTATGGCCATTGGCGACAATCGTCGCGCTGGTTTTGTCGAAGGTGACGGACTTGGCCTTGCCGTCGATCAGGACGGTGAAGGTGCCGTCCGCATTCCGGACGACCCAGTCGGGATTGGGGTTGTCGCCAAGGGCGGAAAAGCGCGGGTATTTCGGCGTGATCTCGGGCTGGTCGAGGCGGAATTCCGGCTGCAGATCGTAGCTGATCCATTGCGACAGGAAGAGCGGCAGGCGCTCCCAATGCGATTCCCGCATCACTTGCGGCAAGTTGAAGAACCACAAGGCGTAAATGAAGTAAAGCACGGTGCCGACGACCAGGAACAGCGGCCAGAAGCGCTGGTGGAACGGGCGATGGAACACGTGCGGATAGCGGTCCTCGATGGCTTTGATCTCGTCGACAGTCATCGCCATAGTCAGGCCCCGCCCATCAGGAAAGCGTGCTCACCCACCAGCTTGCGGCGCAGCCAGGCGGAAAACTGGTCGATGATGAAGATCGTCGTGAACAGGAGCAGCACCAGCGCCAGCGTCTTGGCGCCGAAGCCGCGCGAGATGGAGAGCTTCAACTCTTCGCCGATGCCGCCGCCGCCGACGGCGCCGATGATGGTCGAGGCGCGTACGTTAATTTCGACGCGCAGCAGAGTGTAGGACATGAAATTGGGCAGCACCTGCGGCAGGTCAGCGAAACGCACCCGCTCGAACCAGTTGGCGCCGACCGCTTTCAGGCCTTCCTCGGCGCGCATGTCGATGTTCTCGTTGATCTCGTAGAACAGCTTGCCGAGCGCGCCGATCGAATGCAGGCCAATGGCGATGATGGCGGCGATCGGGCCGGTCGAGACGATGGCCGCGAACAGGCCGGCAATGACGATCTCCGGAAAGGCGCGTAGCAGTTCCATGAAGCGCTTGACGACGAGCCGCAGCGCCGGATGCGGCGTCAGGTTGCGCGCGGCGATGAAAGAAAACGGCACCGCGAAGATGAAGCCGATGAAGGTCGAGACCAGCGCCACGTTGACCGTGGTCAGCATCAGCTCGAAATATTCGGGGATGTAGAAGCCGCCCCAGATGTAGATGCGACCGAGCGGGAAGTTGAATTCCTGGGTGCCGGTGTCATGTGGGGAGGCAATGTCGAACAGCGCCCGCCAGACGTCGTTCCAATCCTTGGGAATCAGCCAGCTGAGGAAATCGAGGATGTGCGGCAGCCGGTCCCAGAAGTGGCCGGCGTTGGCCTCGTCGGCAAACCACATGCTGGAAAGCATCGCGGCAAGCAGCAGGCCGACGCCGAGCACGGTGTAGAGCCGACGCAGCGATGTCTGGCGCCGCCAGGCATCGGCCATCTGATGGGTGACGCCTGAGGGCGCTGTCACGGAAAGGGTCATGATCGGAGATGCAAAAAGGGCGGTGCGCTGAGCACCGCCCCTTTCGATTTCGCCGTTAGCCGCCGATGGCCGCCTTACGGGCTTCGACGATGACGTTGTAGAAGTCGGCCTTGACCGGAACGTAGCCGGTGAAATCGCCGCCTTCGACGCCTTCGAAGCAGGCCTTGTCCTTCTTCGGCAGATCGGTGAAGAACGCGGTCAGCTTGGCGGTCATGTCGTCGCCGAGCGCGGTGCGCACGACCAGCGGGCCGTTCGGGATCAGGCCCGAGCGCCAGACTTCGACGAAGTCGTTGGGGTCGACGGCGCCCTTGGCGACTTCCTTGTGGAAGGTGCCGGAGGTGTAGCCGTTCTTGAAGTCGCCGATGCCCGAGGAATCGTCGACCGCCACGTCGACCTTGCCGTCGCGGACGGCGAGGATGTTGTTCTCATGACCGCCATTGAACTGGGTCGAGGCGAAGTAGGCGTCGTTCGAGGCACCGGTGTCCTTCGGGATCTGGGTCAGCGGGATCAGGTAGCCCGAAGTCGAATCCGGATCGGCGTAGCCGAGCTTCTTGCCTTTGGCCGACTTGATGTCGGTAATACCAGAGGACTTCAGCGCCAGGCCGATCGAATAATAGCCGGTGGCGCCGTCGGTCTGCTGGGTGGTGAGGATCGGGGTGACCGCCTTCGGGTCCTTGATGTAGACGCTGGCGTAACCGGAAGCGCCGAGTTCGGCGAAGTCGAGCGTGCCGCCGAGCAGGCCCTGGATGACGCCGTCATAGTCGGCGGCCGGGAACAGCGACACTTTTTCGAAGCCGAATTCGGTCTTCAGATGGTCGGCCAGGCACTGGTAGTTGCGCAGACGGTCGGTTTCGTTCTCGCCGCCGAGGATGCCGACGCGGAATTCCTTCATGTCGGCCGCATGAGCAGTGCTGGTCGCCATGGCGAGCACCGATACGGCGCTGAAAACCATCTTCCTGAACATTTTATCTCTCCTGTAGGTTCCGGCCCCGCGCCGGCAGCGTTCTTGATTTGACAGATGCCCTTGACGCGGGCTGACGATCCCAGCCGCTCAGTATCCCGGGAATGCCGGCTCGAGCGGGCTGGCGGATGCTTCGATCTTTTGCTTGTAGGCGATGCTGGTCGAGGTGATGGCCTCGGAGATTTCAGCGCCATTGCTGTCGGCGCCGTAGACCTGGCGCACCGCTTCGCGGTTGAGCTCTTCCGGCGCGCCGTCGAAGACGACCTTGCCGGCGGCCATGCCGATGATGCGGTTGCAATAGGCCCGCGCAGTGTCCAGCGTGTGCAGGTTGGTGACGACGGTGATGCCCTCGCGCAGATTGATGTCCTGCAGCGAGTCCATCACCACCTTGGCGTTGAGCGGGTCGAGCGAGGCGATCGGCTCGTCGGCGAGCAGCACCTTGGGCTGCTGCATCATGGCGCGGGCAATGGCGACACGCTGTTGCTGGCCGCCAGACAGCGTGCCGGCGGGCTGAAGTGCGGTGCGGGCGATATCGAGGCGTTCGAGCGCGGCGACCGCCTCGGCGCATTCGGCGCGTGTAAACATGCCGAGCAGGTTGGAAACGGTCGAGCGGTGATTGAGCCGGCCGAGCAGCACATTGGTCAGGACGTCGAGGCGTGGCACAAGGTTGAACTGCTGGAAGATCATGGCGCAATCGCGTTGCCAGCGCCGCAAAGGTGAGCCGCGCAGCTGGGAAACCTCGGCGCCGTCAAAAAAAATCGACCCCTGGCTGGGGTCGATGAGACGGTTGATCATGCGAAGCAGGGTGGACTTGCCGGCGCCGGAACGACCGATGATGCCGACCATCTGGCCCTGCGGGATCGACAGGTCGATGGCGCTGACGGCGGTGTTCTTGCCAAATCGGCGGGACACGCCGCGGATTTCGAGCGTTGCTGACATGGCGTAACTTTCAGTCCGGTCGCAGTTTGAAGGTCTGTTAACCCTCGCTAGCGCAGCCGCATGAACCTGCGGTGTCGGATTGATGTCAGTTTTGTTACCGCCCACAGACCCGTGCTCCGGAGATGGTGCCTGTGGTCAGCCCAGCACCAGCAACTCCTCGAAATGCTTCATGTCCTTGAAGTTGCAGAAGGCCGGCGGCTGCAACTCGATCACCGGCGCCCTGCGGGCGAACTCGGCGAGACTGCCGTCGAAGAAGTCCTGCCAAGCGGCGGCCCTGTCATCGGCGAGGCGCTGGATCTGGTAGGCAAAGGTGATGTGGAAGGCGTAAGCGTCGTGATCGGGGTGGCGGTAGCCGAACGGCACCGACAGCGCGTCGCGCCATGCGCTCATGACGCGCCGGTCCTCCTCCGTCGCGCCGGCAACGGTGAGCCCGGTCGGCACGACTTCGATCACCTCGACCTTGAATGGGCCGCGGCCTCGGAAGCCTTTCAAGCGCTTCAGATAGAGGCTGGTCATGGCGTCGATGCTGGTGTCGAGCGGCACGTCCTGCGGCCAGCAAGGCAGGCGGCGGCGATATTCGATAATGCCCTGGAACAGCGTCATGTGCAGGCTGGAGATGGGCGTGAAGGCCAGCCGGTCGGCATCCGGCATGGCGCGCATGCGCTCGCGCACCTCGATGACCGCTGCTTCCGATGGCGAGCCCTGGACAAGGTGGCTGACCACCGTGTTGCCGGGCTCGAGGAGGAAATTGCCAGCCGCGTCGTAACGGGTGCCGAGATGGGTGGGCGGCGTCGGATTGGCGCCTTCGAAGAAGGAGGCGAGCGAGGGTCTGACTGTGGCGAGCATGGGCGATCTCCTTCGGGAGATGGCGTCCTGTCCGAGTCATGTGTCAAGGGTGTGAAACTGCACGCCTCTACAGCATGCGATGCATCACGAAAGCGTCGATATAGCCCAACCGTGGATGGTCGAATGCTTGCGGGATCGTGCCGACAATGTCGAAGCCCAGCCGAAGCCACAGCTTCACCGCGCGCTCGTTGCTGCTGATGACAAAGTTGAACTGCATGGCGCGGAAGCCGCGCTCGGCAGCGCGTTGCAAGGAATGCTCGCACATCGCAGTGGCGACGCCGCGACCGCTCGAAGCCGCCGACGTGACGTAGCCGCAATTGGCGACATGCGCGCCGCCGCCGCGTTGGTTGGCATGAAGATAATAGCAGCCAATCACATCGCCGGCTTCTTCCGCCACGAACACGTCGTGCCCATCGGAAAACCAGTAGCCCAGCGCTTGGTCGCGATTCCAGTCGCGAGGCAGCGCATAAGTTTGGCCGGCCCGCAGGACGGGTTCGAGAATGGACCAGATCGCATCTGCGTCGGCCGGTGTGGCGGGACGAATGGTCGGCACGGTCAGGAACCCGCGTGGGATGGACTAAAGCCAGATCGCGGCAAGGATGCCGAAAAAGATCAGAACGACAAAGGCTGTCACGATTCCGGGCTTCACGCCAGAGGCCGGAGGTGCGGGAATGTCCCTTCGCAAGGGCTGCATGAAACCCTCAAACATCCCGTATTTTAGCATCAACGCATTTTCCTGAACATCGGCGAAACGCGCAACGGTTGGGGCTAGCCGCCATATTTCTCCAGGAAAGCCTCGGCCGACAGCTCCCGAAAATCATCGAGCGCGGCGCGAAGCTTTGCATGGTTCCAGTCCCACCAGGCGAGCGCCTGGTAGCGCTCGGCGGTGCGGCGATCGAAGCGTTCGCGGATCGGCTTTGCCGGCACACCACCGACGATGGTGTAGGGCGCGACATCCTTCGACACCACCGCGCCGGCGCCGACCGCCGCGCCATCGCCAACGGTGACGCCAGGCAGGATGGTCGAGCCATGGCCGAGCCAGGTGTCGTGGCCGATGGCGACGCGTTTGGCACGGCGCTGGGTGAAGAATTCGGTTTCGTGCTCGGCGTCGTCCCAATAGTCGGAGGCGCGATAGGTGAAGTGGTGCAGCGTCGGCCGCCAGGTCGGGTGATTGGTGGCATTGATGCGCACGTTGGCAGCGATGTTTGAAAACTTGCCGATCGTTGTGCACCAGACGGCGCAGTCCTGCATCATGTAGGAATAGTCGCCAAGGATGCTTTCCGAAACCCGGCTGCGGTCGGCGATTTCGGTCCAGCGGCCAAGGGTCGAATTCTCGACCTGCGCCGTCTCGTGGACCAGCGGCGCTTCCGACAATTTCCTAGTCATGCAGCGATTTTTCCGGCAGCGAAATTGGTCACGTCGATGATGCGGTCGGCCACCGCTTCGCGCACGTCATGGTCGTGGAAAATGCCGAGCAGAGCGACGCCCGCCGCCTTCTTGGCGGCGATGAGTTCGATCACGACGTCGCGGTTCCTGGCGTCGAGCGAGGCGGTCGGCTCGTCGAGCAGCAGGATCGGGTGTTCGGTGATGAAGCCACGAGCGATGTTGACGCGCTGCTGCTCGCCGCCGGAAAACGTCGCCGGCGGCAGCGCCCACAGTTTTTCCGGCAGATTAAGCTGCGCCAGCAAGGCGCGTGCTTTTTCGCGCGCTGTCTCGCGCTCCTCGCCGCGCTCGACCAGCGGTTCGGCGACGACATCGAGGGCGGAGACGCGCGGCACGGTGCGCAGGAACTGGCTGACATAGCCGATCGTTTGCCGGCGCACGGCAAGCACGGTGCGCGGGCTGGCGGCGGCGAGATCGATGAGGCCGGCATCGTGCTGGACGATGATCTGGCCCTCGTCGACGGCATAGTTGCCGTAGAGCATTTTCAGGATCGAGCTCTTGCCGGCGCCGGAGGGGCCGCCGAGCACGGCGCATTCGCCGACCCGGATCGAAAATGAGACGCCGGCGACGACAGGCAGTTTGATGCCGTCGCGCAGATGCATGGTGAAGCTTTTTGCGACATCGGAGACAACCAGGGGGGTCGGCATCGTCACACCTGCAAGATCGAGGAAACGAGCAACTGGGTATAGGGCGCGCGCGGATCGTCGAGCACGCGGTCGGTGAGGCCGCTTTCGACGACGCGCCCGTCCTTCATCACCATCATGCGCTGCGACAAAAGCCGCGCCACGGCGAGGTCGTGGGTGACGACGATGGCGGCGAGACCGAGATCGGTGACGAGGCCGCGCAACAGATCGAGCAGGCGCGCCTGCACCGAAACGTCGAGGCCGCCGGTCGGCTCGTCCATGAACACCAGCCGTGGGCCGGTGACGAGGTTGCGGGCGATCTGCAGGCGCTGGCGCATGCCGCCGGAAAAGGCGCGCGGTTCGTCGTCGATGCGGTCCTCGTCGATCTCGACGCGCGACAGCCAGTCGACGGCAGTGGCGCGGATCTTGCCGTAGTGACGGTCGCCGACCGCCATCAGCCGTTCGCCGACATTGGCGCCGGCCGATACCGTCATGCGCAGGCCATCAGCCGGGTTCTGGTGGACGAATCCCCAGTCGGTGCGCATCAGGAAGCGGCGCTCGGCTTCGCTCATACGGTAGAGCTCGCGGAACTGGCCGTCGCGCATGCGGTAGCTGGCGGTGCCGGAAGAGGGCAGCAGCCGCGTCGACAGGCAGTTGAGCAGCGTCGTCTTGCCGGAGCCGGATTCGCCGACGACGGCCAGGACTTCCCCCGGCCACAGGTCGAAGGTGACGTTCTCGCAGCCGACGCGCGAGCCGTAGAATTTGGACAGTTCCGATACGCGCAGCAGCGGTTCGTCGGTCATTCTGCGGGCTCCATGACTTCTGGGGCAAGGTGGCCGCGATGGCCGTCGGCGCGCCGCTTCTCGCAATGGTCGGTGTCGGAGCAGACGAACATGTGGCCGCCATGGTCGTCGAGGATGACCTCGTCGAGATAGACATTCTCGGCGGCGCACAGCGCGCAAGGCTGGTCGAAGGTCTGCACTTCGAAGGGATGATCCTCGAAGTCGAGGCTGACGACATCGGTGAAGGGCGGCACGGCGTAGATGCGCTTTTCGCGGCCGGCGCCGAACAATTGCAGGGCCGGCGAGCGGTGCATTTTCGGATTGTCGAATTTCGGCGTCGGCGACGGGTCCATGACATAGCGGCCCTCGACCTTGACCGGATAGGCATAGGTGGTGGCGATGCGGCCGTGTTTTGCGATGTCCTCGTAGAGCTTCACATGCATAAGGCCGTATTCCTCCAGCGCATGCATCTTGCGCGTTTCGGTCTCGCGCGGTTCGAGGAAGCGCAGCGGCTCGGGGATCGGCACCTGATAGACCAGAATTTGGCTGGCGCTGAGCGGATGTTCGGGGATGCGGTGGCGGGTCTGGATGATGGTGGCGGTTGCTGTGTCGGTGGTCACGGCGACATTGGCGACCTTCTTGAAGAAGGCGCGGATCGAGACCGCATTGGTGGTGTCGTCGGCGCCCTGGTCGATGACCTTCAGCACGTCATTCGGGCCGATGATCGAGGCGGTGACCTGGACGCCGCCAGTGCCCCAGCCATAGGGCATCGGCATTTCGCGCGAGGCGAACGGCACCTGATAGCCGGGGATGGCGATGCCCTTGAGGATCGCCCGGCGGATCATCCTTTTGGTCTGCTCGTCGAGATAGGCGAAGTTGTAGGTGGCGATGTTGGTCATGGCGATCACATCCACTCCCTGCTATTGAATTGACGCCCAGAAAACGGAAATAAAGGCGAAGTCGTATGGCCCAGACCGGTTGGATACAGATTGCAATTCTGCTTCTGGTGTTCGTCTGCGTGGTCGGTTTTGTTCTTCGGCGCTTGTTTCTGCCTGCTTCCAGAGATGGCGCGCATGTCACAGGCGGAAACGGCAGCTACGTCGGCGGGCATAACAGCCATTCCCATGACGGCGGCAACGGGGATGGCGGCAACGGGGGTGGCGGCAATGGCGGGGGCGACTAGGCTCATTCGGCCGCCTCCCGCTTCTCTTCCACCTTTGCAGGATTCTCACGCGCTTCGTACGCGGCGCGCATGCGGCGTACGAGATCGAGTTCGGCCTGAAAGTCGACATAATGCGGCAGCTTCAGATGCTCGACGAAACCGGTCGCCTGGACATTGTCGGAGTGTGAAATGACGAACTCCTCATCCTGCGCGGCGGCGACAACATCCTCACCGAGTTCGGTGGCACGCAGCGCGCGGTCGCAGAGCGCCATGGCCATCGACTTGCGCTCGCTCTGGCCGAAGACCAGACCATAGCCACGCGTAAATTGCGGCGGTGCCTTGGCCGAGCCCTTGAACTGGTTGACCATCTGACATTCGGTGACGCGGACCGAGCCGAGCGGCACGGCAAAGGGCAGTTCCGGCACGTCGAGCTCCAGCTCGACCTCGCCGATACGGACCTCGCCGACGAACGGGTGGTTGCGGGCATAGCCGCGCTGGGTGGAATAGCCGAGCGCCAGCAGGAAACCCTCATCGCCGCGCGACAGCGCCTGCAGGCGGATGTCGCGCGCCATCGGGAATTCCAGCGGCTCGCGTGTGATGTCGCCGGGGACATGATCCTGCGGCATCTCGCCGTCCGGCTCGATCAGGCCTTCGCGGGCAAGGATCGCCGAGACGCGCGGCATTGCCTCCGCTTCACCAACGCGCTGCAACGGCTCGGCGACATCGGCGCCGGCGGCAAGCTCGGGGTCGAGCAGCCGGTGGGTGTAGTCGAAGGTCGGCCCAAGCAACTGGCCGCCGGGCAAATCCTTGTAGGTCGCCGACACGCGCCGCTCGACCAGCATGGCGCCGGTGTCGATAGGATTGCTGTAGCCGAAGCGCGGCAGCGTCGTGCGATAGGCGCGCACCAGGAAGATCGCCTCGATCATGTCGCCGCGCGCTTGGACGATGGCGAGCGCGGCCAGCTCACGATCGTAAAGCGAGCCTTCGCTCATCACCCGGTCGACGCCGAGCGCCAGCTGCTCGACGATCTGGTCGAGGCGCAGTGCCGGCACCGAACGGTCGCCGCGCCGGCGGTCGGCGAGCAGGCTGTGGGCATTGGCAATTGCGGCTTCACCGCCTTTTACCGCGACATACATTTTTACGCCTCCATCGTCTTGATGCGTGTCGTGCGCGGCAGGCAGGCGACGCCGTCAGGCGCCGCCAGGATGATGTCGACGCCGCGCGGAAAGCGGCTGATGTTCTGCTTCCACTGTTCGACGAAGTGCCGCGGCATCTGCGCCGGCGCGATGGTCGCGGTGGTTTCGATGCCGGGACCTTTGAGCAGCAGCGGCGCGCCAGAGACGAGATTGCCGACCTGCAGGATCAGCGTCGTCGAGCGATCGGGGTAGTCCTGCGTGCCTTGCGAAAAACCGTCGAGCGCCGCCATCTCCGCCGGGTTGGCGATCAAGGCGAAATGCGCATCGGCCGGCGTGTTGGCAAGCGGGGCGCCGGCGTGGAAACCGAGCCAAGCTTTTACCGCGACCGAAGCCTGCAGAGCTGGGTCGAGCCAGAGCGGCGTATCGTGGTCGCAGAGCGCCAGCGCGATGGCGCCGGCGGTGACCGACAGCGGCGCCGGCGGGCGGGCGAAGACCGGCAGAGGCTGCACGCTGCCAGGCCGTGCCATGGCGTCCATGACGGCGCGGAAGACGGTCTGGGCGTTGAACACCGGGTCGGCGAAACCGCCGTCGATTGCTTGTGTTGCGATGTCCATCAGTCTTCTCCGCGCACCATGGTGAAGAAATCCACTTTCGTTGCCGCCGTCTCGGCGCGGCGCTTTTCTCGCGCTTCGCCTTGGGCGGCCCGCAACGGCGCCACCAGCGCTGTCTCGACCGTCTGGCGCTGGGCTGGGTCCTGCCAGAGCGCGTCGGCGATCGCCGCCAGCTTCGCCTTCTTCCGGTCGCGACCGAGCATGTAGCTGTGGCCGACCTGCCCGGTCGGCAGCCGCACGGTGGCGCGGGTGACCGAGGCTTCACCGACATTGAAGGGCGCGCCGCCGCCGCCGATCCGGCCGCGTACGGTGACCAGGCCGGTTTCCGGCCCGCGCAAAAGCTCGGCTTCCGAGGTCAGACCGGCCTCGTCCCAGAGCCGGGCTATATCGTCGCCGCTCGCCTGCGCCAGCGTCGCCATGAGGGCTTTGCGCTCGGCCTGGTCGCGGGCTTCCTGTCCTCGCATGCAGCAACTCCCTGAATGTGTAAAATTTGTCTAGTGATATAGACAACTATACAAATTATACCTATTATCTAACCCGTGTCCATGACGGGTGGATGACATGGGCGTGATCGGGGCAAAAATGGCCGGGCAACAGATGGCGAGAAGCATTGAACGGCGCAGCGGCGTCTCATTGTGGCGGCAGATCGCCGACCAGATCCTGCACTCGATCGCCGCCGGCGATTTTGCCGAGAATGCCGCGCTGCCGCCAGAGGTGGCGCTGGCCGAACGCTACGGCGTCAACCGCCACACGGTGCGCAGCGCCATATCGGCGCTGGTTCAGGAAGGCGTGCTGCGGGCCGAGCAGGGGCGCGGCACCTTCGTATTGTCGCGCAAGCGGCTGTCCTATCCGATCGGTGCCCGCACGCGGTTTTCGACGGGTCTGCAAGGACAGACTTCGGAACGGCACATCGTGTTGCTCACATCAGCGGTCGAACCGGCCAGCCAGCGCGTCGCCGACGGGCTTGGGCTTGTGAGGGGCACTGAGGTGATCCGGCTGGAGACGCGCGGCGAAGCAGACGGCCGGCCGGTGTCGCGCGCTGCCAGCTGGTACGAGGCCAAGCGTTTCGCAGGCATCGATGCCGTGATGGCGGAGACCGGTTCGATCACCGCCTCGCTCCGGCGTTTCGGCGTGGATGATTATCTCAGGCAATCGACGGTGCTGTCGGCACGCCATGCCGATGCCGCCGACCTTGCCGACCTCAACCTGCAGCCGGGGGCCATCGTGCTGGTCGCCGTCGCCGTCAACGTCACGACGGATGGCCGACCGGTCCAGTTCTCCGAAACGCGGTTTCCGGCGGAGCGGGTAGAGCTGAAGCTGTCGGCGCTGTAGGGTGTGCTGATATTCAGGTGAGGCCAGCCTGCAAATGGCGGATACCTGCGCTTCCGGTGCTCACGTACTTCAAGTACGCTCCGCTCCGGTTCTCGGTATCCACCATTTTCGGCACGGCCTGACCTGAATCTCAACACACCCTGTGGCGGCTCATCCGATCTCGATCACAGCTTTGATCAGCCCGGATTTCTCATGCGCCCAGCGGGCGAGATCGTGCGGCGTATCGGCCAGCGTCGTGCGATGGGTGACGAGTTTCGCCAGCGGCACGGCGCCGTTGCGGATGGAGGCGGCGACGTGGTCGAAGTCGGCCTTGAGCGCATTGCGGCTGCCGACCAAGGTCATCTCGCGCTTGTGGAATTCGGGGTCGGAGAAGACGATGTCGTCCTTGACGACGCTGACCAGAACCAGCGTGCCGCCATGCGCGACGTGGGCGAAGGCAGATTGCACGGAGGCGGCGTTGCCGGTGGCGTCGAAAACCACGTCGAAGCCTTCGGCGCCGGTTGCATCGCGCACCAGTTCGGCCGCCGCCTTTTGCGAGCCGTCGAGCGTGGCGAAGCCGAGTTCGCCTTTGGCAAAATCCAGCCGCTCCGTGCTCATGTCGAGCAGGCTGACATCGAGCCCGGCAATGCGGGCGAAGATCGCCGTGCCAAGCCCGATCGGCCCTGCACCGATGACCAGCGTGCGGGCGCCTGGTTCAGCGCGGGCACGGCGCACGGCATGCGCGCCGATCGCGAGAAATTCGACGGCAGCGGCATCGGCCAGCGACAGGCCGTTCGCCGGATAAAGATTCTGCGCCGGCACCAGGATCTGCTCGGCCATGGCGCCGTCGCGATGCACGCCGAGCACTTCGATCCGCACACAGCAATTCGGCTTGCCCTGCCGGCAGGCGATGCATTTGCCGCAAGCGAGGTAGGGGTTGATGATGACGGGCTCGCCGACGGCGAGTTCGACGCCTTCACCGGCCTCGACGATGGTGCCCGACACTTCGTGGCCCATGATGCGGGGGTAGGCAAGGAACGGGTGCTTGCCCTCGAAGATGTGGTAGTCGGTACCGCATATGCCGATATGGCTGACCGCGACCAGCGCCCAGCCGGCAGGTGGTGCGCCTGGTGCGGCGCGGTCTTCCAGGACAAGGTCGCCAGGCGAGCGGCAAACGACGGCTTTCATTCAGCAATTCCAGTGTTCAAAAAAGGCGCCGGTCCGTCGAGCGGGCCGGCGAAAAGGTCAGGGAGGATTATTTGCCGCGACGGCGCAGGCCGTCGAAATAGACGATGATGATGATCAGCGCGCCGGTAATGATGCGCTGCCAGAAGGCGTTGACGTTCAAGAGGTTGGCGCCGTTGTTGATGGTGGCGAGGATGAAGGCGCCAAGCAGCGGCCCGTGCACGGAGCCGACGGCGCCGAACAGCGAGGTGCCGCCGATCACCGAGGAGGCGATCGCCTGCAGTTCCCAGCCCTCGGCCTGGGTCGGGTTGCCGATACCAATGCGGGAGGCCAGCAGCACGCCGACAAAGGCGGCGCACAGGCCCGACAGCGTGTAGGCCATGTAGATCGTGCGCTGGACATTGACGCCCGACAGGCGCGAGGCCTCGGCGTTGGAGCCGACCGAGAACAGATAGCGGCCCCAGCGGCTGTGATGCAGGAAGATGTAAGCCGGAATGCCGACCAGGATCACCATCCAGAACAGATTGGGGACGCCGACGAAGGAGTTGCGCGAGAACTCCTGGAAGGCGTCGTTGTTGATCGAGATCGAGTTGCCGTTGGTCATCAACAGGCCGATGCCGCGCAGCGAGGTGAGCGTCGCCAGCGTGATGATGAAAGGCGGCAGGCCCATTTTGACGATGCCGAAGCCGTGGAACATGCCGATGGCGACGCCGACCAGAAGCGTGATCAGAATGGCGAGGATGACCGGCACGCCGGCGTTGATCAGCATGGCGGCGATGACGGTGGCGAAGCCGACCACGGCGCCGACGGATAGATCGATACCGCCGGTGATGATGACGAAGGTCTGGCCGACCGCCAGGATAGCGATCATCGAGCCCTGGCGCAGCAGGTTCGAGATGTTGTTGGCCGAGGCGAAGCTCTGCGTCGACACCGACAGGATGATCCAAAGCAGAACCAGCAGCGCCAGCAGCGTCAACCCGAACAGGGCGTTGTAGTTGCGCTTCGGCTTTTCGGCGGCAATGGCCTCGGTGCTCATGTCTGACCTCCCTTTTTTTCTTGTTTCTCGGCGAGCGCCTGAGAGAGAATTTCCTCGTGGTCGGCGCTGCGGAACCCGTGCGTGGCCACCAGCTTGCCGCGCCGGAACACATGCAGCGTGTCGGCCAGCTCATAGACTTCGGGCAGGTACGACGAGATCAGGATGATGCCGGCGCCCTTGGACAAAAGCGCGCCGAACAGGCGGTAGATCTCGGCCTTGGTGCCGACATCGACGCCGACCGTCGGCTCGTCGAAGATGAACAGCTTGGCGCCGTGCGCCAGCCATTTGCCGATGACGATCTTCTGCTGGTTGCCGCCCGACAGGCTGGAGGCGAGGGCGCCGCGTGTCGGCGTCTTGATCCGGAGATCGGCGATCTGGCGATCGGCCTCGGCCTTCTCCTTTGCGCCGGAGATCAGCATGTTCCTGGATATGCGCTTGTAGATCGGCAGATTGAGGTTGAGGCCTACGGGCAGGTTCAGGCACAGGCCCTGGTCGCGGCGGCTTTCAGGCGCCAGCGCCATGCCGAGCCTGATCGCGTCGTGCTCGGAGTTGACCTGGACTTCCTTGCCTTCCCAGAGAATCTGGCCGGCCGACTTGCGATGGCGGCCATAGAGCGTGGTGACGAACTCACTACGGCCGGCGCCGATCAGGCCGTAGAGGCCGACGATCTCGCCCGCGCGGACGGTCATCGAGACGTTTTCGAAGCCCTTGCCGGACAGGTTCCTCGCTTCGACGATCATCGCGCCGGGCGTGAAATGCTCCTTGTGGTAGACCTGCTCGATCGAGCGGTTGATCATCATCTTGACCAGCTCGGCGTCGTTGGTCTCAGCGATGTTCCTGGTGCCGACCAGCGTGCCGTCGCGCAGCACCGAGACACGGTCGGCGAGTTCGAACACCTCTTCCATGCGGTGGCTGATGTAGATGATGGTGACGCCTTCGCCCTTGAGGCGGCGGATCAGCTTGAACAGCTGGTCGGCCTCCTTGCGGGTGAGGTAGGCGGTCGGCTCGTCGAAGATCAGGAACTTGGTGCCGCGCACCGTGGCGCGGGCGGCGGCGATCAGCTGCTGCTGGCCGATGGTGAGGTCGCCGAGCACGACATGCGCCGGCAGGTCGAAACCGAGGTCGTCTATGATCTTTTGCGCATCCTTGACCATGGCGCGCTGCTGCAGGATGCCGAAACGGGACTCCTCCTCGCCGAGGAACATGTTGGCGGCGACGGTGAGGTGGCGGCAAAGCACGACTTCCTGGTGCACGGCATTGATGCCGAGCGCCATCGCCTCGTGCGGGGTGGCGAGCGCCGCCGGCTTGCCTTCCCAGATGACGTCGCCGGAGGTGCGCGGCATGACGCCGGTCAGAAGCTTGATCAGGGTGGATTTGCCGGCGCCGTTCTCGCCGACGATGGCATGGATCTCGCCGGACTTGAAGGCGAGGTTGACCGGCTTCAGGGCATGGGTGCCGGGATAGCGTTTTTCCAGGCCCTTGAGTTCGAGGATGGTCCTGCCGGGCTCCAGCGTGGGGGCCGGGTGCAGTTCCTGCGCCGTTGGCGTCATGACAATCCTCCCAGATTGGCCTTGCGATTGGCACGTGGCGTGGCATGGACACGCCTCAAAACAGCCTAGCCCAAGCGCATGGATTTCCAAGCCGTTTGTGGCAGCTTGCGGGATGTTTCCGGGGCGCGCGAGGAGCCCCGGAAACAGTTTTCGAGATGGATGCGGCTCAGAGTTTCGGGTTGAGCAGCGCGTCGATCTTGGGGTCTTTCATGTTGGCCTTGGTCACCAGATTCGCACCGGTGTCGACATTGGCTTCGACCTTCTCGCCCTTCGAGGCGGCGAGTGCGGTCTTGATGCCGTCATAGCCCATCCGGTAGGGGTCCTGGACGACGAGGCCGGAGATGACGCCGTCATTGAGGAACTTGATCAGCTTCTCGTCGCTGTCGAAGCCGATCAGCCCGACCTTACCGGCAAGGTTGTTCTCGGCGATCGCCTGGCCGACGCCCTGCGCCATGATCAGGTTGGACGCGAAGATGCCCTTGAGGTCCGGGTTGGCGGTGATCAGGTCGGTGGCGATGTTGAGGCCGGTGGTGGCCTGGCCGTCGGCATACTTGTCGGCGACCAGTTCAAGGCCTGGATATTTGGCCTTGAGCTGTTCCTTGAAGCCCTGTGCGCGCTGTTCGAGCGAGCCGGCGCCGGGCAGTGCGGTGATCAGCGCAACCTTGCCCTCGACCTTGCCACCATTGGCGGCGCCGATGGCAGCGGCAAGACCGTCAGCTGCGACGCGGCCGCCCTGGACGTTGTCGGTGGTCAGGAACGAGGTGAAGGCCTTGGAGTCGGCGCCGGAGTCGATGCCGATGACCTTGACCTTGGTGGCGGCCTCGTCGATCGGCTTGCCGAGCGCCTTGGCCTCGGTCGGGGCGATGACGACGGCAGCCGGGTTGCCGGCAACCGCGTTCTCGAGGATCGAGATCTGGCCGTTAACGTCCGTCTCAGCCTGGGCGCCGAGTTCCGGCACGTTGACGCCGAGGTCCTTGCCGGCCTTGCGGGCGCCGGCCAGAACGATCTGCCAATAGAAGGACGTGGTGTCCTTGACGATGATCGGAATGGTCACATCCGCCGCCGAAGCCGGCGCCGTGTGCAGCGCACCGGCAAGCATCGAGGCGGCAGCGAGCGCCACGAGTGAACGGCGGTTGAGAATGCTGGTCACAAATTTCATGAGGGTTCCTCCCTAGATCGCCCGGTGAAGGTTACGGAAGCTCCATTCGGATAGGCGCGGCCCAAACAGAACTTTATCAATAAAAAACAGTTACCGCTTTTTGATAGTGCATCGATCCAGCCGACGCAAGCGGTGTTTCATATCGGCCTGCACATGGCTCGGCGGAGAAGCCTCCTTGCCGATCCTCAATGCCACGTCCAGACGCTCCCGATCCTCCTTGATTGCGATGGAATATTAATTCCACCATCTAGTCAATATGGAATGTTCATTCTTTCTTGAGAATCACGTGATCATCGTCATCCGAGTTCCTGAACGACGGTGTAAGGAGCATATTTTGCGAATTCCGTTTGCGGCACCTCGACGTCGAACAGGTCGAGATTGCGTGTCAGATTGGCGGCTTTGGCTGTTCCGGTCAGTACGCTGGCCACGACCGGTTCGTGCAACGGGAACTGCAGCGCGGCCGCCGCCAGCGGATAGCCACCCTCGGTGGCGATTTTCTCCATCGCGCCGACGCGCTCCAAGATGTCCTCCGTCGCCGGCACATAGTCGAAATGCGCGCCATGGACGGGGCCGGTCGCCAGGATGCCGGAGTTGAAGACGCCGCCTATGATCAGCGAAGTCTGCCGCTGCCGGCAGAGCGGCAAAAGGTCGGCCTCAGCCGAGCGATCGAGCAGCGAATAGCGGCTGGCGAGCAGGATGCAGTCGAGCGGGGCTTCGCGCAGCACGTCGAGACAGATTTGCACCTCGTTGACGCCAAGCCCATAGGCGGAAATGACGCCGGACGATTTCAGCTCTTCCAGAGCCTTCAAGCCGCCATCCATCAGCTGGCGAAAATGCACTTTCGTCTTCTCGACACCATGCGTGTAGGTGCCGATGTCGTGAACAAACAGGATGTCTATCCGGTTTAGCCCGAGCCGCGCATAGGAGAACTCCACCGAGCGCATGATGCCGTCATAGGAATAGTCGTAGTCGAGCGCGAAAGGCAGCGGGTCGACATAGGAATGATCGGGAACCTGATCTTCCGGCACGGGGCGAAACAGGCGCCCGACCTTGGTCGACAGAACATAGGAGTCTCGCGGCTTGTAGCGCAGGAAATCGCCGGTCCGCCGTTCCGACAGGCCGAAGCCATAGAAGGGCGCGGTGTCGAAATAGCGCAAGCCGGCTTCCCAAGCGGTCTGCAGCGTCTCCATCGCCGCCTCGCGCGGGCAGGCCCGGTAGAGGCCGCCGATCGCCGCTCCGCCGAAGCTTATCTCGGTGACCTCGAGCGCAGTCGTGCCGATGCGGCGTTTGTCCATCCAAAGCCTCCCCTTGCGGACTCACTTTTGCAGCCCGTAGTTTTTTGGTCAGTGTTTTAGAGTGTTGCGCCGAGGTGCCACGGCACGAATTCGTTGTCGCCGTAGCCGAACGCCTCGCTCTTGGTCTTGCGGCCCGACGCCGTCTCGACGATCAGTTCGAAGAGCTCACGGCCCATGCCGGCGATGGTCTTTTCACCCGAGGCGATGACGCCGCAATTGACGTCCATGTCCTCCTCCATCTGGTGGTACATGGTCGAGTTGGTGGCGACCTTGATCGACGGTGTCGGCCGGCAGCCGAAGCAGGAGCCGCGGCCGGTGGTGAAGACGATGATGTTGGCGCCGCCCGCCACTTGGCCGGTCGCCGAGACCGGGTCGTAGCCGGGCGTGTCCATGAACACCAGGCCGCTGCCGGTGACCTTCTCGGCATAGCCGAAGACGCCGTTGAGCGGCGTCTGGCCGCCCTTGGCGACCGCGCCCAGCGACTTCTCCAGAATGGTGGTCAGGCCGCCGCGCTTGTTGCCGGGCGAAGGGTTGTTGTCGATCGAGGCGCCATGCTTGGCGACATGGTCCTCCCACCATTTGACGAAACCGTCGAGCTTCTTGGCGATCTCCGGCGTTGCCGCGCGATAGGCGAGCAGATGCTCGGCGCCATAGATCTCCGTCGTCTCGGACAGGATGCCGATGCCGCCGACGCCGGCCAGGATGTCGACGGCCGCACCAAGTGCTGGATTGGCCGTGATGCCCGACATGCCGTCGGAGCCACCACATTGCAGGCCGACAACGATCTCGCTGACCGGGATCGGCTCACGCTGCAATGTGCCGACTTCCTCGGCGATCTCGGCGAGCACGCCCATCGCCTTCTCCACCGATTTGCGCGAGCCGCCGGCGTCCTGGATGTTGAAATGGCGTTTTCCGGCCGCCGCACCCTTTTGGCCGTAGAGGGTGAGCTGGTTGACCTCGCAGCCGAGGCCGACCATCAGCACGCCGCCGAAATTCGGATGGCGGGTATAGCCGGCGAGCGTGCGGTGTAGCACCATCATGCCGTCGCCGGTGGCGCTCATGCCGCAGCCCTGGCCGTGGACGATCGGCACGAAACCGTCGATCCCCGGATATTTCGGCAACAGAACGCGGTTGGCCTCGTCGGCAATGGCATGGCAGACGGTGGCCGAGCAATTGACGCTGGCAATGATGCCGATGAAGTTGCGGGTGCCGGCGCGGCCATCGGCGCGGCGGTAGCCCATGAAGGTGCGGGCGCGATCGGCTGCCGTCGCGTGCTCGGCCTCGCTCGGCGGCACCACCGGCAGGCGGCCGCTCTCGAAAACCAGATTGTGCGAATGGACATGCTCGCCGGGTGCGATGTCCTGCGTGGCGCGGCCGATGGCCTGGGCATACTTGACCACCGCCTCGCCGGCGGCGACAGGCTTGATCGCCACCTTGTGGCCAGGCTCGATCAAGGCCGTGGCGACGGCGCCGCCGGGCAGGGCGGTGCCGATCTCGATGCGGCCATTGGCGACCGCGACATTGTCGGCGGGAGACAGAAGAATGCTGTTCGAGGCGTTCACGGGCAGTTTCCTGGGTCTGTTCCTGGGGGGATGCGCGGATTGACACGCGTCTGTTTCCATATAATGTCTTTTATCGGGAAAAAACATTTGTGCGTCAATTGTTTTTTCAGGAGGAGACCATGCATCCGATGGACGCGTGGGTTGTAGAGAGCCGCGTCTGACACGCAAAGCGTTTTGCTTTGCCGGGTCATGCGCTAGGAAACATCTGTGATATCGCGCTTCAAGCCAGCCATAGCAAGCGCCGGCGCGCAACAGGGCAGGGATGTCGAAGAGCAACAACGTCTACAAGGATGCTTACAACAGGGGGCTGCGGCTGCTCGATGAAACGCAGAGCCTGCCGTCGGAGCCGGAGTTAGGCACTCTGCTCGGAGTCAGCCGCACCACCGTGCGCACCATTCTGGCGCGCATGGAAGAGACCGGGCTTATCGCCTGGAACAAGCGCAGCAAGACAGTGCTCAGGGCGCCGAAGCCGGATGATTTCTTCCCGGAGGAGGAGACCGACACGCTGGCACAGATCATCGAGCGCTCGTTCATGCGCAGGCTGCTCGTCGGCGGCGCCGAGGCCGGCATGCAGATCAACGAGCTCGAACTGGCGCGCGAGATCGGCGTCGGCACCACCAGCGTGCGCGAATTCCTGATCCGATTCTCCCGCTTCGGCCTGATCGAGAAGCGGCGCAACAGCCACTGGGTGCTGAAGGGTTTTACGCGCGCCTTCGCGCTCGAACTCACCGAAATCCGCGAGATGTTCGAGATACGCTCGGCGGCGGCCTTTGCGGCGCTGCCGCAAGACAGCCCGGTGTGGGCCGATCTCGACCGCCTGGAGGACGAGCACCGGCTACTGGCCAGCGAGATCGCCACCCGCTTCAACGAATTCTCGGAGCTAGACGAGCGCTTTCACCGGCTGATCCACCGCGCCTCGCACAATCGCTTCATTGTCGATTTCTACGACGTCATCGCCATGATCTTCCACTACCACTACCAGTGGAACAAGGCGCAGGAGCGCGAGCGCAACGAAGTCGCGGTTGGCGAGCATCTCGCCTATATCGCGGCACTGAAATCGCGCGATCTCGGCAAGGTCGATGCCGCCTGCCGCAAACATCTGAAGTCGGCGCGCAACACGTTGCTGACCTCGATTCCGGAAATCGGTCGGATCGCTTCTTAACGCGCCGCGTTGCCGCAGCGATGATTTGGCGATTTTCCGGCCGCGTGGCGCGTGCTAGGTATCTGCCGTTGCTGCGTAAAGAGGCAGGTTTTTGAACATCCGGCGCCAAAGATGGAGCATGACGGCCGCGTTTGTTGCGGCCTGTGTGTTGCTGCTCCAGTCGACGCTCGGCGCCTTTGCCTTCGGCACGGCGCCGGATGCCTCGCAGCTCGACGCCTTCGGCAACGTTATCTGCACACATGAGGGAGCGGTCCAGCTTCCCGGCGGCGATCCACACCAGCAGCATATGCCGGCATGCTGCATGCTTGGCTGCAGCATGGCCTCGGTTGCCTATGCGCCGCCGCCCGGTGTCGGCATAGGGCCGGTCAGCCTGTCCTTCGAAACTGTTTCCTTTGTCGTTCCGATAACCAGGCATCTCGATTTCACACGCGAGCGTTCTCCGGCCAATCCGCGCGCGCCGCCGGTTACGGCCTGAAACTGCGGCATCTCGCGTAACCTGCGCGAGCGACAATCATCCAATGACCGAGATCGTTCGCGACCGGCAACGGCGCGACCTCATATCCATGGAGCTTCCCCATGTCCCGTTTACTTCGTGCCGCCGCGTTGCGCCGCAGCACGCCTTTCTTCCGCACGATCGAGCAGCGTCTCGGCAGCGTGGTCTTCGCCTTCGCGCTGTTGTTCGTCGGCGCACACTCCGTCCTTGCGCATGAGTTCAAGGCCGGCGACATCGAGATCGAGCACCCCTGGTCGCGCGCCACGCCGGCCGGCGCCAAGGTCGCCGGCGGCTATTTCACCATCGTCAACAAGGGCAGCGCGCCGGACCGGCTGCTGTCGATTGCCTCCGACATTTCGGGCAAGGCCGAACTGCACGAAATGGGGGTGAAGGATGGTGTCATGACCATGCGCCCGGTCGACGGTGGCCTGGACATCCCGGCTGGCGGCAAGGTGACGCTGGGACCCGGCGCCTACCACATAATGTTCATGGATCTGAAGCAGCCGCCCAAGGAGGGCCAGATGTTTGCCGCCACGCTGACCTTCGAGAAAGCTGGAGCGGTGACCGTCGAGTTCGCCGTGCAAGCCATAGGCAGCGCACCGCCGCAGGAAGACAACGACTGACCAATTATTGCCAAGCGATTTTTCGAGAGGGACCATCATGAACAGATATCTTTTGCCGGCCGCTGTATTCCTTGTCCTGGGGACAAGTGCCGCCTTCGCCCATATCACGCTTGAAACGCAGGAGGCCGCGGTCGGCTCGATCTACAAGGCCGTGCTGCGGGTGCCGCATGGCTGCGACGGCAAGGCGACGATTGCCGTGCGCGTGCAGATCCCGGAAGGGGTGATCGGGGTGAAGCCGATGCCCAAGCCCGGCTGGACGCTGCAGGTCAAGAACGGCAAATACGAGAAACCCTATCAGCTCTATGGCGAGGCGGTGACGTCGGGCGTCAAGGAGGTCGACTGGAGTGGCGGCAGCCTGCCGGATGAATTTTATGACGAATTCGTCTTCCGCGGCACGCTGGCCGCCGATCTGCCCGCCGGCCAAAAACTCTATTTTCCGGTGGTGCAGGAATGCGATGGCGCCACCACGCGTTGGATAGAGATTCCGGCTGCTGGCCAGGATGAGGATGCGCTGGAAGATCCGGCGCCCGGCCTCAACCTGCTGCCCAAGAAGTGATGCATTGGTGGCGCGCTGCTTCGAAGCGGCGCGCCACTGTTTTGGTGGATGGGATGAGCGTGGCCTGTTTCCAGCGGATAGAACGGACAGTCGGCAGGTGCTTCGGCCTGCTGGCCACGATCCTGCTTCTTGCCGTCCTCGCCACGCCAAACCAGGCCTTTGCCCATGCGGCGCTGATCAAGGCCGACCCGGCCGACGGCGCTGTGCTGGCGCAAGCGCCTACGCAATTTTCGCTGACCTTCAGCGAGCCGGTGTCGCCGCTGGTGCTGACGCTGGTGCGGCCCGACGGTACGCCTGTCGCGCTGACCTCTTTCCGGCTCAGCGACCAGACGGTCGAGATCGACAATCCGCAAAAGCTCGGGCCGGGCACGCATGCCTTGAGCTGGCGGGTGATTTCCGCCGACGGCCATCCGGTCGGCGGCTCGGTGCTGTTTTCCGTCGGCGCGCCAAGCGCGGCGCCGGCAGTGGCGGAAGCTGTCGACATGGATTTGCGGTCGGCGATCTGGACCGGCAAGGTTCTTCTCTACATCGGGCTTTTCCTCGGCGTCGGCGGCACCTTCGCGCTGACATGGCTGGCGCAAGGTGTGCGCTCAGGCCAGCGTTTCGTCATTGCCGCCATCCTCTGCGGCCTGGTCGCAGCACCCCTGTCGCTCGGGTTCCAGGGGCTGGATGCGCTGGGCGCGCCGCTCGCCCGGTTGGCGCAACCGGTGGTCTGGTGGACCGGGCTCGGCACCAGTTTCGGCTGGACGGTGCTGATTTCGCTGGCGGCGCTCGGGCTTGGTCTTTTGTCGCTGGCCGGGCCGCGCGCCGGCGCCAGGCCGCTAGCGCTCGCTGGGCTGGCCGGTGTGGGCGTAGCGCTTGCCGCCAGCGGCCATGCCAGTGCAGCCGAACCGCAATGGCTGACGCGGCCGATGGTGTTCCTGCATGGCGCCGGCATCGCCTTCTGGGCCGGGGCGCTGCTGCCGCTCGGTCTGGCGCTAAACAGCCAATCGGCAGAGGCCGGCGCGTTTCTGCGGCGGTTTTCACGCACGATCATGCCTGTGGTCGCGGTGCTGGCTGTCGCCGGCATCGTGCTCGCAATCATCCAGGTGCAGACACCGGCGGCACTGGTCAGCACGGCCTATGGCCGGCTGCTGCTGATCAAGCTGGCGCTGCTGGTGTTTCTGTTCACGCTGGCAGCGGTCAATCGATGGCGGCTCACCGCCTTGGCCGAGGCCGGAGCGACGGAGGTGCGGCGCCGGCTCAGCCGCTCGATCTCAGTCGAAATGCTGATCGTGCTCCTGATCTTCGGCGTTGCCGCTGGCTGGCGCTTCACGCCGCCGCCACGGGCGTTGGCGATCGCTGCGGCGCAGCCGACATCGACCCATATCCACACGATCAAAGCGATGGCCGACATCGACATCACGCCCGGCCATGCCGGACAGGTTGCTGCCTCCATCGTCATCATGGACGGGGATTTCGGACCGCTCGACGCCAAGGAGGTGACGCTGGTGCTGTCGAAGCCCGATTCCGGCATCGAGCCGATAAAGCGGCCGGCAACCAAACCCGGCGACGGCACCTGGCGGGTCGACAATCTCGTCATCCCGGTACCCGGCCGCTGGACGGCGCGGCTCGATATCCTCGTCTCGGACTTCGAGGTGGTGAAGATCGAGGCGCCTATCGACATCCGGCCGTAAAGCCGGACTGCCATACGGCACCGCGCGAGTTGGGCGCGACAATCCACCCAACACAATTCAGCGAGGCGGTTGACGCGGCGCGAAAGCCCCGTCAATCATCCCCGCAAAACGCGGTCTCAACAAAATCCGAAAACAGGGAAGAAACGATGGAAAAAGCCGAAATCGGCCTGATCGGCCTTGGCACGATGGGCTCCAACCTGGCGCTCAACATTGCCGAGCATGGGCACCGCATCGCCGTCTTCAACCGCACCAAGGCGCGCACCGATGACTTCCTTGAGAGCGCCGGCGCGCTACGGGACAGGGTGGTGCCCTGCTACAGCCTGGAGGAACTCGCCGAAGCCATCCGGCCGCCGCGCCCGATCATCATCATGGTGCTGGCCGGCAAGCCGGTCGACGAACAGATCGAAGCTCTGCGCGGCGTGCTGTCGGCCAATGACATCGTCATCGATGCCGGCAACGCCAATTTCCGCGATACGATGCGGCGCTTTTCCGAATTGTCGGGCTCGGGCCTGACCTTCATCGGCATGGGTGTGTCCGGCGGCGAGGAAGGCGCGCGCCACGGGCCGTCGATCATGGTCGGCGGAACCGAAGAGTCCTGGAAGCGCGTCGAAAGCGTGCTGACCGCGATCTCGGCCAAGTTCAAGGACGAACCGTGCGCTGCCTGGCTCGGCACCGACGGCGCCGGGCATTTCGTCAAAACCATCCACAACGGCATCGAATATGCCGACATGCAGATGATCGCCGAGATCTACGGCATCCTGCGTGACGGTCTCGGCATGGGGCCGAAGGAGATCGGCAAGGTCTTCGAAGACTGGAACAAGGGCCGGCTCGATTCGTACCTGATCGAGATCACCGCCAAGGTGCTGGCCGCCGACGATCCGAAGACCGGCAAGCCGGTGGTCGATATCATCCTCGACCGCGCCGGCCAGAAAGGCACCGGCAAATGGTCGGTCATCGAGGCGCAGCAGCTCGGCATTCCGGCGACGGCGATCGAGGCCGCGGTTGCGGCCCGTGTGCTGTCGTCGATCAAGGATGAGCGCCAGGCAGCCGAAAAGGCCTATGGCAATATCGGCGTGACCAAGATTGCTGGCGACAAGGCCGCTCTTTTGAAGGACCTGGAGCTGGCGCTGCTCGCCGGCAAGATCGCCGCCTATGCGCAAGGGTTCGCGGTGATGAGCGGCGCTTCGAAGGAGTTCAACTGGAACCTGCCGATGCCGACCATCGCCAAGATCTGGCGCGCCGGCTGCATCATCCGCTCGCAGATGCTCGACACGATGGCGGAAGCCTTCGGCTCCGGCGGCGCCTCCACCAACCTTTTGATGGCGCCGGCCTTCATCGCCATGATGCAGGAGGCGCATCCGTCGCTCCGGCGCATCGTCGCCAAGGCATCGGAAGCGGGATCGCCGGTGCCGGCGCTGGCGTCGGCACTCGCCTATTTCGACAGCTATCGCCAGGGCCGCGGCACCTCGAACCTGATCCAGGCGCAGCGCGATTTCTTCGGCGCGCACGGCTTCGAGCGCATCGGCGAGCAGGGGGCTTTCCATGGGCCGTGGGGCAGCGGAGCGGCTGGGTAGCGTCGTGCCAGTCAGCTTTGATAGGCGACCACGTCGCCCGGCTTGACCACGGTCTGCAAAGAGCCGGGTGCCGCGCCGCCTATCCAGCCCAGCACGGCGCGGGCAAGCTCGGTGCCCGCCAGGCGGAAGTCTTCGTTGACGATCAGCAACTCCCGGCGGAACAAATGCAGCAGTTCCGACGACTGTTTCGAAACCACATCGACGTCGCGGCCGAGTTTCAGGCCGGCATCCTCGATGCCGGCGACGACGGCCAGCGTTGCCGCGGCGGCGCTGCTGACGAAGCCGTCCGGCCTGACCTCCCGGCGCATCAGCTGCGCAGTCCGGGTCCTGATCTGATCGATCGACTGGTCGATTGAAACGGTGTTGAACGGCACTTCGCTGGCGTCGACCTCGCCCAGCGCATCGACAAAGCCGTTCACCGTGTGGCCGTAATAGGTGAGCCCCACAGGCGGTGTCACCAGCGCCAGCCGACGCCGGCCGATGCCGGCCAGATGGCGCACCGCCTCGGCTGCGAAGGCGTAATTGTCGAAGTCATGATAGGGGTGGACGAGCCCCATATCGGTGCGGCCATGCGTGGCAAAGGGAATGCCGCGCTCCAGCATGTAGCGGGCGCGTGGGTCATTGGGCTGCGTGCGCGAAATGATGACGCCGTCGGCCGATCCCGTCTCGACCAGATACTTCACCGGATCCAGCGGATCCTGCGAGCGCGAATAGGGCGTGACGATCAGGTGGTAGGGCGTGTCGGCAATGACCTCCGAGACACCGTAGATGATGTCCGAGACAAAGCTCATGATCTCGCGCTCGGTGTTGAGCACGAGGCTGATGACATTGGTCTTGCCGGTCCGCAGGCGCACGCCGGCACGGTTTGGCCGGTAGCCGATCTGCCTGGCGACGAGCTGGACGCGCCGCCTGGTCTCGGCGCCGATCTCGGGCGCATCCTTCAACGCCCGCGAGACGGTGGTGACGCCGAGCCCGGTCATGAAGGCAAGCGTCTTCAACGTCGGCCGCTCATGCGCCGACGCCTCGTCGTCCTTGTCCGTCTGGTCCCTGTCCATTCGTCCCGCCCCGTCAGGCGCATAGCAGCCGCCGGCTCTGCCGACAATCGCTTCCATGACGATGTGGCACGGCAGTTCACTCGTTGAGCGTCAGTATACTGAAACGTTACAGATTGCCAATCTTGCCACTGCAGCCACCCAATTCATGGTGCCGGCAGCGTTTCAGACCGGGCCGAAGCTAAGCGAGAAAACGAGGCCTAGGGTGGATTTCTTGCACTGCAGCATGATTTTGCGGCGCAGCAGCGGATTTTGTTCTGGATTTGCCGGCTTACGCGCAAGGAATTTGTTCGCGCTCCGAAAAAATATCAAACCAGCTTACGGCGAGGGGTTGCGCGCATCGCACAATTGCCGTATCGAAAATCTGTAACGTTTCAGATTCTGGGAGGAACCGAAATGCGCTATAAACTTTTGACCGCTGCTTTTGCCGCGACGGCCGCGTTGCAATTTGCCGGCCCGGCAGCCGCGACCGACCTGGAAGTCACCCATTGGTGGACGTCGGGCGGCGAAGCGGCAGCGGTTGCGGAATTGGCCAAGGCCTTCGATGCTACCGGCAATCACTGGGTCGACGGCGCCATCGCCGGGTCCGGCGGCACGGCGCGGCCGATCATGATCAGCCGCATCACCGGCGGCGATCCGATGGGCGCCACCCAGTTCAATCACGGCCGGCAGGCGGAAGAACTGGTGCAGGCCGGCCTGATGCGCGACCTCACCGATGTCGCCACCAAGGGCAAGTGGACGGAAATCGTGCGGCCGAAGAGCCTGCTCGACAGCTGCACCATCGACGGCAAGATCTATTGCGTACCGGTCAACATCCATTCCTGGCAGTGGCTGTGGCTGTCGAACGAGGCCTTCGAAAAGGCCGGCGTGCCGCTGCCGAAGGACTGGAATGAATTCGTCGCGGCTGCGCCCGCGCTGGAAAAAGCCGGCATCATTCCGCTCGCCGTCGGCGGACAGGCCTGGCAGTCCTCCGGCGCCTTCGACGTGCTGCTGGCGGCCGTGGGCGGCACCGACGCGTTCCTCAAGGTCTACAAGGACAAGGACGCCAAATTCGCCGCCGGACCCGAGATCGCCAAGGTCTTCAAGGCCGCCGACGATGCCCGCAAGATGGCCAAGAACACCAATGTCCAGGACTGGAACCAGGCGACCAATCTGGTCATCACCGGCAAGGCCGGCGGCCAGATCATGGGCGACTGGGCGCAGGGCGAATTCCAGGTTGCCGGCAAGGTCGCCGGCAAGGACTACACCTGCCTGCCGGGCCTCGGTTTGAACGAAGTCATCGCCACCGGCGGCGACGCTTTCTATTTCCCGCTGCTCAAGGATGCCGACAAGTCCAAGGCGCAGGAAGTGCTGGCCGAAACGCTGCTCGATCCCAAGACGCAGGTCGCCTTCAACCTCAAGAAGGGTTCGCTGCCGGTACGCGGCGACGTCGACTTGAACGCCGCCAATGACTGCATGAAGAAGGGCCTCGCCATCCTCGCCAAGGGTGCCGTCATCCCGTGGACGGACCAGTTGATGTCGCAGGACACCCAGAAGCAGAAGGAAGATCTCTTCGCCGAATTCTTCGCCAAGCCGGACATGACGGTGGAAGAGGCGCAGAAGCGCTTCGCCGACCTCATCGCGGCGGCAGACTGACGTTGGAGGCAATCCACCTCGCTCCCGGCCTTGCCACAAGCAGGGCCGGGATCGCAACGCCCTTACCCAGCCGGCTGACGATATGAGCAAGAGCGAACGCCCCAACCCGCTGTTCCGCAACCTCAATGCGAAGGTCGCCTCGATCCCGATGATCCTCACCGCGTCGGTGGTCTTCGTTGGCGGCACGTTGTGGACGGTGCTCTATTCCTTCACCAATTCGAAGCTCTTGCCGCGGCTGAATTTTGTCGGACTCGATCAGTACTACCGGCTGTGGTCGACACCGCGCTGGCTGATCTCGATCGAGAATCTGTTGATCTACGGCGCGATCTCGCTGGTGTTCTCGCTGGTCATCGGCTTCCTGCTTGCCGCACTTCTCGATCAGAAGATCCGCTTCGAGGACACGTTCCGCACTATCTTCCTCTACCCATTCGCGCTTTCCTTCATCGTCACCGGCCTTGTGTGGCAGTGGCTGCTCAATCCGGATTTCGGCATCCAGCATGTGGTGCGGGACCTCGGCTGGACGAGCTTCAGCTTCGACCCGCTCTATAATTCCAGCATCGTCATCTACGGCATTTCGATCGCGGCGCTGTGGCAAGGCACCGGTCTCATCATGTGCCTGATGCTGGCCGGCCTGCGCGGCATTGATGAGGACATATGGAAGGCGGCGCGGGTCGACGGGATTCCAATGTGGAAGACCTATCTGTTCATCGTCATTCCGATGATGCGACCGGTCTTCATCACCACGCTGGTCATCATCGCCTCGGGCATCGTCAAGGTCTACGACCTCGTCGTCGCCCAGACCAGCGGCGGCCCGGGCATCGCCTCCGAAGTGCCGGCGAAGTATGTCTACGACTACATGTTCTTCGCCCAGAATCTCGGCCAGGGCTTTGCCGCCTCGACCATGATGCTGCTCTCGGTGGTGATCGTCGTCGTGCCGTGGGCCTATCTCGAATTTGGAGGCCGGAAGCGTGGCTGACCAGGCCGTCTCCTTGCCCGCCGGCGCGGGTGCCGTCGGGCGCGAAGCCTTGGGGCCGAGCGGACCAAAGCCGCGGCATGTCTTCTCGCGCCGCAACATCTTCCTCTATGGCACGCTGTTCGTGATGGCGGTCTACTATTTGCTGCCGCTCTACGTGATGGTTGTCACTTCGCTCAAGGGCATGCCCGAGATCCGGCTCGGCAACATCTTTTCGCCGCCGCTCGAAATCACCTTCGAGCCGTGGGTCAAGGCGTGGGCGACGGCCTGCACTGGCCTCAATTGCGACGGGCTTTCGCGCGGCTTCTGGAATTCGGTGCGCATCACCATCCCCTCGGTGCTGCTGTCGATCGCGATTGCCTCGGTCAACGGCTATGCGCTCGCCAACTGGCGCTTCAAGGGCGCCGACACGTTCTTCGTCATCCTGATCGTCGGCGCCTTCATCCCCTACCAGGTGATGATCTATCCGATCGTCATCATCCTGCGCGAGATCGGCCTCTATGGCAGCCTGAGCGGGCTGGTGATCGTGCACTCGATCTTCGGCATGCCGATCCTGACGCTGCTGTTCCGCAACTATTTCGCCTCAATGCCGGAAGAGCTGTTCCGGGCGGCGCGTGTCGACGGCGCCGGCTTCTGGGGCATCTTCCTGCGCATCATGGCGCCGATGTCGCTGCCGATCTTCGTCGTCGCCATCATCCTGCAGGTCACCGGCATCTGGAACGACTTCCTGTTCGGCGTCGTCTACACCCGCCCCGACACCTATCCGATGACGGTGCAGCTCAACAACATCGTCAATTCGGTACAAGGCGTGAAGGAGTACAACGTCAACATGGCCGCAACCATCCTGACCGGCCTTGTGCCACTCATCGTCTACTTCATCTCCGGCAAGCTTTTCGTGCGCGGCATCGCCGCCGGCGCGGTGAAAGGGTGATGGCGATGACGGCAGCCAACGGCACCAGCGTTTCGATCCAGGATCTGTCGCTCAATTTCGGCTCTGTGTCAGTGCTGCAGACGCTCAACCTCGATGTCGCCGAGGGCGAGTTCATCGTGCTGCTCGGTCCCTCGGGCTGCGGCAAGTCGACCTTGCTCAACTGCATCGCCGGGCTGCTCGACATTTCCGATGGCCGCATCTTCATCAAGGGCAAGAATGTCACCTGGGAGGAGCCAAAGGACCGCGGCATCGGCATGGTGTTCCAGTCCTATGCGCTCTACCCGCAGATGACGGTGGAGAAGAACCTGTCCTTCGGCCTGCGCGTTGCCGGCGTGCCCAGGGACGAGATCGCCAAGCGCATCGCGCGCGCCGCAGAGATCCTGCAGATCGAGCCGCTGCTGCAGCGCAAGCCGGCGGCATTGTCCGGCGGCCAGCGCCAGCGCGTGGCGATCGGGCGGGCGCTGGTGCGCGACGTCGACGTCTTCCTGTTCGACGAGCCGCTGTCCAATCTAGACGCCAAGCTGCGCTCGGAACTGCGAGTCGAAATCAAGCTTCTGCACCGCAAGCTGCAGAACACGATGATCTACGTCACCCACGACCAGATCGAGGCGATGACGCTGGCCGATCGCATCGCCGTCATGCGCGGCGGCGTCATCCAGCAGCTCGACGCGCCGCAGACGATCTACAACCGGCCGGTCAACCGCTTTGTCGCCGGCTTTCTCGGCTCGCCGGCGATGAATTTCCTCGAAGGGGAACTGGAGGCCGGTCCGACGTTCAAGACGGACGGTGTTTCGGTGCCGCTTGAGCGCTATGCCTTTGACGGTACGGAGCGCCCCACCGGTGCTTGCGTGCTCGGCATCCGGCCCGAACACATCGCCTTCGGTGACGCGGCGAAGTCGATGCCGTTTTCCGCCAGTGGTTCCGTCGAGATCGTCGAGCCGATGGGTTCCGACACGCTGGTGTGGACCAAGCTCGGCGGCCGCAACCTTTCGTTCCGCGTCGAGGCGGAAAGGACGCTGCGCAGCGGCGATCCGGTCCAGTTCGGTTTCGATCCGGCGCGCGCCTCGCTGTTCGACGCGGCGACCGGCAATCGGCTGTAATTTTTGAAAATCATCCCAATCACATCCCCCAAGAACGATCCCTCCAAGACCCACCACCCAAGAAACGGATAAAGACGATGAACTGGTCATTCCAACTCTATAGCGCCCGCAATTTTCTGCCCTGGGACGGCATCCTCAAGATGCTGGGCAAGGTCGGCTACAAGGAAGTCGAAGGCTTCGGCGGCGTCTATGACGACCCCAAGGCGTTCCGCGCCGAGCTCGACAAGAACGGGCTTGCGATGCCGACCGGGCATTTCTCGATCGATGCGCTGGAGAATGATTTCGACGGCGTGCGCAAAACGGCCGACGCGCTCGGCATCACGCTGGTCATCTGCCCCTATCTCATGGCCGAACAGCGGCCGGCCGATGCCGCCGGCTGGCGCGGCTTTGGCGAGCGCCTTGCCAAGGTCGGCGAAACCGCAAAGAAGGCCGGTTACGGCTTTGCCTGGCACAACCATGATTTCGAGTTCAAGAAACTCGCCGACGGCTCGGTGCCGCAGGATCATATTCTGTCGGCCGCGCCCGACATTGGCTGGGAGATGGATGTCGCCTGGGTGATCCGCGGCGGCGTCGATCCGCTGCCGTGGATCGAAAAGCACGGCAAGCGCATCAGCGCCGTCCATGTCAAGGACATGGCCAAAGCAGGCGAAGGGCTTGACGAGGATGGTTGGTCGGATGTCGGCCACGGCACGATTGACTGGGCCGGCCTGATCAAGGCTCTGCGCGCCAAGAGCGCGGCCAAATACTACGTCATGGAACAGGACAACCCCAACGACATCGAGCGCTTCGCCAGCCGCTCGCTCGCTTCCGTCAAGGCTTACTAGGAACAATCATCATGGCAAAGAAACTGGGTATCGGCGTCATCGGCTGCGGCAACATCTCGAAGGCGTATTTCTCGCTGGCGCCGCTGTTTCGCGGCATCGAGATGCGCGCTTGCGCCGACATCAACATGGACGCGGCGAAGGCACGGGCGAAAGAGTTCAAGCTGCGCGCCGAGACTGTCGACGAACTGCTCAAGGACGACGAGATCGACATCATCGTCAACCTGACCATCCCCGCCGTGCACTACGACGTGTCCAAGCAGATCCTCGACGCCGGCAAGCATGTCTATTCGGAAAAGCCGTTCGTGCTGTCGATCAAGGAAGGGCTCGACCTGAAGAGCCGCGCCGAGAAGAAGGGTCTGCGCATCGGCTCGGCCCCGGACACTTTCCTCGGCGGCGCGCACCAGCTGGTGCGCAACCTCATCGACAATGGCACGCTGGGCAGGATCACCAGCGGCACCTGCCACGTCATGGGTCACGGCATGGAGCACTGGCACCCCAATCCGGATTTCTTCTTCCAGCCGGGTGCGGGTCCGGTGCTCGACATCGGACCGTATTACATCACCAACCTGATCCAGTTGATCGGCCCGGTGAAGCAGGTGGCGGCCGTTGCGACGACCCCTGCCAAGGAACGCACCATCAGCTCAAAGCCGCGCGCGGGAGAAAGGATCCCGGTCAACACGCCGACGACCATCCATGGTCTGCTCGAGTTCGAGAATGGCGCGGTGATCACGCTCAACACCAGTTGGGACGTTTGGGCCCACGGTCATGCGCCGATGGAACTCTATGGCGAGGCCGGTACGGTGTATGTGCCGGATCCGAATTTCTTCGGCGGCGACGTGCGCATCACCGAGGCTACCAAGCCGGTGAAGAAACTGCCGAAATGGAAGCATCCGTTCGGCGTGCCGAACGAAATGCACGGGCAGGGCATGATGGCCAATTACCGCACCGCAGGCCTTGCCGACATGGCGCTGGCAATCGCCGAGGGCCGGCCGCACCGCTGCTCGATGGAACTGGCACTGCATGCGGTCGACGTCATGACCGGGCTGTTGCGGTCGGGCGAGACCGGCAAGTTCGTCGCCATGCAGACCACCTGCGAGCGGCCGGCTGCACTCGGCGTCAAGGACGCAAAAGGGCTGTTGGCGAAGAAGAAATGAGGTAGAAGGGTGTCGGCGCGCTCGCGCCGACACCCATTCAATCCAGGATACGTACCCATGCGCTGGCAGCCGGCCGAAAACCGCTATGAGAAAATGGTCTATAACAGGTGCGGGCGATCCGGCCTGAAGCTGCCGGCGATCTCGCTCGGCCTGTGGCACAATTTCGGCAACGACACGCCGCACAAGACCAAGCAGGCGATTGCGCGCAAGGCCTTCGATCTCGGCATCACCCACTTCGATCTCGCCAACAATTACGGCCCGCCGCCCGGCTCGGCGGAAACCGCCTTTGGCGACATCCTTCGCAACGACTTCGCCGGTTATCGAGATGAGCTGATCATATCGACCAAGGCGGGTTACGAGATGTGGGCCGGTCCCTACGGTGAATGGGGCAGCCGCAAATATGTGCTGGCCAGCCTCGACCAGAGCCTCAAGCGGATGGGGCTCGACTATGTCGACATCTTCTACTCGCACCGCTTCGACCCGGATACGCCGCTGGAAGAAACGATGGGCGCGCTCGACCATGCGGTGCGTTCAGGCAAGGCGCTCTATGCCGGCATCTCGTCCTACAATTCGCAGCGCACGCGCGAGGCGGCCGACATATTGAAGCAGCTCGGCACGCCCTGCATCATCCATCAGCCGAGCTATTCGATGCTCAACCGCTGGGTCGAAGAGGATGGGCTGCTCGATACGCTGGAAGGGCTCGGCGTCGGCTCGATCGTGTTCTCGCCGCTGGCGCAAGGCATGCTGACCGACAAATATCTCGGCGGCATCCCCGAGGGCAGCCGCGCTGCCCAAGGCAAGTCGTTGCGGCCCGCCTTCATCAATGACAAGACCATCGCCAACATCAAGGCGCTGAATGCGATCGCCGGCAAGCGTGGCCAGACGCTGGCGCAGATGGCGCTGGCCTGGGTGCTGCGCAAGGGCCGGGTGACCTCGGCTCTGATCGGCGCCAGCCGGCCCGAACAGGTCGAGGACTGCGTCGGTGCGCTCAAGGTGCTCGAGTTCAGCGACGGCGAGCTCGCCGAGATCGACACTTACGCGCGCGAGTCCGACATCAATCTGTGGGCGGCTTCGGCAGAGCGCAAAGGCCCGCCGAGGAAGTAAGCACAGCCGGCAAACGATACGAATCAAAACGGCGGGAGGATCCCGCCGTTTTGCATTTTCATGAGACGATGAACCGTTCTTGCCTCAGGGCTTCTTGGCGGTGCCGAGTGCCGTCAACCGGCGGTGGCGGTGGACGTGTCGATGGCGATAACGGAAACAGTGGCAAAAAGGCTGGTTCATCGCTATCTCAAGGGAATTGAGGCCGCCGCATGACAGAAATGGCGTGCAGGCAGTTCTAAATCAAGGAGATGGAGCATGATGTCGTCCGAAAACCGCTTCACATTTTTCGGCCTCATGCTCTAAACGATCGGAAAGCAGCATCATGGCGGCAAGGGATGTGCTGACGAAGAATCAGCTGAGCGTGCTCGAAAAGCTCGAGGCCGCCAGCGGACCGCTCAGCGCCTATACGCTGCTCGACCAGCTGCGCGAGCGCGGTTTTCGCGCGCCGCTGCAGGTCTACCGCGCGCTCGACAGCCTGGTGAAGTCAGGCTTCGTGCACCGGCTGGAAAGCCTCAACTCCTTCGTCGCCTGCGCCGAACCGCACGACCACAGCCATTCCATGACAGCCTTTGCCATCTGCGACACCTGCGGGCAGGTGACGGAGATGTCGGATCACGATGTCGACCACCGGCTGGATGAGTGGGTGCGCTCGACGGGGTTTGCGGCCAAGAAGGCGGTGATCGAGTTTCGCGGGACGTGTGCGAAGTGCCGGGCTGAAGCCGCCTGAAGGCGTAATTCTGCTAAAACAACATAGCTACATTTGCAAATGTGACGGCAGTCGGAGACGTTCTCACTCTCACGAACACGAAAGACTCACTCGGATCGTTCGAGTCTAAGTATGGTGCTAGCGAGGCGGTTACCTCTTTGACTGAGCTGTCATCATCCATAACGCAGTACCATCGTGAATTTGGTTCGAGGCTGGGTATTAGCTCGCCTTTTTGAGTGGGTGTGCGTAATGCATCGATTATTCGCTTTACCCGATTGTCCAAATCACCGCTGCTTATGACCGCCTGTCGAGGCAGACCTGTCAGTAGTTTGATTTCTAGCCTTACACCTACGCCGACAGCCTCTCCGTAAAATGGTACAAATAGCTGGTCACCGACTGTGCGTAGAAAATTTGGCGCCTGTGCAGCGAAATTTGAATCTTCCCATCTTTTGAGCACCGCAAACGGCTCTTTACCCCACAACGTCTCCAACTGCCGGTGAAAGCTCTTTCGCATACGCCAGACCGCATCGAGACTGCTTGCCTTCGAGGGAATTTGGCCTCGATAGGTAAGGTAAATATCCACCCTAGTGCGCCTCGTCCCAGTTGTTCGCCGCCCGTGCATCGACATGCAGCGGGACCGACATCGAGATTGCCGGCATCGGGGCGTTTTCCATGACACGGCGCACGACGGGGATCGTCGCCTCGACTTCCGCCTCCACCGTCTCGAAGATCAGTTCGTCATGCACCTGTAAGAGCATGCGGGCGGAGAGGCCGGCCTTCTCCAGCGCTTCGTCCATATGCACCATGGCGCGGCGGATGATGTCGGCGGCGGTGCCTTGCAAGCGCGCGTTGATCGAGGCGCGCTCGTTGAAGGCGCGGATCGACGGGTTTGACGACCTGATCTCCGGATAGTGGATGCGGCGGCCGAAGATGGTTTCGACGAAGCCATGTTCGCGCGCATAGGCCTTGGTCGCCTCGATATAGTCGCGGATGCCCGGGAAACGCTCGAAATACTTCTTGATGTAGGCGCCGGCTTCCTCGCGCGGGATCGACAGCTGGTTGGCCAGCCCAAAGGCCGAAATGCCGTAGATGATCCCGAAATTGATCGCCTTGGCGCGGCGGCGCACCTCTGAAGGCATGCCTTCGACCGGCACGGAAAACATTTCCGAGGCGGTGACGGCATGGATGTCGACGCCGTCGGCAAAAGCTTGCGTCAGCTGCGGTATCTCGGCGACATGGGCGAGCACGCGCAATTCAATCTGGCTGTAGTCGGCCGAGACCAGTTTCTGGCCCTTATCGGCGATGAAGGCGGTCCGGATCTTGCGTCCTTCGGCGGTGCGCACCGGGATGTTCTGCAGATTGGGATCTGACGAAGACAGCCGGCCCGTCGTCGTCGCCGCCAGCGCATAGGAGGTGTGCACGCGCTTGGTGTCCGGGTGGATGAAGCCGGGCAGGGCGTCGGTGTAGGTGGATTTCAGCTTGGTCAGCTGGCGCCAATCGACGATCTTGCGCGGCAGTTCGTGGCCTTCGGCGGCAAGGTCTTCCAGAAGCTGCGCGGAGGTCGACCATTGTCCGGTCTTGGTCTTGGAGCCGCCGGGCAGGCCCATGCGGCCAAACAGGATGTCGCCGAGCTGCTTTGGCGAACCGATGTTGATGCGTTCGCCGATAAGCCCGTAGATTTCCTCTTCCAGCCGCGCCGCGCCTTGCGCCAGCTCGCCGGAGAGCCGCGACAGGATCTGGCGGTCGACCGATATGCCGCGTTGTTCCATGCGGGCCAGAACCGGCACCAGCGGCCGCTCCAGCCGCTCATAGACCGAGACCAGGCCCTTGGCGGCCAGCCGCGGCTTCAACACCTGCCACAGCCGCAACGCCACGTCGGCATGGCCTGCGGCGTAGGCGGTCGCCCTGTCGATATCGACCTGCTCGAAACCGACGGAGCTTCTGCCGGAACCGGCGAGATCCTTGAGTGGGGTCGTCGCATGGCCAAGCCATTTGTCGGCAAGCGACGACAAAGTGTGGTGGCCGGTGCCGGCGTCGAGCACATAGGAGATCAGCATGGTGTCGTCGAAGGGCGCGATGTCGATGCCGTGGCGGCTCATCACGACGATGTCGTATTTGGCGTCCTGGGCGATCTTGAGCACCGATTTGTCCTCAAGCAGCGGTTTCAGCAGCGCCAGCGCCTCGCGGACCGGAATCTGGTTCTCCAGCGCGCCGCCGCCGAGCAGGTCGCCTGCGCCGGTTCTGTGGGCGAGCGGCACATAGGCGGCGCGGCCTGGGCCAACCGCCAGGGAGAAACCGATGAGGTCGGCCAGCATCGGGTCCGACGACGTGGTCTCGGTGTCGAAAGCGACGATGCCGGTCTCCTTGGCCTGGGCCAGCCATGTCTTGAGCATTGCCGTGTCGCGGATCGCGACATAGGCGGTCGGGTCGATCCTGGCGGCGGATGCCGCTTCGAGACGAAGTGCAGAAAGCAAAGAAGGGGTATCGCCAGCCTTGGCGGTATCGGCCTTGGCTTCAGCTTGTGCTGCTTCGTTGGCTCCGCCGCCCCGAGCAACTGCTGGTGCGCCCGACCCGACATCGGGGCCATGCGCGGTGTCGGCGCGCTCGACGTTGACAGCGACGGCTTGAACATCGCCGGCTTCGGTGCTGGTCGCCTCGGCCACGCGGCGGGTCAGCGAGGTGAATTCCATGGTCTTGAGGAAGCCGATCAGCTTCGGCCCGTCCGGCGCATGCAGCACGAAATCCTCGAGCCCGTCGGTCACCGGCACGTCGTTCTTCAGCGTCACCAGCTGACGCGAAATGCGCGCCTTGTCGGCATTGGCGATGATGGATTCACGCCTTTTGTCCTGCTTGATCTCGCTGGCACGGGCGAGCAGCCCGTCGAGGTCGCCGAACTGTTCCAGAAGCTGCGCCGCCGTCTTCGGTCCGATGCCGGGCACGCCAGGGACATTGTCGACGGAGTCGCCGGTGAGCGCCTGCAGGTCGATCATCTTTTCCGGCGGCACGCCCCATTTCTCGATGACTTCGGGGATGCCGATCTGGCGATCCTTCATCGGGTCGTACATGCCTACCGTGGGGCCGACCAGTTGCATCAGATCCTTGTCCGAGGAGATGATGGTGGTGTCGCCGCCGGCCTCGCAGGCAAGCTTGCAATAGGTGGCAATGAGGTCGTCGGCCTCGAACCCTTCCATCTCGATGCAGGGCAGATTGAAGGCGATGGTAGCCTGGCGGATCAGGCCGAATTGCGGGATCAGGTCTTCGGGTGGCGCGTTGCGGTTGGCCTTGTATTCCGGGTAGAGCTCGTTGCGGAAGGTTTTCGACGAATAATCGAAAATGACCGCGAAATGCGTCGGCACAATGCCTACATCGGTGTTGCGGGCATCCTGCATCAGTTTCCACAGCATGTTGCAGAAGCCCGAGACGGCGCCGACCGGCAGGCCATCGGATTTGCGCGTCAGCGGTGGCAGTGCGTGATAGGCACGAAAAATGTAGCCGGAGCCGTCGATAAGGAAGAGATGATCGCCTTTTTTCATGCCGGCAGGGATAGCGCGGCAGGGCGGCGCGGTCCATGGCAAAGGCACGCTTCCAACAGGCGTTGCGGCGCCATCCTGACAGAGGCTGCCTGTGAATGCCTCGTTATGGACCTCGGCCGCTCACAACCATGTTACAAAAGTGTAATTTTCGTGCCCTTGAAACGCCACGTTCGAAGACACAGATACATGTCATCGGCAGTTTTCGCCGAGTCCGGAGCAAGGCCCGTCCCCCGCCTATCCCGGACAACTGCGGCAGCCTATCCCCCCTCTCCGGGCTGCCGCAACGTTTCGAGTAAAGGCCGCCGTGGTTCCCCCTCCACCACGGCGGCTCTTTTGCCTTTCAATAAGCAAATTCCAGCCCGTGGTCTAATGATCGCGGGCTTTTCGTTTTGATGCGCTGCCTTTACGGTCCCGGCACCGAAAAGAAAGGCCCGCAATAATGTCCACCATTTCCCCCGTCCTCGACCGTCTCGATAAAAATCTCGACCAGAGCCTGGAGCGCCTGTTCGGCCTGCTCCGCATAAAGTCGATCTCCACCGATTCCGACTATGCCGCCGACTGCCGCAAGGCTGCCGAATGGCTGGTGGCCGACCTCAAGCTGATCGGCTTCGACGCCTCGGTGCGCGATACCCCCGGACACCCTATGGTGGTTGCGCATCATGACGGCCCCGCCGGTTCGCCGCATGTGTTGTTTTACGGCCATTACGACGTGCAGCCGGTCGACCCGATCGAGCTTTGGGAGAGCGATCCGTTCGCGCCGGCGGTCAAGGAGATCGAGCCCGGCCACAAGGTAATCACCGGGCGTGGTTCGGCCGACGACAAGGGGCAATTGATGACCTTCGTCGAGGCCTGTCGCGCCTGGAAGCAGGTGCACGGCAATCTGCCTTGTCGCATCACCATCCTGTTCGAGGGCGAGGAGGAATCCGGCTCGCCGTCGCTGAAGCCGTTCCTCGAGGCCAATGCCGAAGAACTCAAGGCCGACTTCGCGCTCGTCTGCGATACCGGCATGTGGGACCGCGAGACGCCGTCAATCTGCGTGTCGCTGCGCGGCATGGTCGGCGAGGAGATCACGGTGAAGGCTGCCGATCGCGACCTGCATTCGGGTCTTTATGGCGGTGCCGCCGCCAATCCGATCCGCATCCTGGCGAAAATCCTCGCCGACATCCATGACGAGAATGGCCACATCACCATTCCCGGCTTCTATGACGGAGTCGAGGAGACGCCGTCGCAGATCCTGAAATCGTGGGAGACGCTGGGCGAAACCGCCGAGACCTTCCTCGGGCCTATCGGCCTGTCGATCCCATCAGGCGAAAAAGGCCGCTCGGTGCTCGAGCTGACCTGGGCGCGACCGACCGCCGAATTCAACGGCATTATCGGCGGTTATACGGGCAAAGGGTTCAAGACGGTGATCGCGGCGGAGGCGTCGGCGAAAATCTCCTTCCGCCTTGTCCACAAGCAGAATCCCGAGAAGATCCGCGCGGCGTTCCAGAAATTCGTCAGGGAGCGGATTCCTGGGGACTGTTCGGTCGAGTTCCATCCCCATGGCGGTTCGCCGGCGATCCAGCTCTCCTATGACTCGCCGTTCCTGGCCAAGGCCAAGAACGCGCTGTCGGATGAATGGCCGAAGCCGGCGGTAACCACGGGCGGCGGCGGCTCCATTCCCGTCGTCGGTGATTTCCAGACCTATCTCGGCATGGAATCGCTGCTTGTCGGGTTCGGCCTCGACGACGACCGCATCCACTCGCCCAACGAGAAATACGAGCTGACCTCCTTCCACAAGGGCCAGCGCTCCTGGGCGCGCATTCTCGATGCGCTGACGCGCTGAAGCAGCGGGAAACCAGTTTCTGGTTGATTTTTCAGCGGATCGCGGCGAGGACGACCGTAAGCCGCGATCCGGAGAAGACAATGAGCGACATCCGCTTCCACAAGAACGATCTGCCTGACCTGTCCCACTACAATGTCGACGCAGTGGCCATCGACACCGAGACGCTGGGGTTGAACCCGCACCGCGACCGGCTCTGCGTGGTGCAGATCTCGCCGGGCGATGGCTCCGCCGACGTGATCCAGATCGCGCCCGGCCAGAAGAAGGCGCCGAACCTTGTCAGCCTGCTGCGCAACCGCGGCATCACCAAACTGTTCCACTATGGCCGTTTCGACCTCGCGGTGCTCTACAATGCCTTCGGCGTCATGCCGGAGCCGGTGTTCTGCACCAAGATCGCCTCGCGGCTGACCCGCACCTATACCGACCGGCACGGCCTGAAGGACATCTGCTTCGAACTGCTCGGCGTCGGACTTTCCAAGGTGCAGCAATCGTCGGATTGGGCGGCTGAGACCTTGTCGCCCGAACAGCTCGAATATGCCGCGTCCGACGTGCTCTATCTGCACCGGCTGCGCGATGTGCTGGCCGGGCGGTTGGCGCGGGACGGGCGTACCAAGGAAGCCGACGCCTGCTTCCGCTTCCTGCCGACGCGTGCCAAGCTTGATCTGATGGGCTGGGACGAAGAGGATATTTTTGCGCATAGCTGATGGTTCGGGCCCTTCGTTCCGCTGGAACCGGATGGGGGTGGCGGCGTTGTTCTGCGCATTCCGGACGGAAGTGCGACGAGAGGGGATGACATGGCAGACCGAAAGCCGATAGCAACCGCTCCGACGGACGGGTCCAAGGTCACTGTCTTGTGGAAGGACGGCGCTGGTATCGTCAGCGAATCCGTCGGGCAGTACCGCGACGGCGCCTGGTGGGTCTATACCGACAGCGACACCCAGAAAAAGGTCGAGCCGACCAGCTGGCGGCCTGCCTCCAGTGACGATGACGACGATCAGTGAGCCGCTGGCGGGTTGATGTGCTTTCGCATAGCGTGAGGCCGTTGATAATGAGGCCGATTCGGGGCCGTCCGCTCCGCAGCCGCCTCTCATCCTGGAGGGACTCGCCATGGGCATCGAAAGCCTTCTCATCTTCCTGATCATCGGCGCCATTGCCGGCTGGCTCGCCGGCCTCATCGTCTCGGGCTTCGGCTTCGGCCTGATCGGCAACATCGTCGTCGGCATTATCGGCGCCTTGATCGCCGGCTGGCTATTCCCAAGGCTCGGCTTTGCCATCGGCGGCGGCATTCTCGCTGCCATCATCAACGCCACGATCGGCGCCGTTATCCTGCTGGTGCTGGTCAAGGTCCTGAAGCGAGCATGAGGCTCGGATTTTTATCTAACGCAATTCCATGGGAAAGCGCGCGGCGCTTTCCCATGGAACTTTTCCAAAGGAGCGCGCCGTGAAGCAGAATACACTCTACCTTCTCGTCGGCGCGCTCGTTGTCGTGGTCATCGCGCTCGGTGCGTATGTCTATCACGAACAGACCAAGCCAAAAGGCGTCGAGCTCAAGATCGACGACAAGGGCATTTCGATCCAGCAGAATTGAGCCTGCCGTCGACGGCGGCGGGGCGCCGGCTGGCTGCATGTAAAAAGGCATTGGCGAGGTCTCCCGCGATTGCCCCGACATGGAATTCGAATGACGGATCGACGCTTCGGCGCTATGATGTCGATATAGGGCGTTTGGGGTCAACCAACCTATTACTAGGAGGTTGCCATGAAACACCAAACACTGGACCAACTGCATGCAGTGGCCGAGGTCAACACACAGCCGGTAATGAGCCGAACCCAACGTCTCGTACGTTGGGCCGAGCTTCTTGAACGTGAGCCCAGCCGGCTCCTGACCGCGCTCGCCGGGACTGAATACCGTGCCCCGCCGGAGCGCGATGTGATGCGAGGCGATGGCTCGCCGATAGCGGTTGCCTTCACGGACCCCATATTGCACGACGAAGGTCTGAAAGACGATAGCTATGGCGAAGCCAAGCGCTTCTTCGAGTTGACCGACCACCAACTGCACGAGATCGTCTGCTACTGCCATGTCGGCGAGGTTATGCAATCGTCCAGGGCAGCGCTCTCGATTCGTGCGGCGATCGGCTGACGCATGTCCACCAGGTGATTACCTGGTGACGGGTGATTTTGGGGCGCGGTCGAACGCGAAGCTGCGACCATTTGCGATTGCGCCGCAACGCGGAACGTGTCCGCGACTGCCTGGTCGCGGCTGAGAATGGCTCGGGCCGTGGCGCCCGGACAAAATGCCACGCGAGGATTGTTCCTTCGCGGCGGGCGCGACTGCTTGCCAGCGCCAAAGTCAGGGGCTCGAACAGCGCGATCACTGCCGGGGCTCTTGCGGCCCAGTTCTCCGCACTGCCCTGGCCCGCCTACCGCGAGCCGGCCGACGCAGCGAGCATCACCCGCTTCCAAGTGCTTGACGTCGAGAAGAAGTGCACCTCGTGCCACCGGGGGGGGCTTCGTCGGATACGCCAACACTCCGCGCGTCGCAAATCAGAAGCTGGACTACCTGATCAAAACCCTCTCCGACTTTCACGATAACAAGCGCCCGAACATGCCTCGCATGACGGCCTTGGTGCGCAATTTGTCGGCCGACGATATCGCTGCCATGGCTCACTATCTTGCCGGCCTCTGACGATCAGTTCGGGTTCGGCGATCCATCGAATAGGGCCGTCGAAATAGCGATCACTGCGTGACCGCGATTGGTACCTCTTTGCCGACGAACTAAGCTATCCGAGCGCCGGCCATTTCTGGCCGTTTATGGGTTGACGGCCTAGGCCGATCCTATCAATGATGTCGGGCGTGTTGTTGCGCGGGCTGCCGACCTTGCTGTTGATCGGCCACATCGTCATCAGGTCGGACGGGAACGGCTTCATCAGGTCACGCGGATCCGGCTCCGGCCCAAGCCACCGCATGTAATCTTCCGGCGCCAGATGGACAGCGGCGGTTAGCCAAAATGGAAGACCATCTCGAAACTATGGGCGTCCACCCCGTCTATATTCGCCGGGGTCGATAAATTCCCCTGCCCACAAGTTACGTTTGGCACTCCGGGCTTCGCGCTCTTCTGGTAGGTATCGAGGCGCTTGTTTGTCGGCGACCGCCAATCCGTGTTTTACCAGGTCGCGCGCGAGATCGATGCTCCCAACGAAGCAGACGCCGACATCGTCGTCATTGCGGTCCTTGCCTTCGATGGTGCAGGATACATCCCCAGAGGCAATGAGATGGCGAATGTGGTCACGCGCATACCTGCCGCAGGGCCAGATCTTGTCAGCGGCATCAAAACACGGCTGGGAAAGTTCGGGGGCATCGATACCGAGTAACTGAACTCGTTTCTTGTCATGCCACAGCGTGTCGCCGTCATGAGCAAACCAATGCTCTGCTGCGGACACGGGGCCACAGGTCAGCACGAAGGCGAGAGCGAGGGTCAACCTGCACATGGCCGATGGACCGTTTCGAAATTTCCCTTTCCGCGATCACACCATACCCCTATGAAGCTGGCCGGCCAATAGCGGGGAACCGTTGAGCCGGCCAGAGAAAAGGCTCAGTACCGGCAAACCCGAACTCGTTCCAGCACCCGGTGGTGATGGTGCCAGTGCCTCACCCACTTCACGTGGCAATGACGATGATGCCGGTAATAGTAGCGGTGCGGGTAGCGGGCCACGTAGCCGGGATAGCGGGGGCCGTAATAGCGGCCGCCATAGTCGTAAAACGGGCCGCCGCCGTAGAAGGGGCCACCGCCATAGAAGGGGCCACCGCCGAACGGACCAAAGCCGCCGAAGGGACCAAAAAAGCCGATGCCATGTGCATCCGCAGGCACGACCGTGGCTGCGGCGGAGGCGATGGCAATCACCGAAGCAAGTAACAGTTTTCGCATAGCAACCTCCCAGAGGGCCGATCACCCGATAAACGCCCGCAGGAGCAGTATGTTCCCGATCGCTAATATACTCTGCGCGCGGGTGATACCTGCTTCACCCATTCGACGTCTCCATCGGCCACCGCGGTCGGACACCGGCCGGCTGAGCCGTGCGATCGCGCTCTATCCGGTGCCAAAGCCGTTCCTTGATTGCGCGCCCGGTGGCGATAACGGCCTTGCCGACATATTTGCCGTCCCGGGCGAACAGGCCTCGGTCTGCTTGCCGGTCTCGCGCTTGACGCGATGAGGTCGAGATCATCGACATCAGGCCGCCGACCGCTTTGCTGACGCGCGCGTCAAGGGCAGTGAACAGAGCGGTAAACGGCAGCGGTAACGCGCGGTAACGAATTAAGAATTTCGTAAGGAATTTCAACGGCCTGCACGAGCCCTGCTTTAACGCGCCCTTAAACCGCCGCATCTACCCTTCAACCCGAGCGCCATTGGCACCGGGAAGACAGCGCAGGCATGGCGAACCGCAGAGACAGCCGCATCGAGCCCAGTTTCGAGGGACCGCCGCAGGCGCGATCCCAGCCGGGTCTTTCGGTGAGCGAGGAGGACCGCGTCGTGCCGAGCAACCGCAAAGCCTCCGCCAAACGCAAATCGTCGAAGGCGAAGTCGTCGCGCGGCCGGCGCGGCAAACCCCGGCGCGGCCTGTTCGGCGTGATGGCCCGGATGCTCTACTGGTGCTTCGTGCTCTGCATCTGGGGCGGCATCGCAGTGGCCGGCATTGTCGTCTATTACGGCGCCAAGATGCCGGCGGCCACCACCTGGTCGATCCCCGACCGCGCCCCCAACATCAAGATCGTCTCGGTCGACGGCCAGCTGCTTGCCAACAGAGGTATGAGCGGCGGCGAGGCGGTCGGCCTGCACGAAATGTCGCCCTATATTCCCGAGGCCGTCATCGCCATCGAGGACCGCCGCTTCTATTCGCATTTCGGCATCGACCCGATCGGCCTGTCGCGCGCCATGGTGACCAATGTGCTTGGCGGCCATTTCTCGCAAGGCGGCTCGACGCTGACCCAGCAGCTGGCCAAGAACCTGTTCCTGAAGCCCGACCGCACGCTGGAGCGCAAGGTGCAGGAAGTGCTGCTGTCGCTGTGGCTGGAGCACAAGCACACCAAGGACCAGATCCTCGAAATGTACCTCAACCGGGTCTATTTCGGCTCCGGCGCCTATGGCGTCGAGGCGGCCTCGCGCCGCTATTTCGGCAAGAGTGCGCGCGATGTCACGCTTTCGGAGGCGGCCCTTCTCGCCGGCCTGTTGAAGGCGCCGTCGCGGCTGTCGCCGGCACGCGATCCCAAGGCGGCGGAACAGCGCTCGCAGCTGGTGCTCGCCGCCATGCGCGACGAAGGCAAGATCAGCGCCAAGGAACTGACCTCGGCGATGAGCGCGCCGGCAACGCGCGCGCCGTCTTACTGGACCGGCTCGGAAAACTATGTCGCCGACACCATCATGGAAGAACTGCCCGATCTGATCGGTGACGTGCGCAGCGATATCGTCGTCGACACCACGGTCGACCTCAACCTGCAGAAGCTCGCCGAACAGTCGATCCGCCGGCTAATCGACGACAGCGGCAAGAAACTCAATGTCAGCCAGGGCGCGCTTGTGTCGATCGACAATTCCGGCGCGGTGCGCGCCATGGTCGGCGGCTATGACTATTCGACCAGCCAGTTCGACCGCGCCTCGGAAGCGCGCCGCCAGCCGGGCTCGGCATTCAAGCCGTTCGTCTATATGGCCGCGCTCGAGGCCGGCCGCACGCCCGACAGCGTGCGCAACGACGCGCCGATCAAGATCGGCAAGTGGACGCCGGACAATTACGGCGGCAAGTATTTCGGCAAGGTGACGCTGGCGACCGCCTTGGCGAAGTCGCTGAATTCGGTCGCGGCACAGCTGACCATGGAGGTCGGCCCCGACGCGGTGGTCGAGGCGGCACACCGCATGGGCATCCAGTCGGAATTGACGGCCAACACCTCGATCGCGCTCGGCACCTCGGAAGTGACGCCGCTGGAGCTGACATCGGCCTATGTGCCGTTCGCCAATGGCGGCTACAAGCCGGACATCCACTTCATCCGCCGCATCACCACGACCGAAGGCAAGGTGCTCTATGACGACAGTGGTGGCGGTGCGCCGCGCGTCGTCAAACAAGAGATCGTCGGCATGATGAACTCGATGATGACCGGCACGGTCGAGACCGGTACGGCCAAGAAGGCGGCCTTTGCCTGGCCGTCGGCCGGCAAGACCGGCACCAGCCAGAATTCACGCGACGCCTGGTTCGTCGGCTACACCGCAAACCTCACCACCGGCGTGTGGTTCGGCAATGATGACGGCGGCCCGATGAAGAAGGTCACCGGCGGCGCGCTGCCGGCACAGGCCTGGCACGAATTCATGGTCGCCGCGCATGAAGGCGTGCCGGTCCGGCCGCTGCCCGGCACTTGGAAGTCGACGCCGCCCGATACCATCGTCCCAGACGATATTCCGTCAGTCGACAACAACCAGGCGCCGCCGCAGCCCACCGTGGCCGTCGGCCGTTCGGAGCCCGCTGCCGCTCCGGCGCCTGCTGCTGTACCGGCACAAGCGCCGGTGCGCCGTCCGGCCGAAACGGTCGATGCCGACGGCTTCGACATGCCCGGCGACGGCGGCACCACCGCCTCGATCAAGCATCCGGTGCCGCCCGGCAGCGTCGGCGGCCCGACCAAGAAGCGCAAGACGTCGATCCTCGACATTCTCGGCGGCGGCTGAGCGTCAACTCGCCACTCGCCACGCCAACCGCGTTCCGCTACATGTCCCGCTGGAGACAGCGACATGGCCGAGACCGACACCAGAAAAACCATCGTGCTGACCGGCGCTAGCCGCGGCATCGGCCATGCCACGGTCAAGCGCTTTTCGCGTGAGGGCTGGCGGGTCATCACCTGTTCGCGTCAGGCCTTTGCCGAGGACTGCCCGTGGCCGGCCGGTCCGGAAGACCACATCAAGGTCGATCTCGCCGACCAGGAAGATGTCGGCATCGCCGTGTCGGAGATACGCCATCGGCTCGAAGCGCATGGCGGCCAACTGCACGCGCTGGTTAACAATGCCGGCATCTCGCCCAAGCTGAAGGACGGCAACAGCCGGATGAATTCGATCGACACGCCGATGCATGTCTGGCGCGACGTGTTCCAGGTCAATTTTTTCGCACCGATCATGCTGGCGCGGGGCTTGTTCAAGGAACTGGCTGCGGCCAAGGGCTCGATCGTCAACGTCACCTCGATCGCCGGTACCCGCGTGCATCCTTTCGCCGGCACCGCCTATGCGACGTCGAAGGCCGCGCTTGGCTCGCTGACGCGCGAAATGGCGCATGATTTCGGGCCGCACGGCATCCGCGTCAATGCGATTGCTCCCGGCGAGATCGACACCGCGATCCTGTCGCCGGGCACCGACAAGATCGTCGAGACCATCCCGCTCAGGCGCCTTGGCGCCACGGCGGAAGTCGCCGACATCATCTACTTCCTGTGCTCGCAGCAGGCCTCCTATGTGACCGGCTCGGAAATCCACATCAATGGCGGCCAGCACGTCTGAGCGCTGACTTCAGACTATGGTGAGAACCGCCTTGCCGCTGAAGCTGCGCTGTCGCAGGGCGTCCAGGGCTTGCGCTATGTCTGTCCACGGCAGGGTCAGGGACACGCGGGTCTCCAGCCGACCAGCCGCGACCAGAGCGAGCAGCGCGGCGATATCGGCGCCGATGCCTGACCCTGATGTGTAGTAGGCGAAGGTCTGAAGCCGCGCCCCCTCATGGCCGGGAACGAACTGTCTGAAGCCGACCGGCGTCAGTTCGCCGCTGCTCGACCCGAACATGATGATGGTGCCGCCGGGTGCGACGCGGTCGATGGCATGGGCGAGGCTTTGACCGCCGACCGACTCGGTGATGAGCGAGAACGGTCCCTTGGCTAGTTCGATCGAATCGACGACGTCTTGAGCTCCAAGGGCACGAAGATCCTCGGCATGCCGGGCGGCGGCGATGGCGGTCACCACGGCGCCTTGCTCGCGGGCGATCTGGATCTGGAAACGCCCGACCGCACCACTGGCGCCGGTGATCAATACCTGCTGGCCGGCGAGTTCACCGCTATGGCGCAGGGTCCGCAGCGCCGTCGTGCCCGCGACCGGAAGCGTGGCCGCAGAAGCGACGCTGACCTCATCCGGTACGACTGCAAGACGGTCTGTCGGAACGGCGACACGTTCGGCCCAGCCGGCTTCGTCGACCAAAGCCGCAACCCGGGCGCCGACGGCTGGCCCGGAGCCATCGGCAGCTGCCTGTTCGACAATTCCAACCACGTCCTGACCAGGTATCCAGCCATCCGGGCGTATGGTGAGCAGGCGTAATTCGCCGCGGTTCAACGAGGTCGCGTGGACGCAGACAAGCGCTTCGTTGGCGTGAGGCCGAGGGTCCTCGACCTCGGCGAGCCTGAGCCCGGTGGTGCTGTCGGGAGACATAACGAGGGCGCGCATGGGAACCTTCCTGCTGGTTTGTGGACGGCTAGCCACAAACCGGAACCTATCGATTTCCTCGGCCAAAGAATTTAGCTATCATGGCGAATAGTCGCTAAAAGCCGTCAATCATGAGACAGCCTCTACGCTACCCCTGGATCAATTTCGATGTCGATGACGCCGTCGCGCCGGCAATTGCGGTGCGTGTCGACGTCACCGAAACCAAAGCGGAAGTGGCTGCCCATTGGCACCGCAAGGGCCAGCTCGTCTTCGCACTCGGCGGTGGCGTCACATGCCGCGTCCCCAGCGGCCTGTGGATGGTGCCGCCGCATTGCGGGGTGTGGATTCCCGGCAGTATGGAACACAGCAACATCGCGACGGCCAATGCGCGGATTTTCTTCGTCTACATCGAGCCGGGGGCTGCCGATCTGCCGGACCGGTGCTGCACGCTGTCGATTTCGCCGCTGCTGCGCGAACTGATCATCGAGCTGTCGGACTGCGCGCCGGACGATGCAAGGTGCGCCTTCCTGGGAAGCGTCCTGCTTGCCGAACTGCCTGATATGCCGGTTCAGCAGCTGCATCTGCCGATTTCCGCCGAGCCGCGTTTGCAGCGGATCGCCGAAGCGTTGGCGCAGGACCCTGCCGACCGCAGCACGCTGGCGGAATGGGCCAGCCGCGTTGCGCTCTCAGAGAGCAGCCTCGCCCGTCTCGTGGTAAAGGAGACCGGCCTGAGCTTCGGCCGCTGGCGTCAGCAACTGCATTTGATCGTCGCCATACGCGAGCTGGCCGCCGGCGCCAGCGTGCAGCAGGTTTCGGGCGATCTCGGCTATGGCTCCGTCACAGCCTTCATCACCATGTTCAAGAAGGCCCTTGGCAAGCCCCCGGCAAAGTACCTCAGCAGCGTCGCGCAAAATGGCGGCTCTGCATTCGTGGCGTAATCAACGCGCGCCTATGGGCAAACCTCAGGCCGGGGAGGGTTCAATGGCGTCGGGGCGCGGCATCGGCTTTTGCCGCAGCACCTCTTCCACGATGCCGCGGGCGATTTCGCGCTCGCCCATGATGACGGTGTCGGCGCCGAGCCCCTTGAGATGCTCGACCTCGGCGTCGGAATGGGCGCGCGCGATGACATTGATGTCGGGATTGGCGGCGCGTGCCCTGAGCACGATCTGCCCGGCCTCGAAAGCGTTGGGAATGGCAAGGATCAATCGTTTGGCACCTCGCGGATTGGCGGCGGCAAACACGCCTGCGTTGGCCGCATTGCCCGAGACAATTTCGACGCCGTCCTCTCTCAGCCTGGCCAGCGTCTTGTCGGCGTCCTCGATGACCAGGAAGGGCAGCGCCGCCTGTTTCAGCGCGGCACCCACCAGGCTGCCGACACGGCCGTAGCCGATCAGGATGGTATGGCCGGAAAGTGCCGTGCTCGGCGGCTGGCCATCCTCTTTGGCCACGGTGGCGACCGAGGCCACTTGTCCCGGTTGCGTCGCCGGGCCGACCGGATTGGCCTCTTCCGGCGACGCTGCCCTGGCGGCACGCGCGTCCAGCCATGGCTTCATCCAGTCGAGGGCGAGGAACATCAGCGGATTGACGAGGATCGACAGGATGGCGCCGGCCAGGATCAGGTCGCGTCCCTGTTCGGGCAACAGCTTCAGTCCGACGCCGAGCTCGGCCAGGATGAAGGAGAACTCGCCGATCTGGGCAAGACTGGCCGAGATCATCAAGGCGGTCGCCAGCGGATAGCGGAAGGCGATGACGATGACGAAGGCGGCCAGCGACTTGCCGATGACGATGATGGCCAGCGTCGCCAGGATCGGCCAGCCATTGCTCATCAGGCTGAATGGGTCGAACAGCATGCCGACCGAGACGAAGAACAGCACCGAGAAGGCGTCGCGCAGCGGCAGCGATTCTTCGGCCGCGCGGTGGCTGAGTTCGGATTCACTCATGATCATGCCGGCGAAGAAGGCGCCGAGCGCCAGCGAGACGCCGAACAGTTTGGCGGCCCCGAAGGCGACGCCAAGCGCGATCGCCAGCACCGCCAGCCGGAACAGCTCGCGCGAGCCGGTATGGGCGACATAGTGCAGGATCCACGGAATGACCCTGCCGCCGACGACCAGCATGACGACGACGAAGGCGACGACCTTGGCCAGGGTGAGGCCGACGACGCCCCAGATGCCGTAGCTGGCAGGAAGCGATAGCAGGCTTGCATGGTCATCGACCTGCGGCTGGCCGCCAAGCACGCCGGCAAGGGCGGGCAGCAACACCAGCGCCAGCACCATGGCCAGATCCTCGACGATCAGCCAGCCGACGGCGATGCGGCCGCGCTCGGTCTCGATCAGCCGCCGCTCCTGAAGCGCGCGCAACAGCACCACGGTGGACGCGACGGAGAGCGCCAGGCCGAAGACCAGGCCGGCGCCCATCGACCAGCCGAGCATCCAGGCAAGGCCGGCTCCGAGCGCTGTGGCAAAGCCGATCTGGACGATGGCGCCGGGCACGGCGATGGCGCGGACCGACAGCAGGTCCTTCAGCGAGAAATGCAGGCCGACGCCGAACATGAGCAGGATGACGCCGATTTCGGCCAGCTCATTGGCAAGGCCCGCATCGGCGACGAAGCCTGGCGTGTTCGGCCCGACCAGCACGCCGGCGACGAGATAGCCGACCAGCGGCGGGATGCGAAAACGGTTGGCGAGCGCCCCGAAGATGAATGCCAGCCCCAGACCGGCGACGATGGTGGCGATAAGGGGCGTGTCATGCGGCATTGTCTATGGAGCGCCTTTCAAGAACCGTGATGTCGGGTGTGCGCCGCCCGAAGCCGCCGCCTTTTCCAATATGGTGGAGGGTGCGCCGGCGATGCAACCCGCAAGCCGGAAATTGCTGGCCAGAGGTGCTGAAAAACCAAGGGCGCGCGCAGCAGAACCGCTGCGCGCGCCTGATAGCGGATGTCGGATGGGCAACCCGGCTGGGTGTCAGGCCGCTTGCAGCATGGCCTCGATGTCGATCACGGCATGGTTGGTCAATGTCTTTGGTATCTCGGCCTGCACCTTGTCGGTGACTTCCTTGTGCAATTTCTTGCGCATCGTGCCGAGCACCAGGGGTGGCGCAATCAGCACGATGTTGTCGAAGATGCCGTTATGGGCGAACTTGTAAAGTCGGTCGGCGATCTCCTCGGCGAAGCGTTCCTTGCCCTGCCGGTGCCAGTCGGTATCCTCGCCCGTGCTGCGGTTGCCGGATGCGCCGTCATTGTAGCGGCCGGGGCTGTCGCTGCCTTGCTCGCGCGTCGCCGGATTGTCCTGTTTCATCTCCTGGAAGAGCTGCAGGTTCGGGTAGAGATTGTCGCCCTCATTCTTGAGGAACAGCGCTTTCTCGCCATCGGCCACCATGACCAGAAGGCCGTGTTTCAGGTTGATCTTGTTCATTGCGCGCTCCTGCTTGAAGGTTTCAAATCCAGCCGACGATTGTCTGCTTCGGCAGGGTCAGAACGCACGGCGGAGCGGGAACGTTCCACTGTTCGACGGGGGGCCAGCACCTGCCCCTGTCTGCGGCAACTCAACGGCCTCAGCGAAGGGCTGTACCACCGACGGCTTTAATCTACTAAATTGGTAGAATTTAGAAAAAACAATTTTGCGGCTCGGACAACTCAGGGATAAAAGAGCCGCAGAACAAGGCCTGCGGCAGCGGCTTGAATCCGCTCGATGTGCGGATATGGAATATTTTTCTCTTGGCCTTCTGGCTTGCGGAAAACCGATTGCCTCCTGTCAGGGGATGCGCGAGTGGGTTCCTTCAGCTTTTTCACGCCCGCGCGTAAAACTGCCACCTTGTTCCGGAATCTGTTCGTCATGCCGCAGGCCAATCCCAAGCTCAACGCTTTCCCCGTCTTCCTGCGGGTCGAAGGCGAAGCCGTGGCCATCGTCGGCGGCGGCGGCGAGGCTTTGGCCAAGGCGCGGCTGCTCGATCAGTCGAGCGCTGCATTGCGCATCATCGCTGAAACTGCCGACACCGAATTGCTGAGCTTCATCGCCGTGACCGGCGCCATCCACATTGCCGTCCCCTACGATGCAGCGCATCTCGAAGGCGCGGTCATGGTGTTTGCCGCCAGCGGCGATGAGGCGCTCGACCGCCGCGTGGCCGAGGATGCGCGCCGGCTTGGCATTCCGGTCAATGCCGTCGACCGGCCGGAGCTCTGCGATTTCTTCACCCCGGCGCTGGTCAACCGTGCACCGGTCGCCATCGCCATCGGCACCGAGGGTGCTGGGCCTGTGCTGGCGCAGATGCTGCGCAGCCGCATCGACCGCATGCTGGCGCCCTCGCTCGGGCCGCTGGCAACGCTTGCCGCCTCGTTCCGGGGTGCAGCCGAAAAGCTGCTGCCGAAAGGCAATGCGCGCCGTGAGTTCTGGAGCAGTTTTTTCCAGGGCACACCGGCGCGCGCTGTCGAAGCCGGCGAGCTTTCGCAGGCGCACGACGCCGCCGTCGATCTATTGCTGTCGAAGGCGCCGGCTGCAGGCCATATCGCCCTGGTCGGCGCCGGGCCTGGCGCCGAGGATCTTTTGACGCTGAGGGCGCATCGCTTGCTGATGGAAGCCGACGTCATCGTCTATGACGCGCTGGTGCCGGAGGCGATCGTCGCCATGGGTCGCCGCGACGCCGAGCGGCTGCCGGTGGGAAAACGCAAGGGCTGCCACACCAAGAGCCAGGCCGAGATCAACACGCTGCTGGTCGAGCTCGGCCAAGCCGGCAAGCGCGTCGTGCGGCTGAAGTCGGGCGACCCGCTGGTGTTTGGCCGCGCCGGCGAGGAGATGGCGGCACTGCGCGATGCCGGCATCGCCTATGACGTGGTCCCCGGCGTCACCGCCGCTTTCGCTGCCGCCGCCGATTTCGAACTGCCGCTGACGCTGCGTGGCGTGTCTTCGTCGATGGTGTTCACCACCGGGCACGATCTCAAAGGCAATTCGCTGCCGGACTGGGCCAAGCTCGCCATCTCCGGCGCCACCGTCGCCGTCTATATGGGCCGGTCGGTCGCTGCCGAGGTTGCGGGGCGGCTGATCGAGGCCGGCCTGTCGCCGGATACGGCGGTCGCCGTGGTCGAGAATGCCAGCCTGCAGAACCGCCGCCGTTTCCACGGCACGCTGGCCGACCTGCCGTCGCTGGAGGCGCGCGCCGATCTGACCGGCCCGGTGATGACCATCATTGGTGACGCGGTTGCCGGCGCCAACTTTGAACGTTCCGAGCCGCTGGCGGCACATAGTCATGAGAGCGCCGCCAACGCGGCCGCCGCAGAGGTCGAACCATGAAGATATTGACCGCAAACCGCCTCACCGACGGCATCGCTGTCTGGTACGCCGATGGCGGCTGGGCCGAGACGGTGGACCACGCCGATCTCGCCCGTGACAAGGCGGCCGAAGATCGGCTCGAGGCGATCGGCGCCAAGGCCTATACCGACAATGAAGTGGTCGACGTCAACCTGATCGACGCTGAGGTCGTCAATGGCGTCGTCGAGCCGGTGCGGCTGCGCGAAAAGATCCGCGCCGCCGGCCCCACCATCCGCGAAGACCTGGGCAAGCAGGCTGCGCGGGCAGCGTAACAAAATACGGGCGGACGCGCCCTGAAAGACGAAGCATGTACCGTTACGATGAGTTCGACCACGATTTTGTCCAGGCCCGCGTCGCCGAGTTCAGCGACCAGGTCGAGCGCCGGCTGTCCGGCGAGATCACCGAGGACCAGTTCCGGCCGCTCAGGCTGATGAACGGCGTCTATCTGCAGCTGCACGCCTACATGCTACGCATCGCGGTGCCCTATGGCACGCTGAACGGCAAGCAGTTGCGCATGCTCGGCCACATCGCCCGCAAATACGACAAGGGCTACGGCCACTTCACCACGCGCCAGAACATCCAGTTCAACTGGCCGGCGCTGTCGGACATTCCGGCGATCCTGGCCGATCTCGCCAGCGTCGAGATGCACGCCATCCAGACCAGCGGCAATTGCATCCGCAATGTCACCGCCGACCATTTCGCCGGCGCTGCCGCCGACGAAGTCGCCGATCCACGCCCCTATGCCGAGATCCTGCGGCAATGGTCGTCGGTGCATCCGGAATTCTCGTTCCTGCCCAGAAAATTCAAGATCGCGGTGACCGGGGCCGAGCGCGACCGCGCCGCCATCCAGACGCATGACATCGGCCTGCACCTGAAGAAGAATGCCGCCGGCGAGCTTGGCTTTGCGGTCTATGTCGGCGGTGGCCAGGGCCGCACGCCGATGGTGGCGAAGAAGATCCGCGACTTCCTGCCGGAAGCCGATCTTCTGTCCTACTGCACGGCGATCCTGCGCGTTTACAACCTCTATGGCCGCCGCGACAACAAGTACAAGGCGCGCATCAAGATTCTGGTGCACGAGACCGGCGTCGAGGAAATCACCCGCCAGGTCGAGGCCGAATGGCAGGAATTGAAGGACGCCGAGCTGAAACTGCCGGAGGCCGACATCCGCGCCATCGACGCCTATTTCGCGCCACCTCAGCTGGTGGATCGGCCGGAAGGCGACGCGGCGGTCAAGCTTGCACGGTTGGATTCAAAGAGCTTCTCGGACTGGCTCGACCAGAATGTCGTGACGCATCGCCATCCCGACTATGCGGCGGTGACGATTTCGCTGAAGGGCATTGGCGAGGTGCCGGGTGACGCCACCGACAGCCAGATGGAAGCTGTTGCCGACATCGCCGAGAAATACGCCTTCGACGAGCTGCGCGTCAGCCATGAGCAGAACCTCATCCTGCCGCATGTGGCGCGCGCCGATTTGAAGGCGGTCTATGACGCGCTGGTCGATATCGGTCTGGCGACAGCCAATTCCAATCTGATCAGCGATATCATTTCCTGCCCCGGCCTCGACTATTGCGCGCTGGCGACGGCGCGCTCGATCCCGATCGCGCAAGAGATTTCGCTTCGCTTTGCTTCGCTGGAGCGGCAGCGCGAGATCGGCGAATTGAAGCTCAAGATTTCCGGCTGCATCAATGCCTGCGGCCACCACCACGTCGGCCATATCGGCATTCTCGGTGTCGAGAAGAAGGGCTCCGAGCTCTACCAGGTGACACTTGGCGGCTCGGCCGACGAGAACACCTCGGTCGGCGAGATCATCGGCCGCGGCTTCTCTTCGGAAGAGATCACCGACGCCATCGAGCAGATCGTCGACACCTATCTCGGCCTTCGGCTCAGTCCCAGTGAAAGATTCATCGACGCCTACCGCCGTGTCGGTCCCGCGCCGTTCAAGGAGGCGCTCTATGCTGGCGAAACCAAGGCCGCTTGACCGTATCGTCGACGTCGATGACAGCATCGCCGCCAAGGCGGCGGGCTTCGATGCGCTGTACGGACATCTGAAGCCGCTTGAGATCATCGAACGCGCGACCCGCGAGCTTTTTCTTGACGAAATCGCCGCCGTCTCGTCCTTCGGCGCGGATTCGGCGGTGCTGTTGCACATGATCGCCAAGGTCGATCGCACGTTGCCGGTCATCTTCCTCGACACCGGCAAGCATTTCGAGGAAACGCTCGGCTATCGCGACGCACTCGCCGCCGATTTCGGGCTGACCAACATCAGGGTGATCAAGCCGGAAGAGGCAGCGCTCGAACGGATCGATCCGACCGGCAATCTGCACCAGAGCAACACCGATGCCTGCTGCGACGTGCGCAAGGTCGAGCCGCTGGCGCGGGGCGTGGCGCCCTTCCGTGCCTGGTTCACCGGCCGCAAGCGCTTCCAGGCCTCGACGCGGGCGGCATTGCCGGTGTTCGAGGCGGTCGGCCCACGCGTGCGCATCAACCCGTTGGCGCACTGGACGACGTCCGACCAGGCCGACTATATGCGGGCTCATGCGCTGCGCGAAAATCCGCTGGTCGCGTACGGCTATCTGTCGATCGGCTGCTTCCCGTGCACGCAGCCGGTGCAGCCGGGCGAGGATGCGCGCAGCGGCCGCTGGGCCGGTCATGCCAAGACCGAGTGCGGCATCCATCTGTCGGGGTTGGAGAAGTCGCTGACCGACGCTTCCCTTTAGGATATGCCGATATTCAGGTGAGGCCGGTCTGCAAATGGCGGCCTCCTGCGCTTCCGGTGCTCACGTACTTCAAGTACGCTCCGCTCCGGTTCTCGGAAGCCACCATTTTCGACTCGGCCTGACCTGAATCTCAACACATCCTTGGCCTGTTTGAATTTTAGGAATTCTCGATGACTGAACAGACGACACCGGAGACCCGGCTCTGGACCCCGACGGGTTTTCGTGAGGACGAGTGGGCGCATGCCGAAAGCGCCGAGGCGCTTTCGGGCAATGGCCGCTTCATCCTGCCGCTGCAGGCGTTTCTCGGCCTTGATGCCGAAGTGCGGCGTTCGGCCAAGGAGCGGCTTGGCGTCGCGCTGCAGCCCGGCGACCAGCTGGAAAAGATCGTGGATCTGCTCGACCAGCTGTCGCTGGTGGCGCTGGCCTTTCCAGCCTTCAACGACGGCCGCTCCTTCTCCAAGGGTGAGCTGCTGCGCAGCCGTTACCAGTTCGAGGGCGCCGTCCGCGCCACCGGGCAGGTCCTCGTCGACCAGCTGCCGCATATGCTGCGGCTCGGCTTCGACGAGTTCGAAATATCGAACCCAGTGCTGTTGAAGCGGCTTGAAGAAGGCCGTATCGGCGGGCTCGGGCTGTATTACCAGCCGACCGAAGCGTCTGAGCCGAAGGGACCAAAATATTCCTGGCGGCGCGTTCGCAACAGCTGACGCGGCGGTAATTCCACCCGCCTTTACATCGGCTGAAATCAAGCCTTCTCTTGGCTGTCCAGACGGAAACATCCGCGGGACGCCAGGGAGGAAGCCATGGATTTCGACTATGTCATCGCCGGTGGCGGGTCCGCCGGCTGTACGCTTGCCGCACGGCTCTCGGAAGATGCGTCGAAAACCGTCTGCCTGATCGAAGCGGGCGGCGAGGGCAGGAACCTGCTCATCCGGGCGCCGGCAGGCATCATCGCACTGCTGCCCGGCCGGCCGAAGATCAACAATTGGGGATTGCAGACGGTGCCGCAGCAGGGGCTCGGCGGTCGCAAGGGCTACCAGCCGCGCGGCAAGGCGCTCGGTGGCTCCAGCGCCATCAATGCCATGCTCTACACGCGCGGCCACCGTGGCGACTATGACGAATGGGCCGGCCTCGGTTGTCAGGGGTGGTCGTGGAACGAGGTGCTGCCCTATTTCAGGCGTGCCGAAGGCAACCAGCGCGGCGCGGACGCGCTGCATGGCGGCGACGGGCCGCTCAGGGTCGGCGAACAGCAGGAGCCGCGGCCGATCTCAAAAGCCTTTGTCGAGGCTTGTGGCGAAAACCAGATCCGCCGCAATGACGATTTCAACGGGCCGGAACAGGAAGGGGCGGGGCTTTATCAGGTCACACAGTTCTGGGGCGGGGCCAGGAATGGCGAGCGCTGCTCGGCGGCCGCCGCCTATCTGCATCCGGCGATGAACCGGCCGAACCTGACCGTTATAACCGGCGCGCATGCGACCGGCATTGTGCTCCACGGCAAGCGCGCCAGCGGGGTGCGCTATCGCAAGGGCAACAGCGAAGCGGTGGCGAAAGCCAGGCGCGAAGTCATCGTCTGCGGCGGCGCCTTCGGCTCGCCGCAGCTTCTGCTGTTGTCCGGCATTGGCCCGGCGGCCGAACTTGCCATGCACGGGATTCCGGTCATCCACGAACTGCCCGGCGTCGGCAAGAATCTGCAGGACCATCTCGATTTCATCCTGGCCTGGACGTCGAAGAATGCCGACATGATGGGCATCGGCCTGCGCGGTCTGCCTGGCCTCGTCAGGCACATAGTGCGCTGGCGCAGAAACGGCACCGGCATGATTGCCACGCCCTATGCGGAAGGCGGCGCCTTCCTCAAATCCGATCCGGCGATGGACAGGCCCGATCTGCAGCTGCATTTCTGCATCGCCATCGTCGACGATCATGGCCGCAAGCTGCATCTGGGCTACGGCTTTTCTTGCCATGTGTGCGTGCTTCGGCCGCATTCGCGCGGCGAGGTCGGGCTGTCGAGCCCGAACCCGCTGGCGCCGCCGCGCATCGATCCGCGCTTTTTGTCCGACGAACGGGACGGGGACCTGCTGCTCAAGGGGGCCAGGATGATGCGCGGCATATTGGAGGCGCCGGCGCTGGCAAAGTACCGCGACAGGGAGATCTATACCGCCGGCGTTTCCAGTGATGCCGAGCTGATGGCGCATATCCGCGCTCGCGCCGACACGATCTATCACCCCGTCGGCACCTGCAAGATGGGTGTCGATGCGATGGCCGTGGTCGATCCGCAGCTTAAGGTGCGCGGACTACAGGGGCTGCGTGTCGTCGACGCCTCGGTGATGCCGACACTGATCGGCGGCAATACCAATGCGCCGACCATCATGATCGCCGAGAAGGCGGCGGATATGATCAGGGCCGCTGCCTGATTTCTCGCCTCGTGGTCGGACCAACGTTGCTGTTTCTCGCTGGATGCGCTGATGTGCCGTCCAACTCACGTCTAGCAAACTCAATCTGGTCAGACCAATTGTGCGATTTGGGCTTTTCCTTTCGCGAGCCTGCCCTTAGGATAGGGCCATTATTTCGTGATCCGAAATAATGGCCAGCAAGGGAGGAGACCGGCATGGCAGGCAAGAAGATATTGATGCTCGTTGGCGAGTTCAGCGAGGAGTACGAGATTTTCGTCTTTGAACAGGCCATGCATGCGGTTGGCCACACCGTCCACGTCGTCTGTCCCGACAAGAAGGCGGGCGATATATTGAAGACCTCGCTGCATGATTTCGAGGGCCACCAAACCTACACCGAAAAGCTGGGCCACGATTACATCCTGAACAAGACGTTTTCCGAGGTCGATCCGGCGCAATATGATGCCGTCTATGCTGCCGGCGGGCGTGGTCCCGAATATATCCGCATCGACAAAAGGGTGCAGGCGCTGGTCAGGCACTTCCACGAGACCGGCAAGCCGATCTTCACCATCTGCCATGGTGTGCAGATCCTGATCGCGGTCGACGGCGTGGTGCGCGGCCGGGAAGTCGCGGCGCTGCAATATTGCGAGCCGGAGGTGACGCTGGCAGGCGGCATCTACATCGATGTCGCGCCGACCGGCGCCCATGTCGACGGCAATCTGGTGTCGGCCAAGGGCTGGCCCGGCCTTGCCGCCTTCATGCGCGAATGCCTGAAGGTGCTCGGCACCGAGATCCGCGATGGCAAGGCGCTGATGCGCGACGAGCGCAAGGCCGCCTGAGCAGCTTTTGGATAAAATCCCGCCGCGCCTCTGGCGCGGTGGATTACTTCAGGCCATAGCCCGCGCTTCGCGAAACGAGATCAGCTTGCGGCGCTGTTCGTCCCACAGCGCCAGCTTGACGCAGCGCAGGCTGTCGAGCAGCGTGACGCGGCCGATGCCGCGCAGTTCCGGATAGTCGCGCAGCACTTCCTGCAGCCGGTAGCCTGGCACCTTGGCCGAGAGATGGTGGACGTGGTGGACGCCGATATTGCCGGTGAACCAGTTCAGCACCGGCGGCAGGTCGTAATAGGACGAGCCGTGCAACGCGGCATGCTGGAACTCCCACTCTTCGTCTTTCGCCCATTCCGTCTCCTCGAACTGGTGCTGGACGTAGAACAGCCAGATGCCGGCGGAACCGGCGAGGACAACGATGGGCAGATGGACGATCAGGAAAGCGCCGGGGCCGATCCACCAGATGAGGAGGGCTGCGGCAATCGCAATGGCGAGGTTTGTCGTCATCGACGACACCCAGGGCGTCAACCCGCCGCGCATCATGCCGATCGGCAGCCTTTGTTCGAAAATGAACAGCCAGATCGGCCCGAGGCCGAACATCACCAGCGGATGGCGGTAAAGACGATAGGCAAGGCGCCCGCGCCATGACAGGCGCCGGTACTCGGCCAAGGTCAGCGTGCGGATGTCGCCCATGCCGCGTTCATCAAGATTGCCGGCGCTGGCATGGTGCACCGCGTGCGCGCGCCGCCAGCAATCATAAGGCGTCAGCGTCAGCACGCCGAGCGCGCGGCCGATCCAGTCGTCGGCGGTGCGGTTGGCGAAGAAGGAGCCGTGGCCGCAATCGTGCTGGATCATGAAGATCCGCACCAGAAAGCCGGCGGCGGGAAGGATGAGGATCAGGCCCCACCAATGGCCGTAGGAATAGGCGGCCGAAGAGAGCGCCCACAGCGCGGCGAAAGGGATGAGGGTGATGGCCAGTTCTAGGGTACTGCGCCGCCGGTCAGGCTTCTTGTAGCGCGCCAGAATCTTCAACCAGGCGCGCTTGCTGTTGGCGGCCGTCTCGGGGGAAATCATGTTCATCAGGAAGCATAGGCGTGGCTTGCCGTTGCCGCAAGGTACAGCTCACGCAAAATTACTGCGCGTAATTGTCGCGCGATTGCGTCGCTATTGCCGGCGTTGGCCGCCTGCCACGCTGGCTTCTATGCCGTCCAGACGGTCGAGCAGATCCCGAAAATGCTCCGGAATGTCGGCCTCGGTTCGGAATGCCGGCAAGCTACGCAGGAAGCGCTTTGTTGCCTCGGTGCCGAACTGGCGCTTGATATCGGCGGCGAGCTCTTCGCTCCTGTTGCCATTGTTGCCTGTCATTGTCCCAAAATCCTGTCTTGGCTTCGAAACTCCTCCAGCCACGGAATGGTTCCCCCATAGCGGGGTATTGGCAAGCAAAGCCGGCAATCACGGTAAAATTTGAATTAATTTCGAAAGACCTTCGCGATCCGTGCCAAGGTCCTCCAAACGGCCCCAAGCATCGCTTGCCCCTTGATTTTTGGCCGCCAAACCTCGATATCGGGCGCAAATCCAAACCATTCGAATGACGGGAAACGGCGATGAGCGACCAGGCAAAAGACGAACGCGCGCCCGAGGATATCGAAACGGCCGAGGCCGAGCGGACGCAAGGCGGCATCGACGGCGACTATGAAGCGCTGGTGCGGCTGCTGAAGGAAAACGAGGAACTGAAGGATCGCGCGTTGCGCGTCGCGGCCGAGATGGAGAATCTGCGCCGCCGCACCGCCCGCGACGTGCATGACGCGCGCGCCTATGCGGTGGCCAATTTTGCCCGCGACATGCTGTCGGTGTCGGACAATCTGCGCCGCGCGCTCGATGCCATCCCGGCCGAGGCCAAGGCAGCCGGAGATGCCGGCTTCAAGGCGCTGATCGACGGCGTCGAGATCACGGAGCGCGCCATGCTGTCGGCGCTGGAGCGGCACGGGGTGAAGAAGCTTGAGCCGGAAGGCGAGAAGTTCGACCCGAATTTCCACCAGGCGATGTTCGAGGTGCCCAATCCCGATGTGCCAGCCAACACCGTGGTCCAGGTCGTGCAGCCGGGCTATTCGATCGGCGAGCGCGTGCTGCGGCCCGCCATGGTCGGCGTCGCCAAGGGCGGCCCCAAGATCGCGGCAGCCGAGGCGCCTGTCGAACCAGGCCCGGTGAACGAGCAGGCCGAGAAGGATGCGTGAGTAGGGAATAGGCAGTAGGCAGTGGGGGCCGTATCAATCGCCCGGCTTCGTGTTATTGATACTTCCTAATCCCCAATCCCTACTGCCTGATCCCTGCCTCATGCCCTTGAGCGCCATTGACCTCCTCGACTATGCTGGCGTCGCCGTCTTTGCGGCGACCGGGGCGCTGGCGGCTTCGCGCAAGCAGCTCGACATTATCGGCTTCCTGTTCCTGGCCAGCGTCACCGGCATCGGCGGCGGCACGCTGCGTGACGTCATCCTCAACCTGCCCGTCTTTTGGGTCGCCAACTCCGGCTATGTGCTGATCTGCGCGGCGGTTGCGGTGCTGGTCTTCTTCATTGCCCACCGCGTCGAATCCCGCTGGAAATGGCTGCTCTGGCTCGACGCCATCGGATTGGCGGCCTTTTCGGTGATGGGCGCGGCCAAGGGACTGGCGATCACCGGTTCCCCGGTCGTCTCCGTCATTATGGGCGTACTGACCGCAACATTCGGCGGCATCCTGCGCGATCTGCTGGCCGGCGAGCCGTCGGTGCTGCTGAGGCCCGAAATCTACGTCAGCGCGGCGCTGGCGGGCGCCGGCCTCTACACGCTTGGCGATCTTATCGGATTGCCGCCGGTCGCCTCAGACCTTGCCGGCTTTGTCGCGGCTTTCCTGGTGCGTGGCGGCGCGCTCAAATTCGGCTGGACGTTTCCGTCCTACAAGAGCCGGCCGGGACGGCGGCCGGAGGATATTCCGTGAAACGAGCGAATAGCGAGTAGGGAGTAGCGAATAGGGGTTTGAGCGGGGCAATGCTCGCTACATTCTATTAGCTATCATGCCGCAAAGCGCTGCGCTTCGCCGCCATAATAGTTGACGTAGCGGGCGCCGATTTCCTTGACCGGCATCACCACGAACACATCGACGGTGGAGAATTCGCGGTCGATGACGCAGCCGTCGCCGATGCGGGCGCCGACGCGCAGATAGCCCTTGACCAGCGGCGGCATGGCCGCGATCGCCGCCTTGGCGTTTACCGCCTCGATCGGCATCAGGTCCATCGAGCAATAGCGCCCGGACACAGCCCGCACATCCCAGGCTGAGTTGGTGCGGCAGTGATGGGCAAGATAGGTAAGCGCCTCGGCATGCGCCGCCGGCACCGTGCCGTGGAACGAGGCACAGCCGGTCATCACACCGATCTCATAGTGCTTGATATAGGCCCAGATGCCTTGCCACAGCGCCTCGATGGTGCGCTTGGAGCGGTATTCCTTAAGAACGCAGGAGCGGCCGAGCTCAAGGAAGCGCTGTCCGGGATGACGGGCAATCAGCTTCGTCAGCTCGAACTCGCCTTCGGAATAGAAGCCGCCGGCGGTCGCTGCGATTTCTTGCCGCAGCAGCCGATAAGTGCCGACGATGCGGCGATGCTCGGGTCCGGAAATCGAGGTGTCCAGCACCAGCAGATGGTCGCATAGCGGGTCGAAACGGTCGGCGTCGCGCCGATCCTGTGCCTGGAACAGGTCCTTCCTGGCGCCAAGCTCGTCATAAAATACCCGGTAGCGCACTTCCTGCGCGGCAGCGATCTCGGCTTCGTTGCGGGCAAGCCGCACTTCGAGATTACCGATCCGGCCCAGCGGTGCGCCTGTTGCGACGGCATCGGTGTTACGCGCGGCGAGCAAAGCACCGCCTGCGTTGGGCCGAGTGTCACATTCCGGCATAACTGTATGCACGAGTGATTCTCCTTCGAGCCATCCCTCTTGGCACGGGGATACGGTGTAGGTGCAACAGGATTGTGACAGTACCGTGATACGGCGGAGCGGGCAATACTTCGTCGGCTGGCGAAAACCCTCAACCGGCTACCTTACGTGACGGCAGAGAGCACGTTGGGCGGCCTCAGGCGGCCACCTGGCCTTCGACGGCATGGACCAGCGCGTCGGGGTCCAGCGGCTTGGTGACGAAGCCGCTGGCGCCATGGGCAAGCACTGTGTGGCGGGTCTTTTCCTGGCTGTCGGCCGAAAGCACCATGATCGGAACCGGCGGCACGGCCATTTCTTCCTCGTGGCGGCGGATGGCCGCGATTGCGTCCAGCCCGTCCATCACCGGCATGTGCAGATCCATCAGCACCACGTCGAAACGGTGTTTCAGCCCGGCTTCGGTGATTGCCTCGACCGCAGCCTTGCCGTTGCCGACGACTTTGACCCGATGCCCTGCCTTCAAAAGCGTGGCGCGGGCCAGCATGGCGTTGATGTCGTTGTCTTCGGCGATCAGCACCGATAGGCCCTGCTGGCGCCCGCCAACAGCCCGATGCGACGACGCCCCGCTCTTTTCCGGCTTCATGGGCAGGGGCAAAGCAGGGGCATGGCTGGTCAACAGCACACGCATCAGCGTTTCGCCGCGCACCGGCCTTGCCAGGAAGGTGGCGTAGCCGCTGGCGCGGAATTCGCCAAGCATGCCGCGGTCGGTCGGCGCGATCAGCGTGATCGCCTCACAGTCGGCAAAGCCGCTCTGGCGCAGGCGCTTGAGCAGTCTGCCGTCGCTGTCTTCCATGGCGGCGTCGATCAACAGCGCGTCGCAATGTTCGGCGAAAGGCGTCGCCTGGGAAGCGGTCGCGGCCACATCGACGGCGCCGCCATGGGCGCGGATGGCACGGGCGATGGCGTCGGCCTCTACAGCGTTCTTCGACACGATCACGGCGCGCCGGCCGGCGAGGATGTTCTGCCGGTTCTGCGGCGCTTCGGTGGCCCCTGTGGCCGGGATTTCGAAGACGAATTCAGATCCCTCGCCAAGCCGGCTCGACACCGAAATGGCGCCGCCCATGGCCGTCGCCAGTCGTCTCGATATGGCAAGGCCGAGGCCGGCGCCGCCATGGGTGCGGGTCGAGGTGCCGTCGGACTGTTCGAATTCCTCGAAGATGCGCTCCATATCCTCTTCGCGCAGGCCAGGGCCAGTGTCGGCCACGGTGAAGCAGATGCGGTCGCTGGTCTCGGTGCGGGCCCGCGCGACCGAGACCAGCACGCCGCCGGTGTCGGTGAACTTGACCGCGTTGCCGATGAGGTTGAGCAGCACCTGCCTCACTCTTCCCGGATCGGCCATGATCATCTGCGGCACGTCGGGCTCGACATGACAGCCGAGGCCGATGTTCTTGGCGAAGGCTTTCGCCGCCATCAGTTCGATGATGTTGTCGGCAATCTCGCGCAAAGATGTCGGCTGCGGCTCCGGGTCGAAGCGACCGGCTTCGATCTTGGAATAATCGAGCAGGTCCTCGATGAGCGCCAAAAGCGCGCTGGCCGAGGTCGAGACGGCGGCGACATAGGTGCGCTGCTCCGGCGACAGATTGGTGTCGGCCAGTAGCTTGGCCATGCCCATGATGCCGTTCATCGGCGTGCGGATCTCATGGCTGACGGTGGCGAGGAAGCGCGACTTGGCCTGGCTGGCATATTCGGCGCGCTCCCGCGCGGTGATGAGCGAAGATTCGGCACGTTTGCGGGCGGTGATGTCGCGGGCAATCGCCCGGTGCGAAACGGCGCCGCTGTCCTTGTCGCGCACCGACAGTTCGATCCACGAAAACCAGCGCGGACCGTTCGGCGTGCGGATGGAGACGTCGGTGGAACTCAGGCATTCGTGATCCGAAAAGGCGGCGTCGGGAACGACCCCGACATCGATGCCGAGGTCAGCCAGCGTCCTGCCTGCAAGATCGCGCTGATCGGTTCCGACGAGGCTGGCGAAAACCTTGTTGGCATAGACGATGTGGCCGTCGCGGTCGCGGTGGACGACGAGGTCGCCGAGCGCATCGATCAGCCCGCGAAAGCGCTCCTCGCTCTCCTGCATCTCCCACATGCGGTCGGCCAGCGTCTCGATCTCGGCGCGGCTGCGGGCTGCGGTTTCGTCGAGCAGGGCGGTCGCGCGGTGGACGGTGTGGCGGTTGCGCAGGTGCATGGCGACGCCGCCAAGGCCGGTCGCCAGCAGGCCGAGCGTGATGAAGATCGGCGCGCCGGTGAGGTGGGACAGGCCCGCCAGCACGACACTGGCGACAACGGTCAAGAACAGCAGGCCCTCGTGCGTGGCGCGCGGAAAATCCGGCGCCAGCGGCGGTGGGACAACATGCTGCCGCTTCGGCGTCGCCGGGCTCGGCCCGTCGACGCTTTCGGCACGGTTCTTCTCTTTCCTGGCGGACTCCGCGATCATGCGGAAATCCTTGCCAGATAGAGATTATGGAAAAGCGCGGCGGATCGTTCGAATTTTAGCGGTCATGCATTTTTGGCGGTTTTCCGCATCTCATGATCTTTTCCGAAAACCGGATTCCACTTTTCGGGATCATGCTTTGGGAGCCTCACATATCCACCACCACGCGGCCCCTGATCTTGCCGTCGACGATGTCGTGGGCGGCGGCGATGATGCCGTCGAAGCCGATTGTCGTCGACAGGCCGGCAAGTTTCTTGAGGTCGAGATCGGTGCCGATGCGGCGCCATGCTTCCAGGCGCACCGCCTTGGGCGCCATGACCGAATCGATGCCAAGCAGCGAGACGCCACGCAGGATAAACGGGGCGACGCTCGACGGCAGATCCATGCCGCCGGCCAGGCCGCATGCGGCGACCGCGCCTCCGTAGGCGGTCATCGACAGCACATTGGCAAGCGTATGGCTGCCGACGGCATCGATGCCGCCGGCCCAGCGCTCCTTGGCCAGCGGCTTGGCCGGCTGGGAGAGTTCGTCGCGCGAGATCACTTCGGCGGCACCGAGGTCGATCAGATAGGGGCTTTCGGCGTTGCGGCCCGTCGAAGCGATGACATGGTAGCCGAGGCTGGACAGGATCGAGACCGCGACCGAGCCGACGCCGCCGGCCGCACCCGTCACCACCACCGGGCCGCGATCCGGCAGGATGCCGTGCCGCTCCAGCGCCATGACGCACAGCATCGCCGTATAGCCGGCGGTGCCCACCGCCATCGCATCGTGAGCGCTGATGCCGTCGGGCAACGGCACCAGCCAGTCGCCTTTGACACGGGCGCGTCCGGCATAGGCGCCGAAATGCGTTTCGCCGACACCCCAGCCGTTGAGGATGACCTTGTCACCCTTGCGCCAGTCGGCGTGCGACGAGGAGAGAACGGTACCGGCGAAATCAATGCCCGGCACCAGCGGCCAGCGGCGGATCACCGGCGCCTTGCCCGTGATCGCCAGCCCATCCTTGTAGTTGACCGTGGTCGCCTCGACCGCAACGGTGACATCGCCTTCCATCAGATCGGCTTCGCTAAGGTCGACTATCTCGACCGACTGCTTCTTTTCGGCGTCGCGCGAAACGAGGATGGCTTTGAAGGTTTCGGACACTTTTTTCTCCTCGGTAAGGCAAAGTCTCGCCGGACTGTGCGGCGACCGTCCGGCGCGGTCAATTGGTCAAAAGAGGCGGCCGTTCAAGCGTCGGGGCTTTGCGGCTTGGCCTCGCGCCGCCAGCCGATGAACTCGTCGAAGACGACCAGTGCTGCACCCACCGAAATGAAGACATCGGCGAGGTTGAAGATGGCGAAGGACCATACCGGCGTGTGGAACAGTATGTAGTCGATGACATGGCCGTAGACGGCGCGGTCGATCAGATTGCCGATCGCGCCGCCGATGATCAGCGCAAAGCCGGTGCGCGCCAGCACATGGCCGGCCGGCGTGCGCGTCGCCAGGTAAAGCACGAAGGCGACGACGAGAACGGCGATCACGACCAGGCCGGTATCGCCGAAGGACGAGAACATCGAAAAGGCAATGCCGGTGTTGTAGGTGCGGTAGAGCGCCAGGAACGGCAACAGATCGAGCTTTTCCTGAAAGGCGAGGCCGGTCTCGACCAGATGCTTGATCCATTGGTCGAGCGCGATTGCCGCTACCACCAGCAGCGCGTAGGGGGACCATGATTTCACGATTTAGCGTCCTCGGGAGCAAGCTTCAGGGCGCCGCGCCGGATCTCGAACAGCATGACGCCGGTGGCGACCGCCAGGTTGAGTGAATCGGCGCGGCCGGCCTGCGGAATCCGCAGCAGCCGGTCGCAGCTTTCGGCCAGATTGTCGGGCAGGCCCTGCTGTTCGTTGCCCATCATCAGCAGCACCGGCCCCCTGGAGAAATCGACCGAGCGGTAATCAACCGCACCCTTGAGATGGGTACCGACGACAAGGCCTGAGAAGCTGTTTCGCCAGGCCAGGAACGCTTCGGACGTGGCCCTGGTTACCGGCACAGCGAAGATCGAGCCCATGGTGGCGCGCACGGTTTCGACGGAGAAAGGATCGGTGGTCTCGCCGACCAGGATGACTCCTTTGGCGCCGACAGCATCGACGGTGCGGATGACGGTGCCGAGATTGCCGGGGTCGCGCACCCGGTCGAGCGCCACCCAGACATCGCCGTCGTGGGCGCGGACGTCCTTCAACGGCAGAAGTTTCTGCTGAAAGACGCCGACCACCATTTGCGGATTGTCGCGGCGGGTGATGGCGACCAGCACCTTTTCCGACACTTCGAGCACGGTGCCGCCGGCGGCAACCGTGCGCGCCGCTACCTTTTCGACCGCCGCATTGCCACGACCAGCCTTAGCGAAGACCAGCGTCTTGATCGACCAGCCGAGGTCGAGCGCGTCGATGACCAGCTTCAGCCCTTCGGCCATGAAGGCATTCTGCTGGTCGCGGAATTTCTTCTGGGCGAGCGCCTTGATGTCCTTGATCAACGGGTTGGCGAGGCTGGTGACTTCCTTCACCTGCCCCGGCGCGCCGGCGTGCCGCTCATTCATCTATGACTCCCGGGCAGTCAGGTCCCCCGGGCATTCAGGCCACCCAGCGCGAAAAAAGCGATGTCGACAGCGCCCGGCCGGCGGATTGCTCGCGGATGATCAGTTCGCCTGATTCAACCGTGCCGCCCATGCCGGCAAAAGTATCGCGCATCAGGGCGTGGATGGCGAAGAAGGAGGCTCGGATCGAATAGGCGGTCAGCACCACCGCCAGCGGCTTCGGCGCCAGGATCGCGCGGCAAAGGTCGGTCAGGCCAGGCAGGTCCTCGAACAATTGCCAGACCTCGCCCTTGGGGCCGCGACCATAGGCGGGCGGGTCGAACAGGATGATGTCGTAGCGGCTGCCGCGGCGCTCCTCGCGCTCGGCGAATTTCACCGCGTCGTCGACGATCCAGCGGATCGGCTTGCTGCCGAGGCCGGCCATTTCCTGGTTTTCGCGGGCCCAGCCGATCGCCTTCTTCGAGGCATCGACATGGGTGACTTCGGCGCCGGCTCGGGCTGCTACGAGAGAAGCGAGCCCGGTGTAGCCGAACAGGTTCAGCACCTTGACCGGGCGCTTCGCCGCCGCGATCAGGCTGGCCATATGGTCCCAGTGCGAGGCCTGCTCGGGGAAGACGCCGACGTGGCGAAACGAGGTGAAGCGGCCGAGATAATCGATGCTGTCATGCTTCATCGGCCAGGTCTCGCCAAGAGGCATTTTCGGAAAACGCCAGCGGCCGATGCCCTCCTCGTCGGTGTCGCCGGTGAAGATGGCGTCGGCGCGGTCCCAGTCCCTTGCCGGCAAGGCCTTTTGCCAGATCGCCTGGCCTTCGGGCCGCACGATGCGGTAGGGGCCGTATTGTTCGAGTTTTTCGCCGGCGCCACTGTCGAGCAGCGCATAATCCTGATTGGGCGCTACTTCGAGGATCACCGGCAGGCGTTCGGCGGGCAGGGCGCCGTCGCGACGCGCAAGCAGGCGCGGCGCCGGCTTCGGATCAAACCGGTCGTCCGGTTTTGTTTCGTGGCGCTTGGCTTCCGGTCGGACTGGCGCAGCGGCTGGCTGCGGCCGCACGTGTTCGGCCCTGCCCTTTGCGGGCGGACGGTTGTCGCGGCGTTTGTCGCGAAAAGACTTCAAGCAGGAACGTCTCCGGAGGCGGCAGGCCGCTTTTGACATAGGGTCACCGGCTGCGCAAACAAAATGGTCCAACATACGAATCTCCGAGGTAGTGGACCTCGCCTGAGGAAACAGGCAAATCTGGGCGATGTCTCGTTCCGAACGCCTGCTTGACCTGATCCAGATCCTGCGCCGGCATCGCCGGCCGGTCAGCGGCCGCACGATTGCCGGCGAGATGAATGTGTCGATCCGCACGCTCTATCGCGACATCGCCACGCTGCAGGGGCAAGGCGCGCCGATCGAGGGCGAGGCGGGGCTGGGCTATGTGCTGAAGCCCGGCTTCATGCTGCCGCCGCTGATGTTCACCGACGAGGAGATCGAGGCCATTGTGCTCGGATCGCGTTGGGTTGCCAGACAACCGGACAAGCGTCTCTCGGCCGCGGCCGCCGACGCGCTGGCCAAGATCGCCGCGGTGCTGCCGGACGATCTGCGCGAGGACCTCGATGCAAACACACTGCTGGTCGGGCCGCGCGGTGAATTGGTCGAAAGCATCGACCTCGGCGTGGTGCGGCAGGCGATCCGCAACGAGAGAAAACTCGGCTTTCTCTATCGCGATGCCGGCGGCGCCGCGTCCGAACGCATGGTCTGGCCGTTTGCGCTCGGGTTTTTCGACAAGGCGCGGGTGGTGGCGGCCTGGTGCGAGACGCGTCAGGATTTCCGCCACTTTCGCGCCGACCGCATGTCCGATCTCAACACCACCGATATCCGCTATCCACGCCGGCGGCAGGTGCTGCTGAAGGAATGGCGGGCGACATTGGATGCGTCGAAGCGTCAGCCCGGCGCCTGATGCTTCTTTTCGCCTGCTTGTCGATCGCTGCTGCCAGAATCTGACAGTATGGCCGCCTATGCTCCTCCAATCGAAACCTTGGAGAGCAGATATGAACACCCCCAATTTCGTCATCCTCTATGTCGACAGCCCGGAGCGGAGCGGCGCCTTCTATGCCAGCTTGCTTGGGCGCGAGCCGGTTGAGACTTCACCGACCTTTGCGATGTTTGTTCTCGACCAGGGCTTCAAGCTCGGCCTCTGGTCGCGCCATGCCGTTGAGCCGGCGGCCGCCGCGACGGGCGGAGGCGGCGAACTTGTGCTGGCAGTCGAAAGCGCGGCAGTGGTGGACGCCACGCATGCGGGTTGGGCGAGCCGCTGCCTCCCCATCCTGCAGGCGCCCACTGACCTCGATTTCGGCCGCACCTTCGTCGCTCTCGATCCGGACAACCATCGCCTGCGCGTCTATTGGCCGTTCGAAGGAGCTCAGGGATGAGCGCCCATTGGATCGCGGTGGCCTCGGCGCAGCATGTGCGGCGCGGCCGGGCAGCCGGCTTCATGCAGGTCAACCACGGCAAGGCGGCACCGCTGCGCCGCGTCAAGCCCGGCGACGGTGTGGTCTACTACTCGCCGACCACCATTTTGCGCGAGAAGGACGGCCTGCAGGCTTTCACTGCCATAGGCACGGTGCGCGAAGGCGAGCCGTATCAGGGCGATATGGGCGGCGGCTTTACGCCGTTTCGGCGCGACGTTGCATGGTCGAACGGGGCGGAAGCGCCGATCAAGCCGTTGCTCGAACAACTCGACTTCACCAAGGGCAAATCGAACTGGGGCTATCAGCTGCGCTTCGGCCTGTTCGAGATCAGCCAGCACGATTTCCAACTGATCGCGCAGGCGATGGACGTCAAGATCGCCGAGGCGGCATGAGGGTCTTCGGCCTGATTGGCAATGATGACAAGGGCTGCCGACGTCGAGCCGTCAGGAGCCTTGGCGACAACAGTACCATGGTTTGAACCGCTGCAATTTATTCCAAGGAGAATAGTATGGACTTCGTCTCGATCCGCATCATCACCGACCAGATCAAACCTCTGGTGGCATTCTACGAGACGATCACCGGGCTTAGCGCAACCTGGTTCACCGACGATTTCGCCGAGCTGGCAACACCCTCCTGCACGCTGGCGATCGGCAGCACACGCACTCTAGCCCTGTTCGGAACGGATGTGGCGCAGCCGGCCGCCAATCGATCAGCGATCATCGAGTTTCGTGTCAGCGACGTCGATGCGGAGTGCAGCAGGCTGGCGAAAATCATCGGCGGCTTCGTACAGACGCCGACGACAATGCCATGGGGTAACAGATCGCTGCTGCTGCGCGATCCCGATGGCAATCTGGTGAACTTCTTCACTCCGGTCAGCGCGGAAGCAATCCGGAAATTCGATCGCAAGGCTGGCGCCGTAGCGCCGGCCGACGCTACGGCTTGAGGGCGTTGTAGACGGCAATGCCGGCGGCGAGGTCCTCGAGCGCTGCGCCGACAGACTTGAACAGCGTGATCTCACCGGGGCTCTGCCGGCCCTGTTTTTCGCCGCGCGCCAGTTCATGCAGATCGGCGACGATGGCTTCCGATTTCAACACGCCGGAGGCGAGTGGCTGGACGATGTCACCGGCTTCCTTGGTGGCGCCGGCGCGGGTGTCGACATAGATGCGGGCGCGCGTGATCGCATCGTCATCGCTTTCGCGCATGGTCGGCGTGAAGCCGCCGACCAGATCGACATGCGCGCCCGGTTTCAAGAGCGCGCCCTTGACGAGCGGCGTCGTCGTGATGGTCGCCGAGGAGACGATGTCGGCCTGAGCAAGCTCGGCGTCGAGATCGCTAGCGGCTTCAGCGTTGAAACCTTCCTCGCGCAAATCGGCCGCAACCTTTTCGGCATTGGCCGGCGTGCGGTTCCAGATGCGGATGGTCTCGATCGGCCGAACCGCCGAATGCGCCTTGGCCAGGAATGGCGACAGCGCGCCGGCACCGACCACCAGAAGCCGTGAGGCGTCCTCGCGGGCGAGATAGGAGGCGGCGAGCGCCGAGGCGCAAGCGGTGCGCCACTGCGTCAGCCGCTGGCCGTCGATCAGCGCCTCGGGCTCGCCGGTGGCGCCGTTGAGCAAGAGGTAGAGCCCCATGACAGCCGGTTTGCCGATGGCGTTGTTGTCGGGCGATACGGTTACGATCTTGACGCCGATATGACCGCCCGCCGATGTGCCGGCGGCATGGAAGTCGGTCCAGGCCGGCATCAAAAGCAGCGTCGACGTGGCACCGTCGGGCCGCTCGACCCCGTGGTGATGGCGGACGGGCTGCACAGCACCCTCGCGGAAGGCCGCGCGCAATGTCTCGACCAGTCCGGGAAAGCTCAGCGCCTGGTCGACAGCGTCGGCCGAAATGGTCAGCATGCAAAACTCCGCGAAGGTAAAAGCGCCGGCTTCAGGCCGTTGGCTTCGGCAGCGCCGTCCCCGCGGCAGAACCTTGCGGCGCGGCCGGCACGCGGCTGACCGCCTGGCGCAAATTCTCGGCCTCGACGCCGCGCTGGCGCGCCAGCTTGCGGTAGCGGCCCTGCTTGACCCAGGTCGCCAGGCTGCCGACGACCATTCCGATGGCCAGTGCCACGAACAGGAAGATAAACAGCGGCAAGTTCAGCGTCAGCTTCGGATTGCCCGGGTTGAACGGATCGAGCGTGAAGGCGACGAGCTCGCGGTTAGCGACGGCCAGTGCAATGAGGATGACGGCCAGCGGCACGAAGACCACGATAAGTATGAAGCGGTTGAACATAGAGATTCCTTGGGAAAGGCAGGCCTTTGAGAAGGCCGGCGCGTTGGTCCGCGCTTATTTGCCGCCGTTCAGCCTTTCACGCAATTCCTTGCCGGTCTTGAAGAACGGCACCCACTTCTCCTCGACCTCGACGGATTCGCCGGTGCGCGGGTTGCGGCCGGTGCGGGCAGGGCGGTTTTTCACCGAAAAAGCGCCAAAACCGCGCAACTCAACCCGGTTGCCTTCCGCAAGGGCATCAGTGATCTCGTCGAATATCGCCCCCACGATGTTTTCGACGTCGCGCAGGAAAAGATGCGGGTTGCGCGTGGCAATGATCTGCACAAGCTCGGATTTGATCATCAGAAAGGTCCCCGTGAAAGCGCTGCGGTCAAATTATCAGGATGATTTTATTTGTTTTTTTACTCGCCCCAAACGGCAGATCAAGGGTGCCAGACGGAAACGAGACCGTCAAGAAACAAGCGATCGGCGCCGATTTCGTGAAGAACGTCGCTTCCGGTCTCCGACAGACCGAGCGCGCTGCCGACGCTGCGCGCTATTGCTTTCGAGAACAGGAAGCTGCCGCGCCGTTCGGTGTCCTTCCATTCCACCACCTTGAGCTTGGCGTCGACACCCTTGGTCGCCAGCCAGTCGATGGCCACGCTTTCGCCGCCGACGGCGTCGATCAGACCGTTGGCGAGACCCTGGCGGCCGGTGAAGATCGACCCGTCGGCGAGCGCCAATGCCTGGTCGCGGGTCATCTTGCGGCGCTCGGCGACGATGCCGACGAACCAGTCATAGCTGTCGAGGATGAGCTTGCGGACCATGGCGCGCTCGTCTTCATTGGTCGGCTTGAAGGGCGAGGGGGCGGCCTTCAGCGGCGAGGATTTCACCTCTTCGAGCTTGATGCCGACCTTGTCCATCAGGCCGCTGACATCGGGATATTGGATCAGCACGCCGATCGAGCCGACGATCGAGGTCTTACGGGCGACGATGTGGTCGCTGGCGCTGGCGATCATGTAGCCGGCCGATGCGGCCAGCGTGCCGACCTCGGCAACCACCGGCTTGTCGGCGGCGAGCTTGCGCACCTCCTCGTAGATCGATTCGCCGCCGACCGTGGTGCCGCCGGGCGAATCGATAGCCAGAATGACGCCCTTGACCTGCGAGGATGTGCGGATGGTTTCCAGCCGCTTGATCAGTTCCTCGTCCTCGGTGATGGTGCCTTCGATCCTGACCTTGGCGATATGGTTGACCGAGGAGCCGCCGAGATCTTCGCCATAGAACCAGCTTGCAAGTGCAATCACCCCGAGCGCCACGATGGCAATGGCCGCGCCGCGCCAGAAGGTCAGCTTGCGCCGCAAGCGGCGGCGGTCGATCAGGTCGTCGGCTCTCAGTGCCATGGTCTGCCTCATAGTCGGTGAGAAGCGATGCTTTTAAAGCAAGCGTCCGCGCCCGGCTACCTCTTCCTCACGGGCCTGCGACGAAGCGACCGCGCCAGTGGCGGCATTTCAGGAAAAAATGACGCGACGCGTTCGTTTCTGCTATGAAGTGCCGAAATTGTGTCGCCTGATTTCCGTTTGCAAAAACAACGGTCGTCACATTTTTGCGGTTTTCCTCCGCTTGTGCTTGCTTGCGGGGGCCGGCAACCCACCTATAGCAGGTGTTTTGGCGGACAAGGGTTTATTAGAAGACAGTCATGCTAGCTCGATCGGACGAACCGACCAACGCCGATGCGGCCTTGGCGCCCACGGCGCCAGCGGGCACGCGCGGGGACGCCTTCGACCGCGCCCAGCGCCATTCGCGCCGCGTGCGCGTGCTGAAATTCGCAGTGCCGGTGCTTGCCGCTGGAATCGCGGTTGCGTTTCCGGTCTATTCCTATCTTGCGGCGCCGGTCTCGATCTCGATACAGGCCGACGGCACCGCCTTTGCCGACGGCAAGCTGGTGATGGCCAATCCCAAGCTCAACGGCTTCACCAAGGGCAAGCTGCCCTATTCGCTGACGGCGCTGCGCGCCATCCAGGACGTCGGCAAGCAGGACATCATCCAACTCGAAGGCATCCATGCCAAACTGCCGCTGACGGCGGACAATGTGGCGGTCGTCGATGCCAAGCGCGGCATCTATAACCGCAACGCCAACACGATGGACATGACCAGCGACGTCACCGTCACCACCACCGACGGCGTCGCTGCCACGTTCAAATCGGTCTTCCTCGACATGGGCAAAGGCTCTATGAAGACAGGTGATCCGGTCGATGTCAGCCGCAACGGCTCGCGGATCACGGCGGGTTCGATGTCGGTCGAAGAAAATGGCAACGTTGTCGTTTTCGAAAATAAGGTAAGCGTTCACATCGATCCGGCCACTATGAAGGCGGCAGAGGCAAAGAGCGGAGAATCGAATGCGTCCCAGTAATTCGGCACGGCTTGTCGCCGCAGCTTCGGCCTTGCTGTTGCTGGGTGTGGCGCCGTCCTGGGCTCAGTCCAGCGCCAGCAGCCAATCCGGGCTCAAACTGTCGGGCGACCAGCCGATCCAGATCGAGAGCGACAAGCTAGAGGTCCGCCAGGCCGACAGCATGGCGCTGTTCAGCGGCAATGTCACCGTGACGCAAGGGCCGACGCTGCTCAAGGCCGGCAGTATGGAGGTCTACTACGTCAAGGACCCCAACGCCGCCAAGGGTGCCGCCGCCGGCGCTTCGGCGATGACAGGTTCGGCCAACATCGATCACCTGGTGGTCAAGAACAAAGTCTACATCAAGTCGAATGACCAGATCGCCACCGGCGACAATGCCACGTTCGACATGAAGACGCAGGTTCTCGTCCTGTCGGGCAATGAAGTCGTGCTGTCCCAAGGCCCCAATGTGCTCAAGGGCTGCAAGCTCACCGTGCAGATGAAAAGCGGCCTGGCTCAGGTCGATGGCTGCGGCGGGCGAGTCATCATGTCGATGACACCGCCGCCGAAATCTGAGGCGCCGAAGCCCGAATGACTGGCGTATCTTCGCTGCTGACCCGCCTTCCGGGACGGGCGGCCAGCAAACTTGCTGCACCGGCCACAGTCACCGTCGATTCCGCGAAGTTCAAGGGCACCCTGATCGCCAAGGGGCTGACCAAGAGCTACAAGGGCCGCAAGGTGGTCAGCGGCGTCACCATCGGTGTGCGCGCCGGCGAGGCTGTCGGGCTGCTCGGCCCCAACGGCGCCGGCAAGACCACCTGTTTCTACATGGTCACCGGCCTGGTGCCGGTCGACGAAGGCACCATCGAGATCGACGGTTTCGACGTTACCTCGATGCCGATGTATCGTCGCGCCCGGCTCGGCATCGGCTATCTGCCGCAGGAAGCGTCGATCTTCCGCGGCCTCAATGTCGAGCAGAATATTCGCGCCGTGCTCGAGGTGGTCGAGAAGGACCGCAAGGTGCGCGAGCGCAATCTCGACGAACTGCTCGAGGAATTCCACATCAGCCATCTGCGCAAGTCGCCGTCCATGTCGCTTTCCGGCGGCGAGCGGCGGCGCCTGGAAATCGCCCGTGCCCTGGCGACACGGCCGGCCTACATGCTGCTCGACGAGCCCTTCGCCGGCATCGACCCGATTGCGGTCGCCGACATCCAGCAGCTGGTGCGCCATCTGACGGCGCGCGGCATCGGCGTGCTCATCACCGACCACAATGTGCGCGAAACGCTCGGCCTCATCGACCGCGCCTACATCATCCATGCCGGCCAGGTGCTGACGCATGGCCGCGCCGACCAGGTGGTGGCAAACCCCGATGTGCGGCGGCTTTATCTCGGCGAGGGTTTCACGCTCTGAGCGTGAAATTTGTTTCCTGACGCGATTTTTTGCCACCCAGCCGAGCCTTTTTCTTCGATTTTGCGTGAGATAGCGCCCCGGTAGAGGCCTTTTGCCAGCATTTTCCTTGACAAGCAAAAGCTGGGCCAGTTTCTATGGAGGGTCGGAAAAATTCATTTTTCGGCAGCTTCTGATGTGTAGGCTTCCGGGTGCAGAAGGGCGTTTGAAACCGAACCATGGCGCTGGCGGCGAAACTACAGCTACGACAATCCCAGTCGCTGGTGATGACGCCGCAGCTGATGCAGTCGATCAGGCTGCTGCAGCTCACCCATATCGAGCTCGACCACTTCATCGACGACGAGATCGAGCGCAATCCGTTGCTGGAGCGCGCTGAGCCCCAGGATGACGCCGCAAGTGACCAGGTGCAGAAGGGCGACGCCGCGCCTGAGCCTGCCGCCGATGGCGACTGGTTCGAGAGCGAGACGGCGTGGAGCGCCGAAGCAATCTCGGACAAGCTCGACAGCTCGCTGGAGAACCTGTTTCCAGACGATCCCGGCACCAGCGAGCGACTCGGGCCCGACCTGACGGCGCAGTGGAAGTCGGCCACCGGCAATGGTTCGTCCGGCTCGTCCGAAGGCTTCGATGTCGGCGACATGGCTGCTGCCGCCATCACGCTGCGCCAGCATGTCGGCGAGCAGATTGCGCTTGCCTTTGCCGATCCGGCCGCAAGGCTGATCGCCAGCGAACTGGCCGACGGCCTGGACGAGGCCGGCTATCTGCGCGCCGACTTGGCTGACATCGCGAAACGGCTCGGCGCCGATCAGGCCATGGTGGCCAAGGTGCTGGCCGTTTGCCAGACATTCGAGCCGGTCGGCCTGTTTGCGCGCGACCTTGCCGAATGCCTGTCGCTGCAGCTTGCCGTGCGCGATCGCCTCGATCCGGCGATGAAGACGCTGGTCGGCAACCTCGAACTCCTGGCGCGGCGCGATTTCCAGACGCTGAAGCGGCTTTGCGGGGTCGACGAGGAGGATCTCCTCGACATGTTGGCCGAAATCCGCGCGCTGGACCCGCGCCCTGGCATGGCGTTTTCAGGCGGCACCAGCGACGCCATCGTCGCCGATGTCGAAGTCCGCGCCGCCAATGACGGCAGCTGGACGGTCGAGCTCAACGCCGAGACGCTGCCGCGGGTTCTGGTCGACCACATTTATTTCGCCCAGGTCTCGCCGCAGGCCAAGAACCAGGCGGAGAAGGATTTTTTGGCCGAATGCCTGCAGAACGCCAATTGGCTGACGCGCAGCCTCGACCAGCGGGCAAAGACGATCCTGAAAGTGGCGTCGGAAATCGTGCGCCAGCAGGACGCTTTTCTGGTCCATGGCGTGCGTCATCTCAGGCCGCTCAACCTGCGCACGGTGGCCGATGCCATCGGCATGCACGAATCGACCGTCAGCCGGGTGACGGCCAACAAATACATGCTGACGCCGCGCGGCGTATTCGAGCTGCGCTATTTCTTCACCGCTTCGATCGCGGCATCGGGCGGTGGCGACGCGCATTCCTCGGAAGCGGTGCGCGACCGCATCAAGCAGCTGATCGACGAGGAAAAGCCCGCCGACGTGCTGTCCGATGACGCCATCGTCGACATGTTGAAGGAAAGCGGCGTCGATATTGCCAGGCGCACCGTGGCCAAATACCGCGAGGGCATGAACATTCCCTCATCGGTGCAGAGGCGGCGCGAGAAGCGCGCTCTGGCCAGCGCCGGGCGCTAGTTCTGCTTGCCCGACGCGGCTTTTGCTGTGGCTGGATTTCCACAACTCTAGGCCTTCATTGACAAGCCGCAATGAAGTGTCTAGAAGCCCGCCCGCATGAGACGGGCTGAATTGCCCGCATGCGGATGGTCCGTCACGATGAAGGCCACGGGACGGCCAAGAAGGCGGATTGTGATCAACCGGAAAGTTCGGATCTAAAATCGGCGCGAGTTGACGCCGCAAAGCTTGTGCGCACGGACCACGAGTATAAACTCTGGCCAGTTTGAAGCCTGAGCAAGGAAGGTCAGTTTTCAGATGAAGCTGCGCATATCGGGAAAGCACATGGATATCGGCGATGCGTTTCGTACGCGCATCACCGACCGTGTCGGAGAGGCGATCGGAAAATATTTCGACCGCGGTTTTTCAGGGCATGTCACGGTCATCAAGTCGGGTTCGCGTTACTCCGCCGACTGTATGATCCGGCTGGATTCCGGCGCTTCGCTGCAGGCGACCGGGGACGCCCAGGATCCAACGCTTGCCTTCGAGGCGGCTGCGGATCGCCTCGAAACTCGGCTTCGGCGCTACAAGCGCCGGCTGAAGTCGCACAATTCAGGCAACGGAAATGGCGAAATCACCGACATCGCCTATACGGTGATGGCGCCGCTAGCCGACGACGACGAGGAGATTCCGGAGGATTTCGCGCCGGCCATAGTCGCCGAATCAACCATGACGCTGCAGACCATGTCGGTGGCGTCGGCAGTCATCGAGCTCGACACCAAGGAGAGCCCGGTCTTCGTCTTCCGCAACGCCGGAAACGACCACCTCAACATCGTCTATCGGCGGCCGGACGGAAATATCGGCTGGATCGACCCGTCCACGACCAAAGTCGCACAAGGATGACGACAATAGTCGCACAGGGATAAGAACCAGCCGCGCGAGGGGCGAGGACTGGCGACGGCAGTCGAATAAGGGATTTTCAAGCATGGATCTGAGCGATCTTATCAACGTTCCGGCGATCATGCCGGCGTTGAAGGCGAACTCCAAAAAGCAGCTTCTGCAATTGCTGTCCGAGAGAGCGGCGGCGATTTCCGGCATTCCGGAGCGCGAAGTGTTCGACACCATCCTGCAGCGCGAACGGCTGGGCTCCACCGGCGTCGGCAACGGCATCGCCATTCCGCATGGCAAGCTGGCTGGGGTCAAGCGCATCGCCGGCGTCTTTGCCCGGCTGGAGACGCCGGTCGATTTCGAGGCGCTGGACGACCAGCCGGTCGATCTGGTGTTTTTGCTGCTGGCCCCGGAAGGCGCCGGCGCCGATCACCTCAAGGCGCTGTCGCGCATCGCAAGGGTGTTGCGTGACGCCGACACGGTGGCCAAGATCAGGGGCACACGCGATGCGGTCGCCATCCACGCGCTGCTGTCGGACACGCAGGCCTCGCACGCGGCCTGAAGTCTTTTGGGGATTAAGTCGTCCAGGGGCCGCCAGAGGCGGCCCTTTGCATTTCCGATCCTGACAATCGCCATAGTGAATGGCGACGGTGCGCCTTAGTGAATAGCGACAGTGGTCAGGTCGTTTTCCATGGCGCCGGCCAGAGCCCGGTCTTTCGCATCGGAAAGCAGGATCGGCTGGCCGTTGGCGGCAAACAGGGCCCACAGGACCATGCCGGGCGCGATTTCGCCGAGATTGGGGAAGCGGCCGAGCAATTCTTCGCTCGAGACCTTGCGGAGGTAAGCGACCGAGCCTTCGCCGAGATGGGCGAATTCGCCGCTGGTCATGGTGATGGTTTCGTCAGTTCTGGTCATTTCAAAGCCTCCTTGGCGCGTGGACGCCGCTCAAGGCCATCCCGCATGAGAGCCATCGGTAAAGATCAGTCTTTCACCGATATATTTATTTTCCGTACCAGCCGTTCGGACTCCGGCCGATCGAGATCGATCGACAAAAGGCCGTTCTTCAGTTCCGCTGCGATCACCCGCATGCCGTCGGCCAGCACGAAACAGCGCTGGAACTGGCGCGCGGCGATGCCGCGGTGGAGGAATTCGCGCTCGGTGTCGTCGGTCTGACGGCCGCGCACGACCAGCTGGTTTTCCTCCGTGGTGACATCGAGATCGCTTTCGGCGAATCCCGCCACAGCGAGCGTAATGCGCAGCCTTTCGGCGTTGCCGTCGGCACCGCTGAGGCGCTCGATGTTGTAGGGAGGATAGCTGTCACCGGATTTCGCCAATCGTTCCAGGGTCTTTTCCATGGCATCGAAACCCAGGAGAAGCGGGCTGGAGAAGGGCGTCATTCGGCTCATGTTACACTGTCCTCTTTGGAGCGACATAAACTGGAAAAACCCGGATGGCATTTTTCCCGATGGTCTTGATATGGTCCGCGCCGCGGCGAAGTTCAAGCCGTCTAAAACCCCCGCCAAAAGACTCCCCCGCATAAGGAAATGAAATGCCCCAACCCCGCAAGATCATCATCGACACGGATCCCGGCCAGGACGATGCCGTCGCCATATTGCTGGCGCTCGGCAGCGCCGAGCTGGAGATCGTCGGCATCACCGCTGTTGCCGGCAACGTGCCGCTGAAATTGACCGAGAAGAACGCCAGAAAAATCTGCGAACTGGCCGGTCGCCCCGATATCAAGGTCTATGCCGGCGCCATCCGCCCGCTGGCGCGCGAACTCGTCACCGCCGAGGAAGTGCATGGCAAGACCGGCCTCAACGGCCCGCAACTGCCCGACCCGAAGATGAAGCTGCAGCACCAGTATGCGGTCGATTTCATCGTCGAGACGCTGATGAAGGAAGAGGCCGGCACGATCACGCTGTGCGCGCTTGGCCCGCTCACCAATGTCGCGCTGGCGTTGATCCGCGAACCGAAGATCGCGCCGCGCATCAAGGAAATCGTGCTGATGGGCGGCGGTTTCTTCGAAGGCGGCAATGTCACGCCGACCGCGGAATTCAACATCTATGTCGACCCGCAGGCCGCCGACCTGGTGTTCAAATCCGGCATTCCGATCGTCATGATGCCGCTCGACGTCACCCACAAGGCGCTGACCACGGCCAAGCGCACACAGGCCATCCGTCAGCTCGGCACCAGGGTCGGCACGGCGACGGCCGAGATGCTGGAATTCTTCGAGCGCTTCGACGAGGAGAAATACGGCACCGATGGCGGCCCGCTGCACGACCCCTGCGTCATCGCCTATCTGCTGAAGCCGGAGCTGTTCAAGGGCCGCAACTGCAACGTGACGGTGGAAACGGCCTCCGAACTCACCATGGGCATGACCGTGATCGACTGGTGGGGCGTGACCAAGCGGCCGAGGAACGCCATGGTGATGCGCGACATCGACCATGACGCGTTTTTCGCGCTGCTGGTGGAGCGGTTGGCGCGGCTTTAAGCCTGCCTTGATACAGATCGTTCGCCCAGGGGCCTAGCGCCTCTGGGCGATACCTGTGCGCTTATTCGCGAAGCAGGCGGTATGTTTCGGTGTCGTTACGGCGATGCTGCCACTCGATCGAAACCTTGGAGCCAATGGCTCTCGGCACTGTCGTGTTGTCATAGGCAAACACCAGGCCGTCATTTTTATCGAGGCGAATTCCATACAAGTAGCGGAACCCGCTGCCGATCGCGACTTCGGGACTTGCAGGAGCGTTGAGAACGTTGACCACTGTACCGGTCAGGCGCTCGACATTGACGATCGGACTGCTTTGCCTTGCAATCGGAATGCCGATCGCCAGCGCGCAAACGCCCACGACAAGGATTGTGATGAGGATGCCCCTGAGGTTCTCCTGCAGGGTCATCCAGGCAAGGGAATGCCGAGCCTTGGCCATGTGTATCACCTGACAGCAGGGACGCTGTGTTTCATCGGTATCGTGACCGGCGGTCGTTCAATTTGCGAACCTGTAGAAGGTCGAACCATTCTCGCGCGTGACGAGCTCAATGTTTGCGTGAGCGCCGATCAGATGCGGGCGTTCGTCTTCTACAAGAAAAGACGAGCCGTCCTCTGCAGACACCAGATAGATGCCGCGGCCGTGATCCAATTGGACACTTTTGACCGTTGCGTCGATTGGCTCAGCCAAGCGAATCGGGCTGGCATCATTCGCCCATTTGTGCGGATCCGTGGCGAAAAGCGCCGCAAATACGGCAACGATCAGGATCACGCCAGGCGCATTCCTTTTAATTTCAGCAACAGCCCACGGCACCGACATGAATCCCCAACTGCCTATTCATGTGGTGGACAGGAGGCCGACTTTCAATCGGCCTACCTGTTCCGGGAGATTGTGGTTTGCGTCTTGGCTTCTGGCTGCCGTTACTTCGCCTTCGAAAAGGCCAACCACAGGCCGCCGCCGACCAAAAAACTGCCGCTGATCCTCGACATCAGTTTGATGCGGCTGGCCGAGAGCAGGCGGCCGGCGCGGCTGGCGGCGAGCGCGTAGGTCGAATCCGAGACGGCGGCGAAGATCATGGCGGTGAGGCCCATGACGACGATCTGCAGCGTGTAATTGCCCTGAGGGGCGATGAACTGCGGGAAAAAGGCGCCGAAGAAGACCAGCGTCTTGGGGTTGCTCAGCGCCACAGCCAAGCCCTGCAGGAAGAAGCCGCCGCGCGGCTTCCTGGCGGTGCCGTCGGCGTTCAGCGTGCCCTTGGCGCGGAACATCTGCACGCCCATCCAGATCAGGTAGGCGGCGCCGATCAGGCGCACCCATTCGAACCAGTGGCCCATGCCCGATATCAGCGTGTTGAGGCCGATGCCGACAATGGCGATCATCACGGCAAGCCCGGCCTGCGTGCCGGCGACATTGGCGAGCCCGGCGCGCGCGCCGTGGCGGATGCTGTTGGCGATGATCAGCGTCACGGTCGGGCCGGGCACCAGGATGATGACGATGCAGGCAAGGACATAGGCGGCGTAGAGTTCCAGCGACATTGGGATTCCTCGGGGATTTCCTCAGCAGAAAGCGCCTCGCGCGGGCGCGGCAGGGCCTGATCAATGCACGCCGGCGACGCCGGTGCAAGCCGGCAGGAGAGGTCGCCGGCAGCCGCGGGTTGATATCAGGAGGCTCCGGCCTGCCACGGCAGCGTCGCCTCATAGGCCGCGCCGGCCCTGAGCACGGCGAGATCGCCGCGCGGCCGGCCGACCAGCTGCATGCCCATCGGCCTGCCCGCGGCGTCGAAGCCGACCGGCACGTTGAGCGCCGGAGAGCCACCCAGTGTGGCGAAGGCCGAAACCTGCATCCAGCGGTGGTAGCTGTCCATCGCGCGTCCGGCGACCTCCTGCGGCCAGTGGATGCCGACTTCGAAAGGAAAGACCTGCGCCGTCGGCAGCGCGATGAGATCGAAGCGCTCGAACAGCGACAGCAGCGTGCGGTGCCAGGAGGTGCGGACAACCGACGCCGCGCGGACCTGCGGCGCCGTCAGCTGCATGGCGTTCTCTACCTCCCAGACGGCTTCTGGCTTCAGCAGGGCGCGTTTGTGCGGGTCGTCATAATGGACTTTCAGCGCCGAGCCACTGCTCGCCTGGCGCAGTGTCACGAAGGCCTGCCACAGCGCTTCGAAATCGACATCCGGCAGCAAGGGCTCGCTCACGAAGGATGCCTCCGCGAAGCGGCCGAGGGCTGATTCGCACAGATCGAGGATACCGGGCTCTGTCGGCAGGTGACCGCCGAGGCCGCCGAGCCAGCCGATGCGGCCGCTCTTTGCCGGCGTCGCCAACCCTTCGAGGAAGGAGCCAGGCTTGTCCCATGACAGTGGCGCGTGCGGGTGATAGCCCGCCTGCACATCGAGCAGCAGCGCCATGTCACGCACATTACGGCCCATCGGCCCGTCGACGCCCATCTGGGCATGAAATACCTCGACGTCCGGTCCGCCGGGGACAAGGCCTTGCGACGGGCGGAAGCCATAGACATTGTTCCAGGCGGCCGGATTGCGCAGCGAGCCGCCGAAATCGCTACCATCGGCGACAGGAACCATGTCCAGCGCAAGGGCGACCGCGGCGCCGCCGCTCGAGCCGCCGGCGGTGAGCGCCGGATCGAAAGCGTTCAATGTCGGGCCGAACACGTTGTTATAGGTGTTGGATCCCAGCCCGAATTCGGGAACGTTGGTCTTGCCGATGATGATGGCGCCGGCCTTGCGGATGCGCTCGACGAAGAAATCGTCTTCCTGCGGCACGAAATCGGCGAAGATCGGCGAGCCGGAACTGGTTCTTAAGCCGCTGGTCATGGCGAGGTCTTTTATCGCCATCGGCAGGCCGAACAGGGAGCCGGTCTGTCCACTCTGCGCCAGATGGGCATCCGCCGCGTCGGCCTCGCGCAAAATGTCTGCGCGCTCGCGCAGCGACACGATGGCGTTGACCAGCGGGTTCACCGCCTCGATACGGTCGAGGAAGGCCGTGACTACGTCGCGCACGGACAGGCGACGAAGCCTGATCGCCTCGGCAAGGTCGATGGCGGAAAGGCGGCAAATATCGCCGGCCGGCGGCACGGCGTGCTTCGTGGCGGGGCGCATCACTGTCATCCGGCGGCGTTACGCAGGGCGGCATCGACGTCCGCGGCCAGCGGGATGGCCGGCTGGGCGCCGGGCTTCAGGCAGGCGAGCGATCCGGCGGCGGCAGCGCGGGTGAGAGCCTGTTCGAGCGGCAGGCTGGATGCCAGCCCAGCGGCGAGATAGCCGCAAAACGTGTCGCCGGCGCCGACCGTGTCGACCGGGGTGATCTTGAGCGCCGGTACGGTCAGGAAATCGTCCGGCGTTGCGGCCAGCACGCCGTCGCCGCCGAGCGTGACGACAATGGTGCGGCCGGTCTTGCCGGCGAAGTCGCGCATGCGCGCCGGGCGGTCGCGGCCTTTCAGCGACAGCGCCTCGCCGTAAAGGTCGAATTCGGTTTCGTTGGCTACGGCGTAGTCGGCCTTGCCGAGAAAGGAAGCCGCGTCGCCGCGGAAGGGCGCGGTGTTGAGCACGGTGATCGCGCCGGCGGCGCGGGCGGCGTCAAGCGCTGCATCGACCGTCTGCAGCGGGATTTCGTGCTGCAGCAGAACGACGTCGCCCTTACCAAGGAAAGCTTTGGCGAGATCGCCGGGCAACACCGAATCATTGGCGCCCGGCACCACGGCGATCACGTTCTCGCCGTCGGCGCCGACCAGGATCAGCGCCGTGCCGGTGGAAGCGAAGCTCTGGCCGACGCCCGACAGATCGACCTTGCCCGCGACAAGCAGCGCCTGCGCCTCGGTGGCGAAGTTGTCCTTGCCGACGGCGCCGACCATGCGCACCTTGGCGCCGGCGCGCGCCGCGGCCAGCGCCTGGTTGGCGCCCTTGCCGCCGGGCGCGGTGGTGAAACCGGAACCGCGGACCGTTTCACCCGGCGAGGGCAAGCGGTCGACATTGGCGATGAGGTCGAGGTTGATCGAGCCGATAACGATGATCAAGAAAATGCCTCCTGCGGGAATGCGCGGGAAGCTAACCTGTAAGCCGGCGGCTTGCCAGAGCGTGCGGATGTTTTGCTCGACTTCCAAGGGCTCGCAAAAAGAAAAACACCGGCGAAGGGTTTTCGCCGGTGTTGTTTGATGCGGGCGGTTCAGGAAGCGGTCTGGCCTGCTTCCCAACCGAGGATGGCGCGTTTGCGCGTCAGACCCCAATGGTAGCCGGTCAGCGCGCCGGACTTGCCGATCGCCCGATGGCACGGCACGACGAAGGACAGCGGGTTGGCGCCGACTGCCGCGCCGACCGCACGGCTCGCCTTCGGCGCGCCGATCCCGGCGGCGATCGAGGAGTAGGTGCAGGCCCTGCCCATCGGGATCCTGAGCAGCGCGTCCCAGACACGCAGCTGGAAGTCGGTGCCGATCATCACCACGCGCAGCGGCTGGTCGGCGCGCCACAGCGTCGGATCGAAGATGCGCGCGGCATAGGGTTGGGTGGCGCTCATGTCCTCGACATAGGTCGCGTTCGGCCAACGGCCCGACATGTCGGCGAAGGCCGCCCGCTCGCCGCCCGGATCGTTGAAGGCGAGCCCCGCAAGGCCGCGGTCGGTGACCATGATGAGCGCAATGCCGAAGGGCGAGATGTGGTAGCCGTAGCGGATAGTCAGCCCGGCGCCGCGCGTCTTGTAGTCGCCCGGCGACATCGCTTCATGGGTGACGAAGAGATCATGCAGCCGGCCGGGGCCGGACATGCCAAGCTCGAACGATGTTTCCAAGAGCGGCATGCCGGAATCGAGCAGCTTGCGCGCATGGTCGAGAGTGACCGCCTGCAGGAAGGCTTTTGGCGACAGGCCGGCCCAGCGGGTGAACAGCTTTTGCAGGCCGGTCGGCGTCTCGCCGACATCGGCCGCCAAAGCTTCCAGCGAGGGCTGGTCGCGATAGTCGAGGCTGATCTTTTCGATGGCGCGGCGCACGACCTCGTAGTCGCTGCCTTCGGGAGTGATGTCGTGCTGCAGGATCGGCGTCGGTTTCATCTGCGTATTCATGGTCATCTGGGCGTTCATGGCAATATCTCCTTGACCGCGAATATCGGTCTTTGCACGCTCTGCAACCACCCGAAACTTGCCTTGTCGCCGACCGTTCCCAAATAGACACTGCATTGCCAAGCGGGAGATGCCGATGGCCGGCGAAAAGGTAAACCTGACCGGGGCGAGAGAGACCTTGCTGATGACGCTCTACGGCAAGGCGCTGGAGAGCCGGTTGCCGCATTCGCTGCTCAAGGACCGTTTCGCCGATGAGGCTGTGCGCGCCATCGACTATGATTTTTCTCGGCTCAAGGTCGACACCAATCTCGGCATCGGCCTGGCGATCCGTGCCAGGACGTTTGATGTTCGCGTTCAGGACTTCATCGCCAGGAATCCCGGGGCCATCGTGCTGCATCTCGGCAGCGGGCTCGATACGCGTATCTTCCGCGTCGATCCGCCCGATGGCGTGGAGTGGTTCGATGTCGATTTTCCTGACGTCATCGACCTCAGGCGCAAGCTCTACCCGTCCCGGGACAATTATCACCTCGTAGCGTCGTCAGTCACCGAACCGGACTGGTTGACTGAGGTGTCACGCAATCGCCCGGCCGTCGTGGTGATGGAGGGGCTGACGCCCTATCTCCCGGCCGAGGACGGGCCGCGCCTGTTGTCGCGTCTCGTCTCGCATCTTGCCGGCGGCGAGCTGATGTTCGACGCCTACAGCCGATTCGGCCTGAAGATGCTTCGCCTCAATCCGACCATCAGGGCGACCGGCGCCGAGGTCCACTGGGCGATCGACGACCCGCACGAACTGGAGCGCGCCGTTCCGAAGCTGCGCTTCGTCGATGATATCTCGGCCTATAGCGCTGAACGCACAGCTCACATGGGCTGGTCCGCGAAACTGTTCATCGGGCTCTGGAGACACATTCCCGCACTGCGCAAGGTCGGCAGGATTCTGCGCTTCCGTTTCTGAGGCGCCGCTTCAGCGCGTTTTAGCGGTCGCAAGAGCGCGCGAGAACGCGGTGGCAAAACTTTCGCGGGAGTCTGGATCCAGGAACGAGCCGATCGGCACATTCTGCCCCTGTGCTTCCACCGTCATCCTGGTGATACCGATCTCGGCGTGGCGGGCGACGGAAAAGCGCGCCCAGAACGGGTTGAAGCGATGCGCCTCCGATTTGCCCGAGGGCGCGGTCTTGCGGATGTCGAGGCTGGTGCGTGACACCGAGACCTCCTCGCGGGCGCGGGCGGCGCGGTAATTGGCGCGGAAGGCGATGTAGACGGCGACCACGTCGAGCCCGAAGAAGCCGAACACCGGCCAGGCGCCGCGCGACAGGAAAAACGCCCCGGTCACCACCCAACCGAACAGCAGCGCGCCCATCAGGATCAGGAAGCCCGTCCTTCCCAGCGACCGGTGTGGGGTCAACAATGCGTGAAAGAAGGGCTCGTCAGCCTGAAACGAGGCGTTTGTGTCGCTCATGGCGGGATATTATAGGAGGGAAATGGCTAGCCCCAAGTCCAAAGATTGTTCCATGCCCAAAAGTGAACTGCCACCAGGCCGGCGCGACGGCTCGAACGCGAAGCCGCGGCCACGGCCGGCAAGGGTTCGTTCGTTCTACAGCGCCGCCGAAGTGCATGAGATCTTCCGGCGGTTTTCGGTGCAGCGGCCCGAGCCGAAGGGCGAACTCGAGCACGTCAACGCCTTCACGCTGCTGGTGGCGGTGGTGCTGTCGGCGCAGGCGACCGATGCCGGCGTCAACAAGGCGACGCGCGCGCTGTTCAAGGTCGCCGACACGCCGCAAAAGATGCTGGCGCTTGGCGAGGTCAGGGTCGGCGAATACATCAAAGCCATCGGGCTCTGGCGCAACAAGGCCAAGAACGTGATTGCGCTGTCGGAGGCGCTGATCCGCGACTATGGCGGCGAGGTGCCCGGCGAGCGCGATGAGTTGGTCAAGCTGCCGGGGGTCGGGCGCAAGACCGCCAATGTCGTGCTCAACATGGCGTTCGGGCAGCACACGATGGCGGTCGACACGCACATTTTTCGCATCGGCAACCGGCTGGGACTGGCGCCGGGCAAGACGCCGGAACAGGTCGAGCAGGGACTGCTGCGGATCATTCCGGGTGAATATATGCGCCATGCGCATCACTGGCTGATCCTGCATGGCCGCTATGTCTGCAAGGCGCGCAAGCCGGATTGCTCGGCCTGCGTCATCGCCGATATCTGCAAGGCGGCGGAGAAGACCACCGATGTGCCGGCGCCGCTGGTGGAGATCGCGGCGCTCGGCCCCTCCGACGTTCCGGATAACTAGTTCTCCTCCACGAACACCTCTTCGCGCTTCTTCTTGACCGAGGGCAGGAAGACGACGACGAGCACGGCCAATGCCACGAGCAGCAGGCCGGCGCTGATCGGCCGGGTTACGAAGGTCGAGGGGTCGCCGCGCGACAGGATCATGGCGCGGCGCAGGTTTTCCTCCAGCAGCGGTCCGAGCACGAAGCCGAGCAGCAGGGGTGCGGGTTCGCAGCGCAGCTTGGTCAGGACGTAGCCGAGCAGGCCGAAAAAGGCGACGGCATGCAGATCGAAGGCGTTGGTGTTGACGCTGTAAACGCCGATCGAGCAGAACGCCATGATGATCGGGAACAGCACGTAGTAAGGGATCGTCAGCAGCTTCACCCAAAGCCCGATCAGCGGCAGGTTCAGCACGATCAGCATCAGATTGCCGATCCACATCGAGGCGATGATGCCCCAGAACAGTGCCGGCTGCTCGGTCGCGACATTGGGACCGGGCACGATGCCCTGGATGATCATGGCGCCGATCATCAGCGCCATGACCGGGTTGGCCGGAATGCCCAGCGTCAGCATCGGGATGAAGGACGTCTGGGCGCCGGCATTGTTGGCTGATTCCGGCCCGGCGACGCCGGCGATCGCGCCCTTGCCGAATTCCTCCGGGTGTTTCGAGACGCGCTTTTCGACCGTGTAGGAGGCAAAGGCGGCAAGCACCGCGCCGCCGCCGGGCAGGATGCCGAGCGCAGAACCGATGATGGTGCCGCGCACGATAGGTGCCGCCATGGCCTTGAAGTCGTCGCGGGTCGGCATCAGGCCGGACACCTTTTTGATCAGCACCGAGCGCTCGTGCTCGTTTTCGAGGTTGCGCAGGATCTCGGCAACGCCGAACACGCCGACCGCCACCGCGACGAAGTTCAGTCCGTCGGCATATTCGCGAATGCCGAGCGTGAAGCGCGGCGTGCCGGTGTAGATGTCGGTGCCGACAATGCCGAGCAGCAGGCCGAGCACGACCATCGCCATTGCCTTGACGATCGAGCCATGGGCGAGCGCGATGGACGAGACGAGGCCGACGATCATCAGCGAAAAATACTCCGCCGCGCCGAATTGCAGCGCTATCGCCGTCAGCGGCGGAGCAAAGACGGCGACGAGGAAGGTCGACACCGTACCGGCGAAGAACGAACCGATCGCAGCGATGGCGAGCGCCGCCCCGGCGCGGCCGTTGCGGGCCATCTGGTAGCCGTCGATCGCGGTCACAGCCGAGGAGGATTCGCCGGGCATGTTGATGAGGATGGCGGTGGTCGAGCCGCCATACTGGGCACCGTAGTAGATGCCGGCAAGCATGATCAGCGAGGAGACCGGGTCGCCGATCTGGAAGGTGATCGGCAACAGCATGGCAATGGTTGCGGTGGCGCCGATGCCGGGCAGGACGCCGATCAGCGTGCCGAGCAGAACGCCGATCAGGCAGAAACCGAGATTTGCCGGCGTTGTCGCCGTTGAGAAGCCGAGTTCGAGGTTTTTGAGCAGGTCCATCTCACAACCTCACAATGCCGGCCATTGGGGCAGCCAGGGGCCGAAGCGCTGGAACGGCAGCCCGAGCGCGTAGCTGAAGACGAGGACCGAAAACAGCGTCAGACCGGCCGACAGCACAAGCGCGGTCAGCGGCTTCATGCGGCCGCTGGCAAAGGAGGCGATCAGCGCCGTCAGGAAGATCGACGGGACGAAGCCGAGGCCGCGCACCGTCAGGCCAAAGAAGATCGGCGCCGGCAGGATGAACAGCATGCCGCGCCAGGCGATCGGGCCGATCGGTTCGCCCTCGACGCGCACCGCCTGGACCAGGATGATGGCGCCGAGCACGATCAGCACGATCGCCAGCACCAGCGGGAAATAGCCCGGTCCCATGCGGAAGGCCGTGCCGATTTCGAGGCCGAGCGACTGTATGGCGAAAAAGGCGCCGAAAAAGATGAACAGCGCGGCGCACAGGCCGTTTGTCCTGTCGATAGCGAACGGTTTCATGACGGTCCTCCCAGGCCTTCGGGCCTGCCATTGCGAATGGAAACGGGTCGAAGCGAAAACGGGGCGCCGGAAGCGCCCCGCTCAAGCCATCAGTCGGCGTACTGGCCGGCGGCTTCGATGATCGGCTTCCAGCGCGTGATCTCGCCTTCCAGCTTGGCCTTCAGCGCCGCCGGCGTCGCATCGGCTTCGGATGACGGCTTGGTGCCGAGTTCGGCGAAGCGGGCGATGACGTTGGGGTCCTTCAGCGCCACCTGGAGCGACTTCGACAGCCGGTCGGTGATCGCGGCCGGCGTGCCCTTCGGCGCATAGAGGCCGTGCCAGATGCCGACCTGCACTGCGGGCAGGCCACCTTCGATCGTCGTCGGCACGTCCTTCATGACATCGAGGCGTTCCGGCGTGGTGACGGCATAGGCCTTGATCGTACCGCCCTGGATCTGCTTGGTGGTGTTGGTGGTCTGGTCGCACATGATGTCGACCTGGCCGCCAAGAAGGTCGGTCATGGCCGGGCCGGTGCCCTTGTAAGGCACGGTGACCAGCGGCGTGCCGATGGCGCTCATGAACAGCATGCCGCACAGATGCGAGGCCGCCCCGATGCCGGCATTGGCGACGGTGATGGAGTCCTTGTTGGCCTTGGCGTATTCGACCAGCCCTTTGAGATCGGTCGGCTCCAAATCCTTGCGGGCGACGATGGCCATCGGCACCTCGGTGACGAGGCCGACATATTCGAAGGCGTTCAGCGTGTCGTAGGCGAGCTTCCTGTACAGCGTGGCACTTGTCGCCATGCCGATGTGATGGAGGAGCAGCGTGTAGCCGTCAGGGTCGGCGTTGGCGACGCGGCCGGCGCCCAGCGTGCCGCCGGCGCCGCCGACATTCTCGACGATGATCTGCTGGCCGAGATCCTTCGACATGGCTTCGGCGACAAGGCGCGTGACCGTATCGGTCGGACCGCCGGCTGCAAACGGCACGACGACGGTGATGGTGCGCTCGGGATAGGTCTGTGCTAAGGCGGCGAAGGAGTAAAGCGCGACGGCCGCGGCGGCGGCCAGGGCGGCAACAAATTTCCTCATCTTAATTCTCCTCCCAGGATATCAATTTCCAATCGCTGTGCAGGTCCGGCAGCGATGGGGCAACAAAGGCAAGCTAACAGATTGTCGCCTGACGCAAACTGTTAAATACAGCCGTGCGCAACCATGGCGATCAGTGGGAAGTATGCCGGGTGGAGATGGGGTTTCGTGTTGGCGTTGCTTCAATAACCGTAGCCGCGCGCCATCGCCGCTGCAAAGATCGGGATCAGCAGGAAGATGAAGGCTTCGGCGCGCACATAGGTCTTCACCGAGGCGAGTTCGGCCGCCGGCACCTGGAAGCCGGGACCGGCCCTGGCCTGCCGGTTCCAGGAGATGAAGCGGATGGTGGGCACGATGGATAGCAGACCGACGACAGCGAATGCCGCCATCTTGGCCCAGAACATCCAGTTGTAGACGTAGAACTCCCAGCCCTTCAGGCCATAGATGACACGGCCAATGCCGATGATGATGATCAGACTGGCGATGATGCCATAGTGGCGGTCAATGCCGGCAAGCCGTTTGAGCGTGGCGGCGGAGAGGTCGCCGCGGATCAGGACAAATTCGGCGCCGATGATGCCGGCCAGCGAGAACACCAGCAGGTGATGGAAAATGGCAAGCACAAGGTCCGTGGTGTCCATGGCGCGCTCCTCCGTTGGCGGTGTCGAGTCCGGCCCTCACCGGACCGGTCGCGGAAGGTAGCATCGTTCGGCAGAATTCCCAGAGGCAGGCTGCTTCCTGTCCAGTCATCAGTGTCATTGACGCCACATCCTGACCCTAGCTTGATTGATCGAGATGGTTTCCCTGGCCGTACGATGATCCGCCTTGGCCCTTGTTGGCGAGCGTTGGTCTGTTAAGCGACGACCGTCAACGGAGGCAGAGTTTCATGGGCAATCCAAAAGTTGCCGGCGTCCCGGTTCTCGAGACGGAGCGGACCATCCTGCGGGCGCACCGGATCGATGATTTCGACGACTATGCCGTCATGTGGGCCAATCCCGTCACCACCCGCTTCATCAGCGGCAAGCCGCGGACGCGCGAGGAAAGCTGGATGCGATTCCTCAGGCACGCCGGCTTGTGGTCGCTGCTCGGCTACGGCTTCTGGGCGATCGAGGACAAGGCCAGCGGCCGCTTCATCGGCGAGGCCGGGTTTCACGATCTGAAGCGCGATATCGAGCCTTCGCTCGAAGGCATCCCCGAAGCTGGCTGGGCGCTGGCGCCGCAGGCGCATGGCAAGGGTTTTGCCAGCGAAGTCGTCAGGCGGGCGCTGGCCTGGGGCGACGAAACCTTTGCCGGCGCCAGAACCGTCTGCATCATCGATCCGGAAAACACCGGCTCGCTGAACGTCGCGGCAAAATGCGGCTACACCAAAGTGCTGGAAACCACCTATCACGATGGGCCGACCATCCTGCTCGAACGGCGGGTGTGAAGCACTTCATCGACGCAATTGCCTCGTTCTGCAAAAATTGCCATCCTGATCTAGCTACGCAATTCCTGTGGGGAAACCGCTCACACTTTTCCTGGAATTGCTCTTTGGGGGAGGCTGACCATGCGTACGATCAATGCGATACTTGCAAAGCTTTTCTGGGCCGGGCTGCTCATCTTTGCGACCGTGCGACTGGCTGGCGCCGATGCGACGGTGCCGACCGCCGACATCGAGGGTGCCGCCGACAATCATCTGGCCAAGCGCTATGAGGGGTCGTTCATCGTCTCCTACGAAAAATTCGCCTACACCGATTTCACCGTGCCGCTGTCGCCGCTGAAGCCGAGTGCCGATGCGGACGCGCGCGATACGATGAACAATCGCATCTATGCACCGGACAAGATGGCCGAGGTCGAGGGTGCGCTGACCCGCATCGCCTATGTGCTGCCGCCCGAGCGCTCGCCGCTCGAAGTGCTGCGCAACTATCAGGATGTGATCGAGGCCGCCGGCGGCGAAGTCCTGTTCGAATGCAAGAAGGAAGAGTGCGGCGGCGCTGCCGACCGGTCGTCGAGCGGCGGTGGCGGCGACATGAGCCTGATGATGTATTTCTTCCATGAAAGCGACATCAAGGACGCGGCGTTTTCCAATGGCGCCTGTGCAGTAACCACGGGCATCAACGACCAGCGCTTCTTCTCAGCCAAGGTGCCGCAGGATGGCGGCGACGCCTATGTCACTGTGCAGGCCTACTCGCTGATCGATGACCTCTACTGCAAGGAACTCAACGGCCGCACCATCGCCGTCGTTCAGGTGTTGGAGCCGAAGGCACGCGACAAGAAGATGGTGGTCGTCGAGGCCGCCAAGATGGCGGATTCGCTCTCCACCACCGGCTCGATCTCGCTCTACGGCATCTTCTTCGACACCGACAAGTCTGACATCAAGCCGGAATCGGAGCCGACGCTGAAGGAGATCTCGACGCTTTTGACCAACGAGCCCGGCATGGCGGTGATCGTCGTCGGCCACACCGACAATCAGGGCGCTTTCGACTACAATATCGACCTGTCGTCGCGGCGGGCGCAGTCGGTGAAGGCGGCGCTTGTTTCGAAATACGGCATTGACGGCGGGCGGCTGACCGCGGCCGGCGCCGGTATGATGGCGCCCGTCGCCAGCAATGACGACGAAACCGGCCGCGCCAAGAACCGGCGCGTGGTGCTGGTCAAGGCGAACTGACGAAGTCCGGCGACGGCTTTTCTTGTCATCCGGTCTTGCGCAATTTTCGCGCAAGGCCGTTCCAACGATCTTTGTCCCTCCCCTTTGCCGGCCGCGCTGGATTCAGCAGCGTCATGGAGGCCTTGAAAGGTTGCGGCCTGGCTATCGCATAGCCTTGCGCATAGTCGACGCCGATGGTCTTCAGTGCCGCGATGATGCCGTCGCTTTCGACGAATTCGGCAATGGTGCGCTTGCCCATCACCTTGCCGATATGATGGATCATCTCGACCATGGCACGGTCGATCCGATCCTCCAGCATGTCCTTGACGAAGCTGCCGTCGATTTTCAGATAGTCGACGGGCAGGTGTTTCAGGTAGGCGAAGGACGACATGCCGGAGCCGAAATCGTCGAGGGCGAAGCGGCAGCCCAAGCCGCGCAGATCGGCAATGAAGCGCATGGCATTGGCGAGATCGGCGATGGCGCTGGTCTCCGTGATCTCCAGACAAATCATTTTCGGCGGAATGCCATAGGCAAGAAACTGCTCGCGCAGGAAGCCGAGGAAGGTCTCGTCGCCGAAGCTGGCGCCGGAAAGATTGATGGCACAAGTGGTGATGGGAGAGGCCGTTGGATCGGCGAGGCGCGCCGCCAGGACGCCGAAGGTGTTGCGCACGACCCAACGGTCGATCGACGGCATCAACCCATAGCGCTCGGCCGCCGGAATGAAGCTGGCGGGCGAGACGACGAGACCGTCCTCGTCGGTCAGCCGCAGCAGGATCTCGATATGTGCGCCGGCTTCGGCGGCCGCCTCGTTCAGCGGCCAGATCTCCTGGGCATGAAGCGCAAAGCGGTTTTCTTCCAGCGCGGCATGCAGGCGCTGAACCCAGGCCATCTCGCCGAAGCGTTCGCGCAACGCGACATCGCTGTCGCTGTGCAGCTGAACCCGGTTGCGGCCTTTTTCCTTGGCCATGTAACAGGCGACATCCGCAGCCCGCAGGGTCTCTTCAAGCGTGATTTCGGCACTGGTGATCTGGACCATGCCGATGCTGACGCTGCTGTTGAAAGGCCTGGCCTCCCAGGTGAAATGCAGGTCCTGCACGGTTGCACGCAGGCGTTCGGCGATGTCGACAGCGAGATCCGGGTTGCAGTCGAACAGCAGAACGCCGAACTCGTCGCCACCCAGCCGCGCCAGCATGTCGCCCGGTCGCAGCGCATTGCCGAGGAGAATGGAAATCTGCCGCAGCAACTGATCGCCGGCCGCATGACCACACGTATCGTTGACAAGCTTGAACTGATCGAGATCCAGGTACATCAGGGCGTGCTGGCGGGGCTTGTGACGCAATTCAGCGATTTCCGACTCCAGCCGGCTTTCGAAGTCGTGGCGGTTGGCAAGTCCGGTCAATGCATCATGGGAAGCCTGCCAGGAGAGCCGTTCGATGTAGTCCTGCTCGCGAGTCATGTCGTGGAAAGCCAGCACTGCGCCAACCACATGGCCGGAAATGAGCAGTGGCGCGCCGGTCAGCGCCACGGGAATGACCGAGCCGTCTGCGCGCTGCAGCAGTTGCGGGCGGACGTTGGGGCGACGTGGCTCGCCAGCCAGCAGGCGTTCCGCCAACCCGAGTTCCTCGACACCGGTGTCCTTGTCCAGCAAGCGGAATAGCGAGGCGATCGGCTTGCCTCTGGCCATGTGGAGCGAGTGTGCCAGCAGCCGCTCGGCGACGGGGTTCATGTAGTCCACCAGTCCGTCCGCTTGCGTGCTGATGACAGCCTGGCCGATCGAGGCGAGGGTGATCTGGGCGCGCTCGCGTTCTGCGTTGAGGGCGGATTGGAAAGCTCGGCGCTGTGCCAGCAGTTTGCGGGTGCGCCACACGGCGAGCAAGATGAGCAAGGCGGCGGTAGCCAGGTTGGCGAGCGTCAGCACCATCTTGATGAAACGGGATCCCTCGCCGAGGCTGTCGGAGAAGGCCTTAGAAAGGGGACCGATCAGATGGTTAAGTTGATGGATTTGGGCTTTCCAGGTACTGATTTGCGCGGCCGAAACCGGCCCTTCAACAAATCCTTGGTGGATCGTGGTACCGAGCCGATCGATTTCAAGAATCATGCTGTCAGCGGCCGTCCAATGCTGGATGGCAATGTCGAGATAGCTCACCTCGCGGAAGTTCTGGAACAGCCAGATCAATCCCGTCAGATCGTCGGGGTGGTTGCCGCCTTGCAGGAAGCCGGCGCGGGCGGCGCTGATGTCGGGTTCGGGCTGCTCGAGGGCAAGTCGAGCCGAACGATCGGCGAGCGGAACAGCGATGGCTCCGCGATACTCGTTGAAGAATTCTTCCTTGCCGGTTTCGGCATAGAGACTGAGAAAATAGATGGCCTGCTTCTGTCCCTTGGACCAGTGGCTCTCGCCGCCGACATAGGCGCGTACCGCCGAGAGCGTGTAAAGGCTGCCGCTGGCAACCAGAGCCTGGACAAGAACCACGAGGATGAATGGCCAGACCAGCCCGAGAAGACGGGGGCTGGTGTCTGTTGGTGACAGCCTCATCAAGCTTCCATGGGTATAGCCATGACTCCTTGCGAATTGCCTGCCGACCAGATGCTGGCCAAGCGACGCCCCCTCCCAATGTCGCCTATATCCGGCGACGATTGACTGACTAGCCTACCGGCATTAACAGCAAATAAATTCTTTGGATACTTGCTTTCGGATTGGTTCGATTTCTGTAGAATTTGCTTGCGCGGAGTCAGGTGCACAATCTTTCGCAAAAATTGGGTTGTATTCGAGTAAATTACAAGAATACATTCGGTATCGGGAGCTTGCAAGAACGGGTGGAAACCATGCAAACCGCACATGCTTGATCGCGTTGCGGAGCTTGGCCGCACTAGGTGAGGTTGCCTGCCTTCACGCTTGCATGTTCGAGGGCTGATGCATCCTCGCCGAAAGCGCGGGTGGCGCGGGCGGCTGCTTCCAGCAAAGCCGGCGTCATGCGGCGCAGAAAGGCCGTATCGACACGCGTCGATGGACCGGCGAGTGTCAAGGCGCCGAGCAGAACGTGCCCAGGTCCGAACACCGGCGCCGACACGCCCGCCGTCTCCGGGTCGCGGTCGCCGATCGACAGGTAGTAGCAGGTTTGGCGGATGGTCTCGTATGGCTCGCCCTGCTGGCCTGAAAACGCCGCCAGCACGCGGCCGCCCGAGCCGGAAAGCAATGGAAGCAGGTCGCCTTCCCGAATCGTATAGCGGATCGGATGCTTGGATTCGACGCGGTAGAGGCAGGTGCGGGCGTCGCCCGAGCGGACATAGAACGCCACGCTTTCCCAACTGCGCTCGGCGAGATCGCGCATGATCGGCAACAGTATGTCGACCGCCACCACCGAGCGCTGGTAGAGCGCGCCGAGCCGGAAGGTGGCTGGCCCGATGCGGTAGCGGCCATCGTCGAGCCGCTCCAGCAACTGCCCGCGCAGCAACGAGTTCGCCAGCCGCAATATGGTGCTCTTGTAGAGCCCGGTCCGCGCCGCGATTTCGGCCAGGCTGAGCGAGCGGTCGGCGGCGGCGAAAGCGTCGAGAATGGCGATCGCGCGATCGAGCGCGGCAACGCCATCTGCCTGTAACGGCTTGGGTCGCGCCTCGGTCATCTCACGGACAGTCTCATGCCAGTTTACTCGCGCGGACTAGAGCGTTTCGCCGTTTCACGGAAGCGGCGAGCCACTCTATCTCTTTGTTTTTGCCCAGTTCCTGTGGGAAACCGACCACACTTTTCTTAGAATTGCTCTAGGCGGACCGAGGCGATTGTGCCGCACATCTCTTGTTCTGTCTAGTAGAACGCCGTTCCTGTTGACAGAACATATCGAAATCGGCATGAATTTTTGCCGAGCGGGTCTGTTTTCAGGCTACGTTTCTGGCAGGCACCGGAGGAGGTGTCGTGATTTGGAGGAATCCCATGCTGAACAGACGCAGATTTTTGATGAGCACCGCGGCCGCAGGCGCTGCCGGTTTCGTCGCAACGCATTTGACGCCCGCCTTCGCTCAGGATGCACCACAGATCCAGATTTTCGTGCCGGCCGCTCCCGGTGGCGGCTGGGACCAGACCGGGCGCACCATCGACCAGGTGCTGCGCAGTGAAAAACTGATCTCCGGCTCGCAGATCACCAATGTCGGTGGCGCCGGCGGTACGGTCGGCCTGCCGCAATTCATCAGCCAGTGGAAGGGCAAGGGCAATTCGCTGATGGTGGCCGGCATGGTCATGGTCGGCGCCATCATCGCCAACAAATCGGCCAACAACCTGTCCGAAGTGACGCCGATCGCCCGCCTCACCGGCGAGTTCGAGGCGCTGGTGGTGCCGGCGGATTCGCCGTTCAAGACGGCCGGCGATTTCGTCGCGGCGCTCAAGGCAGACCCGACCAAGGTTCCGGTGGCCGGCGGCTCGGCCGGCGGTTCCGACCACATCCTGTTCGGCCTGATCGCAAAGACGGTCGGGGTTCCGGCAACCAACCTCTCCTACGTACCGTTCGCCGGCGGCGGCGAGGCGCTGTCGGCGCTGCTCGGCAACCAGGTTGCGGCTGGCATTTCCGGCTTCGGCGAGTTCTCCGAACAGATCAAGGCAGGCGCGCTTCGGCTGTTGGCGATCTCGGCCGACAAGCGCCAGGACGGCATCGACGCACCGACGATGAAGGAAGCCGGCATCGATGTCGAATTGTTCAACTGGCGCGGCGTCTTTGCACCGCCCGGGGTGTCCGATGCCGACAAGGCGGCGATGGTCACGATGATTGAAACCATGGCCAAGAGCGACGCCTGGGCGACCGAGTGCAAGAACCGCAACTGGACGCCCATCCTTCTGACCGGCGACGACTATGCCAAATTCCTCGCCGACGACACCGCCCGCATCACCGCGATCCTCAAGGACCTCGGCCTCGCCTAAACCTCCAAGGGGGCGGCCAACACCGCCCCCTTCCGACTTTCACCTGCGGCATGGACATATCATGCGGTGGGAGTGAAACTGCGGATGCGGCCGGCGGGAGGATGCCGGCCATATTGGGAGGACATTGATGAGCAGCAGCGACCAGCAGCCGGCGCCCCCGCGCCTTGCCATGCCCGAATTGTTGATCGGTATCGGGCTTCTCGCCTGCGCCGCGGCCGTGGCGTGGCAGACCCTGGCGATCCCGGTGTCGCCGCTCTATTCCAAGGTCGGGCCGACCGTCTTTCCCTACATCACCATGACCGGCATGATCGTGCTTTCGCTGCTGCTCATCCTGGCCGCGGTGCGCGGCGGCTGGCAGCCGCAGGAGGAAAAGGAAACACCGACCGACTGGAAGGCGATGGGCATCGTCGTTGCCGGGCTGGTGGCAAATCTGGTGCTGATCCAGCCGCTCGGCTTCACCGCCGCCTCCGTCATCATGTTCGTGCTCGTCTGTTACGGCTTCGGCAGCAAGCACACGCTGCGTGATGCGCTGACCGGCCTGATCCTGGCGCTGGCCGCCTATTTCGGCTTTGCCCGGGCGCTCGGCGTCAACATCGGCGCCGGCTTCATCGAAAACCAGCTGAACACGGTGATCGACGCGATCATCACCGCAGTGAGGGGCTGACGCCATGGAGACGCTCGGTCATCTCGGTCACGGATTTTCCGTCGCTTTCTCACCCATGAACCTGTTGTGGTGCCTGGTCGGCACCACGCTTGGCACCGCCATCGGCGTGCTGCCCGGCCTTGGGCCGGCGCTGACCATCGCGCTGCTCTTGCCGATCACCTACCAGGTGGCGCCGGAAGCCTCCTTCATCCTGTTCGCCGGCATCTATTACGGCGCCATGTATGGCGGCTCGACGACGTCGATCCTGCTCAACACGCCCGGCGAAAGCGCCACCATCGTCACAGCGCTGGAAGGCAACAGGATGGCCCGTTCCGGCCGTGGCGGCGCGGCCCTGGCGACCTCGGCGATCGGCTCCTTCGTCGCCGGTACCATCGGCACGCTGGGCGTTGCCTTCCTGGCGCCGGTGGTGGTGAAGTTCGCGCTGGCTTTCGGGCCGGCCGAATATTTCTCGCTGATGGTGCTCGCCTTCATCACGGTGTCAGCGGTGCTTGGCTCGTCGTCGGTGCGCGGCCTCACCAGCCTGTTCCTCGGCTTTGTCATCGGCATGATCGGCGTCGACCTGCAGACCGGACAGCCGCGCTTCACCTTCGGCACGAACGAACTGCTCGACGGCGTCGATGTCATCATTGCCGCGGTCGGCCTGTTTGCCGTCGGCGAGACTCTCTACATGGCCTCGCGCCGCTATGCCGGCAAGGACGAGATCGTGCCGCTCAAAGGCTCGCTCTACATGACGTCAGCCGAATGGGGGCGCTCGTGGAAGCCTTGGCTGCGCGGCGCCTTCATCGGCTTCCCGATCGGCGCCATGCCGGCCGGCGGCGCCGAAATTCCGACCTTCCTGTCCTATGCCATCGAAAAGAAGCTGTCGAAGCACAAGGAAGAGTTCGGCACGGTCGGCGCCATCGAAGGCGTCGCCGGACCCGAAGCCGCCAACAATGCCTCGGCCGCCGGCGTGTTGGTGCCGATGCTGACGCTCGGTCTGCCGACCTCGGCAACGGCCGCGATCATGCTGTCGGCCTTCCAGAGCTACGGCATCAATCCGGGACCGCTGCTGTTGACGACGCAGGCCGATCTGGTCTGGGGCCTGATCGCCAGCCTGTTCATCGCCAACGTCATTCTGGTCATCCTCAACCTGCCGCTGATCGGGCTGTGGGTGCGGTTGCTGAAAATTCCGGCGCCGCAGCTCTATGCCGGCATCCTGGTGTTCGCCACCGTCGGCACCTACGGCATCTCGCAATCGCCGATCGACCTCGTCATCCTGTATCTGCTGGGAGCCGCGGGCTTCCTGATGCGGCGCTTCGATTTCCCGACCGCGCCGGTCATTATCGGCATGATCCTGGGGCCGCTCGCCGAAACCCAGTTCCGCCGGGCGATGACGATCTCGAACGGCGACTGGTCGGTGTTCTACACCCACAAGCTGTCGCTGGTACTGCTGATCCTCGCCTTCATCGGGCTGGCCGGTCCGCATATCTGGGCCTTCATTGAGCATAGGCGCCGGCGTGGACCGGAGCATGTGCCGGGCGATGCCTGAGCGATCTGGAGCATCATGACCGATCTGCTTGCCGGCATCCGTGTTCTCGACCTGACCAATGTGCTGGCCGGGCCTTACTGCGCCTACCAGCTGGCGTTGCTCGGCGCCGACGTCATCAAGGTCGAGGCGCCGCAAGGCGGCGATCTGGCGCGCCAACTCGGCGCCTCGCCGGCGCTCAACAAAGCCGGCATGGGCGCATCGTTCCTGGCGCAGAACGCCGGCAAACGATCGGTGGTTCTCGATCTCAAGAGCGAAGCCGATCGCGAGCGTTTCCTCGATCTGGTCGCCTCGGCCGACGCGCTGGTCGAGAATTTTCGTCCCGGCGTGATGGAGCGCCTTGGGCTCGGCTATGAGAAGCTGAAAGAGGTTCGCCCCGGTCTCGTCTATTGCGCCATATCGGGGTTCGGCCAGACCGGGCCGATGCGCGACAATCCGGCCTACGACCAGATCATCCAGGGGCTTTCCGGCATTATGAGCGTCACCGGCACGCCGGAGACCGCACCCTTGCGGGTCGGTTATCCCGTCGCCGACACGTTGGGTGGACTGGTCGGGGCGTTTGCCATTGCCGCAGCACTTGTGAAGCAGAAGACCTCAGGCGAGGGCGCGTTTCTCGATGTCTCGATGCTCGAATGCACGCTGTCGGCGCTCGGCTGGCCGGTGTCCAACTACCTGACGGCCGGGGTCGAGCCAAAGCCAATGGGCAACGAGAACATGACGGCGGCGCCCTCCGGTGCATTCCGCACCGGCGACGGCCTGCTCAACATCGCCGCCAACAAGCAGGAACAGTTCGTCACGCTCTGCCAGCTGATCGGCCAGCCGGGGCTGGCATCGGACCCGCGCTTTGCCGAACGCGAGACCCGCAAGCAGAACCGCGCGGTGCTGAAGGCGCTGATCGAGACGGCTCTGGCCAGCGCCTCGGCCGCCGCCTGGGAAGAAAAGTTCAACCGCGCCGGCGTGCCGGCGGGCCGGGTGCTGACCATCCCGCAGGTGCTGGGCGAGCGCCAGGTGACTGAGCGCGACATGACCACCCGCTTCCGGGGCCTGCCCGGCATGGAGCAGCCGCTAACCGTCGTGCGCGGCGGCTTCATGGTCGATGGCGCGGCACCTTTGCCGGTCCTGCCGCCGCCTGTGCTTGGCGAACACATGGACGAGGTTTTTTCCGCCCTGCCGCCGCGCACCAGGAGAAGCGCGTGAGCGAGCTTGAGAAAAAAACCGGCCGCGAGCGCGGTGAGGAATGGTGGCAGACCGGCATCATCGAGATGAGCCCGGGCACCATCCGGCTGCGCGGCTATGAAATCCAGGATTTGATCGGCCGCGTCAGCTTTCCGGCTGTCATCTGGCTGATGCTGCGCGGCGAACTGCCAAGCGAGGACCAGGCGGCGCTGCTTGGCATTGCGCTGGGTGCAGCCGTCGACCACGGGCCGCAGGCGCCGTCGATCGCCATTGCCCGCATGGCCATCACCTGTGGCGTCGGCATCAACAGCGCCATGGCCTCGGCCGTCAACGTGCTGGGCGACGTGCATGGCGGCGCGGGCGAACAGGCGCTGTCCTTCTACGGCGACATTGCCGTGGCGCTAGACCAGGGCGCGATGCTCAGCGAAGCCGTATCGGCGCGGCTCGATCGCTTCTTCGCCGAGGAGAAGGGCTATGTGCCGGGGTTTGGCCACCGCTTCCATCCGATCGATCCGCGCGCGCCGCGGCTGATCGAGGTGACCCGCGATTTTGCCGCGCGCGGCGTCGTCAGCGGACGCTTCGCCGACATCGCCGAGGCTGTCGAGGCGGAGGTGGCGCGGCGCAAGCGCAAGAAGATACCGCTCAACATCGACGGCGCCACCGCCGTCATCTATGGCGAACTCGGCTTTCCGCCGCCGCTGACGCGCGGCCTGTTCGTGTTGTCGCGCTCGGTCGGCATCCTGGCGCATGCCTGGGAGCAGTCGCAGCAGAGCGACCGCAACAAGGGGCCGCTGCCGCGCGAATGGCTGTGGGCCTATACAGGCACGCCCGTGCGGCCGTTTCCCGCTGAAGGCGACAAGGGCAAGTGAGGCTCAGGCCGGGTCTGGCGCCGCTGGCTGCGTGGTCGCCAGGTTTGCCATCAATGTCGAAAGATCGGGCTCATCGATGAGCAATGCCGCGTCTTGCGGCTTGAGCCAGGCGCGCTGGCGGCTCTTGGCCTCTTGCCAGTTGGCCAGTTCCTCGGACACTTCGAGCAGGTAGACGACGACGTCGACGCGGACGAAACTGTTTTCCAATCGTTTCCAGTAGGAATAGCTGCCGGCCGGCGCCTTGCGGGTCCTGCCGAGCACGCCCGCCTCTTCGCGTGCTTCGATGGTGGCGGCCTTGCGCCCGCTCTTGCCTTTCATCGGCCAGCCCTTGGGCACGATGAAGCGCTTCGTTGTGCGCGACGTCACCAGCATCACTTCGAAATTACCGTCAGCGTCCAGGCGAAAGGGTATGGCGGCGACCTGGCGAATCCGCTCACCTCGCCTTGCCTTGCGCACCGCCTTTTTCTTCGTCGTCGCCATTTGCTGATAACCCGGTCGACGAGCGCACCGCCGCACGCCGCCTGCAAACCCCAAAAAATGCCCGCGAGGCAATGAAGCATTTTTATTAGATAAGTCGACTAAGTAAATCGCAAGCGACCGATATCAACGGCAAACACGCACAATCTGGTTGCCGACGATCTGAATTGGGCAAGCTTGCCTGACGACCGGCACTTCAGGGCGCGGCTGCGGCACGATCCGGCGGTCCTGGTCGCGATATTGCTGCTGCTGTTGCTGGAACTGCTGGCGCTGCAGGCTGTTGCGCAACTGCTGCAGCTCGTTCTGCTGGATCAGCCGGTTTGTGCCGGGATTGACGGCCTGCGCCGAGGCAGATTGCACCATGCCCGGCAGCGTCACCGCCGCCAGCATCGCCGACATCAGAATTGTCGATAGACGAAGCGTCGACATTCGTTCATTCCCGCACAGACATAGCCTTCCTTCTATATAGGGCGTTCGTCCCGATCTGCCATGGTTGCGAAATCGGCGGAGCCAGTGGCGGATGCGACCTGCCCGCACTTGACAGAAAAGATCGATTGAACGCTCTATCGGGCGCGGTCCTTGAGCTCAATGGCGGCTGGCTCGAGGCACAATCGGGAGATATTGATGAAAAGCAGGCAAGTATATTTCGCAGCGCTACTGGGCAGCGTCTGTATTCTCGGCCCGGCGGCGGTCGCCGCGCAGACCAAGACCGACAAGGCAGCACCTGCCGCCGCTGCCGCTGGCCCGACACTGCCTGGCGGCGCGTCGGCGCTGTCCGAAACTCATGGCGAATGGACAGTCAATTGCCAGATAACGGGGACCAATAAGGCCTGCAGCCTGTCGCATCAGCAGTTCAACAAGCAAACCAACCAGCGCCTTCTGGCAATAGAGCTGTCGAGCAAGAGCGGCGAGGACGCGGCCGGAACGCTGGCGCTGCCATTCGGTCTGGCGCTGGCCAAGGGCGTCAGCCTGACCATCGACGACCAGAAGCTGGATGGCAGCCTGCCGTTCAACACCTGCCAGGCCGTCGGTTGCCTGGTGCCGGTGGCGTTCGATGCCAGCGTCATACCACTGCTCAAGGCAGGGACGACGCTGAAGATCGACGCCTTCGCGGCCGACACCGGGCAAGCGGTGAGCTTTACCATCCCGCTCAACGGCTTCGGCGGCGCACTGACCCGGACCGCGGAATTGTCAGCTGACTGAGCGCCCGGTCACTCGACCTCGCGCAGCCGATACCCCACGCCGGTCTCGGTGGTGATGTAGCGCGGCTGGTCGGGCGATTTTTCGATCTTCTGCCGGAGCTGGCGGACATAGACCCTGAGATACTGCACGTCGGTGGAATCGCCCCACACCTGCTTCAGCAGGAAATGGTGGGTGAGAACCTTGCCGGCGTGCTGCACCAGAATACGCAATATGTCGTATTCCTTCGGCGAGAGTTTTACCTCCTTGCCCTCGACCTTGACGATGCGCTTGACTAGGTCGACGCTGAGATCGCCGGTGTGGAAGACCGGTTTCTCGCCCTGCTGCTGGAATTTGTGGCGCAGCGCCACGCGGATGCGGGCGACCAGCTCGTTCATGCCGAACGGTTTGGTGATGTAATCGTCGGCGCCCAGTTCCAGTGCGGCGACGATGCCGGCCTCGTCGGTGCGGCTGGACAGGATGACCACGGGGACGTCGAGCCCGTCGTCGCGCCATTTGCGCAAGAGATCGAGGCCGCCCATGCCGGGCAGGCCGAGATCGAGCAGGATCAGATCCGGCTTTTGCGTATCGACGATCTCGATCGCGGCCCTGGCGTTGGGCGCCTCGCTGACCGCATAGCCCTGGCTGCCGAGGCCGACGCGCAGCAGTTTGCGGATCGGCGGCTCGTCATCGACCACCAATATGCTGACGTTGGAATTTGTCATGCCAGATCACCAGATGTTTGCCCGTCCGCGCTGATGCCGGGCGATTGTGCCGGCCTCGGCATGCGGATGGTGAAGACCGCGCCCGTGCGGTCGCTGCGGTTCGCCGCCGTGATCGTGCCGCCCATCGCCTCGATGAAGCCGCGGCAGATCGACAGGCCGAGCCCGGTGCCGGCCTGGACCTGGTCGCGTTTGCGCACCCGGTAGAAGCTGTCGAAGATCCGCTCCAGGTCGGCGGGTGGAATGCCCGGTCCTTCATCCATGACCTGCAGCACGACGGAGCCATTGTCGACCCAGCCCTGCACGCGGATGGTCGACCCCGGCGGCGCGTATTTTGCGGCATTGTCGAGAAGGTTGAACAGCGCCTGCTCGAACAGGACGGGGTCGAGCTTCAGCATCGGCAGATCGGCCGGAATATCGACTTCGGTCTTGTGTCCGGCAATGATCTTGCGCGCCCGCTGCAAGGCCGACCCGACGACATCGCCGACATAGTGAAGAGCGAAATTCGGCTCCATGGCGCCGGACTCGATCTTGGTCATGTCGAGCAGGTTGGCGATGAAGCGGTTCAGCCGCTCCGATTCGTCGAGCACGGTGGTCAGCAGCTCGGCGCGATCGCTCTCGGGCAATGAGGGCGCGTATTCCCGCAGCGTGCCGGCCGCGCCCATGATGGCCGCAAGCGGCGTCTTCAGATCATGGGAGATCGAGGTCAGCAGCGCCGAGCGCAGCCGGTCGGCCTCGGCCGCCAGATTGGCGCGGTCGACATCGGCGACCAACTGAATGCGCTCGATGGCGACCGCCGCCTGGTCGGCCAGTGCGTCGAGCAGGCGCTGCTGCTCAGGCGTCAGCAGCGGCCCTTGCTTGTCGTTGTCGAGGCCTACGACGCCGATGGCGGTGCGGCCTGTCCGCAAGGGCAGATAGAGGCGCTTGGCGCCGGGCAGCGTGTCGGCGCCACGGCCGGCGGCACGGTTGTGCTCCCAGGCCCAGCGGGCGGCGGCGATGTCGGCCTCGGCCAGTGTGTCGTCGGGTGGATAGCCGGCCTTGACGGTGATCGTGCCATCTTCAGGCAAAAGCAGCACCACGCGCAGCTTCAGCATCGAGGCGATCTGGAAGGCCGTGGCCCACAGCACGTCGTCAAGCGTGCCGGCGCCGGCAAGCTTCTTGGAGAAGAGGTAGATATCCTCCGTCGCCCGGGCGCGTGAGCGGGCAGCGACCGCCTGGCGCTGCACGCGCGCCGTCAGGTTGCTGGCGATGACGGCAACGACAAGGAAGACGGCGAGCGCGACAATGCTCTCCGGATCCCGGATGGTGAGCGTGTAGCGCGGCTCGAGGAAAAAAAAGTTGAAGGCAACGGCGCTGGCCACACAGGCATATAGAGCCGGCCACAGACCACCGGCCACCGCCGATGTCAGCACGCCGATGAGAAAGATGATCGCAAGATTGCGGACGTCGAGAAACTGGTCGAGCAGGGCGGCGAAACCGAGCGAGCCGGCAACGAAGGCCGTCGCCTTGAGATAGGGCCAGACATCGAACTGCCATTGCTCGTCCGCTGCCTTGACGTTCCGCGAGGCCGCCTCGTTGCCGCGCTCGGTTCCCGAAATGACATGGACGCTGATGTCGCCGGCATTGCGGATGAGATCGTAGGTGAGCGAGCCTTCGATCAGCTCGCGCCAGCGCGACCGGGTTGGCCTGCCGATGACGATGTGGGTAAAATTGTTGGCCGTCGCGTGGCGGACGATGTCCTGGGCAACGTTCTGGCCCGGAATGGTCGTCACCTCGGCGCCGAGTTGCTCAGCCAGGCGCAGCAGCGTCGCCAGCCGGTCCTTGTCCTCCTCGGACATGGTGGCCGAACGCGGCGTGTCGACGTGGAGTGCCGTCCACGGAGCGCGCAGCCGGTCGGCCAGCCGGCGCGCATAGCGGATGCGGGAGGCTCCGCCCGGACGCGAGTCTACGCAGACAAGTACCCTTTCGCCGGCCGCCCACGGACCCTGGATGGCATGCGACTGCATGTGGTTGAGCAACTGCTCATCGACGCGCTGGGCGGTGCGGCGCAGCGCCAGTTCGCGAAGCGCCGTCAGATTGCCGGGCGAGAAATAGTTTTCGACCGCGCGTTGGGCGGTGTTGGGGAAATAGACCTTGCCTTCCTTCAACCGCTTGATCAGGTCGTCGGGGGTGAGATCGATGATCTCGATGTCGTCAGCCTGGTCGATGATGGAGTCGGGAACCGTCTCGCGCACTCGTACGCGAGTGATCTGCGCTACGACGTCGTTCAGGCTCTCGACATGCTGGATGTTGAGCGTGGTGTAGACGTCGATGCCGCGGGTCAGGAATTCCTGGACATCGAGATAGCGCTTGGGGTGGCGGCTGCCGGGCGCATTGGTGTGGGCGAGCTCGTCGACAAGCACCAGCGCCGGACGGCGGGCGAGGATGGCGTCGATGTCCATCTCGTCCAGCACGCGGTCCTTGTAGCTGACCTTCTGGCGCGGGATGACCTCGTAGCCTTCGACCAGCGCCTGGGTTTCCTTGCGGCCGTGGGTTTCGACGATGCCGATCACCACGTCGACGCCGTCGGCAAGCCTGGCGCGACCGGCCATTAGCATTTCGTAGGTCTTGCCGACACCGGGGGCGGCACCGAGAAATATCCGCAAACGGCCGCGCTCTTCCCGTTCCGCATGCTCAAGCAGCGCGTCCGGAGAGGGTCTGGTGTCGTTGCTTCTGTCGTCCAGCATCAGGCTCGATCATGAACGGCGCCGGGGATGCTGTCGATCCCCGGCGCTAGGCTTCAAAGACTGTCTCTCACTTGGTATCGTCCAGCGCCAGGTTGAGCGCCAGCACATTGACGACCGGTTCGCCGAGGAAGCCGAGTTCGCGGCCTTCGACATGGCTGTCGACAAGGGCCTTGACCTTAGCTTCGTCGAAGCCCCTGGCCTTGGCCACCCTGGCGACCTGGAAGTAGGCGGCCTCGGGGCTGATGTCGGGGTCGAGGCCGCTGCCGGAGGTCGTCACCAGATCCATCGGCACCGGCTGGTTCGGATTCTCCGCCTTCAGTTTGTCGGCATCGCCCTTGATGCGGTCGATCAGCTTGGGGTTGGTCGGGCCGAGGTTGGAGCCGCTGGAGGCGGCGGCGTTGTAGCCGTCGCCTGCAGCCGAAGGGCGGCCATGGAAATATTTGTCGCCGGCAAAGCCCTGGCCGATCAGCTCGGAACCGATAACCTTGCCGTCCTTTTCGATTAGGCTGCCATTGGCCTGGTGCGGAAACAGCGCCTGGGCGATTCCGGTCATCCCCAGGGGATAGATCAGGCCGGTCAGGACAGTGAAGAAGACGATCATGATGATCGCGGGTCGTATCTGGGTGAGCATGGATGTGTTTCCTTAAGCGAGGCCGAGGCCGGTGACGATCATGTCGATCGCCTTGATGCCGACGAAGGGGACGATGATGCCGCCGAGGCCGTAGACCAGCAGGTTGCGGCTGAGCAGCGCGCCGGCGCCGATCGCGCGATACTTGACGCCTTTCAGCGACAGCGGGATCAGCGCGATGATGATCAGCGCGTTGAAGATGATGGCCGACAGGATGGCGCTTTGCGGTGTCGCCAGATGCATGATGTTGAGCGCCTGCAGCGGGCCGGTGGTTTGTCCCGGCGCGACGTAGAAGACGGCGAACATCGCCGGGATGATGGCGAAGTATTTGGCGACGTCGTTGGCGATCGAGAAGGTCGTCAGTGAGCCACGCGTCATCAGCAGCGCCTTGCCGATCTCGACGATCTCGATCAGCTTGGTCGGGTCAGAGTCGAGGTCGACCATGTTGCCGGCCTCGCGGGCGGCGACCGTGCCGGTGTTCATGGCGACGCCGACATCGGCCTGGGCAAGGGCGGGTGCGTCGTTGGTGCCGTCGCCGCACATGGCGACCAGCTTGCCCTTGGCCTGTTCGTCGCGGATCAGCTTCAGCTTGTCCTCCGGCGTTGCCTGGGCAAGGAAGTCGTCGACGCCGGCTTCCGCCGCGATCGCCGCCGCCGTCATCGGATTGTCGCCGGTGATCATCACGGTGCGGATGCCCATCTTGCGCAGTTCGGCGAAACGCTCGCGAATGCCGCCCTTGACGATGTCCTTGAGGTGGACGACGCCGAGCAGGCGGCCGTCACGCTCGACCGCCAGCGGTGTGCCGCCCGACTTGGCGATCTCATCGGCGATCGTCTGGAGATCCTTGACGGTGTCGCTGCCGGGGCGCACGCCATGGGTGGCCGATGTCGACTGGTTGACATAGGCAAGAACCGAATCGACGGCGCCCTTGCGCACCGACGAGCCATCGACATCGACGCCGCTCATGCGGGTCTGGGCGGTGAAGGGCACGAAGGTGGCATGCAATGTCGCCATGTCACGGGCGCGTATGCCGTATTTCTCCTTGGCCAGCACGACGATCGAGCGTCCCTCAGGCGTCTCGTCGGCGAGCGAAGCGAGCTGCGCCGCATCGGCCAGTTCCTGTTCGGTGACACCCTTGACCGGGCGGAACTCGGTCGCCTGGCGGTTGCCGAGCGTGATGGTGCCGGTCTTGTCGAGCAGCAGGGTGTCGACGTCGCCGGCGGCTTCCACGGCACGACCCGACATGGCCAGCACGTTGAAGCGCACCAGGCGGTCCATGCCGGCAATGCCGATGGCCGACAGCAGGGCGCCGATGGTGGTCGGGATCAAGGTGACAAACAGCGCCACCAACACGGTCACCGAGATATAGCCGCCGGAATAGGAGGCAAAGCTCGGGATCGTCGCGGTGGCGAGCACGAAGATCAGCGTCATGCCGACGAGCAGGATGTTGAGCGCGATTTCATTCGGCGTCTTCTGGCGGGCAGCACCCTCGACCAGCGAGATCATGCGGTCGAGGAAGGTGTGGCCGGAAGCGGCTGATATGCGCACGCGGATCCAGTCGGACAGAACCTGGGTGCCGCCGGTGACCGCCGAACGGTCGCCGCCGGATTCGCGGATGACGGGGGCGGACTCGCCGGTGATCGCCGCTTCGTTGACAGAAGCCACGCCTTCGATCACTTCGCCGTCGGACGGGATGATGTCGCCGGCTTCGACCAGCACGATGTCGCCGACCTTCAGGCTGGTGCCGGGCACCAGCTTGAATTTGGAGCGGTCCTCGCCGGCAAGCAGCTTGGCCTGCGTCTCGGTGCGCGCCTTGCGCAGCGAGTCGGCCTGCGCCTTGCCGCGGCCTTCGGCAACGGCTTCGGCGAAGTTGGCGAACAGCACGGTGAACCACAGCCAGATGATGATCTGCAGGGTGAAGCCGAAATCGCCGCCACCAGTGAAGCGATCCCTGACGAACAGGACCGTGGTCAGCAGTGAGACGATGGCGACGACGAACATTACCGGGTTCTTGATCAAGGTGCGCGGGTCGAGTTTCCTGAAGGCGCCGCCGATGGCGGGCCACAGTATGCGGGCATCCATGATGACCGCGGATTTGGACTGGCTCATTTGGTGGCTCCAGTATCTGGAATGTTGGCCGGCACCGATCGATCGGATGCCGAGAAAAGGTGCGGCGGCCCGTAGGCCAGCAGCCAGATCACGATCATGACTGCCGCGATGCCGAGAAAGGTGGACACGCTGGGGAAGGGAGGGGGAGTTTCCTCTCCCTCGGTGCCGGCTCGCGGCCGGCCCTTCCTGCGCTTGGGGTTGAACCAGGACATCACCAGCCTCAGAAGGTCTGTCCGTTGATGGCAGCCAGGTGCTCGACGATCGGTCCGATCGCCAGTGCCGGGAAGAAGGTCAGGCCGACGACGATCAGAATGACGCCGACGAGCAGGCCGACGAACAGCGGACCATCGGTCGGGAAGGTGCCGGCGGAAGCAGGTACCGTCTTCTTCGCCACCAGCGAGCCTGCAATGGCGAGCGCCGGGATGATGACGAAGAAGCGACCCACCCACATGGTGATGCCAAGCGTGATGTTGTACCAGGGCGTGTTGCCGGAAAGGCCGCCAAAGGCCGAGCCGTTGTTGGCCGCCGCCGAGGTGTAGGCATAGAGAACCTCGGAGAAGCCGTGCGGCCCGCCATTGGCCATGGAGGCCACGGCGCTTGGCAGCACGACCGCGATGGCGGTGAAGGTCAGCATCGCCAGCGGCAGGCACAGGATGGCGAGCATCGCCATCTTGACCTCCTTGGCCTCGATCTTCTTGCCGAGATATTCGGGCGTGCGGCCGACCATCAGGCCGGCAACGAAGACGGCGACGATGATGAACATCATGATGCCGTAGAAGCCGGCGCCGACGCCGCCGACGATGACCTCGCCGAGCTGCATGTTGACCATCGGGATCAAGCCGCCGATCGCGGTGAAGCTGTCATGCATGGCGTTGACCGCGCCGCAGGAGGCGGACGTGGTGATGACGGCGAACAGCGCGGAAAGGGCGATGCCGAAGCGGCTCTCCTTGCCTTCCATGTTGCCGCCGTCGATGCCGAGCGCGTGAACCAGCGGATTGCCTGCGGCTTCGGCCCAGTAGCAGATGGCGACGCCGGCGATGAACAGCACGCCCATTGTGGCCAGGATCGCCCAGCCCTGGCGCTGGTTGCCGACCATGCGACCGAAGACGTTGGTCAGCGCCGCGCCCAGCGCGAAGATCGTCACCATCTGGATCAGGTTGGAGATAGCATCCGGGTTTTCGAAGGGATGCGCGGCATTGGCGTTGAAGAAGCCGCCGCCATTGGTGCCGAGCATCTTGATGGCGACCTGCGAGGCAACGGGGCCGAGCGCCAGCGTCTGCTTGGCGCCTTCCAGCGTGGTGGCGTCGACATATGGCCCGAGCGTCTGCGGCATGCCGAGCCAGACATAGACGAGGGTGAGCATGATGCAGAGCGGCAGCAGGATGTAGAGCGTGCAGCGGGTCATATCGACCCAGAAATTGCCGATCGACTTGACCGAGTGCCGGGCGAAGCCGCGGATCAGCGCCACCGCAATGGCGACGCCGACAGCCGCCGACATGAAGTTCTGCATGGTCAGGCCGGCCATCTGCACAAGATAGGACATCGTGCTTTCGCCGCCGTAATTCTGCCAGTTGGTGTTGGTGACGAAGCTGACGGCGGTGTTGAAGGCGAGGTTGGGTTCGACAGCGGTCATGCCCGCCGGATTGTAAGGCAGCACGCCTTGCAGGCGCTGCAGAAAGTACAGCACCAGGAAGCTGGCGAGACTGAAGAAGATGATGCCTGCCGAATAGGTCGTCCAGTGCTGCTCCTCGCGTTCACTGGTTCCCGATATGCGATAAAGGCCGCGTTCAACCGGGCCAAGTATGGGCGAGAGAAAGGTGCGATCGCCGTTGAAGACGCGATACATGTAGCCGCCGAGCGGCTTCACCAGCAAAACGACGATCCCGCAATAGACGAGGATCTGTATCCATCCGTTGAGAGTCATGAGAATAGCTTTCCGTGCCTTGCGTCAGAAGCGTTCTGGGCGAACGAGTGCGTATGTCAGGTAGACGAGCAGGAACAAGGTCACGCCGCCACCGAGGATGTAATCGACAAGCATGATGTGATCCTTCCGCTTAAAGAGCGTCGCAGGCTTTGATGTAGGCGAGGGAAAGAGCGAAAAACAAAACGTCGATTCCGATGACGACAATGTCCATTGTGTTGGTCCTTGCTTCTGCTGTATTTGGCGCCAGCGACTGGCGAGCCCGAAATTCCATGAAAACGATCCGCCGTACCTCGATCGGCCACGGCGGTCGGAGCGTTTTGCTCGGAATGGAATATGGACCCGATCGCCATAAAGGTTCGAGACGGGCCGCGGAGGAAAGATATAAAATTCCTATAAAGATTTCGCGCCAGCAGGCTCGATTCCGGGTCGCTCAAAAACCGATGTCTTGATATTGCGGCCCCCCTTGCGGCGGCGCCGTCTTTCGAAACAATGAGAGCGCAAAACAAGGGAAGAAAAGATGCTCGACATGGCCCCATCGAAACAGGCGGCGACATGGCTTTCCGCCCTTGCGCGCGCGCTGGAAGCGGACGACATCGAGGCCGCCGCCAACCTGTTCGTCGAGGACTGCTACTGGCGCGATCTTCTGACCTTCACCTGGAACATCACGACCATGGAAGGCCGCGACGCCATCCGTGACATGCTGCAGGCAACGCTGGCGACGGTGAAGCCGTCACACTGGACCTTGTCTGGCGAAGCGACGTCGGACGAGGGCACCGTCGAGGCCTGGTTCAGCTTCGAAACGTCTGTTGCGCGCGGCGAAGGGATCTTGCGCCTCAAGGAGGGCCGCTGTCGGACGCTGTTCACGGCGATGCGCGAGCTCAAGGGGTTCGAGGAACAAAAGGGTCCGGCGCGGCCGCTCGGTATTCGTCACAAGGCCGATCCGGCGCGGGAGACCTGGGCGGAGGTGCGGGCACGCGAGGCGCGCGACCTCGGCGCCACCGTGCAGCCCTACTGCCTGGTCATCGGCGGCGGCCAGGGCGGCATCATGCTCGGCGCGCGGCTGCGGCAGCTCGGCGTGCCCACCATCATCATCGAGAAGAATGCGCGCCCCGGCGATTCCTGGCGCAACCGCTACCGCTCGCTCGTGCTGCATGACCCGGTCTGGTACGACCATCTGCCCTACATTCCATTCCCCGAGAACTGGCCGGTGTTCACGCCCAAGGACAAGATGGGCGACTGGCTGGAAATGTATACCAGGGTGATGGAGCTCAATTACTGGGTCGCCACCAGATGCGTCAGCGCCAGCTATGACGAGGCCGAGCAGGTGTGGACGGTCGTGGTCGACCGCGTCGGCCGGCACATCACGCTGAAGCCGAAGCACGTCGTCTTTGCCACCGGCGCTTACGGGCCACCTCGGAAGATCGCGCTGCCCGGCGCCGAGACTTTCAAGGGCGAGCTCTTGCATTCCAGCCAGTATGCGAGCGGCGAGAAATTCCGCGGCAAAAAGGTCGCGGTCATCGGCGCGGCAAGCTCCGGCCATGACGTCAGCGTCGACCTCTGGGAGAGCGGCGCCGACGTCACCATGATCCAACGTTCACCGACGACGGTGGTGAAGTCCGACACGCTGATGGAAGTCGGTTTCGAAATCTTTTCCGAGAAGGCCCTGGCGCGCGGCATCACCACCGACAAGGCCGACATGATCGTCGCCTCGACGCCGTTCGCGCTGGTGCCCAAGGGCCAGCGGGACCTCTACGAGGTGATCAAGGAACGCGACGCGGCGTTCTACGACCGGCTGCGCGCTTCAGGCTTCGCCATCGATTTCGGCGACGACGAGACCGGGCTGTTGATGAAGGCCTACCGCACCGGCTCCGGCTACTACATCGATGTCGGCGCCTGCGAGTTGATCATCAACGGCGAGATCAAGGTGAAAAGCGGCGTCGGTATCAAATCGCTGACACCGACCGGCATTGCCTTCGACGACGGCAGCGAGTTGGCGGTCGATGCGATCATCTCGTGCACCGGCTATCAGTCGATGAACGAGACGGTGGCGGCGATCGTCTCGCGCGAGGTCGCCGACAAGGTCGGGCCATGCTGGGGCCTCGGCTCCGGCGTCAAGGGCGATCCCGGCCCATGGCAGGGCGAGCTGCGCAACATGTGGAAGCCGACGGCGCAGGAGGCGCTGTGGTTCCACGGCGGCAACCTGGCGCTGTCGCGGTTCTATTCGAAATATGTGGCGCTGCAGATCAAGGCGCGGATGGAGGGGATTGAAACGCCAGTTTATGGGGCGGTGAGTAATGCGGGCGCTGCTGATCTCCCCCCTTGAGGGGGAGATGTCGCCGAAGGCGCCAGAGGGGGTCGCCGCGCGTGGAGCGCTGACCTTCATCCGCCGCAAGCAGATCGCGTCCGGTCGAACCGACCCCCTCTGCCCTGCCGGGCATCTCCCCCACGAGGGGGGAGATTAGCCAATCAGCCACGCCCGAAATGCCGTGCCGCAACCTCAACATGCGTATGCGGCGCATGCGGCTCGAACCTCTCGGTCTCATTGAAATCGGCGGCTTCGTTCGGCCACCAGACACCACCGACAACGATGCCGTCAGAGGTGAGCCGCTGATCGGCGATCAGTGCTGCGCCGACGGCATCGACAAAGGTGAAGCGGCCGGGGCGCAGCCTGAGCACCGCGACATCGCCGACGCCGCCCACTTTCAGCGTGCCGAGCTCCGGCCTGGCGATCGCCTCGGCCGGCCTTTGCGTGGCGGCGCGCAGCACGTCGACCAGCGGCATGCCGAGCGCCATCAGCTTCGACATGCAGACCAGTATGTCGAAGGCGGGACCGTCGACGCAGTAGAGATGGACGTCGCTCGAGATGACGTCGGGCGCCAGGCCTTCGGCCAGCATGGCTTTCGCCACCGCAAAGTCGAACGAGCCCATGCCGTGGCCGATGTCGAAGATAACGCCGCGTTCGCGCGCCAGATACATGTCCGGCCGCACGGCGCCAGAGGCGAAGACCGGTGCGTTGGGGAATGGGCGGAAGCAGTGAGTAAGGATATCGCCCTTGCGCAGGCGCGGCAGCACTTCGGAGCGACCGGGCGGCGGCTCGTCTATATGCGCCATCAGCGGCAGGCCGGCCTGGTCGGCGGCTTCGAGCGCGAGGTCCACCGGCGCAATGCCGCTGGTGCCGCCGGCATGCTTGCCGGAGCGCACTTTTACGCCGACGACGACATCGGCGTGCTCGCGCACCGCCGCCACCGTCTCGCGCGGCTCGCAGAGCCTCAGATCGCTGCATTCGCCGACCGACACCGTCTGCGAAAAGCCGAATATGCCGGCAAAGGAGATGTTGACGTAGGCCAGGATGCGCACCTTCGAGCGCTCGATGACATGGCGGCGAAAGCCGAGGAAATTGCCCGCACCCGCGCTGCCGGCGTCGATGAAGGTCGTGGTGCCGCTCTTGGCCGCCAGGCGGTCGGCATCGACGCCAAGCGAGGTACCGCCCCAATAGACATGGCTGTGCAGATCGGTGAGGCCGGGCGTGACGATGCAATCGCGGGCGTCGACGACCTGCGTGGCGTGCTCGGCATCGATGGCGGCCTCGATGGCCGCGACGCGGCCATTGGCGATGGCTACATCGCGCACGGCGTCCAGGCCGGAGGCCGGATCGATCAGGCGGCCGCCCTTGATCAGGAGATCGAACTGCATCGGCGCCTCCGCTGGTATTTATCTACTGATCAAACCGGCCGGTAGGCGACGGCTTCGACCTCGATCTTGATGTCGATCATCAGCCGCGATTCGACCGTGGTGCGGGCCGGCGGGTTGCTGGGAAAATGTTTGGCGTAGACGGTGTTGAAGGCGCCGAAATCGCGCGCGTCCTCAAGCCAGACCGTGGTCTTGACGACATCGTCCATGGTGCAGCCGGCCAGTGCCAGGGCTGCCTTCACATTCTGCAGCACCTGCTCGGTCTGCTCGGTAATGCCGCCCTTGACTACGATGCGGTCGGCATCGACCGGAACCTGGCCGGAGATGTAGACGAAATCGCCGGCCCGCACCGCCGGCGACAGCGGCACATGGGATGTTCCAAAACACTGCTTGGGCAAGGGAAAACTCCTGTTCAGACTTGGCGGATCACGCCTGCGGTTGCGTTTCAGCCGACCGCTCTACGCCTCTCCCCATGATCCTCATAGGGGGCTTTTGGGAAAGCAAGATTTTTCCAGATGCGTGTTGCTTTATCGGGGGCCGGCCAGCATCTTGCGCCTCGCATTTTCCCGACAGGAGATTTTTTAAATGACCTTCGACAAGAATCCGTTTCCGGAAGGCGATGCCGATCGTTACGCGCTGTGGGAAATGCTGGTGCGGCGCGACATCGACGCCTTCATCGGTCAGGACTGGTCGATGGTTGAGGATGATTTCATCGCCGACAGTTTTTTCGGCATGCATGCGCATTTCCTGAGCGATGCCGACGCCTGGCGGCTGCAATTCCCGAGCCTTGCCGTCTATCGCGACGAGTGGCTGCGCCAGGCCAAGGAGACGGCGGCGACCAAGTTCGCCGAGCCGCTGCGCGAAGCCCTGTTTCGCGTCACCAACATGCGCGACATCGATGTCGATGGCGACCGCGCGGTGCTGCACAAGAAGTTCAACGGTTCGGTGACCAAGGCCGACGGCAGCGTCGACCGGCTGAAGTGGCAGACGCTGTATTTCTGTAGGAAAGTGGCGGGGCGCTGGAAGATTGCCGGCTTCGTCGGCTACATGCCGCATCCCCTCGGAAGCTAAGGCGCGCTGCAGTATTGCAGGGTTTTCCGGACTATTCCCGGAGCTAATGCCGGCCTTCGCGGACGAACACGTTCGCTTCCCGGGCTGCGGCGGTGAAGGCGCGGCGCGCCGTGCCAACCGCTCGGCGCTGCTCCATCGCATCCATCATCGCTTTCAACGCGGAGCGGTATTTTGGCCCACGCTCTTCGTCCGGCCATCCGTCGACCAGCAGGGAGGCTGCCTGGACCGTTCCGGTAACGGTCAGGCCGCTGCCTTCGCTTTCGATGGTCACGGGAACGTCGAATTGTTCATTGCGCATTGACGCTACTCCTGGAACTCAACTCTTTGTTTTGACGCAATTCCCAAGGGAAAGCGCTACGCGCTTTTCCCGGGAAAACCGCTCACACTTTTCCTGGAATTGCTCGACCTTGAAGAAGTCAGAAACGGCGCAATGCTCGTTTCGTTCCAGCGTCACTGCTTGCGGTGGTCGAATACGACCGCCATGGTCTTACCAATTGCCGCCATCACGATCAGTTCGACCAGATCGTCGTCGCTGTCGACGCAGCCTGGATCCATGCGGCGGATTGCGTCGAGCGCCGCCCTGGTCGAGACGGTATCGCCGGCGCGGAATTTGGAAAGCGCAGAGGAAACAAGATTTTGAGCTGTCAGATCGATGACAGGTACGCTTGCTACAACGTTCATTGGCTTCCTCCTGCCAAGAACCCTATCCCACAGGAATGATACGCCGAACGGCGATTTCCGCCAGCGGAATCGTGGTCTGACCAGATTGCGGAGGGGGCACGTTTGCGTGTTTGATAAGGTCGAGCCAACAGCGTCTAGGAACCAGCCCGAACATGAAACTGTACTTCAGCCGCAATCCCAATCCGCGCCTCGCGGTTGCAACGGCGCGTCATCTCAGGGTCGAGGTCGAGTTTGAGTTCGCGGCACCCATGGCGCCGGGGCAGGCCGAGCGGTTCCGACCGCTCAATCCTAATCTTACCCTGCCGACATTGGCATGGCTGGGCGGCAGCCTCTGGGAAGCCGACGCCATAGCCTGCCTGCTGTCGCGCGAGGCGGGTTCGGATTTCTGGCGCAATGGCGACGACCAACCCGACATGATCCGCTGGCTGAGCTGGGGCAAGGAGAATTTCGTCCGGGCCTGCGACACCGTGCATTTCGAGCGCGGCACCAAGCAGCGCTACGGGATTGGCCCGATCGACCAGGGCAAGGTCGAGGAGGGAACGGACGAGTTCCGCAGGGCGGCAGGGATTCTCGAGGCCGAGCTTTCCCGACGGCAGTGGCTGGTCGGCAGCTCACTTTCCTATGCCGATTTTCGCATGGCGACGTTCCTGCCCTTCAACGATGTCGCCGGCCTGCCGCTGGGCGACTATCCCTCCGTCTTGGGCTGGTATCGCAGGCTTGAGGCCATCGACGCCTGGCGCGATCCCTTTGACGGGCTGGATGCGCCGCTTTTGCCGCCGGTGAAGCCGGTCTAGCCAGCTTTTCAACCGACCAGGCCGGCCAAGTGTGGCGCTTTGGCAGCATAGGTGTGGAACACCGGGCCTGTTGCCTCGGCGCGCTCGACGGCTTGCGGTCAGGTTGATAAGCCCTCTCCTCAAGGAGAGTCGTGACATGACCGTAGCCATCGAGATGGGACAGACGACGGCGGGTGCGCCGGCGGCGCTCGACCTTGAGGAGCTGCTGGCGACGCGCCTTCTGGTGCAGGGCAATTCCGGCTCCGGCAAATCGCATCTTTTGCGCCGGCTCTTGGAGCAGAGCGCGCCCTGGGTACAGCAGACCATCATTGATCCCGAAGGCGATTTCGTCTCGCTGGGCGACCATTACGGCCATCTGGTGATCGATGCCGAGGAGCATACGGAGCGCGGCCTGCAGGCGGCCGGCGAGCGGGCGCGCATCCACCGCGTCTCCACCGTGCTCAATCTCGAAGGGCTCGACGCCGAGAACCAGATGCGTCGCGCCGCCGCCTTTCTTGGAGGCCTCTTCGAAGTCGCCCGCGAGCACTGGTACCCGATGCTGGTGGTGGTCGACGAGGCGCAGCTGTTCGCCCCGGCGGTGGCCGGCGAGGTGTCCGATGAAGCGCGCAAGCTCTCGCTCGGCGCCATGACCAATCTGATGTGCCGGGGCCGCAAGCGCGGCCTTGCCGGCATCATCGCCACCCAGCGGCTGGCCAAGCTCGCCAAGAATGTCGCGGCGGAAGCCTCAAATTTCCTCATGGGCCGCACCTTTCTCGACATCGACATGGCGCGCGCGGCCGACCTTCTCGGCATGGAGCGGCGCCAGGCCGAGGCGTTCCGTGACCTGGAGCGGGGGCACTTCATGGCGCTCGGGCCGGCCCTGTCGCGCCGTCCGCTCGGCGTGCGCATAGGCCAGACCGAGACAAGCCCGCGCAACGGAACGCCACGGCTGATGGCGATGCCGGAGGCAGCGCTTGAGGACGCCCGTGCGATCATCCTGGCGGCGCCGCCACCCGAGACGATGCGCGCACCGCGCCGGGTGGCATCGCCCGACCTGCTCGACCAACTGATGGCGGCCAAGTCTGCGGCGTTGGAAATCCGCCCCGAACCGGCGGAACCGGCGATCAGCGCCGAGGATATGGCCGAGCGCCGAGAGCGGGTGGACCGTGTCCTGCGCGCCATCCTGGCGCAGCCCGACGCGGGTTTTCGCGTCATCGGCGTGCTCTACCAGGAGTTCGTGGTCCGCTGCCGCATCGAGGGCCTCGCTTCGGTGGTGCCGGACCTCTCCGAATTCCGCCGCATGCTGACACGCGCCCGCGCCGGGCTCGGCGCTGATATGGCAGGCGATGACGCCTGGCAGGATGTTTCCGTCCGCGCCTCGCTGCTGCCCGAGGACATGCAGGGCGTGTTCATGATGATTGCGCGCGCCGCCAAGGAGGGCTGGCCGTGCCCGAGCGACGCGGCGATCGCGCGCGCCTACGGTTCGCACTCGCTGCGCCGCGCCAGGCGCCTGCTCACCTATATCGAGGAGCAGGGTCTCATCGTCTGCCAGCTCGACGGCACCGGCCGCCGCACGGTGACGCTGGTCGAACTCGCCTGGGCAACGGCGCCCGGCGACCCTAATGCCGCGGAGGCGGAGCAGGGCAGTTTGGCGCTGTGATTGCGGGCGCTTTGGGCAGCCTGGCCTCATCGCCTATGTAGGCGGTTCTGAACAAGATGTGTTTCGCCGATCGGCGCGCGACGAATTATGATTGTTTCTGAGAATCGCAGAACGGTTCGGGCGGGAGGGTTGCGGTTGAAATCTCTGGCTGTCTTTGTCCTCGGCATCCTTGCCGTCGCTGTCATCGCGATCACGGTGTCGGCCCGGTCGTTTGCCGCGCCCTCCGATATACCGGATTGGTTGCAGGCCCATGTCGGCGATGGCGACGGCGAAATCTCTCAAGTGGTGCTGGAACGGGCGCGCGCGCTTTATCAGAAGAAGGTGTCGCAGGGCGCTGTCCACAATGGCTGCTATTTCGCCATGGACGCCACGCGTCCCGGCGATCTCGGCGGCGGTGCGTTGGGGCGGCGCTACTACGTCATCTGCGAAGCCAAACAGTCGTTTCGCGCGATTTCGTCAGGGCATGGCGGGGGCCGCAATCTGAAGGGCGTCGTCGATTTCTCCAACGGGAAACGCTGTGCGAAAAACTTCGGCAATGCCCTGGACTCGTCCTTGACGATGGGCGGCGCCTATATGACCAGCGAGGCAAAGACGTCATTCAAGGGTTTCTATCGCGTCGGCGCGAAGCAGGATCAGATTCTGCAACGCACCTTTATCCAGTTCGACGGCGAGGGTGAGACGGCGAATGCCAGGCAGCGTGTGATCGGCGGCCATGCGGCGCGGCTCTTGCGCGGCATGTGCCTGCGCAAAAAGTCGAACAGTTCCTACGCCGACCATGACGGCTTTGTGCCCTACGGCAAGCTGGTCGATTACGCCGGCGGCCGCAGCAATGGCTGCACCAGCTGGTCGCCGGCCGATGCGGAGCAGATCATTTCGATGGTGAAGGGCAACCCGACGACGCTCTACATTTATCCCGAATCGCGCGACATCGCCGCCGTTGGCAAATCCGGCACCTACTGGAACGCGTCCTGCCTGAAGGCGATCGGCAAGCCGAAATTCTGGCCGCGCCAGCGCCTCGAGCCGATCATCGCGCAATACAAGAAGGACAACCCGCCACCGCCGCCGCAGCCGCTGCCGATCTGCAGCGGGCCGTGAGGCGATGAGAGCTCGGCTCGGCATTGTCGCGGCGCGGGCTGGGCCGCGCCGCCGTCGATTGCGATGGGGTGTGCGGCTCTACTGATTGATCTCGGGTTCCACGAGCTTTGCCAGGTTCCTGAGCGACTCCTGCCAGCCGAGATAGCACGCCTCGGCCGGAATGGCGTCCGGAATGCCCGCCTGCGTGATATTGAGTTCCGTGCCGACCGACACTTTCTTCAAGGTCACGGTCACCACGATCTCGCCGGGCAGATTGGGATCGTCGAACCTGTCGGTGTAGCGCAGGCTTTCGCCGGGAACGAGCTCGAGATATTCACCACCGAAGGCGTGGCTGTCGCCCGTGGTGAAGTTGCGAAACGACATCTTGAAAGTGCCGCCGACTTTCGCATCGAAGTGATGAACCGTGCAGGTAAAACCGTTCGGCGGAAGCCATTTCGCCAGTGCATCGGCTTCAGTGAAGGCACGGTAGACCTTCTCCGGGCTGGTCGTCAGAACGCGGTGCAAACGTACGGTGCTTGGCATGTCTTCGGTATCCTTTGTGGTTTCGTTGGTCGATGCCCCAAGGACGGGTGAACTTCATCCCGTCCGACACAGCCTGTCAAATTTTTTGGGCCGTTTGCTTGCAGCCATCCGTCCCGCGATTTCGAGCCGCCGCTTCGGACGTGCAGCCACGGCGCGACGGAATGCCTGCATCATTGACACTCTGCCTAATATTTTGGCACAAATTTCGCAATATTTATTAAAATTGGCAAAGTCTCTCCTTAAAATTGTATTAGGATCATCTTATTATATTCGGCCTGACTGAGTGACTATCTTCCTCGTGTACTATAGGATGATTCCCAGGATCCATCGATTAATCTAAAAGTTGATCCGAAGTGATCGCTCGAAGGTTGTCGAGCGACCAAGGCGCCACGTGCAAGGAGTGTCCGAATGACCACCGTCCTGAACGCCAAGGGGATTGCCCTTCCCTACACCGGCGCTTCCACCCACTGGTTCTCCGCGGCCGGAGGCGCGCCTTACCTCTACGGCACCTCGGGCAACGATTCCTTCTGGGGCGACACCAGCGTCAAGGTCACCATGTATGGCGGCGCGGGCGACGATTATTACCATCTCTATTCGACGATCAACAAAGCGGTCGAGACCTACGGCGCGGGCGTCGACACGATCGACACCTGGATGAGCTACAAGCTGCCCGCCAATTTCGAAAACCTCGTCGTCACCGGCAGTGGTCACTACGCCTTCGGCAATGCGCTGGACAACATCATCACGGGCGGCTCCGGCAGCCAGACGCTGGACGGCGGCAAAGGAAATGACGTGCTGATCGGCGGCGCCGGCGCTGACACCTTCATCGTCACCAAGGGCAACGGCAGCGACCTGATCTCCGATTTCGACGCAACCGACACCGTGCGCCTCAACGGCTACGCCTTCACTTCGTTCGAGGCCGTCCAGGCCAATATGGTCCAGCTGGGATCGAACGTGCAGCTCAACCTCGGCTCGAGCGAGGTGCTGGTGTTCAACAACACCACGATCGACAAGTTTCAGCCCGCCCAGTTCGAGCTGCCGATCGACAAGACAGGCATGACACTGTCTTTCAACGACGATTTCAACACGCTGAGCCTGTGGAACGGCCAGAGCGGCACCTGGGATTCCAACTTCTGGTGGGGCGCGCCGAACGGCAGCACGTTGACCCAGAACAACGAGCTGCAGTGGTATATCGACGCCAATTACGCGCCAACGAGCTCGGTTCATCCGTTCAGTGTGGCAAGCGGCGTTCTCACCATCACCGCGGCGCAGACGCCGGCGGACATCAAGCCGCTGATCAACAATTACGAATACACCTCCGGGCTCCTGACCACACACGACTCCTTCTCGCAGACCTATGGCTATTTCGAAATGCGGGCCGACCTGCCCGAAAACACCGGGGCCTGGCCGGCTTTCTGGCTGTTGCCGGAAGACGGCTCATGGCCGCCGGAGCTGGACGTCGTGGAAACGTACGGCCAGAACCCGAACCAGCTTCTGATGACCGCGCACACGAATGAGACGGGGCAGCACACCACGGTCGGGTCGACGGTGAATGTCTCGAACACCGATGGCTATCACACCTATGGCCTGTTGTGGACGCCGGACAAGCTGGTCTGGACCTATGATGGCGTACAGGTCTCGGAAGCGGCGACGCCGTCCGATATGAACAAGCCCATGTATATGCTGGTCGACCTTGCGATCGGCGGTCAAGCCGGCGCGCCACCCGACCATCTGGCGACGACCGCCCAGATGAAGATCGACTATATCCGCGCCTACACGCTGGACGATGTGCAGCAAAGCCATCTGAGCGCAACAGGGGAGCACGCGGTCTAGATGTCGCGCGACCGCGCGCCGCTCAGGGATGCGGCCATCCGGCCCGGCCTGCGCCCGGTCTTCCTGCACGCCATCGCCGATATCGGCGTCTTCTCGTTGCTGATCAACATCCTGCTCCTGGTGATCCCGCTCTATCTGCTGCAGGTCTATGACCGGGTGCTGCCTTCCTCCAGCGTCGAGACGCTGATTTATCTCTCGGCCATGGCGGTCGTCGCACTCGCCTTCCTCGGCCTGCTGGATGCGGTCCGCGCCATTTATGCGCAGCGTATTGCGGCTACCGTCGACCAGAAGCTCGGTGCGCAGACATTTTCTGCCTCGCTTGGCGCCAGATATGCCGGCAGCGCGCTGTCGCCGCTGAACGACCTTGCCGCGGCCTGCGCCTTCATCAGGTCACGCGGCGTGGCGGTGCTGTTCGACCTGCCCTTTGCGCCCGTCTTCCTCGCCTTGCTCTATTTCATCCATCCCGTCCTGTTCTGGCTGACGCTCGCCGGCGCCGTGCTTCTGTTTCTTCTCGTCGTGGCCAACCAGCTTGCCATCGGCAGGAACGATGCCATGTCGGCGGAACGCTCTGCCGTGGCCACCCAGGCGGAGCAGGCCTTTGCCCGCAACATGGACACGTTGCGCGCCATGGGCATGGTGCAAAATGCCGCCGCGGTTTGGGGGCGGCACGTGGCCGAAGCGCTGACCCTGCACGACCGTTCCGGAAGCGCCAACGCGATCTTCAGCGCGACATCGCGGTCGCTGCGCATGATGCTGCAGCTGGCGATCCTCGGCGCCGGCGCGTGGCTGGTGCTGCAAGGGCAGATGACCGCCGGCATGATCTTCGCGTCCTCGCTGGTGTCGTCGCGCGCGCTGCAGCCGCTCGACCAATTGATCGGATCCTGGCGGCAGATCGTCGACGCCAGGCGATGCTGGAAGCGGCTGGACGCCGCGCTTGCGGCGCGACCGGCGCAAGCGCGCAAGCTTGCTCTGCCCGATCCGTCCGGTGCGATTTCGGTACAGGATCTTTTCTTCATCGCGCCGAATGCGGCTTTTGGCACGGAGCCCATCCTCAAGCGGCTGAATTTTGCCATCCGCGCCGGCGAAGCGGTGGCGATCGTCGGCCCGAGCGGCGCCGGCAAATCGACGCTGGCGAAACTGCTTGTCGGGGCACTGCAGCCGACCGGCGGCGCGGTCAGGATCGACGGCGCCGACCTGAGGAGCTGGGACGAAACCCAGCTTGGAAGGCATATCGGCTATCTCCCGCAGGAGGTGGAGCTTTTCCCCGGATCGATCGCGCAAAACGTCGCCCGCTTCGACCCCGCTGCCGATGACGCAGCGATCGTCGAAGCGGCCAGGCATGCCGAGGCACATGAATTGGTGCTTACGCTGCGCGATGGCTATCAGACCATGATCGGCCCATCGCATACCGTGCTGTCGGGCGGCGAGCGCCAGCGGATCGGGCTGGCGCGCGCCTTCTACGGCAATCCACGCATGCTGATATTGGACGAGCCCAACGCCCATCTCGACGGCAGTGGCGAAACGGCGCTCGAGGTGATGCTGTCGGCCGCGCGCGGCGCCGGCGTCACGGTGCTGGTGATCACGCATCGCCCGTCGATCGCGGCGGCCTGCGACCGCGTGATGGTGCTTCGCAACGGCGCGATCGAAGCCTTCGGCCCCGCGAGCGAGGTGCTGCGGCAATCGGCGACCGGCAAGGGCGTTGCCGGGAACGCGGTGGTGACGGGCTCGTTCGTGCCGACCGCGCGCCCGCACAGCGTCCGCTTCGGATCATAGACAATGATGCAGCAGAGCAGCCTTGCCTTCGAAAGCCGACCGCGCACCGACTTCCGGCGCACGGCCGTTGTTGGCTACGCGGCCATAGCGCTTTTCGCCGGCTGCTTCGGCTATTGGGCGGCGAGCGCTCCGCTCTCCGGCGCGGTGATCACGTCCGGCACGATCTCGGCGACTGGCGGCAACATCCTCATCCAGCACCCCGAGGGCGGCATCATCGAGCAGTTGCTGGTGCATGAAGGCGACCGCGTGCAACAAAGCGAGCCGCTGGTCCTCCTCGACCGCACGGCGGCCGAGGCCGACCTCAACCGGCTGACCAGACAGTCGATCGCGCTGAGGGCAAGTGCTGCGCGGCTGGAAGCGGAGCGCGACGGATCGGACAGGCTGGCGCCAATCACCGATGCAGCACCCGCGCCGTTCCAGAGCGATTTCGACAATCTGGTGCGCGAACAACAAAAGGAGTTCGACGCCAGGCTCGCCCGGTTCCGGTCCGAGCAGTCGATCCTTGCGCAGCGCGTAGCCATGCATCACGAGTCGGCACTGGGTCTGGACGCGCAGAAACTGGCCATCCAGCAACAGGCCGACATCGTGAAGAAGGAGCTCGGCATCAAGGCCAGGCTGCTCGACAAGGGCCTCACCAACCGCAGCGAATATTCGCAGCTTCTGCGCAGCGAGGCCGATCTGGTCGGCCAGGCCGGCGCGCTGGAGGCGGACCTTGCGGCGACCAAGACGCAGATCGTCGAAGCCCAGGCGCAGGTCGAGCGCGCGACCACGCAACGTGTCGAGGACGCGCTGACCAAGCTCGACGAGGTCCGCACCAAGCTGGCCGACATCGGCGAACAGATCACAGCGGCTGAGGCGGTGCTAGGACGCACGACGATCAAGGCGCCGGCAGCCGGTATCGTGGTGTCGTCGACCTATAATTCCAAGGGCAGCGTGATTGCGCCGGGGCAGAAGATCATGGAGATCCTGCCCACCGCGTCAGGCCTCATCGTCGACGCGAAGCTGCGGCCGAAGGACGTGGATCTGGTTCGCGTCGGCCAGCCGGCGAAACTCAGATTGTCGGCCCTCAACGCGCGCCTCACGCCCGAGGTCCCGGCGACGGTGACCCAAATCTCCGCCGACCGGCTGATCGATGAAACCACGCACGAGGCCTATTTCCGCGCCAGGCTGAAGATCACCGACACGCTGCCGCAGGGGGTGAAGGCCGGGCAGCTTTACCCGGGAACGCCGGTCGAGGCGTTTATCAGCACCGGCGACCGGACCTTCTTCGAATATCTGGCGCGGCCGATGCTGGATTCGTTCGCGCGGGCGTTCAGGGAGCGGTAGGAGCCAGATCGTCCTCCCAGTTGGCGCCACCGTAAAACACCCGGAGAATCACCACCTGATCGTCGCTTATGGCGAAGGCCACAGTCAGCCGCTCGAAACCAACGATGCGAAGCCCCGGCCGCACGTCATCCCTTCGGGTTCCACGTTCCGAGGCGTAGTCAAGACCCAGGCAAAATCGCTCGATCCGCTCGATGTAGCGAATGGCAGTGAGGTTGCCGGACGCATGAGCGACCGCATCGTATATCCATAGCAGGTCCGCCTGGGCTTCCGGCAAAAAGACAACATGCCGGCGCTTCACACGTCCCCCTTGAGGCGGGCGTGATGGGCGCGGATGCTGTCAAAAACCTGGTCGGCCGGGATGGCCTGGGAGGGGTCTGCCTTCCACCTGTCATAGGTCGGCACGACCTCCTCGCGCAGCCAGCGCTCCACGGCGGCGTCGCGTTCCTGCAATGCGCGAAGACCGGCGCGGATCACTTCACTGCTGGTCGCGTATGTGCCCGACTGAACGAGCTGGTCGATAAAAGCGGCCTGCTCGGCCGGCAAACTGAAGGTGCGTTTTTCAGTTGCGGACATGGTTGTGCTCCTATCAGAGTTGGTATGATATTATCATACCGGTGCTGGGATCGCATCTGGAAATCTGACACGGCATAGTTCTGAACATGCGCCTATGGGCCGCTGCTACCGGCAGAGACACCGGACATTCGGCCGGGATGCCTGAGATGGGTTGGCGTGATGCCGGTCTGCTGGCGGAAGACGCGGCTGAAATGGCCAGCATTGGGAAAGCCGCAGCGGTAGGCGATGTCGCCGATCGCCAAGTCGCTCCCTTCCAGCAGCGACTTCGCTTGATGCACGCGCAGCGCAAGATAGGCCGCCATCGGGCCGATGCCGAGCTCGGCGCCGAACAGCCGCTCGAGCTGGCGCCGCGATAAATTCAGCCGGCTCGCGATCTCGGCGACCGACAGCGTCTCCTGGAGATTGCTTTCCATCAGCAGCAGGGCCCGCTTCACGGCGCGGCTCGACGCCGCGGGAAAGAGGTCGCCGACGGGCTGCACGTCCCGGCTCGAGCGGATGCGGTCGAGCACCAGGATCTTGGCGGCTTTTTCCGCCGCCTTGCGGCCGATGAACTGCGAGACGAAATGGCCGGCAAGGTCGGCCGCACCGGTGCCGCCGGCGCAGGTCGAACGGCCGCGGTCGACGGAAAACAGGCTGTCGGCATGGGCGTTCACGTCAGGGAACTGGTTGCGGAAATCCTTGATGTGGAACCAACTCACGGCGGCGCTGTAGCCGTCGAGCAGGCCGTAGCGCGCGAGCACGAAGCTGCCGGTGCAGAGTGCCGTCAGCGGCACGCCCTTTTCGGCGGCCCGCAACAGGAAGGCCTCCTTTTCGGAGCTCAGGCTGCGGTTGGTGTCGAGCAGGCCGCCGACCACGACGACATTGTCGAACTCCTCCGGATTGCCCATCGCCTTGGTCGGCAGCAGTTCGACACCGCAGCTCGCCCGGATCGGCAGGCCGCGTTCGCCGACGATCTCCCAGTCGAACTCGATCCTGCGGCTGCGGTCGCCCTCATCGCCGGCCAGCCGCAGCGTGTCGATGAACAGCGACAGCGGCGACAGCGTGAAGTCGCGAACCAAAAGAAACGCAAACCGCCTGGCCATTGTATTCCCGGAAACCGCTCCTCGGCTGGATTTGGCTATTGTCGCTGATATCTACGGTTTGGCACAGGCGTGCGCGTCATACTCGTCAGGAGCGGCCGCAGGATGTCGGAGATGAGATTGATGACCACAGCGCAACGATGACATACGGATGGACTAGCGGAATTGATCGGCATGGCACGGCGCGAGAAAAACCCTATCGTGTTTGAGTGCCGGCAAGCCAAGCGGAGCCCAGACCATGACCCTGACCAATCGAGACATCGTCGAGCTGACGGCGTGGCGGCGCAAGCTGCACCGGCAGCCGGAAATCTCGAACGAAGAGGAAAGGACGGCCAAGGAAGTCGTCGCCTTCCTCGCCGATACCGGTCCGGACAAGGTGCTGACCGGCCTCGGCGGCCATGGTGTCGCGGCGGTCTATGACAGCGGCAACGCAGGGCCGACAGTGCTGTTCCGCTCGGAGCTCGACGCACTGCCGATCGAGGAGCTTTCGGGCGTCGACCATGCCTCGCAAGTGCCGGGAAAATCGCATATGTGCGGCCATGACGGCCATACCGCGATCCTCGCCGCACTCGGTCGCCAGCTTGGGCGCGAGAGGCCGGCGCGTGGCCGTGTAGTCTTGATGTTCCAGCCGGCGGAGGAGACCGGCAATGGTGCTGCCGGCGTCGTCGCCGATCCGCGCTTTGCCGAGATCGCGCCGGATTTCGCCTTCTCGCTGCACAATCTGCCGGGCGTGCCGTTCGGCGAGGTGCGGCTGAAACCCGGCGTGGTCAACTGCGCCTCGCGCGGCATCCGCATCGTGCTGGAGGGCAAGACCGCGCATTCGTCCATGCCGGAAACCGGCGTGTCGCCGATGCCGGCAATCAGCCAGCTGATGCCCGCGCTGCCGGCGCTCGGGCGCGGCACCTTTGCCGATGACGATTTCAGCATGGTGACCGTCACCCATGCGACGATGGGCGAGGCCGTGTTCGGCATCGCGCCCGCCCACGCCGAGGTCTGGGCGACGCTGCGCACAAGGCGCGACGAGCGCATGGCGGAACTGGTCGCGGCCGCTGAAGTGCTTGCCGCCAGGATCGCGGTCGAGCATCGCCTGTCGGTCCGCTGCGATTACCACGAGATCTTCGTCGCCAGCGTCAATGCACCGGACGCGGTGGAGCATCTCAACCGCGCGCTGGACGAGGAAGGGGTCGCGCGCAGCGAGGAGGCCCTGCCGATGCGCGCTTCGGAAGATTTCGGCATTTTCGGCCACAAGGCGAAGTCGGCGATGTTCTTCCTCGGCGCCGGCGAGCGCACCCCTTCGCTGCACAATCCCGACTATGATTTTCCCGACGACCTGATCCCGATCGGCTCGAAAATCTTCATGCGCACGGCGCGCAAGCTTTTGGGCTGAGCGGCTGTGCGAAATCCGCACGCCGAAGCTGCCTTTTTGCGGCTCGAATCATCCTGTAGTCGCCGCCCTAAATTAGGAGGGGCTTGCGGATGAGGATTGCAGTGGTCGTCGCGTTGACCGCGACAGTGGCAGGATGCGTGAGTTCTCCGGTCCAATACGGAGCCTCGCTGTCGCCGCAGGATCCGAAATGGGCGACGCCGGAATGCCAGCAGGCCCGCACCGATGCCATGAACTACGATGCACGCGAGAAGGGGCAGCCGGGATGGGGCTTCGGCGTGCTGCTTGGGCCGTACAGCATGGGCCTCGTCGCGGCAGCCAAGGAACATCAGCAGCAGCAGCGAAGGCTGCTTGCCCGCCAGGTGCATCTGCAGTGCTCGAGCCTGCCGCTGCCGAAGGGTCTGGATTTCGATCCGCAAATCTACGCACCAAAGCCGGCGAAATATCCGTAGGGCTGGTCCACTATGCCTCAGGGCAGTAGCGCATGGCAGCGCCAGCCCCCTCTCTGGCCGCTGCGCGGCCACAGAGGGGGAGCGCCCTATGCGATTTGCCCTCTGCGGGCAGCTTTCCTGAAACTGTTCTGGACGGAGCGATCCTGAAAGAATATTCGCTCGGCTAACAATGGCCGTCCTTCGCGAAAGGGGTCCAATGCGGCACGTGCCCATCGTGATGCAACCGTTCGGTGGCCTCGCGAACAGAATGTTCCAATACATGTTTTGCCATGCGCTGGCCAAGCGCATACCCGGTGGCTATGTCTGCAACGTAGACTTGCCGGAATGGTCCATTGTCAGGGTGCGGCCGCCTTTGTTGTGGAAATACCGGCTGCTTCGGGTCGATGGCTATCACCGCTACGATCTCGACGGGACTGCCGCGACGTTCCGCGAAAAACGGGCGCGGAGCATCCGCTTCAAGGGCTTTGCGCAAAGGTTGGGCTATTATGACCGGGATGAGGTTTCCCGGCTGTTTGACGGACGCGCGATCGACGCGCCGACCTACGGCGACGATTTTCTCGTCATCCATGTGCGGGCCGGCGACATCCTGGAGGGCTTCCACCGCAACTACTGCCCGATGCCATTCGGGTTCTTTGAGACGCTCATCGGGGATAGCGGGCGCAAACCGGTCTTCGTCGGTCAGACCCATGACGACAACGATTATTGTCGGCGCCTGCGTCGGCGCTTTCCCGATGCTTTATTCACGCCGAAGATGTCGCCATTGACGGATTTCGAGACGCTGCGGCGGGCGAGTCATCTCGTCGCGGGGGTCAGCAGCTTCTCCTGGCTAGCCGGTTGGCTGTCCTCGGCGCGGACGATTGATCTTCCGGTGGCCGGCATCTTAGACCCGCGCGTCAGGCCGGATATCGACCTGCTTCCGGTTGACGACGCACGCTATCGGTTCCACCAGTTCGAGATGGGTGACTGGACGGGCTCTTCCGAACAACTTGCGGCCTTCTATGGCGATGCGATTCCGTTCCGGCGGGTCGAGCCTTGGGCGCTAGCCGAAGGAGCAGGGAAAGCGTTGCGATGAGAATTCCTTTTTCCGTCAGCAGGCCGGTGATCTGCGCGATCATGAAGCTGGAGCAGCCCTATGTGATCGAGTGGGTCGCGTGGCACAAGCTGCACGGCTTCGACCTGATGATCGCCGACAACTGCACCGCGGGACCGCAGACAGCAGTACTTTTGGCGTTGCGTGATGCCGGCTGGATCCGGCTGGTCGACTGGCGACACGATACGGTGCTGCCGCAGCGGCGGGCCTATTCCTATCTTTACTGGCAGGCATTGCTGCACGGGTACCGCTATCTCGGCTTCATGGACGCCGACGAGTTCCTAGAACCCCTCGACGGACCGCCCTGGAGCGGAGCGGAACTGGTCCGTTCGCTGTTGAGCCGGCCCGGCGTACGCAGCGTCGCCTTTCGGTGGGTGAATTTCGGGAGCGACGGCAAGGAGGCCTACGACGACGAACTTGTGACGGTGCGCTTCCAAAGGCGCGGCACTCATGACGCCCCGACCGCGCGCTGGAAGAAGTCGTTTGCCCGCGTCTCGTCGGTCCTGCGCAAGGCGCTGCGGGATCCGAAGCAGTTCATGCCGCACCCGCATGGCTTCCGAATCTCTCTGCGCAGGACACTGGTCGACGGCATGACGCTCGACAAGCACCCGGCCGCCATGCCGATGGAATGGAAGATTGGCTGGATCCGCCACTATGCCGTGAAATCGAGACAGGAATTGATTGACAAGCACGCCCGCGGCGGGGGGTTCACACCTTCGAGCGAGGCGCCGTCGCTCGAAGAGTATGGGGCGTCGAGAGATCAGAACGATATTCTCGATCAGCTCGACGACGCGACGGTCGCCACGTTGCGAGCGAAGGTCGCGGAAATCGTCGGATCGCTCGACCCGGCAGTCATCGACCAGACGCGGCCGCTGTTTGGGCAGCGCGGCTAGTTTAGCACAAGCGGCGCCGTGCTCATGCCGTGAAACGACATCGAAGCGCGGCGCTCGGCATTTGCGGCATTGAGCCGCCAGCCGGGCGCACGGGTGAACAGGGCTTCGATCATTGCCGCGATCTCGATGCGGGCAATATGCTGGCCGAGGCAGACATGCAGGCCGGTGCCGAACGTCATCGACATGGCCGGCCGGCGCGTGAGGTCCAGCCGGTCGCCATCCGGGAAGACGGCATCATCGCGGTTGCCACTGCCGAGCACCGGTACGACCGCTTCACCGGCTGCAATCCTGACCTCGCCGAGGTCGATATCTTCAGCCGCGATGCGGGCAACAGCGTATTGCACCGAGGCGCCATAGCGCAGCAGTTCGGCCGCCGCGCTGCTCCAGTCGACAACGCCGCGCTCGAGCAGCGCACGCTGCTCGAGGAAGCGATCCAGCGCGACGATTGCGTTGCCGAGAGCGTCGACGACGGTTTCCTGTCCGGCAAACAGCATGAAGACGATGTTGGCCACCATGTCCTCGCGCAACCAGCGGCCTTCCGTCACTTCGCGCACCATGCCGGCGACCATTCCGTCCGGCCGGTAGGCGTCGCGAGCCAGCCGCTCCTCGACAAAAGCCCGGCATTGGCGGTAGGCCTCGGCGCTTGCCGGCCCCGGCTGCTCTTTCCGCAAGTCGAAGGCGGTGGCCATACAGCAGGTCATCGATTTCAGTGCCCAGGGGTCCTCGATCTCGATGCCGAGGATTTCCTGCAGCAGCCAGAAGGACACTGGCACGGCGAGACCGGAAACGGCGTCGACGCGACCGTCCACCAGCGCCCGCTCTACCAGGTCGCGGCTCAGCGCACGCAGGCCCTGCGTCAGCGCCTCGATCGCTGGCCGCGAGAAAAGCCGGCCACCGGCCGGCGCAAGGCGCCATGCTGCGGCGGGTCGGAAAGCAGCACCGAGCGGCTGAGCAGAGCCATCGGAGCCTGGTCGACGAGCTTGCAGCGGACCTCCTCATATTTGCCCGGCGGAGCCTGCAGGAGAGCGGGATGCTTCAGCGCGCCCGACACCAGCTCATGGCTGAACACGTAGTGCGCGTCGGCAAGCTCTGGATAGGGCGCGATGCCGCGCGCGATTCCGCCGGCGGCGCGCATGCGGGTAAAATGCGGAAAAGGGTCGTCGCCGAGCGCGAACGGATCGAAATGCGGAGCTGTCATGACGGCTCGCATCTCATTTCCTGAGATCCTTGGCTGAAATGACCCGAAATCCCCCTGATGCTGGGTCCTGCGGGAAGAAATCCGGCATGACATAGAGGAACTCGCATTCAAGGGCGCGATAATGCAGGCGTAGCAGCGGATCCCGGATGATTTCTTCCAGCGGCGGTCTTGTGCCGGTCTCGTTCCAAAGGTCGATGGTGGCGCGGAACCTCGGGTCAGCCTTGACATGGTCATCGCCGTCGGCCGGGGAGCCGGCATAGGACGAGCAGCGGCCATCGCCGATCAGCCAGCGGGCGCCGAGGCGGTGGCCGTGGCGCTCCATCTCCTTCAGCAGCCGGATTGCCGTGTTGGAGCCGCGATGGCTGGGCCGGACGCACAGATTGTAGGCGTAAAGAGCGTGGACCGGCTCGCTGCGCGGCAGCGACGCATAGGCATCGAAATTTGCCGGGAAATCGGCGCGCACCAAGGGGTCCTGGCTGGTCTCGGTAAAGCAGATGGTGCCGGCAAGCACATCGCCGTCGATTGCTCCGAACATGGTATGTCCGAGTGCCAGCCGGTGGCGGATGGTTGTTTCGCTCGCCTGCAGCGGGGCGGCCCAGGCGGCAGCCTCAAGCTCCATCAGCAACGGCATGTCTTCCATGTCTAACTGGCGGATGGGTACCGCAACATTTTCTGAATTCATCTGTCGGCTGCCTCGACTTCTGGCGCTTTAGTGGCACATGGCAGTTTCTTGCCAATGCGGTTTGCAGCTTCACGGAAACGCCAACCAGTTCTATCTCCTGTCTGAGGCAATGCCGAAATGAGAACCATTTCACGGTTTCCCCAAATCTCTCTAATCATCACGGTTCCCCTTTGCAATTACATACGGATAATGGGATCGCATGATATTTTATGTGGCGCATAGCGAGCACGCCTACACCCAGGCAGTGGTGCTTCTTTATCACCGGACCGACCTGCAGGCGTCGCTCCGGCTGGTGCGCTATGAGGATGCCGGGCTGCTGCGCGGTGTTCGCGTCGGCGTGGTCATCTGGTCCGACATGGACCGGCTGACATCAGAGGAATTGAAGCGCGCAGCCGGCATCAGCGCCGAACTGGCAGACGAGACGGACCTGACGCAGCTCAATCACCCGACCGCCAGTCTGCAGCGCTTCGACCTGCTGCGCCTGCTTCACGCCGACGGCAGCAACTCTTTTCGTGTGTTCAGGCCGCACCAGCTAGAAGACCCGATACGCTATCCCGTTTTCATCCGTGACGAGGCGGGCGCCCTTTACGATGAGCCGCCGCTGCTGCACGGCCGCCCGGCGCTGGACGCGGCGATTGCCCGGCTGGACGGCTGCAATCTGGCGCGGCCAATGGTGGTGGAGATGATCGGCACGCCCTGGGCGGACGGCTACTACCGGAAATTCGCGGCCTTTCGGGTCGGCAACACTATCTATGGCCAGCATTGTGCCATGTCGAAATCCTGGTTCGTCAAGAACCCGGTTGGGCAGTTGCTGCCGGCGCATATCGAGGAAATCCGGGACTATATTGCGGCCAATCCGCATGCCGATACGGTCATGCAGGTCTTCGAAAAGGCGCGCATGCAGTATGGACGCATCGACTACACCTTCGTGGACGGCAGGCTGGTGGTGTTCGAGATCAACAGCAACCCCACCGTGCTCAGCGACCCGCCGACGCCGTTCGCCAGCTACGACCCCAAGCCTTTTGCCGACCTTCACGCCGGCGCGCTGCTCGCGCTGCCGCAGGTGAGCGCGCCGGACTCGCTGGCTGCTATCGATGCCGCCCACCGCGCGGCCCTGGCGACGTTGCGGCGCCAATACCAGGTGAGGCGGCTGAAGCTGATGCTGCGGAGGGTGCTTAAGAGGGGTAAAAGAAAATAGCGCTGCCCTAACGCTGCTCAACAATCCGCAGATACGCTACTGTCACGAACGGCAGATCGCCTAAACAGGGGTGCGCTTCGGGTGGCTGGTACCTCCGGCGTGGCAATCGACATATGCAGGCCCTCGTGCTGTGGCGGCTTCTCCTCGCCGGTCTGGAACCAAACCACACGCTAAATTGTTCAAGTTTGATTCGACGCCGACGAGCCCTGCCTGTTGGGTGAGCGGCGCTCTTGTGGAGCTCTCATCATGACCATCTCATCCAGCTTTCGTTCGCTTGCGGTTGCGGCCATCGCCACTGTTGCCGCCAGCGTTGCCAGTGCCGCGCATGCCGATAGCGGCACGATCCGCTTTGCCGTTTACAAGGCGGCCTTCTTCGTCGGCGGCTCCGGCGGCGAGGGCACGCTGACCTTCCATGGCCGCACCTATCCGATCTCGATCGGCGGCGTCTCGGGCGGTTTCGCCTTCGGCGTTTCCAAGACCTATTTCCGCGGCACCGTGCGCCACATCCGCAGGGTCCGCGATGCGACCGGGGTTTACGGTGCGGCGGGCGGTGGCGGCGCGCTCGGCAAGGGCGCGCAGGTGATCGTCATGACCAACGACAAGGGCGCCCAGCTCGAGCTCACGGGCCGGCAGGTGGGGCTGCAGGTGAATGCGGATCTCAGCGGGATGGCGATTTCGTTGAAGTAGGGGGCGGTCTGGGTCAGCAAACTCGCCTGGGGCGATGGCAATCGCGTAGGGCAGCGCCAGCCCCCCTCTCCGTCCCCTACGCGGCCACCTTGTATCTACACGAGAGAGATTTCGTGGGATTGAAGCGATTGAGCCAAGGTCCGGGCGGCCGCCCGGACCTTGGCTTGGCGAAGTCGCCCGTACCACCTGAGGTTACAGCCGCGGGAGAGCTTGGGATCTTCGCCTTCGTCACGCACGACCGAACAGTCGCTTGGTTCCAACCGTACGCACAAGGCAGGTTACCGTGAACAGGATCATTTGTGGAGTTGATGTTTCTAAGGATTGGCTGGACGTGGCTGGACG
>NZ_JBFUEG010000011.1:0-214551 GCF_056404315.1 Mesorhizobium sp. P2_D6 | reverse complement strand
CGACGACCGCGAAGCTGGTGCTGGACGGATCGGTCAGCGTGTTGTCGATGAGCGTGTAGGAGTAGCTGATCGTGCCGAGGCCGGTCGCCGGATTGTAGACATAGCTTGCCGTCAGCGTGCCTGTCGTCCCGTCGGCGAACGCCGTCGGGATACCGGTCAGTACATGGCCGCCCAGCGACACTGTCGTCAGGCCGTCCGGCGACGTGAAGCCGATCGTGCCCGAGGTCGTTTCCGAGGTCGCAGGCTCGTCCGAGCCCTCGGGCTCGCCGGCGCGTGCCGGCAGGCCGGCCTCGTAGACCGTCGTGTCGGCGCCGCCCGCCACCGGGATCGATACGGTCGGCGTTCCATCGCCGATCGAGATGGTCAGCGTGGTGTGCGAAAGGTCGCCGTCGCCGTCCTTGATGGTGTAGGTGAAGACGTCGTTGACGCCACCGGACGTGCCGGCATCGCGAACATAGCTGTACGAACCGTCGGCAGCCAGCGTCAGCTTGCCGTAGGTGCCCTGGATCAGCGTGCCAACCGTGGCCGCGTCGTCGACATCGGCATTGGTGTTACCAGCCGCGACGCCAACCACCGCCGCGCCATCGGCGCCCTTGGTGTCGGCGCCCGCCGCATTGCCGTCGGACCCGCTGCCGTCGATTACATTGCCGCCGACCGGCCCGAACGAGCCCGCCGCCACGGCATCGGTATCGGCAAATGCCGTCGGCACGTCGTCGACGATCTGGACGGACAGCGTGCCTGGAAGGGAGACGTCTCCGTCGGTGTCGGTAACAGTCACCGTCATGTCGTCGAAGATGGAATCGGTCCCCGCGCCGGGGTGAGCCGCGCTATGAACGAGCGTGTAACTGTAGCTCACCTGGCCAGTCGCGGCGTCGTAGCCGTTGACGGTCAGCGTGTTGCCGAGCGGCGTGGTTATGTTGATCGGCGTCGATGCGCTGTTGGCAAGGGCAGCGCCCGAAATCACCTGGCCGGCAATGGTCAGCGAGCCGACACCGTCGGGCGAGGTGATGGTGAAGGTGCCGGTGTTGATCTCCGACTGGTCGGTGTTGGGCGAAGAATCTTGCGCCTCGCCCGAGCCTTCCGACCCCGAGCTTGCCGGCAGGCCTTTTTCATTGGCGATGGTGTCGCCGCCATCGACGGAAGGCGTCAGGTCGATGATCGAGGGTGTGGAATCCGGCCGCAGGCTCGGAAACAACTCGCGGTTATCCGGCTGGCCGAACGCCAGGTCTGTCGGGGGCAACAGCGCCGAAAGACCGAATCCGTCGCCGATGCCGCCGGGGGGAACCGAAAAGTCTCCGCCTGCACTTGAGTTCGAACCGCCCGGACCGGCCGAGATGGAGCCGTCGGCGCCAAAGGCGACATCGACGTGGCTGGCCTCGAGCGCGGCGATCAGGGCAACGCGCGGTACCTCGACGTCGCCAATGATGAACGTCGGCACGTTCAAGGCGCCATCCTTGATCACGATGACCGAACCATCAGCCTGTTCGAGCACGAGGTTGTGGCCGTCGACCTTGATGTTGTCGATCGAGACGTCGGCCGGAAGCTTTACCACGTTGCTGGCGTCGGCCACGTATTCGTGGGGCGCAGCGGCCGCCGGGGCCTTCGCCTCCGCAGGTGCATCTTGCTTGACGGGCGCGCCGCTGCCGACATCGACGGGTACGGGCTCGGCAGGCGCCGGCTGGGCGGCTTGCGCTATCTGCGTCCCTGCCTGCGACGGTGAGCCACCATGTTCATTGGGAGAGTGCTGGTCCCAAGAATTCGAGACGGTGTCCAATTCGTTACTGTTCGCCATAACCAAACCCCTTCGGTATTTCCCGGAAAGAGACAGTGACAGCCTCTGCTTTGCAACTATCCTGCAACCGCTTTTATATATGCCGATATGCCTGTCTCAGCATTTTTTAGACGTGGTAAACTCCCAACATATAACCTGATATACATTGGTTGGGCCGCGGTCCGTTTGACATCCACCAGTTGAGCTGGGTCGGCAAGCAGAAGTATAAATTTGGATAAAAGTTTACGCAAAGTGGATGTTCCTGTTTTGCAAAAATTTATCCACCTTCCTTTCCAGTAATTTGAGACAAGATCGGTAGCGTCCACAGTCAAAGGTGGGCGTTATGAAAAAAGAAAAATCTGCCCCGGGGATAACCGGGCTCAAGCTGCTCCTGCTGGCAACGGGCATCGCAAGCCTGCCGCAACCATCATCCGCAAGCGCCGTTGCCGTGGATAACCGGGCTGCCGCTGGAATGCTGGCGAGGGTCGGAACCCCGCCCAGTCTCGGCGGCGTCTCACTGGCTCGACCGCAACCCTGGCAGCCCGTTTCGGCCTACAGGATCGGCATGATTTTCGGCAGCTATGGTCCTGTTGCCGTTAATGAAAAGCGCGATCCTTCGATCGCGCAGGACGACGCCGGGATCGACCCGATCCAGACGGCAGCGATCATTCCCGGCGTGTTCGGTTCGGTTGCCCTGTCGATGCGCAATTTCCCGGTCTCGGCGCGCTGGGCGCCTGTCTACAAGGCAATTGTCGAGTGCACCGCGGGCAGTCCATGCGAGCGCAAGAACAGCACCTTTGCCGGGATCGTCGAGGCAGCCCGGGACAAGCGCTTCATCGACAAGCTGTCCTTCGTCAACTCAAGTATAAATCGCGCGATCGCCTACAAGAAGGACAGCGTGGTTTACGGCAAGCTCGACTACTGGGCCAAGCCCTCGGAAATCCTCGAGCGCCGGGCAGGGGACTGCGAGGATTTCGCTATCCTCAAGATGGCGGCGCTGCTGCATGCGGGCATCCCGGCTCAGAGCATGTCGCTGGTTGTCTTGCAGGATCGCAAGCGCGGTTTCTTCCATGCCGTGCTGTCGGTCAGCACCGGCAGTGGCGTCTTCATTCTCGACAGTCTGAGCAATGTCGTTTCGCGCGACAGCGATCTGCCGAGCTACGTGCCGCTGTATTCGTTCAGCACCGACCGCGCATGGATCCATGGCGCAAAGACCGGCTCCGCGCAAATCGCCGATATCAAGGGCGGCCTTTCGACGGTCGCGCCGGGCGAAGGTCTGCAACAGTAAGTATGCCGTCAGGGTGTCTTGGGCGCCCTAGCCGCCGAAGACGAACGCCATCAGCAGTTCCGGCTCGACCACCGGCGCCCGCACCGCGTTCAGTTGACCCCGGTAGCGGCGGTCACCGGCGCCGATGACGAAACCGGTGGCGACCGGCGTCTCGCCATTGGCCTCGAGCCTGGCGAATATATCGGCGACATGGAGGTCCAACGCCAGCTTGAGGTCGTGGCGCGTGTCCTCGTTCGGCGCCGCCGGCAATTGACGACGCACCAGTTGCTGGAACGGCGCATTGAAGGTCAGGATCTTCTTCGACGATGACAGGGCAAAGGCCGGCGAGGGACAGGCGACCAGAATAGCGTTGATGGTCTTGATCGACGCCAGCCTCTGCAAGGTTAGGTTCTCGTCGGCCAGTCCACGCATGCAGGCTACGCGGATTGCCGATGTCAGGTTTCCGGTGTTGGCGTGGCTCTCGGCGATCTCTTCGATCAGCATGCCGATCGTGCATTTACGGTTTTCGGCCATTTGCTTCAGCGAGGTCCAGAACGCCCTCTCCAGACGAATGCCGCGGCGCGTGCCGCCACGCGCCACGACCCGGAACTCCAGTCCGAAATCCTCTGCCACCAGCGGTGGAAGCAGCCGGTCGCGATCGGCAGGAGGGGAGATCGCGCTACCGCTCACTCATCGCCTCCTCACGCGCCTTGTTGATAGGCTTCATCAGGTAGGTGAGGATCGTCTTGCGTCCGGTCTTGATGTCGACCGAACAGATCATGCCGGGGATGATCGAATAGGTCTTGCCGTCACGTGTCAGCGTCGATTTGTCGGTGGCGACGCGAACCTGATAGTAGGGTTCGCCGGTCTTCTGGTCGACCAGGCTGTCGGCGGTGATGTTCGAGACCTTGCCTTCGATGCCGCCGAAGATCGAGAAATCATAGGCAGTCACCTTGATCAGGGCATCCTGCCCCGGCCGGATGAAGGCGACGTCTCGCGGTGAAACCCGCGCTTCGACCAGTAGGGTCTCGGAGGTCGGCACGATGCCCGCGACGACGGCACCGGGCTGGACGAAGGCGCCGACCGTATTGATGTCGAGCGTGTTGACGATACCGTCGACAGGCGACCGTATGTCGGTTCGCGCCACCTTGTCGGTGGCGCCGCGTATCGTCTCATCCACCACCGAGAGGTCGGCGAGCGCCTGTGTCAGGTCGCTGAGCGCTTCCTGTTGCAGCTGCAGGCCGAGTTCATCGACCTGAAGCTGGGCTTCCGTGATGGCCGACTTGGCTTTCTTGATGGTTTCGCCGGCGAGTGCCAGCTGACCATTGAGCTCGGTCTGCTCGCGCTCGACGCGGAGTTGCTCGGTTCGCGCCATCAGGCCTTTCTTGACCATCGCCTCGACCAGCTTCGCCTCCTGGTCGCTGACGGCCAGATTCTTGGTGAGGCGATCGGCATTGGCGTTGGCCTCATCCAGTTCCTTCTCGCGCTGATCGAGGCGCGACTTGAGAACCGATAGCTTGACTTCGAAGTTGTCGCGGCGTGCGATGAGCAGTTTCTGCTCGTTGTCGCAGATTTCCGGCGCGACCTTCTGGATCTCGGACGGGCAGGGAAATGCGCCCTCGAGATTGCCGGTCTGTTCGAATTTGAGCCGTGCAATGCGCGTCTGCAGCGCCCGCGCCTTGGCCTGCTGCTCGCCAAGGCTTGAGGTGTTGAAGGTGTTGTCGAGGCGAATGATGAGGTCGTTCTTCTTGACGATCTGCCCTATCTTCACAGCGATTTCCTGAACAACGCCGGGCTCGCTGGCCTGGATGATCTGGGTCTTCGACGCGGGTATGATCTTGCCGTCGCCGCGTGCGATTTCATCGACCTCGGCGAAGGACGCCCAGGCGACCGAACTCGCAAAAAGCGCTCCGATGATGAATATCGACGCTGACGCAAAAAGCGGCGGGCGGTCTTCCCTGGCAAGCATTTCCCATGCCCCAACGTATTGAATGCACTCAACAAGTCTGTTTCTGTCAGGCGCTCGTTCTCTGCAGCGCCTGTATCACTTGGTCTTTCGGTCCATCGGCAACGATCTTGCCTTGCTCGATGACAATCAGACGGTCGGCCAACTCTAGCATGCTGAAGCGGTGCGTCGAAACGATCAGCGTCGTGCTGCGATCGAAGGCCACCTTGAGCTGCTTGATCAACTGGCGCTCGGAAGCCAGATCCATCGAGCCGGACGGCTCGTCCAGGAAGACGATTTTCGGTTTGGTCAGCAACAGGCGGGCAATTGCCATTGTCTGCCTCTGGCCGCCCGAGAGATTGGTGCCGCGCTCGCCGACATTCATGTCGTAGCCGCGCGGATGGCGGGAGACGAAATCGTCGACGCCGGCAGCCTTGGCCGCTTCGACGATCTGTTCATCGGTCGCCTCCGGACAAGCCATCAGGAGATTTTCCTTGATGGTGCCCGAAAACAGATCGTTGGCCTGCGCGACGATACCGACCGCGGCGCGAACCTCCGACGGGTGGTATTGGCGGATGTCGATGCCGTCCAGCAGCAGCTCGCCGGAGGTCGGCAGGAAGAGCCTGCCGATCAGCCGACCCATGGTCGTCTTTCCCGAGCCTATGCGGCCGATGATGCCGATCCGCTCACCGGGCTTCACCGAGAAATTCACGCTGGTCAGAACTTCGTTTTCAGAACCCGGATAGACAAAGCCGACGTTCCTGAACGCCATCGCGCCATTGCGAATGGGGCGGTTGACGAAACCAACCGTGTCCGGCCGATCCTCCGGCTGCGCCATGATCGAATTGACAATTCGCAAGGAGAGCATTGCCTGACGAAGTCTGGACAAGGTGATAGCGATCTGCCCAAGGGGAGCCACCGCCCGGCCCGCCAGCATGACGGTGCCGATGATGGCGCCGGTGGAGACATGTCCTTCCGAAAAGGCATAAGCGCCGGCCACGATCAGGGCGACGGTTACCAACTGCTGGATGGCCTGCGTTATGTTGCCGGCGGCAGCCGAAAGCTGCTTGATCTTCTCGGAGGTGTTTGATGCGTTCTTGGAATGCTCTGCCCATTTTCGCAGAAGATACGCCTCTGCCCGCAACGACTTGATGGTCTCAAGCGTGGAGATGGATTCAACCAGCAGGGCCTGGCGTTGCGAAGCCTCGTTCATGGACGCGGCAACGCGTTTGCCGATACGCCGTTGTGTGATCAGCCCGACGATCACGGAGGCGACAAAGGCAATGGCCGGTATGATGACCAGCCAGCCGCCTATCGCATAGATTACAAGAAGAAAGACGAAGACGAATGCGGTGTCGATGAAGACGCTGACGGTGTTCGACGTGAAAAACTCGCGTACGAACTCGTACTGCGTCACCCGATTTGCATATTCGCCGGTTGAGCCGGGCCGTGCCGACAAGGACGAGTTCAGCACCTTCTCGAACAGCATGTAGGAAATGCGAAGATCGGCTTTGCGCCCGGCATAGTCGATCAGCGACGCTCTGGCGGTCTTCAAGAGCAGGTCGAACAGAATGACCGCGCCGATCCCGATCGACAGCACCCAGAGCGTCGATATCGCCTTGTTCGGCAAGATCCTGTCGTAGACGTTCATGGTGAAGATCGGCGAGGCAAGAGCCAACAGATTGATGAATACCGCCGACAGGATGACCTTCGAATAGGTGCGCCAGAATGGCCCCATCGTTCCGGTCAACCAATGTCGCCGCTCAATCTTGGCTGCCGAACCGACGCTCATCCCCTCGACCGCGTTGGCATAGGTTATCGAGAAGGAAACGCCGCCGCTTATGTAGCTTCCGGCAAGTTCGGATTTGCTGATTGTTGTGCGGCCGTCCTCCTGGGGAGCGGTGGTAAATCCACCGTCCGCTGTCTCGGCAAGCAGCGCCACCGGCAATTGGCTGACGCGAAACAGGATGGCGGGGAGGTCGATGCGTCCGCGAAGAAAGTCGCGATGGCTGAACTCTGTGATTTCAAGACCGATGCGTTCGGCAAGATGCCGAACGGCGTCGATATCGATTTGGGTATCCGACAGCGGCACGCCGGCAAACAGCACGGTCTCGGCGCTCGGCCTGCCCAGGTAGCCTGCAACAGCTGAAAAGCAGGCCTTGAAGGCCTCCTTTGGGGACAGGATTTTAGGTTGTGGGTTCACGATCCGCCCGCAGGACTATCGTTCGACCTTGGCCTTCCTATTTCTTCCTTACTGGCGCGAGGATGTCAAAAGGCAGATCGTTCTTTTGCTCCGACGGCGTGCGTGCATAGGTTTCGGTGTCGGCCGTTTCCGGTGCATTGAACTCGGCCTTGGCGTAGGCGGTTGCCTGCTTGGCCGGGTGCAGACCCATGGTGTTCAGCAACTGTCCGGTTGCCGCCAGCAGCCGGTACTGGGCGAAAAGCGACGCGTAGGACGCGGTGTCGGCAAGCGTCGCTGTGTTGAACCTGGTGTTCTGCGCATCGAGCACGTCGAGCAGCGAGCGCTGTCCGACCTTGAACTGCTCGCGATAGGACGCCACCAGCCTTTCGTTGGCGGCGGCCTGAAGCTTCAGCGTCTTGGCCAGATCGGCCTGCCGGAAGCGGCGATCCCATGACGTCCGGACGGCTTCCTCGATCTCGCGCAGGACCTGGTGCAGGACAAGGCGCTGCTCGCTGGTGCGGCGGATTTGTTCCTGCTCGTTGGCCTTGTCGATGCCGCCGCGATAAAGGTTCCAGCGCAGCACGACCCTTGCCTGAAGGTCGCTCGTGTCGCCGTCGCTGCCATCGATGTCGGATCCTGCCCGGGCGACACCTTCGGCGGTGATCGAGGGCCCGAATTTTGCCCGTGCGGCATCCACGAGGGAAGCCGCGGCGTCGATATCGCTGTTGGCCATATGCACGCGCGGATTGTTCTGTCGTGCCAACCCGATTGCTTCGTCAAGCGATCTCGGCAGCGCGGCGGACACATCGCCCGGCCTCGATGCACTGGTCAGCGGCTTTCCGACAGTCTTGAAGAACCGGATCTTTGCTGCCTCTAGTTCCTCGGTGGCTTCCTGCACACGGGCCTTGGCGGCGAACAGCCGTTCCTCAGCCTGCTGACGATCGGCCTCGTTCAGCGCGCCGCCGGCAATGCCTTGCCGGATGTCGCCGAGAATTCCCTGATGGAATCCGAGGTTCTTCTTCGCCTCGGCGACGATCGAGGCCTGCAACATGGCTTCGAGATAATCCTGGACAACCGAGAGCCCAATGAATTCGGACCGTTCCAGAACCCGGAACGAGGCACCGTCGACGCGCGAGGCCTGGCGGTTTAGTTCGGCGCGCCTTGCACCGCTGTCGTAGAGCGTCTGCGTAACCGTGAGGTCGGTTTCAGCTGGATAGAGCGTGTCATTCTCGATGGAAAGTGAGCGCCTGTCCGGATTGTCGAGGCGGCGAGCCCCCGCCGACGCTTCCAGGTCAACGCTGGGAAGATAAAGCCCCTTCGCCTGGCGCAGTTCGAATTCGATTGCTTCGCGGTTTTCGATTGCCTGGCCAATCTCGGGATTGGACTCCACCGCGACCGCCATCGCCTCTTTAAGAGTGAGCGCGTGAGCATTCCCGCAGCTCAATATGGCAACCGTCGTCAGCAGGCCAAGGCGCTTGCATATGGCCCACATAGTTGTCGAATTCATTTTACCCACCCCAACATTCCCCCTGCACGTTATTCCAAGGCGCTACGACCCAAGCACAATTGTCTACAAACTTACAATTTAGTGGACACTAAAAGGCTGGATTCAAGCCACAAATTTACGCAATGTAGCAAAAATAGCACAAAGAATGCCCGGCCGCCCTCCGATTAAGCGCTGCCGACCACGTGCGCCTATTTCCATGGTCCGCGACCCTGGAGCTGACGGCGCCCAGGTGGAAGGCCCGCCCTGTGACCGAGGAACCCAGCTTTCCTACTCCGTTGTGCCAGCTTTTTTTCTGCGCCGATTGGTGTGCGACTGCGCGACGGCCATCTGCAACTCGGGTGTGATCTCCAACGGCGCATTCTCTGCCTCATGCGTGTTCTGCAGCCCTTGGACGTGGACCGTCGGGAATGGCAGTTCGATGCCTTGCTCCTTGAAGACCTGGCGCAGGCGCACATAGAATTTGCGTTTCATGCCGAAGGCGCCTCCGGGTCTGGTCATGGCCTTGACCCTCAATACGATGCCGTACTCGCCGAATTCCTGTACGCCCTGCATCTTGATCGGGTCGAGCACCCAGTTTTTGAACTCGGGATCTTCCGCCAGTTCGAGACCGATTCGCTTGATCAGCTTGCGAGCGAAGTCTATATCGGTGTCATAGCCGACGGTGATGTTGAATTTGTCGATAACCCAGTCACGGCTCTGGTTCTGGACTGCCCCGAGCTCACCGAAAGGTATCGTGAACAGCGGACCGCGATGGTGGCGCAGCTTCACCGAACGCAGCGAAAAGCTTTCCACGGTACCCTTGTAATTGCCCGACGAAATATATTCGCCGACACGAAACGCATCATCGAGCAGAAAAAACACGCCCGAAATGATGTCCTTGACGATGGTTTGTGCGCCAAAGCCGACCGCGACGCCGACGACGCCGGCGCCGGCGATCAGCGGGCCGATCTGGATACCCAGCGAGGCGAGCATCATAAGCACCGCCATCACGATGATCGATGCGAGCAGGATGTTCTGGAGGATCGGCAACAGCGTGTGCAGTCGCGCCTGCTGCGGGTCGAGGATCGGGACCTCCTCGTCGCTGATCATAGGGTGCGATGCTTCGATGCCCAGCTTTCGTTCGATCAAAGCCTTGATGATCGACCAGCCAAAATCGGCTGCAAGGGCAATGACAACGATATTGATCAAGCCGCGCAATATGAATGTCGTCGTCGTATCGCTGTCGCGCATGGATTGCATGTTCAGGCCCCAGACGCGGGCGAGAAAGTAAGCCGCCGCCAGGATGAAAATCATTCGGATTGCGCGATCGATGACGGCGATCGTCACCGCCGGGATCGTGGGCCGACCGGCATCTTCGGAACCCGGCCGCAGAACGAAATTAACCCCGCGCTGCGTCAGCACGATTGCCAAGGGCAGGAAGAATGCAGCGAAGGTAAACCAGAAGTAGGTATAAAGGCCGGCGATGCGCTGCAGGAACAGAACGACGAAATACGCAGTCAACAGCCATGTCATTTCCGCGTGACCGCCATGGCGCACACCCTCCCGCTGCGTTCGTGGCCGGCGCCAGATGGCAAGCAGCAAGAGCACCAGCAGCACGAAATCGGCGCCCAGGGACAGGACCATCATTCCGTCCTGATCGATGCCAAGACCTGGCAAAAGGATAAGCGCGGCGCCAAAGAAGGCGAAGACGCCGACGATCCGGGGTAGCCAGTAGGACCAATGGTCAGCCGTTTCGTTGGTGATCGGCAAAGCGCGAACCTCGACGGCGTTCTCGACGTTCATGAAGGAAGGGACGAGCGTGGCCATCACATACAGGCGCACACCCCATGTAACGACCGCCGCCATCAGAAATGTCAGCACAATTTCGCGGATAAGCATTGGCCAGTCGAACAACATGAACGCACCGGCGCTGCCCAGTGCGAACGAGACGAGCAGCATGTTGGAATAAAGCGCGCGACCGCCAATCTTCTTGGCTCGCCCGATGGGCGTATCCTTCGGTTGCGCGATAATCCAAAGACGAAATGGACGAGTGACCTTGTACGTTGCCCAGGTGAGCGCCAGGCCGGCAGCGATGAACATCGCAATCAGAATAAGTACGCTGACGGGCCCCTTGCTGGACATATCCTGCATGGTCTCGGCGCGAACGCGCGCGAACTGGCCTGGCAGCAGAGGCAAAGTCCGCATGATCCTTTCGATATGATGCCTGATCCGATCGAGCGTCGAGGATGCCATCGTATTCATCTGGCCGGGTGGGGCCACGGCGTCGGATGATGCGTCGGCCGACGAAGCTCCTGTCTCGGCAGGCGTTGATCCCGCGTCCTGATTTCGTTGTTCGGCCAGCCAGGCCTTCACCGACGGATCGTCGAGAAGCTCGAACAGCTGCTTGACTCTTTCAGGCGGGACGGTCGCCTGTGCCTGTGCCTGACCAGCCAACAAGAGCGCAATCCCAAAGAGGAGCGGCCTTGCAATCAGGACTAGCATCGCAGTCAGATCTCCGAGACGTCGTGCCGGGCGCGCCAGAGTCTTGGCTCCCAATCGTCGATTCATGAGTGGCATCGTGCGGTAACCTTCCGGTCAAATCGGCGAGCAAAGACAGCTAGGTCCGTCATTGCACCACCTTGGACAAGCCGATGTTGCGGTGCAAGTCTCATCGTTCCTGGCTAGCCCGTTGGGCAGGGCACCTGGCGACCGGCAAGGCATTTGTCTGTCCCTTGTGTCGAAAGGACTTTCCAGTTCATAATTAAGGATATCGTATATCCACAAGGATGTACAATATCCTTAATAGCGAGCTGACAGTGACAGGATGGAAGGGCGTCTACGACATCCTCACCAAGGAAGGCCACACCGTCAGCGTCGTCCAGAACCCGACCGTATCTCCAAGGAAGACGCGCTCGTCACCCGCCGTGCGATCGATGCATGGGTGGCAAGATCGTATTGGCAGGCACGCCATTGCCCTCGGAACTGACTGCGGCACCATGTCTCTGTGCTGGCCGCCAGAGCTTGGTTGCCAATCCAGGGGCAGCCACGGAAACTGCACCGCGTTGAGGAACCGAATGAGAAGTCGCACATGAACATCGAGGGTACCTGCGATCCACGCTTTGCCGGTGTGCGCGACGCTTTTGCCAGGTGTTTCGCGCAAGGGCTGGAGCATGGCGGCGGCGTGTCGGTCGTGGTCCAAGGCAGGACAGTCGTTGATCTGTGGGGCGGTCATGCGGATGCTGCGCGCAGCCGTCCGTGGCGGCAGGACACGCTGGTCAATGTCTGGTCCTGCACCAAGGGCGTCGTGGCCTTGGCCATTGCCATGCTGGTGGAACGCGGCAAGCTCGATTATGCCGCCCCCGTTGCGCGCTACTGGCCGGAGTTCGCGGCCGGCGGCAAGGAGCGCATCACGCTCGATCACGTGATGTCGCATCAGGCCGGGCTGAACGGTCTCGCCGTGCCGATGGACGAGGCAGGACTGTTGGCGTGGACGCCTTTTGTCGATGCCCTTGCCGCCATGTCACCCCTGTGGGAGCCGGGCAGCCGCTGTGTCTATCACGCCCTTACCTACGGCCACCTTGCGGGCGAAGTGCTGCGCCGTGTCGATGGGCGAAGCATGGGCCGCTTCATCGCGGAAGAGATCGCAGGCCCGCTTGGCGCTGATTTTCACGTCGGTCTGCCAGCCAGCGAGGATCCCAGGGTCGCCGAGATGATTGAAGGTCCAAAGGCTTCCGACTGGGTCGAGTTTGTCCGCGCCTCGCCATTTCCCCACGCAGGCGAGAATCCCACACCCCGGGCATCGGCGCCCAACGACCGCGCCTGGCGCGCCGCCGAGGTGCCGGGCGGCAATGGCCAGTCGACGGCACACGCACTGGCACGCATCTACGGCATGATGGCGGCCGGCGGCGTTTGGGAGGGCAAGCCTCTGATCGGCTCCACCGCGGTCGAAGAAGCAGCAAGACCTCGCATTCGCGGCATGGACGACAGCTTCGCGTTGCCGACCGCCTTTGCCGCCGGCTATCAGATGGAGGATTCCACCTACGCCAGCCGCGCGTCGCCGCAAACGTTCGGCCACAGCGGCTGGGGCGGCGCCATCGGCTTTGCCGATCCCGCCGCCGGTGTCGGGTTCGGCTATGTCACTAACCGTATGCTCGGTTTCGACGACCTCGATCCACGCCGCAAAGTTTTGATCGACGCCGTTTACGACGCGCTCTGATGTAAGCACACACGCTGGTCATTGATTTCGCTGGCTCCGAACATCAGGAGACCAGAGCGCCAACCACCGCGGCACAGTCACCGGCTTTGACCAGGCCTGGAAAATGCCGCGCCGCCAGCAGGCCGGACATTTTTGCTTTGATCTCCTGCGGAGCGATGCCGGTGCGGCCGGTGGAGTGGATACGCGCCAGCACCGCACCTTCTTTCACGGGTTCGCCGAGATCGACCATGGTTTCGATCATGCCGTCGTCCTCGGCGAAGGAGAAGCAATCGCCCGACGGCATGTCCAGCCATTGGGTCGTGCCTGTCTCGACCGCACCCTCAACAATGCCGGCATGACGCAGCACATTGCTTATGCCGCGCCGTGCAATGCGCACCGTCTGCGCACGCGAGGTGCCGCCGCCGCCAAGCTCGGTGCTGACGAAGACCTTGCCCATTTCTTCCGCCGCCGTGTCGTACATGCCGACGGAGTCGATTTCGATCATGCGCATCGAGAACGGGGCCGAAAATGCCGCGACCGCGTCGAAGGCTTTCTGCTCCAGCGCCCTGTCGGACAAAGTGTGGGCGGCGCAGAACGGTACGAAGTCCAGCGTCCTGCCGCCGGAGTGGAAGTCGAAGACGAGGTCGGCGCGGGGCAGCAATTCGCGTTGAAAGTAGTCGGCGATCTTTTCCGTCACCGTGCCGTCCGGCCTTCCCGGGAAACTGCGGTTCATATTGCCCTTGTCGATCGGCGACGTGCGGGTGCCGGCTCGAAAGGCCGGATAGTTCATCGCCGGCACGATGATGACGGTGCCCGAGACATCTTTCGGGTCGAGCGTGCGAGCCAGGTCATACAGCGCCAGCGGACCTTCATACTCATCGCCATGATTGCCGCCGGTGAGCAGGGCAGTCGGCCCCTTGCCCTTGCGGATGACGCAGATCGGGATCATCACCGAACCCCACGCGGAGTCGTCGCGACTGTAGGGCAAGCGCAGGAAACCATGTTGCACGCCATCCTTGTCGAAATCGACGGTCGGGGCGATCGGGGATGGGCGGGACATCGTTTTCAATTCTTCACCACCAGTTTGCGCGGCACATTGGCCAGGCACTCTACACCGGTTTCGGTGATCAGGATGGATTCGGTGATCTCCAGTCCCATCGTCTCCAGCCACAGGCCGGTCATGAAATGGAAGGTCATGCCGGGCTTGAGTTCGGTGCGATCGCCAGGGCGCAGGCTCATGGTGCGTTCGCCCCAGTCCGGCGGATAAGACAGGCCGATCGGATAACCCGTGCGGTTATCCTTGACGATGCCGTATTTCTTCAAGACGGCGAAGAAGGCGTTGGCAATGTCCTCGCAGGTGTTGCCGGGTTTGGCCGCTGCAAGCCCCGCCTCCATGCCTTCCAGCGTCGCCTTTTCGGCGTCGAGAAATTCCTGCGTCGGCTTGCCCAGAAAGACGGTGCGCGACAGCGGGCAGTGATAGCGGTTGTAGCAGCCGGCGATCTCGAAGAAAGTGCCTTCGCCGGACTTCATCGGCTTGTCGTCCCAGGTCAAATGCGGTGCCGAAGCGTCGGCGCCCGACGGCAACAGCGGCACGATTGCCGGATAGTCGCCGCCGATCCCATCGACGCCGCGCGTGCCGGCATCATAGATCTCGGCGACAAGGTCGCATTTGCGCATGCCGACCTCGATCTTGTCGACAATGCGCTGGTGCATGGCTTCGACGATGCGGGCCGCCTTGCGCATATAATCGATCTCGGTCGCGCTCTTCACCGCGCGCTGCCAGTTGACCAAAGCTGTGGCATCGACAAAGCGGGCATTGGGAAGGTGTTTCTGCAGCGAAGCGAAGGCGGCGGCAGAGAACCAGTAATTGTCCATCTCGACGCCGATGGTCAGCTTGCCCCAGCCGCGATCCGCAAGCACGCTGGACAAAAAATCCATGGGGTGGCGCTCGGTCGACTGCACATAGTGGTCGGCATAGCCAACGATGTTGTCATGCGCGAGATAGGCTGTGCGTTTGGCGCCGTTGGCGTCCTGGCCGCGGCCGTACCAGACCGGCTCCCCCGACGGCGGCACGATGACCGCCTGATGTACGTAGAACGACCAGCCATCATAGCCGGTCAGCCAGGCCATGTTGGAGGGGTCGCTGACGATCAGGAGGTCGACGCCCTTCGCCTCCATGGATTGCCGTGTCTTGGCGAGGCGTTCCGCAAATTCGCCGCGCGAGAATTTCAGGTTCGGTTGCATTGTTCTTGGGTCCTCGTTTGTTGGGCCTCGCGGCCAGCATCAGCTTTCGAAAATCGTTCCTGACTTGGCCGCACGAGCGCGGTCGCGGGCGAATGTTGCAATCGCCGTGTCCTGCACGCCGGTGCCGGTGAGGTCGGCGATGGTGATGTCTCTGGCTGAGCCCCTTCCATGACGTTCGCCGGCGATGATCTGGCCGAGTTCGGTGATCTCGGCATCAGCGCTCATCACGCCCGATGCGATGGCGTGGTGCAGTTCGCCGAGGCGCCGTGTCTGCGTGGCGCTGTCGGCGACATAGAGATCGGCCATGCGCAGGATCGCCGGCGCGATCTCGTTCTTGTGCTCGGCGTCCGAGCCCATGGCGGTGATGTGCTGGCCGGCAACGACAAAGCCGGCCTTGATCAGCGGCTCGGTCGACGGCGTGGTGGTGACGATGATGTCGGCGCCGCCAACAGCCTTTGCCGCGTCCGGTTCGGCGCGCACGAGGATGCCAAGCTTCTCACGCAGGGCGCCTGCCGTTGCCTCCGCTTTTGCCGCATCACGCGCCCAGATGCGCGCCTCGGCTATCGGCCGCACCAGCATGAGCGCTTCGAGCTGCAGCCCGGCCTGTACGCCGGCGCCGAAGATCGCGGCAACAGACGAATCCGGCCGCGATAAATGCTTCGCCGCGACCGCCCCGGCAGCGGCGGTACGGATGTCGGTGAGATAGCCATTGTCGAGCAGCAGCGCCTCGACCACACCGGTTCTTGCCGAGAGCAGCACCATCATGCCACCTCCGCTGGGCAGACCGAGTTTCGGATTGTCGAAGAAGCCGGAACTTATCTTGACGGCGAAGCCATCGATGCCAGGCACATAGGCCGACTTCACATCAACCTCGCCGCGATGCTCGTGAATATCCAGCCGCAGGATCGGCGGCATCGCGACAGGCAGCGTGGCAAGCGCACGGAAAGCGTTTTCGACGTAGGCTACAGCATCGAGATCGAGCGTCACGATTGTGCGCAGTTCTTTCTCGGTGAGGATCATCATCCGGCTCATGCCGCGGGCTCCGCAATGGCGTCACTGCAGATGATCTTGCGATGCGTGTTCATATCGATGTTGCGACCGGACAGCAGAACCACGACCGGCCCGTTCACTCTGACCTTGCCGGCGAGCAGCGCGGCGATGCCGACCGCGCCGGCGCCTTCGACGATCTCACGTTCCTGTTCGTAGGCATGGCGGACGCCGGCGGCGATCTCGTCCTCGCTAAGCAGAACCACGTCGTCGAGCAGGTCGCGGCACATGGCGAAGGTCAGCCGGTTGTCGAGGCCGATGCCGCCGCCGAGCGAATCCGCCAGCGTCGGCAACTCCTCGACCTCGACCGGGCGGCCGGCATCGAGGCTCGCCTTCATCGCCGCGCCGCGCGCCATCGAGACGCCGATCACTTTTGTGTCGGGGCTGACTCCCTTGACGGCGGCGGCAATGCCCGAGGCTAGGCCACCGCCGGAGAGCTGCGCCAGAACGAGAGCGGTATCCGGAACTTGCTCGATGATCTCCAGGCCGAGCGTGCCTTGCCCGGCGATAATGGCGGGATGGTCGAAAGGTGGCAGCATCACCAGCCCCTCTTGCGCCACCAGCCGCTCGACCTCCTGCTGCGCCTCGTCCTGGCTGTTGCCGACGATGCGGACCTCCGCACCGAGCCGGCGGATTTCGTCGAGCTTGTTGCCCGGCACCAGGCGCGACATGCAGATCACCGCGCGCATGCCTTCGAGCTTTGCTGCATGGGCCAGCGCACGGCCATGATTGCCGGTCGATGAGGCGACCACGCCGCACGCCTTCTCCTCAGAGCTCAGCGAAGCGACAGCGTTCGAGGCGCCGCGCAGTTTGAAGCTTCCGGTGGTCTGGTGATGTTCGAGTTTGAGGTGGACGGGGACGCCGAAGCGTCCCGACAGGCTGTGGGACAATACGGTTGGGGTGCGCACAACCTTGTTGGCGATACGCTCACGGGCGGCATGGATGTCCGTTAGGGTGACGGCGCGCGTCATGGGGCGACCCCCTCTGGCCTGCCGGCCATCTCCCCCTCAAGGGGGAAGATCGGCAGCCTCAGCGTTGCCGCTCTTCCTGCAACGTCGATGATTGGCGAAGGCGTGGCAGCAGCTAATCTCCCACCCTGAGGGGGAGATGGCCGGCAGGCCAGAAGGGGTCGCTCGTGAATGCGGGACATAATCTTACTGTCCCAGCGGCAGCATCATCAGGCGGCCAAACTCAGGGCGCGGTGTCCCGTCGCCGCAAAGCCGCAAGCAATTCCAGGCGCTGGCCTGATTGCTGGTCACGACAGGACGGCCGATCGCCTCTTCCATGCCGGGAACCGCGAGCGCACCGCGCAGCGCGGTGCAGGACACGAACAGCGCATCGGCTTCAGCGTGCGTCGCCTCGCGCGCCAGTTCGACAATGGATGCCGGCGCAATGCGCGCCATCTCGCGGTCATCCTCGAAACCGAGGCAAGTGAAGCTCAATATGTCGAAGCCACGTGCCGCAAAATAGGCAGCCATCGGCCTGGAGGTTTCGACGGTGTAAGGGGTGAGGATGCTGATCTTCTTCGCGCCCAAAGCCTTCAGTCCGCGCACGCCGGCGATCGGCGGTGTGACGACGGGAGCGCCTGATTTTGCAGACTGGATTGCCGCCTCGATCTCGGCGTCGCCGATCACCACAGAGGCGGAGGTACAGGAATAGCAGATGGCGTCGAGGCTCTCGTCGGGCAGGATGAGCGCCGCGCCTGCCGCCAGCTCCGGCTGCATCTTGCGAAGGTTTTCCGGCGTGGTCGGGTTCTTGTAGGGAATGCGCGCGACATAGACGCCGATCCGCTCGCTCGCCACCATGCGGCGGAAATCCGGCTCGCTGGTGTGGTCGGTGGCAAGGATGATCAGGCCGACGCGCTTTTCCAGCGGGCGCGCGTCGAGCGCCGGCCTTGCCGGCATCAGCCTGATTTCGGGCAGCGGTTTCATCTTGAGAATTACCTTTCGATCTTGCCGTAGCGATGTTCCAGCCAGCGCAACAGCACGACCGAAAAGAGGCTGATGACGAGGAAGAAGGCGCCGACCAGCGTGATCGGCTCGATGTAGCGATAGTAGGTGTTGGCGACGCTCTTGGCCTGGTTCATCAGCTCCAGCACGGTGATCGCCGATAGCAGCGGCGTCTCCTTGAACATGGCGATGAAATAATTGGCCAGCGCGGGGATCATCGGCGGGATGGCCTGCGGGATGATGATGTTGGTCCAGGTCTGCGTGGCGCTCAGATTGCAGGCCTTGGCGGCTTCCCACTGACCGCGCGGCACGTTGTCGATGCCGGCGCGATAAACCTCCGCAGTGTAGGTGCCATAGTGCAGGCCGAGCCCGATGACGCCGGCGACCAGCGGCGGCAACAGGATGCCGAAATCCGGCAGCACGTAGAAGATGAAATAGAGCTGCACCAGAAGCGGCGTGCCGCGGATGAATTCAGCCGCCCAGCCGACGGTGCGTGACAGAACCTTGTTGGGCGAGCGCCGCGCCAACGCGATGCCCAGGCCGACGATTGCAGCCAGAACGGAGCCGAGCAGCGTCGCCAGGATGGTGATCTTCACGCCCTGGATCAGCGTCGGCATGATCTCCCAGACAAAGTTCCAATCCCACTCCATCAGACGCGCACCCCATCAAGGCCACGCGCCATGCGGCGTTCCAGAGAACGCACGCCCCAGGAGATGATCAGCGCCAGCGCGAAATAGATGATCAGGATGGTGGCGAACGGCACCAGCGTGTTGCCAGTTTGCGAGCGCACGACCTGCGCCTGGAAAGTGAGATCGGCGAGCGAGATCAGCGACACCACGGAAGTCGCCTTGAGCAGCTCGATGGCGTTGTTGCCGAAGGTCGGCAGCATGATCAGCAGCGCCTGCGGCAGGATAACGTGGCGCATGCCTTGCCAGCGGCCGAGATTGAGCGCGATGCAGGCCTCATATTGTTCGCGACCGACCGACTGGATGGCGCCGCGCACCACTTCGGCCGCATAGGCGCCGACATTGAGGCCCAGCGCCAGCACGCCGGCCTGCAGCGGGGTCAGCTCGAGGCCGATCAACGGCAACACGAAATAGGCAAAGAACAGCTGCACGAAGATCGAGGTGCCGCGGAAGAATTCGATGTAGACGGTGGCCAGCCAGCGCAGCGCAAAGAAGCGCGACACGCGCCCCATGCCGGCAAGGAAGGCCATGATCAGCGCAAGCACCGACCCCATCAGCGTCAGCTCGATGGTGACAAGCGCTCCCTGCAATATCAGGCCGAGATAGCCGGACCACTGGGTCATCTAGGGTTCCAACGGTTGATCATGGTTCCTTCTCCCCGTTTATGGGGGAGCGGCCGCGTAGCGGACGAAAAGCCAATTGCTTGGCTTTTCGAGCGACGAAAGCCGGCAGGCGGATGAGGGGCAGAGCCAGCCTCTCAAGGGAAAGCGCTGCCCCTCTCCGTCAGTTCGTGACACCCTCTCCCCGTAAACGGGGAGAAGGTAAAGAGGCGCGCTATTTCGCGGCGCAGAGCTTGTCTCGGCTCGTTGACATCGCTGCTGCCGCCGAGAAGCCGTAGGGCTCGATGATTTTGGCGAAGTCGCCGGATTTCTTCAGCTTGGCCAGTTCGACATCGAAGGCATCGCGCAATGCCTCATCGCCCTTCTTGAAGGCGGCGCCGTCGCAATAGACCGGCGCACCCTGCACAGGCGCAATGACTTCGAGGTTCGGGTCGGCAGCCTTCTTGACGAGGTCGTTGATCGACAGAACGGGCAGCGAGTAGGCATCGATGCGGCCGTCCTGCAGCATCTTCAGGCCGCTCTGGCCGTCGGGCACGACGATGACGCGTTCGCGCGGCACGCCGGCGTTGAGCGCCAGCTTCTCTTCGGTGCCGCCGCCCGGCGCGCCGATGGTGGCTGACGTGTCCTTGGCGACATCCTCGTAGCTCTTGAAGCCCTTCGGATTGCCCTTCTTCACCAGCATCGCCTCGGCGTCGCACAGCACCGGTTCCGAATAGACGACCGCCGCGCAACGCTCCGGCTTCATGAACAGGCCGGCGGTGACGACGTCGAAGCGGCCGGCCTGCAGTCCGGGGATCATGGCGCCATACTCTGAGATCGACGCGACGATGTCGCCAACGCCGAGACGCTTGAAGATCTCGCGGGCCACGTCGGGCGCCGCGCCCGAAACCTTGCCGTCGGCGGCGACCGCCGTATAGGGCGGCTCGTTGGCGATCGCGACTCGGGCAAAGCCCTGCGCCTTCAGCTGCTCGAGCTTGCTGTCATCGGCCGAACCGGTGCTTGAAGCCGCGAGTACCACCGTCAGTGCGAGACCGGCGACGCCGGCCAGAATGCCAAGTTTCTTCATTGTTCCCAACTCCTTGTTTGTCTTCTTGGTTTTGTCTGGGGCGGTCTTCCGCCCCGCAAAGCGGTCAGACACGATGTCCGGCTGCGATGATCTTCTTCAGGAAGCCTTGTGTGCGCTCCTGCTTGGGATGGCGGAAAATCTCGTCGGGCTTGCCTTCCTCGACGATCCTGCCGCGGTCGAAAAACAGCACGCGGTCGGCGAAGTCGTGGGCAAAGCCCATCTCGTGGGTGACGAGCAGCATGGTCATGTCGGTCTCGGCGGCAAGCTTGCGCATGACGTTGAGCACCTCTTCGACCAGCTCCGGATCGAGCGCCGACGTCACCTCGTCGAACAGCATGATCTTTGGCGACAGCGCCAGCGCACGCGCAATCGCCACGCGCTGCTTCTGGCCGCCGGACAATTGCGCCGGCATCGACTTCGCCTTGTCGGCCATGCCGACCATGTCGAGCAGTTCCATAGCCCGCTTTTCGGCAGCTGCGCGCGGCGTGCCCTTGGTCAGCATCGGCGCCAGGGTGACATTGTCCATGACGCATTTGTGCGGAAACAGATTGAACAGCTGGAAGACCATGCCGATCTTCTGGCGCATCTTGGTCAAATGCCGCTCGTCGGCGGGCAGCAGCTGGCCATTGCGCTCCATGTGATAGAGCTGCTCGCCATCGATCTGGATATGGCCGCCGTCGATCTTCTCAAGTGTCATCAGGATGCGCAGGATCGTCGTCTTGCCCGAGCCGGACGGGCCGATCAGCGCCAGCTTCTCGCCCGGCATGACCTGCATCGACAGGCCGTCGAGCACCTTGAACGAGCCGAAGCTCTTCGAAATGGCGTCGACCTTGATGATGGGAGTGGACAAATGAATTTCCCCTGCTGGAGAAGCCTGTGCCCTTAACGATGCGGAAGGCACCAAATCATGTCAATTGGGAAAATAATATCATGACAATATTTCCGCGACCGCACAATTTCAGGGCAATTTCCGCTCAGATTGCGAGCAGCAGGTGCTCCGGATCGCCAAGCAGCAGCTTGGTGACAACGCCGAGGCCGGCGCGCAGTTCCCCTTCGGTGGTCGAGCCCAGCGAAATGCGCACCGCCGGATGCCAGGGCGCGTCCGAGATGCGGAAGGACATGCCGGGCGCGATCGCGACGCCCTGGAGGCGAGCCTGGGCGACAAAGCTCTCCTCGGCGCGGTCGGCCGGCAATTGCAGCCAGATATGCAGCCCGTCGCGCCGGGCGCGGTAGTCGACCCCGGCCAACACCTCAGCCGCGATGTCCTGGCGCCGTCGCAAGGCCGCGCGCTGCCAACGCACGAGCTCCATCGCTGTACCGTCAGTGACCCATTTGGTGGCGATCTCGGCCACCAGCGGCGTCGCCATCCAGTTGGACACCAGATGCCGGTTGGCCACAGCCGCGACGTAGCGGTCGGGCGCGGCGAGGTAGCCGATGCGCAGGCCGGGCACGGTGATCTTGGTGAAGGAGGTCACGTAAAGCGTGCGCTCCGGTGCAAACGCGGCGACCGGCGGCGGCCGGTCCTCAACCAGCGGACCCAGCACATCGTTCTCGATAATAGCGATGTCATGCTTGCGCGCGACCCCGGCGATCTCCTCACGCCGACGTGCGTCCATCAGCGTCGCCGTCGGGTTGATCACCGAAGGCTGCACGAACACCGCGCGGATATCGGACAGACGGCAGGCCTCGTCGAGCGCTTCCGGGATCAGGCCGTTGCCGTCGATCGGCAGGCCTTCGAGGTTGAAACCGAGATAACGCGCCAGCGGCACCAGCGTGTGGTGGCCGATGGCTTCGGTGGCGACGGTCGAGCCCGGCGGCGCCACGCTCATCAACGCTACCGTCATCCCCGCGGTGGCGCCGTTGGTGAGACTGATATTCTGCGCGGAAATGTCGAGCCCGCACAGTCTCAGCCAGTCCACCGCCACCGCGCGGTGGCGCGGAAATACCATGTTGGGCCGGAACGACAGCGCCGAACTCGACGGCAGGTTTTCGGCCAGCCAGCCCAGCGCCTGCTTCAGCCGCTCCAGATGCATCGGCTCGCAGACCGGCTTCAGGATCGAGAGGTCGATGACTTCGCCGAGGCGCTCCGGCAGATAGGGCGGCTCTGGCTCGCGGCGCTGCGTCTGGACAAAGCTGCCGCGGCCGATCTCGCCTGAAATCAGGCCGCGCCGGATCAGTTCCTCATAGGCGCGGCTGACCGTCTGCACCGACAGTTTCAAATCGTCGGCCAGCCTTCGATGCGTCGGCAGCCGCGCGCCATTGGCGAGGCGCCCGTCATGGATGGCGCGCGCGAACTGGTCGGCCAGCGATTGATAGGCTGGCCGGCGAAGGAGCTCCGGGTCGGGTTGCCACAATGTCATGACTTATTAGAGATCGAAATCAGTGCAATTGACAATCGAAATAATGCGCCATCATGGTGATGCCGACAAAAAGTGGACGCCGATGACATCAGCCAAACTCGACGCGATCGACCTCAAGATCCTCGATGCCATCCAGAGCGACGGACGCATCACCAAGCTGGCGCTGGCCGAACAGGTCGGCCTGTCGCCGACGCCGTGCTGGATGCGGTTGCGCAAGCTGGAGAAGGCCGGGATCGTCTCGGGCTATCACGCCAGGATCGCCATGCGCGTCGTGGCGCCGGTCGCCACCGTGCTGATGGAGGTGACGCTGGCCAGCCACCGCCAGGCCGATTTCGACCGCTTCGAACGCGTCATCCGCGACATCCCCGAGATCGTCGCCTGCTGGTCGGTGGGCGGCGGCGTCGACTATGTGGTGAAGGTGATGGCGCGCGACATCGACGCCTATCAGCGGCTGGTCGACGGCTTGCTCGAGCGCGAGATCGGCATCGACCGCTACTTCACCTACATCGTCACCAAGACGGTGAAGGAGGAAATCGTTCTTCCCGTCGCCGACCTGCTTCCGGCATCGTAGGCCGGAGAGATTGTCTTCCAAGGCGGCAGAATAGAGAGATTCTCTCTGCGGCCAGGCACGCAAACAGCCTCTCTGTCTGCTCATGACGGATAGGCTTCCCGCATCAGTCCGAACCGGGAGGCCTCGACCATGTCCGCGCATTTTGCTCGCTCACATCGCCATGAAGCGCTCGACCGGCTCACCGACCGCCGGCTGCTGCGCGAACTCGCCTATGTCGACGGGCATTGGACGGCAAGCGAGGCGGCGGAAAGTTTCGAGGTCACCGATCCGGCCACCGGTGCGACTGTCGCTTTCGTCGCGGCGCTCGATGCGCGGCAAACGACAAAAGCAATCGATGCCGCCGCGCGCGCCTTTCCAGCCTGGCGCTCCCTGTTGCCGCAGGAGCGCTCGAAAATTCTGCGAAAATGGTTCGAACTGATCATCGCCGCGAAAGACGATCTTGCTCTGCTGATGACACTGGAACAGGGCAAGCCGCTGCAGGAATCGCTCGGCGAAATCGATTACGCCGTGTCCTTCGTTGAGTGGTATGCCGAGGAAGCAAAGCGCCTCAATGCCGAGAGCGTCACCAGCCATCTGCCGAACGCCGAGATGATGGTGCGGCGCGAGCCGCTCGGCGTCGTCGGAATCGTCACGCCATGGAATTTTCCATCCGCCATGTTGACCCGCAAGGCGGCGGCCGCCCTTGCCGCCGGCTGCACCATCGTCGCACACCCATCCTCGGAAACGCCGCTGTCGGCGCTGGCGCTGGCTGAACTCGGCGAGCGTGCCGGCCTGCCTTCCGGTGTCTTCAACATCGTCACCGGCAAAGCGGCGACCATCGTCGGCCGCATGTGTGAGGACGCGCGCGTCCGCGCCATGAGTTTCACCGGCTCGACCGAGATCGGCCGGCTGATCGCGGCGCAAAGCGCGCGGACAATGAAGCGGCTGGTGATGGAGCTTGGCGGCCACGCGCCGCTGATCGTCTTTGCGGACGCCGATCTCGACAAGGCCGTGAGCATTGCCATCGACGCCAAATTCGCCACATCGGGCCAGGACTGCCTTGCCGCCAACCGCATCTACGTCCAGCGCCCGATCTACGATCACTTCTGCGCCGCCTTCGCCAGGCGCATCGAGGCACTGCGGACCGGCAATGGGCTTGCCGACGGCACCGACATCGGGCCGCTGATGCATGAGCGCGCCGTCATCAAGGTCGAGGAACAGGTTGCCGATGCCATCGCTCGCGGCGCGCGGTGCCTCGCCGGCGGCAAGCGACATCAGGCCGGGCCGCTGTTCTACCAGCCGACGCTGCTGGCCGATGTCACTGACGAGGCGCTGATCATGCGCGAGGAGACTTTTGGCCCGGTCGCCGCCGTCACGTCTTTCGATAGCGAGGACGAGGTCATCGCCCGCGCCAACGCCACCGAATACGGCCTCGTCGCCTATGCCGTCACCGAGAACGGCGGCCGCCAGCAGCGCATCGGCCGTGCACTCGATTACGGCATGGTCGCTATCAACCGGGTGAAGATCACCGGCGCGCCGGTACCCTTTGGCGGCGTCAAGCAATCCGGCATCGGCCGTGAGGGCTCACGCCACGGACTGGAGGCTTTCACCGATCTGAAATATCTCTGCCTGGACGTCGCATAAGTCCGTCCGGCCATCCCTTAAGGAGTCAAAAAATGCTCGACCAGTCCAACGAACTCAACGCCTGGGATCGCGACCACTTTTTCCATCCCTCGACCCATATGGGCACGCATGCGCGCGGTGAATCGCCGACGCGCATCATGGCCGGTGGTGAAGGCGTCACCGTCTGGGACAACAATGGCAAGAAGAGCATCGATGCCTTTGCCGGCCTCTATTGCGTCAATGTCGGCTACGGCCGCCAGAAGATCGCCGATGCCGTCGCCACCCAGGCGAAGAACCTCGCCTATTATCACGCCTATGTCGGGCACGGCACCGAAGCGTCGATCACACTGGCCAAGATGATCATCGACCGTGCGCCCAAGGGCATGTCCAGAGTCTATTTCGGGCTCTCCGGTTCGGACGCCAACGAAACCAACATCAAGCTGATCTGGTACTACAACAATGTGCTTGGGCGGCCGGAGAAGAAGAAGATCATCTCGCGCTGGCGCGGCTATCACGGCTCTGGCGTGATGACGGGGTCGCTGACCGGGCTAGACCTCTTCCACAATGCTTTCGACCTGCCGCGCGCGCCGGTGCTGCACACCGAGGCGCCCTACTATTTCCGCCGCGCCGACCGTTCGATGAGCGAGGAGCAGTTCTCGCAGCATTGCGCCGACAAGCTCGAGGAGATGATCCTTGCCGAAGGCCCCGAGACCGTCGCCGCCTTCATCGGCGAGCCGATCCTTGGCACTGGCGGCATCGTGCCGCCGCCCGCCGGCTACTGGGAAAAGATCCAGTCCGTGCTGAAGAAGTATGACGTGCTGCTGGTCGCCGACGAGGTGGTGACGGGCTTCGGTCGTCTCGGCACAATGTTCGGCTCCGACCACTATGGCATCAAGCCGGACCTGATCACCATCGCCAAGGGCCTGACCTCGGCCTATGCGCCGCTGTCTGGCGTCATCGTTGCCGACAAGGTCTGGCAGGTGCTGGTGCAGGGTTCGGACAAGCTCGGCTCGCTCGGTCATGGCTGGACCTATGCTGCGCATCCGATCTGCGTCGCGGCAGGCGTCGCCAATCTCGAACTGATCGACGAGATGGATCTGGTGAAGAACGCCGGCGAGACCGGCGCCTATTTCCGCGCCGAACTCGCCAAGGCCGTCGGCGACCACAAACATGTCGGCGACGTACGCGGCGACGGCATGCTGGCGGCGGTCGAGTTCGTCGCCGACAAGGACGACCGTGTGTTCTTCGATGCTTCGCTCAAGATCGGGCCGCAAGTGGCGACGGCACTTGCCGCAAACGGCGTCATCGGCCGCGCCATGCCGCAGGGCGATATACTCGGTTTCGCGCCGCCGCTCTGCCTGACCCGTGAGGAAGCCGACATCGTCGTTTCGAAGGCCGCCGATGCGGTCAACAGCGTGTTTGCCAATCTCTGAGATCGACCATGAATGCCATGACCAAGACCCTTCCCGCCACCATGGCCGCCGTGCTGCTCACCGGGCACGGCGGACCGGAAAAACTCGTCTACCGCACCGATGTGAAGGTGCCTGTGCCCGGCCCGGGTGAAGTGCTGGTCAAGGTCAGCGCTTGCGGTATGAACAACACCGATGTCTGGGTGCGCCAGGGCGCCTATGGCACGGAGGAAGATGCTGCCGCCGTGTCGACCTGGCGGCGGCAAGGCAACACACTTGTTTTCCCGCGCATCCAGGGCACCGACACGGTCGGCATTGTTGCGGCCGTCGGTGAAGGCGTCTCGCCGGACCGGATCGGCGAGCGGGTGATGGTCGATTTCTCCATCTACAACCGCGACGACGATTCACTCGCCGACATCGACTATATGGGCCACGGTCGCGACGGCGGGTACGCCGAATACCAGACGGTGCCGGCCGAGAATGCACATGTCGTCGACACCGAGATGAGCGACGTCGAACTCGCCACCTTCTGCTGCGCCTATCTCACCGGTGAGCAGATGCTGGAGCGCGCCGCACTCAAGGCCGGCGAGCGCGTGCTTGTCACCGGCGCTTCGGGCGGTGTCGGTTCCGGCATCGTCCAGCTGGCGCGAGCGCGCGGCGCCATTCCCTACGCCGTTGTCGGCAAGGGCAAGGAACAGGCGGTGCGCGACATCGGCGCCGAGGCGGTGATAACCCGCGGCGTCGCCGACTTGCCTGCCGCGGTGACTGAGGCGACCGGCGGCCAGCCGATCGACGTGGTCGCCGATCTCGTCGGCGGCGCGATCTTCAACGACTTGTTGCGCATTCTCCGACCCGAAGGCCGCTACACTACCGCCGGCGCGATCGCCGGCCCAGTCGTGCAGCTCGATCTCAGGACGATGTATCTCAAGCAGCTGCAGCTGCATGGCTCAAGCCAGGGCACGCGCGCCGATTTCCGCCGCATCGTTGGATACATCGAGGCCAAGAAAATCCGGCCGCTGGTCGGCGGCGTCTACAAACTGTCCGATTTCCACAAAGCGCAGGCCGACTTCATCGCCAAGGATTTTGTTGGCAAGCTCGTGGTCGTGCCGGACGCCATGTGGATCGATGGTCACTGACCTGGCAGGAGGCGCTTTCGGCGAGAAAATCATCGCGAGCGATGCTGCGCCGGCAGGCGATCGACATCGCCGAGGTCGCCGAGCGCGTCGGCTACGGCACCGCCTTCAGCCGCCATGTCGGCCAGCCGCCCGGCCGCTACGCAAAGGCGACGGCATAGTAGGCGGCAGGTCGCCGGCGGTCCGTCACTCAGGAAGGCCGGCCATGCGGAAGCCATCGACGAAATGTTCGAGCGTGGAAGTGTCGCGGAATGGCTCGGTCTCGACCCAGTGGCGGGTCGTGAAATGCGGATTGGCAACGAGGAACATTGCGACCTCGGCGCGCGCCTCGTCGAGCCGGCCGAGCTGGGCGAGGCTCGCCGCCAGGAAGCGGCGCGAGCTTGTGCGATAGGTCTCGTCCCGGCGCAGCGTCTCGACGGCGGCCTCGTAGTCGCGCGCCGCGTATTGCGCCTGGCCGAGCGTCAGATAGTACCAGCTGGCCGGATACGGGTTCAGGCGGAACGCTTTGCGGATCTGCTCGAGGCCCTCCTCCACCTGCCCGGCCAGGGTCGTGATGTCGGACAATGTCGCCCAGGCGTCGGCGTCGTTCGGGTCGAGCTCGAACGCCTTGGCAAATTCTGCGTCCGCCTCATCGAATCTGCGCTCATAGGCAAGCAGGTTGGCAAGCACCCAGTGACAGCCGGCATCATTGGGATCGATCGCCACGGCCTTGCGCGCCAGGTCCAGGGCAAGGCCGCGGGCAGGTTCGATAGGATCGCCCCAATGCACCCATCCCATCCAGTGGTTCATGGCAAGCCAGCGATAGGCCTCGGCATAGTCCGGATCGAGCGCAATCGCACGCGTCAGCATCAGATGCGCTTCGCGCGCCGTCTCCGGCGAGACGTCGATCAGCTTGCGGGCCCGCACACACAGATCATAGGCCTCGAGATTTCCCGGTCGGTTGCGCGGCAGCGGCGCGCGCAGCCGGCCAAGCAGCGCCTCGACGATCTTGGCCGTCACCTCGTCCTGGACGGCAAAGATATCTTCCAGGCCGCGATCGAAGCGGTCCGCCCACAGATGCTCGCCGCTCAGTGCGTCGACCAGCTGGGCGTTGATGCGCACGCGCCCGGCGGCACGTCTGGCGCTGCCCTCCAAGAGATAGCGCACGCCAAGTTCCCTGGCGATTTCGCGCACATCCACCGCCTTGCCCTTGTAGGCAAAGGTCGAGTTGCGCGCTATGACGAACAGGCCGCCGATCCGGGACAGGTCGGTGATGAGGTCTTCAGTCAACCCGTCGGCGAAGGCTTCCTGCTCGGGGTCGTTGCTGAAATTGGCGAAGGGCAACACGGCTATCGACGGCTTGGCGGGCAGCGACAAAGGCTGTCGCTTTGCATCGCCGAGCCGTTCAATGGCGCCGGTGAAGCGATAGCCCACGCGCGGAACCGTCGATATCCATTCCCCGCCATTCGCGGCCGGACCCAGCAGCTTGCGCAATTGCGCGATCTGGACCGTGAGGTTGCCTTCCTCGACGGCCGTGCCTGGCCATGCCGCGTCCATCAACTCGGCCTTGGCCAGGATCTCGCCGGGCCGTGCGACGAGCGCCGCCAGCAGTTGCAGTCCGCGATGACCGGCGGCGACGGGGACATCGTCCCGAAGGAGCGTTCCCGCACCCGGATCAAGCACGAACGGACCAAAGGCAAAGCGCGCTCCTTGCATAACGCGCATCTATAGCCCGTTTGGAAGTTTTGAGAACTATTTGGGAAGGCTTAATTACGGCGCCGTCCGCATGCTGCAGAATTCAGCCTCTTTTCAAACCGAGGGCTCTTGCCCCTCAAGCCGAATGGAGGTTGCCATGAACGATACCCTTGCTTCTGCCCCGGCAACCTGGCCGGAAAAACCCGCGGCGTCATCGCGCCGGTACCTGACGGGCCCGCGCAGCATGATTGCGGCCTGGCGTGAGCGGATACGCTTTCGCTGGGACCTGAAGCAGATGGCGGAGGCCAATCCGCATCTGATCGACGATATCGGCCTGACCAGACGCCAGGTCGAGGCAGAGATCGTCAAACGCTTCTGGCAAGTGTGAGCCGGATGATACCGGATCGCCCGTTTGTGCGTGCCGCGGCGCTTCGCCGGTATTTGCACTTGCCGGAATTTGCCGATCCTGCTTCGAAGGCTGCATGAGCGCCGAAGACGCGACGTCACCGCGCGAGAACCGCATCCCATGGGCCGCGATGGCCGGCATCATCGCGACCGTCACGGTGTTCGCCGTCGCGCAGGGGCTGACCTATCCGCTGCTCAGCTTCATCCTCGAACGGCAGGGGACGACACCGGGCCTGATCGGCTTCTCGGCGGCAATGACGCCGCTGGGTTTCATCGCATCGTCGCTCTTCACGCCGGCGCTGGTTCGGCGCGTGGGCGCGGCGCGCTTCGCGGTCCTGTGTTCAATCCTGGCAGCGACCGCCCTGATCGCGATTGCCTGGACGCAGGACGTCTGGGCCTGGATGCCGCTGCGCTTCCTGCTCGGCTTCTTTGCGAACCCGCTCTACGTGATCAGTGAAACCTGGCTGGTCTCGATCACGCCCGCCGCGCGCCGGGGCCGCATCATGGGCCTTTACTCCTCCATTGTTTCCGCCGGATTCGGCCTCGGCCCACTGTCGCTCGGCCTTGTGGGCACCCAAGGGTGGCCGCCCTTCATCATCGGCGGCGCGGCCTTCCTGGTCTGCGGCCTGATCGTGCTCGCCGTCGCGGCGCGCCTGCCCGACATGCCGCATGACGGCGAGGCGGTGTCGGTCGGCGGCTTCTTTGCCCTGGCGCCGCTGTTGTTGTTTGCCGTTTTCACCGCTGCCGCCTTCGAGCAGGTTCTGCTTTCCCTGTTCGCAGTCTATGGCGCCGCACTCGGCAGCGCCGAAGAGCGCATCGCTTCGCTTATCACTTGTTTCATCGCCGGCAATGCGGTGCTGCAGATCGTGCTCGGGCGCGCGGCCGAACGGTTTGGCTCGACGCGGATGATGCTGTTCTGTGTCCTGGTGTGCCTGGCCGGTTGCCTGCTGTTACCGTTGCTCTTCGACAATTGGCTGATCTGGCCGCTTTTCTTCGTCTGGGGCGGGGTCTCGTTCGGCATCTACACGTTGTCGCTGATCCAACTCGGCGAGCGTTTCACCGGTCAGGCCTTGATTGCCGGCAATGCCGCCTTCGCTTTCGTGTGGGGCATAGGCGGCATCGTCGGCTCGCCCGTAGCAGGGCTGGCAATGCAGCTGACCGGACATCACGGACTGCCATCGTCGCTCGGCCTGCTGTGCTGTGTGCTGGTGGTGTTTCTGATGGCGCAGAGACGGCGGGTTTGAGCGAAGACCTTGCTCAGGCGTAGGGCGTGCCTGCCATTGCGGCTTTCAGGCCGATGCTGCCCTTGTCGACGAGAGCGAGAAAGGCCGCGCTCGCTTGGCCGCTGTCGCAGGTTTCTCGAAACGTCCGGTGCGCCTGGATGAAGGCCACACTCCATGTCGTCAGGAGCAGCGCCGCACCCAGCCGGGCGTCGGGGTCGGCGGCATCACGCCCCGCGCCTTCAGTCAGCGCTACCGTCAGCACGTCCGCCAGCTCATCCCGTATCGCTCTCGCCCGTGCCTTGAGCGTCTCGCTGCCCTCGACCGTCCTGATCAGGCCCTGGCTCCTGGCGGAGAATTCGACGACGGGGCTGCGTTCGGCAACCAGGCGATGCGCGAACAGCCGCAACGCCTCGATCGGCGCGATGCCTGGATCGCGCTGCCGCAGAGCCTCGCGCAGCATCTCGCGGCCTTCCTCGTCGCGGTCGAAGAGCATGTCCTCCTTGCGCGGGAAGTGATTGAACACCGTCATCCGCCCGACATCGGCGGCCGCCGCGATCTCGTCCACCGTCACATCATCGAAGCCCCGCTCGAAGAACAGCATCGTGGCGGCATTGGAGATGGCTTGCCGCGTGGCGAGGCGCTTGCGGGCCCGGAGGTCGGACGGGGTTGACATGGCTTTCCTGGTTGAATATGTACTGAGTACAAGTTTGGATCGAGTATAGTAAGAGCTGAGCCGAAAAGCAAGCTTCTCGGCTCGATCTGACTGCAGAGACCCAGGACGTCAGCGCAAGGCGCGCGTCATGGGCTCATCATTTTCATCGTCTGGACTCACCATGAACAAATCCCTTACCGTTATCTTCGCCGCGATCGGCCTCGACGCCGTCGGCATAGGCCTCATCTTCCCGATCCTCCCGCGCCTCCTCGAAGAGGTGACGCACAGCCCTGACATCGCACCTTATATCGGCATCATGACCGCGCTTTATGCGCTGATGCAATTCGTCTTCGCGCCCATGCTCGGCGCCTTGAGCGACAACATCGGCAGGCGTCCGGTGCTGCTGATTTCGCTCGCCGGTGCGGCCATCAACTACATCGTCATGGCCTTCGCGCCGCAGCTCTGGATGCTGTTCCTCGGCCGCGCCCTTGCCGGCCTGACCAGCGCCAACGTCTCCGTTGCCATGGCCTACATCACCGACGTTTCACCTGAGGACAAGCGAGCCCGTCGCTTCGGCCTGTTCAACGCCGTGTTCGGCGCCGGCTTCATCATCGGGCCGGTTCTCGGCGGTCTGCTCGGCGACCACTGGCTGCGGTTGCCTTTCATCGCCGCCGCCGTGCTCAACGCCTGCAATCTGCTGCTCGCTTTTTTCATCCTGCCGGAGTCGCGCACACCTGCCCGCCAGAAGCTCGATCTGGCCGCACTCAACCCGTTTGCGCCGTTCCGCTGGGTGTTCTCTTTGAAGGGGCTTTTGCCGATCGTGCTCGTGTTCTTCATCATGAGCGCCACCGGAGAAGCCTACGGCACCTGCTGGGCGCTGTGGGGCTTCGACACGTTCCAGTGGAACGGTGTCTGGATCGGCCTTTCGCTGGGCGCCTTCGGTGTCTGCCAGACGCTGGTGCAGGCATTCCTGCCCGGCCCGGCAGCGAGATTGCTCGGCGAGCGCTGGGCCGTCGTCACCGGCATAGGTTTTGCCTGCATCGCCCTTCTCGCCATGGCTTTCGCCAATCACAGCTGGATGGTGTTCGCCATCATGCCGGTCTTCGCGCTTGCCGGCATCGGCGCGCCGGCGTTCCAGGCCTTTGCCACAAGGCAGGTCGACCCGGCTCGCCAGGGTCAACTCCAGGGCGTGCTGGCATCGGCCGTCAGCCTGGCCTCGGTCATCGCCCCACTCGGCTTCTCGACCTTCTACTTCGTCGTCCAGAAAGAGTGGCCCGGAGCCATCTGGCTCTCGGTGCTGGTCGTCTACGCAATCGCAATTCCGCTGGTTCTTCTCGGCACCCGAACCGCTCGCTCCGCAGAGCCAGCGATCGCGTAGATCTTCCTAAGTAAAGCCGCTCACACACCAGACCTTACAAATATGCTATGCTCACCGGGATGTAACAGGGAGAGATATCGATGAAGAAAGCTTTCCTGATTGCTGTCGTTGTCGAGATGGTATTTCTAGGCGTGGCGACAACGGCGTCATTGGCGGATGATCTTCCCGCCTTGAACTCGAAATGGCGCGAACCGCAACACGGAACCTTCCTGGAGATTACTCAAATTTCGGATGCACTTCCTGGACCGGCAGGCTGCGCTCAGATTGCCGGTCGGATGAAGACGATCTGATGATCGGTTATGCCTGCAAAAGCGGATCGGAAATCAGCTTTTTCACCGGTCTGCAAACCGACAATTCCATAAAGCCCGATATTTTCATTGGTCGGTATAGCGCGGAGGCCATAATCGCCCAATACTGCACCAGAATTAGCAACGACTGGCCTCCGGAATATGATTGCAGAAATGAAATGACGTTCAAAAGCGTCAGCAGTTGCACACCCTGAAATGCGCTGGCCGGTTGAAGACGGAAGCTTCATCCGCGGTGCTGTAGAACTCCTTGCCTGAGCGGCGGTGCGGGCGAAAGCGATCGATCATGATCGGCTGAATGAAAACAGCTTCGCGTCCGCATCTTCTACGCCGCCGATCGCCGAGGCGACGATCTCCGAAGCGATCTGCGAGAAGGTGATGCCGTTGCCGCCATAACCCATCACGGCATGGATGCGCGGATGCCGGGGCAGGGCGCCGATATAGGGCATGCCGGTGCTGCTTGTCCCGAACGAGCCGGTCCAGGCGAATTCGGGCCTCACGTCGAGCCGCGGCAGCAAACGATGCAGCTTCTTCGCCAGACGTTTCGCCTTGTCGGCGATCAACTCATCGCGGCGTGCCTCGTCGGTGAGGTCCTCGTCCTCGCCGCCGCAGATGACGCGGCCGTCTTCCGTCGCGCGCAGGTATAGGTATGGGTCCGACGCCTCCCAGATCAGCACAGAGCCCGGCCATATGTTTTTCGGTTGCGGCGCCGTGGCGATCGCCCAGGTCGACACGACGCTGTGCGCGGTCTTCGGCATGATGTCGGTCAATTCGTAGCCGGTGGCCAGCACCAGATGCCGCGCGGTGATCGTCGGGCCACCGCTGGTGGCGACGACGACCTGATCGCTTCTGTCCTCGATCGCCGTCGCCTGTACCGGCGCATAGAAACGCGCCTTGCGCTGCAGGGTTTTCAGCAGCAGGCCGGCTGTGAGCTTGCGCGGGTCGAGCGCGAGATTGCCGTGGCTGAGAATGGCGCCGGCGCGGTCGATGCCGAAGCTGTCGGCGAGAGCCTTGCGGGTGAGGTAGCTTGCGCCGATTCCGACCTGCCGGCGCGCCTCTGCCTCGTCGCGCAGTGCAGGGGGGTCGAGTACATCGCCGGCGAGATAGAGTGCGGAAGATGGTGTCAGGTTGCAGTCGATGCCGAGTTCGGCGATCCGGCCGCTAAGGTTGGACACCGCAAGGCGCGAGCGCCGCCATGCCTGTCCGGCATCGGCCTTGCCGACCATTGCCGAAAGTTTCGTCAGCGGCTGATCGAGTTCGAACTGCACCAGAGCCGTCGTCGCCGCGGTCGATCCCCGCAAAGGTCCGCGCCTGTCGATGCAGATCACCGAATGACCGGCGGCAGTCAGCGTTTCGGCGACCATGGCGCCGCTGATCCCCATGCCGACGATCAACACGTCGGTCTTGACATCGCGGGTCAGTTTTTCGGTCGGCACCGATGGAGCCCGATAGGCAAACCAGACCGGCCGGCCGCTGCGCAGGTCGAGTTTGCGTGCCACCAATGTCTCCAGGCGCCGGCACTGTTCAGCTGCCAACCAATGTCTTCAAACGAGAGCGGCCGCCGAGGTCCGGCGGCCGCTGGCAGCGGCGCTAGATGCGCCCAAGAACAACCAGAATGATGACGATGAGCAGCACCAGCCCGAGGCCGCCGCCGCCATAGTAACCGGTGCCGTAAAATGGTCCGCCGCCGAGGCCGCTGAAGCCGCCGAGCAACGCGATGATCAGGATGATAATAAGAATGGTACCCAGGCCCATATGCCGTCTCCTTGCGCTGCCGCGCGATTCACGCCGCGCGGCTCGAAGACAGAAACTCGCGGCAGGCCATCCTGTTCCAATGCCTTTGCAACCCTTGCGCGCCAAGGGCAAGCGCAGCCGGAGTGATTACGGTCTCTTTTGACGGCTAAGAAAAGCAGGAATCCTGCCTGTTGGCTTCGGAGGGACTCGGCGTTTGATAGAATCGCTGACCGGCTCTGCCCCGCTTGCCGCGAGTTTCCGTTGGGCTCAGCAGGCCACCTTCACGTCGCCTTGCCGGCTGGCGCGCCTAAGTCTTCCTCGGCAATATCGTCGAACGAGGCATAGTTCATATTGTAGAGCCGAGCGTAGAGACCCTTGACCGCCATCAGCTGGTCGTGATTGCCGCTTTCGATGATCTCGCCATTCTGCAGCACGATGATGCGGTCGGCGCCGCGTATGGTCGCCAGCCGGTGGGCGATCACCAGCCCGGTGCGGCCTTCGAGCAGCGTGACCAGCGCCTTCTGGATCAGCATTTCCGTATAGGAATCGATGCTGGCCGTAGCCTCGTCGAGCACCAGGATTTTTGCGTCGGCGACCAGCGCCCGCGCAAAGCTGATCAGCTGGCGCTGGCCGAGCGAGAGGTTGCCGCCGCGTTGCTCGAGCTCCGTGTCGTAGCCATTGGGCAGGTGCTCGATGAAGTCGTGCGCGCCGACAGCCCGCGCCGCGCGCACCACTTCTTCACGGGATGCGCCAGTCTTGTGATAGCGGATGTTTTCCAGCACCGTGCCGGAGAACAGGAACGGCTCCTGCAGCACCATGGCGACCTGATCGCCAAGTGAATCCTGCGTCACGTCGCGGACGTCGTGTCCGCCGACAAGCACCTCGCCCGACCAGACATCGTAAAAGCGGTGCACCAGCGCCATGCAGCTCGACTTGCCGGAACCGGTGGGGCCGACTAGCGCGACGGTCTCGCCTGGATTGACGCGGAACGAGACATTTTTGAGCACCGGCTGGTTCTGCCGGTAGCCGAAGGTGACGTTCCTGAACTCGACCGAGCCGTCCATGTCGCGCGTCAGCGCCACCGCGCCTTGGCTGTCGCTGACGTCGACCGGCACGTCGAGCACTTCGGAGATGCGCTGGCCCGAAGCCATGGCGCGCTGCATGACCGAGTACTGCATGGTGAGCGAGCGGATCGGGTCGAAGAAGCGCTGGATGTAGAACAGGAACGCCACCATGACGCCGATGTCGAGGCTGTGCGACAGCACCATCGAACCGCCTATGACGATGACGGTGGCCATGGCGATGCCGGTTAGCGTGTCGACGATCGGCACCATCACCTGCGCATATTTCGCCGAGGTCAGATGCGTCCTCAGATTGGCCAGCACTTTCTCGTCATAGAGGTCGAAATTGACGTGCTGGCGCTCCAGGCTCTGCACCGTGCGCACGCCGTGGATGCCTTCGGCCAGCGCGCCATTGGCGATCGAATTGGTCTCGTGCGCGGCCATGAAGGCGACCTTGGCGCGCGGCAGCCAGAACAGGCGTACGACAAACAGCGCCGGCATGGTCGACAGCGTCAGCAGCCCGAGCCGGAAATCGAGCCACAACAGAACGCTGACGATGCCGAACAGAAGCACGATGTCGCCTACCGACATCACCGACGTCTCGAGGAATTCCTGCATCGAATTGACGTCGCCCTGCAGGCGCGACATCAGGCGGCCCACTTCGGTCTTGTCCATGAAGCTCAGCGAGACCCTCTGCAGATGGCTGAACATGGCGCGGCGCAAATCCGACAGCACATTCTCGGCCACCTTGCCGACGACGCTTTCCTGCACATAGCTGGCGGCATAGTTGATCAGGATGATCAACGCGAAGGCGCCGATCGCCCAGTTCATCACCGAGCGGTCGGCCTTGCCTGCCGCCATGCCATGGTCGATGGCGTAGCGGATGACCAGCGGGATCGCCAGCTGCGTCAACGTGAACACCAGCACCGCTGCGACCGAGATGAAGATCCTGCCCTGATAAGGCTTCACGAAGCTCCAGATGCGGCGCACGATGCGCGGATCGTAGACCTTGCCGAAGACCTCTTCTTCGTCGCGATGCGAGCCGACGACGGCCTTGGTCGGCCGGCGGCTGGTGTCTTCCTTCTCGTCGTCGTTCTGTGTCGACATCATGCGGCTCCCACGGCGACAGGGAGGTCGTCCTCCGGCCGCAGCTGCAGGTCGTAGAGCGCGCGATAGCGTCCGCCCAGCGCCAGCAATTCCTGGTGCGTGCCGCGCTCGGCGATGCGGCCGTTCTCGATGAACAGGATCTGGTCGGCATGCATCAGCGAGCTCAGCCGGTGCGAGATGATCAGCGTCACCCGGTCCTTGGCGAAGCGTTTCATCGCCGTCCTGATACGCTGCTCGGTGCCGGCGTCGACGGCTGCGGTGGAATCGTCGAAGACCAGAACCGAAGGCCGCAGCATCAGGGTGCGGGCAATGGTCAGGCGCTGCCGCTGGCCGCCGGAAAGCGACGCGCCGCGCTCACCCACGACCGTGGTGTAGCCGGCGGGAAGCCCGATAATGTAATTGTGCAGCTGGGCGTACTCGGCGGCCTGCCCGATGCGGGTCTCGCGCGCCCAGGGATTGCCATAGGCGATGTTGTTCTCGATCGAGGTGGTGAACAGGAACGCGTCCTGCTGCACGACGCCGACCGCCTTGCGTAGCGATTGCAGCGTCACGGCGCGGATATCCTGCCCGTCAATGGTGATCGCGCCCGACGTCACGTCATAGAAACGCGGGATCAGATGCGCGATGGTCGACTTGCCGCTGCCTGGCGGGCCGACGATGCCGACCGTCTCGCCCGACCTGGCCTCGAACGAGATGCCCGACAGCGCCGGCCGGCCGCCTGTGCCCGCATAGCGGAAGCCGACATTGTCGAAGCGCAGCACGCCGTCAGAGACGACGAGGTCCTTGGCGCCAGGCGCATCCTCGATGTCGAGTTCGGCGTCGAGCAGCTCGAACAGCCTGGTGCCGCAGGTCGATGCGCGGGCAAACGAATTGACCATCAGGCCAAGCTGGCGCACCGGCATCTGCAAAATGGTCATGAAGGTCAGGAACTGGGCCAGCGTGCCGACGCTGATCTCGCCGGCGATCACCTTCTGGCCGCCGAACCACAGCACCAGCCCCATGGCGGCCAGGAAGGAGAAATTCATGGCGCTGGTGTTGGAGACGCGAATGTCGACGCGCTCATTGGCAAGCTCCAATGCCGACCGCTTTGCGCGGTCGAATTTTTCCAACTCATGCCGCTGCGCGGCGAACGCACGCACGACGCGGATGCCGCCGAGATTCTCGTCCATCACCCGGCTCAGCACCGACAGCCGCTCCTGCAGCGTCAGCCAGGTGCTGCGCAGCCTGAGCTGGGTGACCGAGGAGCGCCAGGCCACGAACGGCACGAAACTCAGGCTGAGCAGCCCGAGCTCGAGATCCGTGCTGATCAGGAGGTAGGAGCCGACACCGATCAGCACGCCGAGCAGCACCACGCGCAATATGCCGGTGGAAAAGAACATGCGCACGCCGTCGAGGTCGAGCAGGCCGAGCGTGATGAGATCGCCGGTATGCACCCTGTCATGGAAGTTGAAGCTCAGCCGCTGGATTTTTTCGTAAAAGGCGAGGCGCAACTCATAGCCGGTGCGGTGGCCGACGGCCTCGCCGTAATAGTTCTGCGCCATGGTGAAGAGGCCGCGCAGGATACTGACGGCGAGCAGCGTCAGCGCCGTCGTCCACAGCGCCTGTTCCGCCGCCGCACCGCCGCCCGCTTCCATCACGCCTTGCGCCTGGTCGATGGCGTGGCCGAGCAGGCGTGGGATGAACAGCTGCAGCGTGGCGGCGATGAAGGTCGAGACGATGGTAATCGCCACCTGCCAGGGATGGCGCAGCGTCATGCGCACGATGCGCAGCAGCGTGCTGAGGCCCTTGCCCCAGGACGCCTCCGCCACATGGGCAAACGATTTGCCGCGCTTGGCCGCGCCGCTGGTTGCATCCATTGCCAAGGAAAATATCCAATCCGGCCCGGACTTTAGCCCAGACGAATGAAAACAGACTCAGTTTCAGATGCTGCGATGGTACGCCTCCATTTTGGCGGTTCAAGGGCCAATGACGGCATCGCACTGTGCCTGAGGGCGGCGCATGACATATGAGCTGAGGCTAAGATTGCAGGTTTGGCTTATGGCGCATTACGAGGCATTGTCCCGCACGATCAGCCCGCCATCCAGCCGCCATCCACCATCAGGTTGATGCCGGTGACGTAGCTGGCCATGTCGCTGGCGAGGTACAGCGCGGCACCCGCGACGTCATTCGGGGTGCCGAGCCGCGGCCACGGCGTGCGGCTGTGCGAGTAGGCGAGCGCGTCGGGATCGTTGGCGACACCCGGCTTGCCGGTGATGATCTTGCCAGGCGCAATGGCGTTGCAGACGATCAAATCATCGGCGTGGTCGACGGCGATCTGCCGCGTCATCTGCACGATGGCACCCTTGCTCACCGAATAGGGAAAATCGCCGGGGCAGGCGACCATGCCGTGCTGCGAGGAAATGTTGATGATGCGGCCGCACACCTCGTTGACCGGCGCCTGGGTCCGCATCTGGATGACGGCGCGCTTCGAGCAGTGGAAGAACCCCGTCAAATTGACGCTGATCACGCGGTTCCATTGCTCCGGCGTGGTCTCGACTAGGTTGGTGCTGGTGTAGATGGCCGCATTGTTGACCATTACGTCGAGCCGTCCGAACCGCGCGACCGTCGCGCCGACCAGCGCGTCGACCGCGTTCCAGTCCGAAATGTCGGTCGCGACATGCATCGCCGTCCCGCCAGTTGACTGGATCAGATCGGCGGTGCTCTGGCCGCCTTCGATCGGCAATTCGGCGGTATCGGCAATGACGACGGCAGCGCCTTCGGCCGCGAATTTCAGCGCGATGGCGCGGCCGATGCCGGAGCTTGCTCCGGTGACGATCGCAACCTTGTCCTTGAGCAGGGGCATTTTTTCTCCTCAATGTTCCCGGTGCACGGCCTTGCCTTGCCCCGGACCGGTCAGCACCTGATCGCGCACGATCTGTCGCCCGCGCAGAAACACATTGGTCAGCCGCGCCTTGACGCTCCAGCCGTCGAACGGTGTGTAGGCCGCGCGGGAAACCTGTTCGGCGTCCGAGATTGAACTGGACAGGCTCGGGTCGACGATCAGCAGGTCGGCATCGTAGCCGGTGGCGATGCGTCCCTTGCGCCGGCCGAGCCCGAAACGCTCAGCCGGGTTGCGCGCGCACATTCGCACCACATCGACGTGAGTGATCAGCCCCTCATCGACGAGCTTCAGCATCACCTGCAGCAACGTCTGCAGCCCCGGCATGCCGCCGGGAATATCGGCGAAAGCAGCGTAAGCGGCGGCCTTCTCGGCCGGCGCATGCGGTGCGTGGTCGGTGGCGACGATGTCGATCAGCCCACCCTTCAGCGCAGCGCGCAAGGCTTCGACATCCTGCCGCGACCGTAGCGGTGGCGAACCCTTCAGCCTGGCGCCTTGCGTCTCGTAATCGTCGGCGGTGAAGAACAGGTTCTGCGGCGTGGTCTCGACACTGGCATCGGCCCTGTCGCGCAGCCGGCTCCACGCTTCGACGCCCGGTTCCGAATTGATCTGCCGGACATGGATACGCGCGCCGGTCGCGGCGGCGGCAAGCACGGCGCGCGCAACGCCGCCGGCTTCCGCCAGCGGTGGCCGACTGTCGAGAAAGGCCGCGATGGTCCCCGTCTTGTTGCGCTCATTGGCGCCGGTCAGTATCGATTGATCGCCCGGGGAAATGCCGATCAGCGTATCGGCGTGGCCGAAATGTCTGAGTGCCTCGGCAACCATGTCGAAATTGCGAAAGAGGAAGGCCTCCGGCACATCGGAGGTGAACAATTCGAACGACACCGGTGCGAGCGCGAGCAGGCCGGCAATGCGCGACAGATCGCGGCTGACCACGGCCTGAAAGCCGACATCGACATGGAGACGGCCTGTCGCCGTCGCCATCTTGTCGGCGAGCTGTTCGGCGCTGGCCGTCCATGGCTCGTCGGTCGGCATGTCGAGCACTGTCGTGACGCCACCAAGTGCCGCCGCATGGGTGCCCGAGGAAAAATCCTCCTTGTGCGTCAGGCCAGGCTCGCGCAGATGCGCATGCGCGTCGACCAGACCGGGCAGGAGCAGGCAGCCCGAGGCATCCACTACCGTCGCGGCTTCAGCCGTTCCGCCGGGTGTGATCAGCGCCACGATGCGGCCGCCGGCAATGCCGACATCGCGCCGTTCCTGCCTCTCGGCGTTGACGACGGTCGCCCCCCTGATCAGCGTCTCGAACATACTCAGCCGTGCCGCTCGAAGCCGGCATGGTTCTCCAGCCAGAAGCGGGCAATGTCCTCGCGCCGCATGAAGGCGGCCGCCGGCTTCTGCTTTACATGCTCGATCACCTCGCGCAGCCCTGAGGCACGGTTGGGTTGGCCCATCCAGCGCGCATGAATGCCGATCGTCAGCATGCGGCCGCCGGTCTCGTCGGCTTCGTCGAGCATGTAGTCGATGGCCGAGCGGCAATCCTGCGCGAAGTCGCGCGGATTGCTGTAGCCCGGCGCGACGAGATAGCGGCTGTCGTTCAGTGTCTTGGAATAGGGCACGACCAGGATCTCGGTGCCCTGGTGGTCCAGGAAGTACGGCAGATCGTCATTGCAGGGATCGGAGTGGTAGAGAAACCCGCCTTCGCGCACCAACAGATCGCGCGTGTTGACACTCGGCAGCGAGCGGCAGTTCCAGCCCAGCGGACGCCTGCCCATCAGCCTCTCGTAGAGTGCAATCGCCTCGTGCAGCTGGCGCTCTTCCTCGCCGCGCTCCATCGTCGTGTAGTCGATCCAGCGCAGCCCGTGGCCGAGCAGATCGTGTCCGCGCGCATTCATCCATTCGGCGACCGCCGGGTTGCGCTCCAGCGCGACGGCGCAGGCGGAAACGGTGATCGGGATGTCATATCGGTCGAACAGCCGCGCCAGCCGCCAGACACCGGCCCGGCTGCCATATTCGAAATGCGTCTCGGTGCCGAGGTCGCGTACCGGCGGGCTTGAGACGAGATTATACTCGCCCCAATTGTCGTTGCGGCCGTCCTCGAGCCAGGAATATTCCGACCCTTCCTCGTAATTGAGCACCAAATTGATGGCGAGCTTGACGCCGCCCGGCCAGGTCATGAAAGGCGGATGCGGGCCGTAGCCGACGAAGTCGCGCGGTTGCTGAAAATCGGTCGGCATCGCTCTGCTCCTCAGACTTCGTTGGCAGCGATCCAGTCGATGTAGTCGTGGAAGGCTTGTCTCGCCGGCGTCGGCCGCCAGTTGGTATCGCGCTCGATGCGGGCAAGATCGTATTCGCCCCACATGCCGGTCTTCAGCGTCGCGTTCATGGTGATGTTCGCCGTCTCGGTTGGGCTGATTTCGCTTTTTAGGTTGGGGATGCGCTCCTTGGCCCAGTCGATGAAGTCGCCGACCGTCTGTGTACCGCCGCTGCCGATGTTGTAGTGGCGATAGCGCAAGGTGTCGGCATCGAGCAGCGCCATGAAAGCCTTGGCGACATCGCTCGACAGCACATAGTCGCCAAGCGGCTCGAGACTGTTCGGCCGGATCGTCTCGCCGGAAAGCGCCATATGGGCGATGCGGTTCGGCAGATGGCGGACATTGCGGCTGCTGGTGACGCGGTCCATCGGCCCATAGACCGAGGACAACCTGACCGAGATGGCGGACAGGCCGAACAGGTCGGCGTAGCGGTTGGTGACCATTTCCGCGGCGAATTTCGAGATACCGTAAAGCGTCAGCGGCGCGACATAGCCGTCCTCGGGCAGCGGCTCGCCGCTCCAGTCCGGCCCGTTGTGGCGATAGACCGAACCGGAGCTGACATAGACGAAGCGCTTGATGCCGGGGCGGCCGCGCGCCCATTCCAGCATCCGCACCGTGCCCATCAGATTGACGTCGATAATGGCCGCCGGATCGTTGGCCTCGGGCGGCTGTGTCGGGTCGCTCGGGCGCGAGTTCGGCGTCACCGTCGCGCCATGGACGATTGCCGTGATTCCATGCGCGTCGAGTGCTGTCGCCCATTGCTTGGGATCCAGTATGTCTGCGGTGAGCACGGTCAGACGATCGCGTACCGGTGCAAAGAATTTCTCGGCGATCGCGTCGAGGTTGGAGCGATCCAGGATGACGGCGCGAGCGTGCGGATCGCGGTCCAGCCATTCGCGCGCCACCACGCTCATGACAAAACCGGTGCCGCCGGTGACGAGAAGCGTCATGGGAACTCCTTTGAAATCGACTTGAAGGATTCAGCGCGTCGCATAACCGCCATCCACGAGCATGTCCGAGCCGGTGACGAAGGAGGCGTCCGACGACAAAAGGAAAGCGGCGGCCGCCGCGATCTCCTCCGGCTCGGCGATCCGGCCAAGCAGATGCGCCGGTCCGAGTGTGGCATTGGCCGCCTCGAAATCCCTAAAGCGGCGCAGCAGCCGCGTCGTGGCAACCGCGCCCGGCGACAGGCTGTTGACGCGCACTTTGTCGGGCGCATGGTCGACCGCCATGGCCTTGGCGAGGTGGATCAGACCGGCCTTGGCGGCGCAATAGGCAACCGCTTTGGTGGTCGCGACGCGGCCGAATTGCGAGCCGATGAACACAACCGATCCGCCGCCGCTTGCCGCGATCAGCGGCACCGCAAACTTGCTCATCAGGAAGGCGCCGGTCAGGCCGACATCGAGCTCGCGCCGCCACGCGCTCTCATCGAGATCGACGACGGTGGCGCTGGTCGAGGGCGCTGCGGCGTTATGCACCAGCCCATCCAGCCGGCCGAATTTCTGTCGCGCAAATTCGACAGCGGCCCGGGCGGAACCGCTATCTGTCACGTCGCATTGGCAGGCCGCAGCCGAAGGGCCAAGCGTGTCGGCAAGCTGCGTTGCCGGTTCGAGATCGTAGTCGGCGCAAACGACCCTGGCGCCCTCGGCAATGCACCGCTTGGCGATCGCCGCACCGATGCCGCTTGCAGCACCTGCGATCAGGATGACGCTGTCTTGCAGGCGGTTCATGGCGGTCGTCATCAAACCCGCTCCTCGACGGTCTGCACGATCTTCATCGCGACCGGCCGGCGCAGCAGATTGTAGCAGGCGGCAAGCGTCACCAGAACCGCGCCACCGCCCAGCAGCAGGAACATCGCCGGTGCGCCCATATGCGCCATCAATCCGGCGGAAACGCCTGGAGTCGCGACATTGCCGATCGAATAGAGCAAAAGCAGCGTGCCGGAGGCGCCGACCATATGCCGGCTGTGCAACTGCGAGGCGCCGAAGGCCATCGCCACCGGATAGATCGTCAGCGCCGTGGCGCCATAGAGGAAGAACAGCACGAACAGCAGCGGCTCGGAGAAATTGCCGAGCCAGGCGATTGTGGCGCACAGCACGACCGACAGCAGGCCCTGCGCCAGCAGGATGAGCCGCCGCTCGAACCGGTCCGACAGCCAGCCGACGGGCGTCTGCGCCAGCATGCCGGCGATGCTGATGGTCGTCACGAGGCCGACCGTCGTCGCCGCCGACAATCCTATCTGGCTGCCGTAGATCGGCGTCAGCACGAAGATGTTCATGTTGGTGATGCCGCCCTGGAAGATGGCAACGACCGTCACCGGCGCCAGCCGGAACAGCGCCAGCGGGCCGAGGCGTTTGACGGGTCCGCTCGCATGTTCCGGTTCGGGCGGAGCGACGGGCAAAGCCGGCCAGCGTCCGCCGACGAATTTGGACACCAGCGCCAGCAGCACCATCGCCGCCGCGACCGGGAACAGATGCGGCGATTGCGGCCCGACCAGCGCGACGAGGAGTTGTCCGAGCAGCACCGCGATCGCCGTCGTCAGCATGTACACCGAGAACATCGCGCCGCGATTGTGCTGCTCGGCATAGAGGTTGATCCAGCTCTCGCAGACGACGAACAGCGATGCCATCGACAGCCCGCCGAGCAGGCGAAAGCATATCCAGCTCGGCAGGAAATCGGTGAAGACGAAGCCCGCTGCAGCCAGAAGCGCCAGCACAAGGACACCCGTGAAGGTGCGCTCATGGCCGTAATGGGCGACCGCTGGGCGCGTGACCAGGCAGCCGACGAAAAAGCCGACGGGATAGGCGGTGAGCACGATCTGGACGACATCGGCGGAAATGCCGGGCTTGCCGAGATGCAGCGAGACGGCGGTGGTCAGCATGGCGCTGCCGATGCAGGCGAGACAGATGCCGGCCATGATCGGCAGCAAGGCGCGCGACCGCTCTGCGTTTTGCCACAGCCGCATCGCGGATTGGGCGATCGACCTCATGGCTGCTCCCCTGGCCGCGCCGACACCGACGCCACCCTGAGCGAGAGGCTACACGGGGCAGCAATCGCTGCAAACGAAGATAGATACGGCTATGGCTTTGATTTTTTTGGCCATGCCGATGACGGAAAGCGGCATCTAGGCCGCCGGCAGGGCTTTACAGCGGTTTTGTGCCGTCCATACCATAGGCAAGTCACCGACATCGCGAGCTGCCTGATCGAAAGCAGCAGGGAGGAATTCCATGACGATCGAGCGTCTTGAAAACGGCCAACGTTTCTGCCGGGTGCTGCGCTACAACGGCACCGTCTATGTCGCCGGCCTGACGGCGGACGACCTCTCCGGCGACACGACCTCGCAGACCAAGCAGATCCTCGCCAAGATCGATGCCCTTCTGGCCAAGGCCGGTAGCGACAAGACCAAAATCCTCAGCGCCCAGATCTGGCTCCGCGACATTGCCGATTTCGAGATGATGAACACCGCCTGGGATGCCTGGATCGACCGCAGCGCCATGCCGGTGCGCGCCACGGTGGAGGCGCACCTTGCCGGCGACCAGTACCGCGTCGAGATCATGGTGACGGCGGCGGTCGGCTGAGGCCGGTTGGGCGGGCAAACGCAATGCATAAGATGGTCATCACAGGCGGACGCGTAGCGCTCGACGCCGGTTGGGCTGAGTGCGACATCGGCATCGATGTCGGCCGCATCTCAGCCATCGGCAACGGCCTGTCCGGCGAGACGCTGATCGACGCAAGCAATCGCTGGGTCATGCCTGGCGGCATCGACGCCCATTGCCATCTCGACCAGCCGGTCTGGGGCGGGGCGGGCAATGCCGACGATTTCGAATCCGGCACCATTTCGGCTGCTTTTGGCGGCACCACCTGCATCGTCCCGTTCGGCATGCCGGGTCCTGATATGTCGACGATCGGCGCCATTGATCGCGCGCTCGATCGCGCCGCGGGCCGTGCGGTGATCGACTACGGGCTGCATGCCGTCGTGACGATGGGCACCGGCGCCGATGTCGAGCAGCAACTCGCCGCGCTTGCCAGCCGCGGCATTGCCTCGGTCAAGCTGTTCATGACCTATCAGGGCTTTGCCGTCGGCGACGATCTGTTCTTCAAGGTGCTCGACACGGCGCATACGCTTGGCTGGATCGTCATGGTCCATGCCGAAAACGACGCCGCGATCCGGCGCACACGCCAGCGGCTGATCGACCTCGGCCGCACCGACATACGCTACCATGTCGTCGCGCACAGCGAGACTATGGAGCGCGAGGCGACGCACCGCGCGCTCGCCTTCGCCGAAATGACCGGCGCGCGCATGACCATCGTGCATGTCTCGTCCTGGCAGTCGGCTGAAGAGGTGGCGCGGGCGCGATTGCGTGGCGTCGACGCCATCGCCGAGACTTGCCCGCAATATCTGTTTGTCAGTGCCGCCGACCTTGACCGCCCGGCAGTCGATGCCGCGCGCTTCGTCTTTTCGCCGCCGCCGCGTTCGCCGCGCAGCCATCAGCATCTGTGGCAGGCGCTGGTCGACGGCGGCATCGATCTCTGGTCGTCCGACCATTCGCCCTATTACTTCGCCGACAAGATCGGCAAAGCGGAAACGCCTGATTTCACCACCACGCTGAGCGGCATTCCCGGCATCGAAACCCGTCTGCCGCTGCTGTTCTCCGAGGGGCTGCTGACCGGCCGGCTGATGCTCGACCGCTATCTCGATCTCACCTCGCGCAATGCCGCCGCCTTCTACGGCTTCGCCGATCGTAAAGGCCGTATAGCGGTCGGTCTCGATGCCGACCTAGTGCTGTGGGATCCCATAGCCACCTGGACGCTCGGCCACGCCGCTTTGCATTCGCGCGTCGACTTCACGCCTTACGAGGGCAGGAGCGTGACCGGCAAGCCGACCACTGTTCTTGTGCGCGGCGTGCCGGTGATCGCCGATGGCGTGCTGAGGGCACAGCCGGGTTTCGGAAAATTCGTGAAGCGCACCGCCGCCGATCCGGCCGGCTCGGGAAAACCTGTCGAGGAGATGACGCCATGGCTCGATGCCTAACCATAGCTGTCTGCCAGACCGGGCCGATCCAGCGCAGCGCAACGCGCGCCGAGACTGTCGGTCGCCTCATCCATCTGCTGGAGCAATCTGCCGCCGTCGGAGCTGAGATTGCCGTCTTTCCCGAGATGGCGCTGACCACCTTCTTTCCGCGCTGGCGCATCGACGATCAGGCCGAGATCGACGCCTTTTTTGAGAGCGCGATGCCCGGTCCGGAGACCCAGCGGCTCTACGATGCGGCAGCCCGCCTCAAGATCGGCTTCGCGGTCGGCTATTGCGAAATCACTAGGGAAGACGGCCGCACACACCATTTCAACACCATGGATCTGGTCGGCCCGGACGGGCGATTCATCGGCCGCTACCGCAAGATGCATGTGCCGGGCTCGGCCGAGCCGGAAGAAGGCACGACCACGCATCTGGAGCGGCGCTATTTCGAGCCGGGCAATCTCGGCTTTCCGGTCTTCGATTATCGCGGCGTGCGCGTCGGCATGGCGATCTGCAACGACCGCCGCTGGCCGGAGACTTACCGCATGCTCTGCCTCAACGGCGCGGAAGTGGCGGTGCTCGGCTACAACACCCCGCTGTTGCTCGATGAGGCGCCGGCGCTGGCGCATCTCAGAATGTTCCACAACCATCTGCCGATGCAGGCCGGCGCCTACCAGAACACGCTGTGGGTCGCCGCCGCCGCCAAGGCCGGCTTGGAAGATGGCCAGGCGCTGATCGGCGGATCCTGCATCATCGCGCCCACTGGCGAGATAGCAGCGCAGGCGATTTCGCTCGGCGACGAAGTCATCGTCCACCGCGCCGATCTTGACCTCATCGCCACCTGCCGGAAGGTGAATTTCGACTTCGCGCTCTATCGCCGCCCGGATCAGTATCGTCAGATCAGCGAGCCCGTCGGTTCGCATGTCTGACTTGGGCCGCGACCGATCCGCCGCGTGCATCGCGGCGCCGCCGGCCATTCCGCTATCGCTGGCCGAGATCGTAGAGAACGGACTTTGCATCGGTTGCGGGCTCTGCCGGTCGCTCGCTGGTCCGCAAGAAATCGAGATGATCATGACGCCAGAGGGGCGCCTGCGGCCGGTCGCCCGCGTGGCGCTGAACCATTCGACCCTGACACGGATCAACGCCGTCTGCCCGGGAACGCGGATCGCAGGCCCGCCGCCGTCGCAAACAGCTACAGCCGCGCTGACAGACACGGTATGGGGGCCTGCCGAGCGGGTCAGCCTCGGCTATGCCGGAGACCCGGCGGTGCGGTTCCAGGCATCGAGCGGCGGCGTGCTGACGGCGCTTGGCCAGTTCCTGCTGACGTCCGGCCGCGTCAACTTCGTCCTGCACGTCTCCGCATCGCGGACCACCCCGATGCGCAGCGAGCGGCGGCTGAGCTTCGATGCCGCGTCGGTTCTCGAAGGCGCCGGCTCGCGCTACGGGCCGGTCGCGCCGCTTGAGAATTTCAGCGAGATACTCGCTCGCGGCGAACCCTTCGCGCTGATCGCCAAGCCTTGCGATGTCACCGCCGTTCGCAATCTGGCTCGGCACGATCCGCGCGTCGACAAATACATGAGCTATGCGCTCGCTTTCGTCTGCGGCGGCGCATCCGACCTGTCGAAATCGGAACAGGTGCTGCAGCGCTTCGGCCTCGCCGAGGAAGAGCTCGCGCTGTTCCGTTACCGGGGCTACGGCAATCCCGGCCTGAACCGGATCGAAACCAAGGACGGCCGCGCCTTCCAGCTCACCTACCGGCAGCTATGGGAGGACGAGGACAAATGGATGATCCAGCCGCGCTGCAAGATCTGCCCCGACGCCATCGGCCAGGTCGCTGACATCGTCGCGTCCGATGCCTGGCTGAATGGTGGGCCGGCGGTCGATGACGAAGCCCTCAACGGCATAATCGTGCGCACCAGGCGTGGCCTCGAACTGTTCGACGCGGCGGTGGCAGCCGGCGCATTGGCTATCAAGCGCGAGAGCAGCTTTGCCGAACTCGGTGAACTGCAGTCGCATCAGACGCGCAAGCGTCGCGCGGTCTGGGCGCGGCTGAAAGGCATCGCGATTGCCGGCAAGCCGATACCTGTGGTCACCGATCTTGCCCTGGAAGATTGCGCCCGGCAAAACGCTCTGGCCGACAATCTCGTCGAAGGCCGCGGCGCCCGCGACCGCGCCAAACGCGGGAGGCTGGGCGAACCGCGACCGGTGCCGCGCGGCGAAGTCGTGATAGTGAAGGATGGATGTCCATGAGTGCCGCTGAAGAAACGGACGTGATCGTCATTGGCGGCGGCATGGCTGGCGCCGGCGCTGCTTTCGAGATCAGCCGGTCGGCCAAGGTGGTGCTGCTCGAGCGCGAGAGCCATTGCGGCTACCACACCACCGGCCGCTCGGCGGCAAGCTTTACCGAAAACTACGGAAACGGCGTCATCCGCCGCATCGTGCTTGCCAGCCGCTCGTTCCTGACCGAACCGCCGGCCGGCTTTTCCGACTATCCGCTGCTGAGCAAGCGCGGCATGATTACCGTCGCCCGCGCCGACCAGCTTGAGCTCCTGGCGCAAGATCTGGAGGCGGCTCAAGCGCTGGTTCCGTCCATCGTCGCCATGACGCCCGCCGAGGCGATCCAGCGCGTGCCGGTGCTGCGCGCCGACTATCTCGCCGGCGCCTATATCGAACCGCATTCGATGGACATCGACGTCAACGGCCTGCACCAGGGTTTTCTGCGCGGCGCCCGTGCACGAGGCGCCAGGATCGTCACCAACGCTGGCGTCAACGTGATCGACCGGCAAGGCGGCCAGTGGCGGGTCGACACCCCGGCCGGAACCTTTCTTGCGCTGCGCATCGTCAATGCCGCCGGCGCCTGGGGCGATGAGATTGCCGTCATGGCCGGCGTCCGCCCCGTCGGCCTGCAGCCGAAGCGCCGCACCGCCTTCAACATCCCCGCACCTGCGGGCGTCGACATATCGGACTGGCCGCTGGTCCACGATGTCGGCGCCGAGTTCTACTTCAAGCCGGATGCCGGGCAACTCTTCGTCTCGCCGGCCGATGCGACGCTGTCGCCGCCGATGGATGCCTATGCCGAGGACATCGACGTCGCCATCGGCGCCGAGCGTCTCGAAAGGGCCACCACCATCGAGGTGCAGCGCGTGTCGCGCTCCTGGGCCGGCCTCCGCACCTTCGTCACCGACGGTTCGCCCGTTGTCGGCCCCGATGACGAAGTGCCGGATTTCGTCTGGCTGGTCGGACAGGGCGGCTACGGCATCAAGACCTCGCCGGCACTGTCGCGCGTCTGCGCCAGCCTGATCGCCGGTACCGGCATGCCGGATGATGTCGCGCGGCAGGGGGTGTCGCTCGACGATCTCACTCCACACCGGCTGCGCGTGTCTCAATCCGCGCGGGTTGCTTCATGAGCGATGCCGGACTGACGGCCGGTGGCGTTCTGGCCGGGCGCCTGCTGGAGACACTGGCGCAAGCCACCGCCGATGCGCCGGGCATCACGCGCATCGCCTACGGTTCCGGCGAACGTTTCGCCCATGATCTCATGCGCGAGGAAGCGGAAAAACTCGGCGCGGTCGCGCGCGTCGATGCCGCCGGCAATCTCTATTTGACCCTCAGAGGTCGCGATCCCAACCTGCCGGCAATCGTTACAGGCTCCCATCTCGACAGCGTGCCGCATGGCGGCAATTTCGACGGCGCCGCCGGTGTCGTGGCGGGCCTGGCGGTGATGGCCGAGGTGGTCGGGCAAGGCATACAATTGCCGCGCGATCTCATCGTGCTGGTGACGCGCGCCGAGGAGGCCGTGTGGTTTCCGCTGTCCTATCCCGGCAGTCGGGCCGCGCTCGGACTGCTCGATCCTGCAGCGCAGGACGCGAAGCGGTCGGACAGTGGCCGCAGCCTGGCCGATCACATGCGCGAGGAAGGCTTTGACCCCGATGCCGTGCGGCGTGGCATGCCGGGTATCGACGCCTCCCGCATCGCCGCTTTCGTCGAAGTGCACATCGAACAGGGACCGCGCCTGGTCGCCGCTGGCGTGCCAGTCGGCATTGTCACCGGCATTGCCGGCGGTTTCCGCTATGTCGATGCCAAGTGCCTTGGCGCTTACGCCCATTCCGGCGCCGAGCCGCGCTTTGCCCGGAATGACAGCGTGCTCGGTTTCACCGATCTGGTCGCCGGCCTCGAAGCGGAATGGGACGCGCTCGAGCGCGAGAGACACGAAGCCACCATCACCTTCGGCCGCGTGCAGTCCGACCCCTCGCAACATGGCGGCAGTCGCGTGCTCGGCGAGCTCGGTTTCACCCTCGATGTGCGCAGCGCCGAGGCCGTTGTTCTTGAGCGGATTGAAGCAAGGTTGCACGCGCTCTTTGCGGAGGTGGGCACGAAGCGCGGCGTCACGTTCGAAGCCGGGTCACGCTTCACTTGGGAGCCGGCGACCATGTCGCAAGCTTTGATCGCAAGGCTGGACCGCGCCGCCAACGCGCTACAGATGCCGGCGCCGCATGTGCCGAGCGGGGCAGGGCACGACGCCGCCACTTTTGCCGGCGCAAATATTCCGACCGCCATGCTCTTCGTGCGCAATGAGAACGGCAGCCACAACCCGCATGAGGCGATGGAGATCGCCGATCTCGATCAGGCGATCCGTCTGCTCCTGCGCTTCGTCACCGATTTCGACAAGGATCAGCCATGAACCACGCCGCCTTACTCGTCATCGACCTGCAGAACGAATACCGGCCCAGCGCCGCCTGGCCGGTCGTTGGATACGACGCCGTGCTCGCCAACGCCGCCCGTCTGATCGCCGCCGCCCGCGCTGCCGGCATTTCGGTCATCCATGCGCAGGCCTGGGTGAAGCCGGAAGAGCGCGCCGGCTATGCCAGGCAGGAGGAGATCCTGACCGAGGAGTTCCGCTCCGCCGTGGCCGGCAGCGAAGGCGCCGACATCTGCGCCGAAGTCGCGGCGCTGCCTGGCGACATTGTCATCCACAAGCACTGGCCGAGCGCCTTTCGCCGCACCGATCTTTCGCAGCGGCTTGCTGATCTCAAGATCGAAAACCTTGTTGTCGCCGGCGTGCTCACCGACAGCTGTGTCACCGAGAGCGTGTTCGACGCGGTCTATCAGGGGTTTCGGGTCTGGGTGGTCAAGGACGCCTGCGGCAGCATGAGCGAGGCCATGCACCGCACCGGCATGCTCGACATGGCCAACCGCCTCTATGGCGGCGGCATATTGCGCATGCCCGAGGCGCTGAGGGCGCTCGCCGGTCAGAGTTTTGATGGCTGGCGCTGCACAAGGCCGGTGCAGTTTGTCTACACGCTGGAGACGGTCGACAGCCTCTACGAAGCGCTGTGATCCGCGCCGCAGCCGCACGCGCTTCTGACGATCGTCTTTGAGGCAGCGGGCTTGAGCACCACACCCGGCAGCGCTCCGGTCGCCTTGCCGCTGCTCCACACCGACACACCGTTGACGAAGACATGTTCGATGCCGGCAGCAGGCTGGCGCGGCTCTTCGAAGGTCGCGGTGTCGATGATCGTCGCGGAATCGAAGATCGTCAGGTCGGCGAAATTGCCGACCGCAAGCGTGCCGCGCTGAGCGATGCCGAATTCACGCGCGGGCAGCCCCGTCATCCGGAACACCGCCTCTTCCAGGCTGAACAGGCCGACATCCCTGGCATAGTGGCCGAGCACGCGCGGAAATGTCCCCCACAGGCGCGGATGTGGGTGGATGTCGTGTGGCAGACCGTCCGAGCCGATCATGGTGCGCGGATGGGCGATGATGTTTCGGACATCCGTCTCGTCGAGCTGGAAATAGACTGCGCCCGCCGGCAGCAGCCGCTCGCCGGCCTCACGTTCGGTGCAGTTCCATTCGCGCGCAATGTCGGCGATCTCGCGCCGCGCCATTTCGGGGTGCGGCGTGGACCAGGTGATGAGGATCTTCAGCCCGGTGTCGCACCGCTCCAGCCGAAGCACCGTCGAACTCGCGGCATAGGGGTAGACATCCATGCCGATGTCCATGGTCTCGCGCGCCTGGTCGATGCGCTTCAGCGAAGGACCGCTCTTGCCAAAATTGGCACGGCCCGTGCATTGGTGATGTGAGATGAACAGCTTGCCGCCGGCATGGCCGGCAATGTCGATGGCTTCCTCGATCGCCTCATCCATTGTCTCGAAATAGTTACGCGTATGGGTGACGTACGGCCCGCCGAGGCTTGCCGCCGTCGACGCAAGCGCCTTGACCTCTTCAGTCGAAGAGTTGACTGCTGGCGGGTAGTCGAGCCCGGTGCTGAGGCCGAACGCGCCCTCGGCCATCGCCTCAGCGACCGCCTCCTGCATTAGCGCCGCCTCCGCCTCGTTGGCCGGGCGGTCCGTCACCGGCATGCAGCGCTGACGCAATGTGGTGTGGCCGACGAGCAAGGCCGCGTTCGTGGCGATGCCGCGCTTCTTCAGTTCGGCGATATAATCGGCAAAACGGTCGAAGCGAAAATTCTCCTGGCCGCCGACCAGCGTGAAGGGCGGCGGCGGGGCGCGATCCAGCAGCAAAGGCGCAAGGCTGATGCCGCAATTGCCGGCGATCACCGTCGTCACGCCCTGGCTGATCTTCGGCACCATGCCATCGGGCGCAAGCAACGCGCCATCGTCATGGGTGTGCACGTCGATGAAGCCCGGCGCGACGATCTTGCCCGAAGCGTCGATCTCTTGTGCACCACGTGCGTCGCCCAGGTCGCCGATGGCGGCGATCCTGTCGCCGTCGATGGCGACGTCGGCCTCGAAGCGATCGGAACCGTCGCCCGAAATCAGCGTCCCATGGCGGATGACGAGATCGTATGGCATTGCTGTCAGCCGTCCGGATTGGCGGCGATTTCTTCACGCCGGCGCGCGACATAGGCGTCGAGCTCCTCGCGGATCGCGGGATCCATCACTGGCTCCTCGTAATCATGCAGTGCCTGCTGCCAGAGTTCGGTGGCGCGCTCCAGCGCATCCTTGCCGCCGGCTTCCTCCCAGGCGCCATGGTTTTGCCAGTTGGACAGCATCGGCTGGTAGAAGGCGGTGGTGTAGCGCGACATCGTATGTTCGGCGCCGAAGAAGTGACCTCCGGCCGGCACCGACTTGATCGCCTCGAAACCGAGATCGTCCTCCTGGAACGGCAGCGGCCGCAGGAACTCCATCATGTTCTGCAGGATCTCGACATCCAGCACGAGCTTTTCATAGGACGCCGTCAGTCCGCCTTCGAGCCAGCCCGCCGCGTGGTAGATTAGATTGGCGCCGCCGAGTACCGCGCCCCACGTCGCCATCTCGGTCTCATAGGCGGCCTGCAGATCGACGACGTTCGAAGCGTTTGCGTTCGAGGTGCGGTAAGGCAGGTTATAGCGCCGCGCCAGCTGCCCGGCGATGATGTTGGCCTTGGCGTTCTCCGGCGTGCCGAAGGCCGGCGCGCCCGACTTCATGTCGACATTGGAGGTGAAGGCGCCGTACATCACCGGCGTGCCGGGATTGACCAGCTGCGTCAGCACCACGCCGAACAGCGCTTCGGCGTTTTGCTGGCAAAGCGCCGCCGCCAATGTCACCGGCGTCATCGCGCCCATCAGCGTGAAGGGGGTGACAGTCACCGGCTGGCCGTGCTCGGCCATCGCGATCAGGCCTTCGGCCATGGCGTCGTCGAACAGGCGCGGCGAGTTGATCGAGATGATCGTCGTCACGCCCGGCGAGGCCCGCATCTCCTCGACGCTCATGCCGCGCGCAATCGCCATCATGTTGATGCCGTCCATCGCCCGGGCGCGGCCGATCGCCGTGCAGTGGAAGGAGAGGTCGCTCAGCGTCAGATTGGCGTAGTAGGTGTCGAGATGGCGCGCATTGGCCGGCAATTCCATCGGCGCCACCACCTGGTTGCCGATGATGTGGATGGCGTTGAAGTGGTGCGCCAGCCGGATGAAGTTCTGATAGTCGGTGAGATTGCCCTGGCGGCGGCCATTGATGCGGTCATGCACATTGGGCGGACCGGCGACCAGGCCGAACACCAGCGAGTTGCCGCCGAGGTGGACCTGCTTTTGCGGGTTGCGGCTGGTCAGCCTGAAGGACGACGGCACCGCCCGTAGCGCTTCGGTAACCAGGCTCTCGTCGATCCTGATGGTCTTTTCCTCGCGGTCGACAATGGCGCCTGCCGCAGCAAACAGATCCATCACCTTTTCGCTCATCACGCGGATGCCGAGCTCCGACAGGATGCGCATCGACGTGTCGTGCAGACGCTGCATCCGATCCTCGTCCAGCAACTGCATCGGCGGATAGGGGTTCTCGACATGCTGCCAGGGCAGCTGCGCGATGCCGCCGCCGCTGCGTCCGATCCTCGATCTGCGACCCCCGCCGCGCCTGTCCTGCGTCATTTGTTTCGTTCTCCCGGCCTCAGTAGCCGCGCTCCGGATTGACTGTGTTTTCCAGCGTCCGGCCGCAGCGGTAGCGCTTGAGATTGTCGGCGAACATCCGCACCGATTTGATATCCCAGCCCTCATAGACCGCCGCACAATGTGGCGTGATGGCGACATTGTCGTAGCCCCACAAAGGATGGTCCGCCGGCAGCGGTTCTGTGCTGAACACGTCCAGCGCCGCGCCCTTGATCCGCTTGCCGTCGAGGGCTTCGAGCAACGCTGCCTCGTTGGTCACGCCACCGCGCGAAATATCGATGAGCACGGCTGAAGGTTTCATCGCCGCGAAGGCCGCTCTGCCGAGCAATCCGCGCGTGCTGGCCAGCAGCGGCACGCAGCAGACGATGAAGTCGGCGCGGCCGAGCAGAGCAAGCAGAGCATCCGGGTCGTGCACCTCGTCAAGACTGGGCATCGGCTTTGGCCGGGCGCGGATGCCGAGCGTTTCCATGCCCATCGCCTTGGCGCGCATAGCAACGGCCGTACCGGTCTTGCCGAGGCCGATGACAAGGACCGTCTTGCCTTCGATCGGCTCGACACGGCCACCGCCCCACTGGCGTGCCTGCTGGCGGCGCTCGAAACCGCGCAGGTCGAGCGAGAAGGACAGCATGGCGCCCAGCGCATATTCCGCCAGCATGCCGGCGGCGACGCCGGCCGAATTGGTCACCGTGACGCGCGCCGGATCCCAGCGCCCGAGATGATCCGTGCCGGACCCACCGACCGATACCCACTTCACGGTCGCGCTTTCGACAAGCGCCTGGCGGGGAAAGCGCGGCGTCCCGTCGAAGCGAACGGTATAGACCACCTCCGCGGCAATCTGCTCGATCAGGCCGGGCAGGGCAGCATAGGTATCGCAGGCGTGGACGGTGAGATCCGGATGCGTCTCGCCGAGCACCGCCATCGCTGCCGCCGGCCGGTCGGTGTGCAGGATGACGGTGGGGTGAGCTGACATGTCTTGCGCCTCAGCCGCGGCCAATATGGTCGGCTGCGGGACCAAGCGCCGTGAGCAGCGTCTTGCCGTGTTCCAGCGTCGCATTCTCATGCGGCGAGCGCAGGTTCAGCCAGCGCTTGTCGCCGGAGCGAACCGCCAGCACCGCCTTCATCGCCGGGATCAGGCCGGCATCCTGGATCACCTTGCGGAACGCCTTGATCGCGGCATCCGTCGCGGTTACGTCCTTGCCCGCGATCGTCGCGTCGTAGAGCGCGCGGATGGCCGCGGCGTTGAGGTTGACCGTCGCCGAGATACAGCCTGCAGCACCATTGGCGAGGCCCTTGGTCAGCTGCGCCTCGGAGCTAGGGAACACCGCGACCGCAGGTGCCGCGGCAATCACCGCCGCCGTGTTGTTCCAGTCGCCGGCGCTGTCCTTGTAGGCGACGACGGTCTCCGGAAACGCCGCGCTCAGCCGGGCGGTCAAGGCCGGACTGACCGGGACGCCGGAGTTCTGCGGGATGTGGTAGAGGATCATCTTCAGCGCCGGGTTGGCCACCCGCTCGATCAGCTCGCTGTAATAGCGCGCCTGGCCGTTGTCGCCGGCAGCGGTGTAGAAGAACGAAGGCAGCACCATCACGCCGGCGCAGCCGAGCCCGACCGCATGCTTGGACAGTTCAATGGTTTCGGGCAGTGCGGTGACACCGGTGCCGGGCATCATCCGGGTAGGCGAAATGCCGGCCTCGACCAGCCATTCCAGCGCCTGTATGCGCTCACTGAGGGAGAGTGACAGCGCCTCGCCCGTGGTGCCGAACGGCGACAGGAAATGCGCGCCTTGGTCCAGCACCCATTTGGCGTGCGAGATCCAGAGGTCGCGGGCGATGCGGCCATCGTTCTCGAACGGCGTCAGGATCGGGGCGATGGTTCCTTGCGGGCGGGTCATTTATATCCTCTATGCCTGATGTTGCGTGCAGTGCCTGGCCACCGCCGAGACGGTCCGGGCGAAATACGCCGACGCGGTGACGTCGAACAGTACATCGAAACCGGCCGGCGCGCGGAAGGTAACCGCCTCGATATGGCCGACACGCGTCTGCGCGATGTCCTCGGCGCTGAATCTGTCGGGGCGCAGATCGAGTGCGCAGAGCTGGCTCATCGCTTCGGCGATTGCGGGACCGGAAAGCCGCATCCACGCCCAGCCTTCCTCGCGCCAGGATGAATAGCCTTTCGGTCCGTTGTCGCTTTCCCAGACGCCCCGCAGTTCGGCCAGCGGCTCACCGGCATCTTCGCCAAGCAGCAGAATATCCTCATTGCCGAGGCGGAGCACGCGCATGCCGCGATGGCTGCCGATGCGATTGATCGCGGGCAAGACAACACCATGCGCGGCGAGCCAGGCAGCGCTGCCACCGCCCTTCAGGCCGAAACGCGGGCTGGCCGTGAGATCGGTCAGAGCGACGGCGCCGGAAGGCAGTGCCGCACCATGCGCCGCGCCACCAGGCTCGAAGGGAAAGATGGGCATTGCGTCGAGGCCCGCCATCTACATCTCCTGCCGCGCATTGGTCGGGTCGAAGAAGGCATGGCCGACAACCGGCACCTCGACCAGCACGTCGTCGCGGCACTTCACCGTCACGCGGCTTCCTTCCACGGCATCGTCGACATGGACATAAGCCAGCGCGATGGAACAGCCGAGCGTCGGCGAAAAGCCGATCGAGGTGATCTGGCCGACGGGATCGTTGCCGCGCAGCACCAGGCAGCTCTCGCCGGGTATGTCTTTGGCGCCGGCGGGAAATTGCAAACCAACCAGCTTGCGCGCCTGGCCAAGCCTGGCGCGCATTTCGATGGAACGCTTGCCGACGAAGAACGGCTTCTTCTTCGACACCGCCCAGCCGAAGCCGAGTTCGTCTGGCGTGGTGATCGCATCCGTGTCCTGGCCGATCAGGATATGGCCTTTCTCCAGCCGCAGGATACGCGAAGCTTCCAGCCCGTAAGGCGTGAGGCCATGCGGCTTGCCGGCCTCCATCACCGCGTCCCACAGCGCCGGCGCGAGGCTGGACGGGCAATGCAATTCGAAGCTGAGTTCGCCGGTGAAGCCGATCCGCATGACGCGCACCGGCACGCCGGCGACGACGCCTTCGCGGCCGCTGAGATAGGGGAAGGCCTCGCGGCTGAAATCGATATCGCCTGACAAGGCTTCAAGCACCGAGCGTGCCTTCGGGCCGGTGGCGTTGAGGCCGGAGAAGGCGCCGGTCAGGTTGAGCACATCGACCTTGAGCCGCCACTGCGCGTTCCAGAACAGCATGTCGGCGTAGACGCGCGCGACGGCGCCTGTCGTGGCCGTGACATAGAAGCGGTCGTCGGCCATGCGGTAGGCGACGCCGTCATCGATCACTGAGCCCATTTCGTTGAGCATCAGGCAATAGCGCACGCGCCCGACCGGCTGGTTGGCATGCGCCATGGTGTAGAGCCGGTCGAGGAATTCGCCGGCATCCGGCCCGCGCAGCTCCAGCTTGCCGAGCGTCGAGACGTCGAGCAGGCCGACGCCTTCGCGCACCGCCATGATCTCGTCGCGGATCGCCTTTTGCGCGCCGCCGGTATCGCCATAAAAGTACGGGCGCCACCAGGCGCCGACCGGCTTCATCGCGGCGTTGAGCGCCAGATGCCTGGCGTGCAGTGCGGTGCGCCGTTCCAGCACCTCGTGATGGCCGGCAAGCACGCCGAGCGTCTCCGGGCCGACCGGTGGGCGCGCCGTCGTGATGCCGACTTCGGCCACCGTCCGGTCGGTCGCTTCGGCGACGATCCGCGCCGTCGCCAGCGCCGAATGGCGGCCCTGGCTCGGCCCCATGCCGACCGTGGTGAAGCGCTTGACCAGCTCGATCTCGCGATAGCCATCCTTGATGGCGTTGTGCAGATCCTTGACCTGCAAATCTTCATCGAAATCGACGAAGTCGCGGCCCTTCGCATCGGCCAGGATCGGCTGCACATGGACCGGACAGGATGGTTTGCCGAGGACTGCGTCTTGTGCAACCGCATGGCCAAGCCGCTGCAGTGACATTGCAGCCGCACGACGGCCGTCGGCAACAGCGCCTTCGAGGCCATGGTCTCCGGCGACCGAGCCGGCAAGCTGCACCGACCCTTGCGCCAGCGTGAGCGTCATCGATCCGCTGACGTCATCGTACCCGACCTTGGCGCCCGCCTGGCAAGGCAGTTGCCATGCCGGCACCTCGCCAACGGCGATCGTCAGCAGGTCACATTCGACCCATCGTCCGCCCACGCGAACGCGGGCAAGGTGTCCGCTTCTGCCTTCGGCGGTTTCAACCGTCACTGCCTTCTGGATCGCCACGCCCTTGCCGTGCAGTTCGGCTTCGAGCGGACCCGGCACGCCGCCGGATCGTGGATCGGCGACCAGCATGACCGAGACGCCGGCCTCGACCAGATCGAGCGCGACGGCATAACCCTCGTCATTGCCGGTCAGCACCACGGCCTTTTGCCCGGGGCGCACACCATAGTGGCGGATCAGCCGCTGTGCGGCGCTGCCGAGCATGATCCCCGGCAGATCATTGTTGCGAAAGATTGCAGGCTGCCCGATCGCGCCAGTGGCAAGGATCACCTCGCGGGCGCGTATGCGATAGAGCCGGTCGCCCTGGATCAGCGGCAGCCAATTGTCCTCGTACCAGCCATTGCAGAGCGTGCCGGTCATAATCCGCAGATTGGGCAGCGCCTCGCCACGCGCCGTCAGGTCCGCAAGCATTGCCGGGTCGTAGCGGCCGTAAGTCAGCGATCCGCCGATCTCCGGATTCTCGTCGCAGAGCACGACATCGGCACCCGCTTCGGCAGCAGCGATCGCCGCGTTCAGGCCGGCCGGACCGGCGCCGACCACCAGTACGTCGCAGTGCAGATGCGACTTGTGGAAATGCCGTTGCGCGGCCTTGGTGTCGACGATGCCGAGCCCCGCCTTGCGGCGGATGATCGGCTCCCAGAATTTCAGCCAGCTGTCGCGGCGCGGTCCCATGAAGGTGCGGTAGTAGAAACCGACCGGCAGGAAGCGCCCAAATCTGTCGATGATGGCGTCACGGTCATGCGCCAGCGAGCCGTTGACGTTCTGCGCGCGGACCTGCAGGTCTTCGCTGACCGGTGTGCGGTCAGCTGCGACGTTGGGCTCCGAAGGCAGCTGCACCAGCGTGTTCGCCTCGGCGCCGTTCATGCTGAAGACGCCGCGCGGGCGGTGGTATTTGAACGAGCGCGACAGCATCCATTGCCCTGACGCAGCGAGCGCGCTGGCGATGCAGTCGCCGGCATAGGCATCGAAACTCTTGCCCTCGAAGCTGAAACGCAGCGGGCGCGCCCGGTCGATCCTTGTACCGAAAGGGGCGGCCAGGCGATTCATGACTGGCCGCTGCGCTGCGAGGCATCGAAGGTACGGATGATCTCGTTGCTGACCAGATCGCGTTCGGCGAGAAAAAAATAGTTGCTCGGCACATGCCGCCACCACTCGACCACAACGCCCTTGCGGTTCTCGGCGCGGAACAGATGCCGCGACCAGTCCGCGTCGGCGGTCCGTTCAGGATCCAACTCGTCGCGCACCGGCCCAAAAGACTGGAACTCGTCGATGTTGCGCGGGCCGTTCATCGGGCAGGTCATGATCTTCATCGTCAGTGGCTCGCAGCCGTGGCGCCCATTTCGTTGAGCAACTGGAAGGTCTCGAACCGCTCCAGCGCGAACGGCTTCAGGATATCCGGCACGCGGCCGCTGGCGATGGTCTCGGCCATGCGCTTGCCGGCGACCGGCGTTGCCTTGAAGCCCCATGTGCCCCAGCCGCAATCGAGCCACAGATTGTCGAGCGGGCTGGCGCCCATGATCGGGCTGTAATCCGGCGTCATGTCGGTAATCCCGGCCCATTGCCTGAGCAATCTCACACCTTGCAGGAACGGGAAGAGATGCACCGCGCCTTCGGCCAGATGCTCCTTCATGTCGAGCGTCGAGCGTGTCGAGTAGAGCTGGTAGGGATCGGAGCCGCCGCCGATCACCACCTCGCCGCGCGACGACTGCACGAGATAGGTGTGCAGCGAGACGGAGGAGACCAGCGTGTTGAGCCATGGCTTCAACGGCTGCGTCACCATCGCCTGCAGCGGATAGCAGCGGATCGGCAGTTCGACGCCGGCCATCAGCGCCACATCGTAATTCATTCCGCCGGTGGCGATCAGCACCTGGCCGCAGGCGATGCGGCCACGGTTGGTCTTCACCGCCTGGACCCGGTCCCCGGTGACCTCAAAACCTTGCACCTCGGTGCGCTGGTGGATCTCGACACCGCGCCGCGACGCCTGCGCGGCATAACCCCAGGCGACCGCATCATGCCGCGCGGTGCCGCCATCGGCATGCCACAGCCCGCCGAGGATTTCGAGCGCCCCGCCATAGTCCATGTTGAGCGACGGCACCAACTCTTCGACTGCCTTCTGGTCGACCACTTCGGTGCGTGTGCCCAGATGCTTGCCCATTTCGGCGCGTGAGTGGAAGCTGCGCAGCGTCGCTTCCGAATGCGCAAGCGTCAGCTGGCCGCGCTGCGAGAACATGACGTTGAAATCGAGTTCCTGCGACAGCGTCTCGAACAGCGCCACACCCTCCTTGTAGAAGGCGATGCCTTGTGGCGTGATGTAGTTGGAGCGGATCGTCGTGGTGTTGCGTGCCGTGTTGCCGCCGGCGAGGTAGCCCTTCTCGAGCACCGCGACGCTGGTGATGCCGTGGTACTTCGCCAGATGATGCGCGCAAGAGAGGCCATGGCCGCCGCCGCCGATGATGACGACATCGTAGGATGGCTTGAGCGCCGGCGTGGCGGGGATGTCCTCGCTGACCGGATAGTCCCGGCTGAGACCGTATTTCAGCAGCCCGAGCGGCATGTCAGTCTACCACGCCGGCCGCTGGAGGGCTTTGCTGATCACGGGAGGATCGTAGAGCAGGGCGGAGAGCTCGGAGAAGCGGCTGTCGGGATCGGTCAGCGAGAGGATAGCGTCGCGGATCGCCATGGCGCGGCCCCGTCCGAGCACGGGTGTCGCAAACTCCAGATACTTGGCCTCGATCTCCCCTGATGTCAGCGGCGCCTCCGGTCCGCCGCGCGCGTGGACGTCGCCTGAGGTCAGCACCCGTCCATCGGTCGTGGTGATGGCGACATCGGCCCAGCGGCCTGCCGGGAAGCGGGCGCTGTGGCGCTCCTGCTCCGACACGCTGATGCGGTTCAGCATCTCGGCGACAGCTGCATCTTCGAGGCCGGCGCCGGAAATATGCTCCAGCCCGATGCGGCCATGCAGGATGAAGTTCGCAACCGCAAAGCGCAGGCTGTACTGCGCCTTCGACGTCGTGTCCGGCATGCCATCGAACAGCGTCGCGGCATAATGGAAACTGTTGACTTGGACATGGTCGATGTCGGCTGGCGTGAGATGATGCGAACGCACCAGCCCGCGCGCCGCGTCGATGGCCGCATGCGCCCAGCGGCAGATCGGGTAGGGCTTCACATATTGATGCAGCGCCTGCCAGAAGCTGCCGAGATCCTGCCAATACGCTGCGACTTCCGGCGCCTCGACAGTGATGGCCGGCGCGCCGGTGAAGCCGCGTTCGGCGAGCACCGCCGCCGACAGGCCGGTCAGCGCGCCGATGCCCGAACCATCATGCAGCATCGTCGGCGTGGCGATCTCGCGCATCATCTGGCTGCGCGGGCCGTGATACTCGGCAATGCCGAGCGCCTCGCGCAACTGCCCGTCGCTCAGCCGGCGCAGGCGCGCCGCCACGGCGGCGACGCCGAGCGCATTCCAGGCGCCCGATGTATGATAGTCCGACACGGTCGCATGCAATGCGATGCCGGCGCGCCCGGCGACTTCGTAGCCGACGACCAGGGCTGCCAGCGCGTCGGGGCCGTTGAGCTCCGGAAGCTGTTCGGCCAGCGCCGCCAGCGCCGGCACCACCACCACGCCGATATGGCCCTTGGTCGGGCTGTAGCCATCATGGCCGTCGAGATTGTCGATCTGCGTCGCGCAGGCATAGGCGGCACCTGCGATGGAGACGCGGCGGCCGTCGAAAAGCATGCGGGCGGAATGCCTGGGGTCACTCGAATTGTAGAGGAGGGTCGCGGCATCCCTGGCGATCCGACCGGCCTCCATCGGCCCTGCGGCAATCGCTATTCCAATCGTGTCGAGCAAGAGGTAGCGGGCCTGGTCCAGCACCGCCTGGGGGAAAACCGATGCCGGCCGGCGTAAGACGAAGTCGGCCAGGCGCACGGCAGTCTCAGCGCTTGCGTCCGGCCCTTCACGGCGATGGGGCGACACAGCCACTTGCTCCACTCCCTCTGTCGTCACGCCATCATTAATTTGGGTTCATCGTGCATTCACGCAATTAGTTCAGCGGCTTTGACCAAAAATATCTATGCCATGTCGCCTGCGTGCAATTGAACGCCGGCGGCTCCATGGTCTACCTATTCTGGCACAGAGCAGGAGCCGGAGATGAAGCCACCCCCGCCTTTGAACTATATCAGGTCGTTCGAGAGTTCGGCCCGGCATCTGAGTTTCACCATGGCTGCCAAGGAGCTTGGCTACACGCAGGCCGCGGTCAGCACGCATGTCCGCTCGCTCGAACATTACATCGGTCGGCAATTGTTCATCCGCTATCCGCGCAGCCTCAAGCTGACCGAGATGGGCGAGGCGTTCCTGCCGACCCTGCGCCAGGCGCTCGACCAGATCGACCAGGCGACGGAAGCGATCGTGACCTCGTCGCGCAACCGCACCGTGGTCGTCTCCTGTCCGATGAGCCTGGCGGAGAACTGGCTGGCCGGCTGCATGGCCGCCTTCCGCAAGAAGCATCCCGAAATCGAGATCGTGCTGCACGGCACGATCTGGGAAGATCTCAGCGAACAGGTCGCCGACATCACCATTTCGACGCGCCGCTTCGACGATCGCCCACCCGCCGCCATTCCGCTCTGGAACGACGAGCTGGTGCTGCTGTGCGCGCCTTCGCTGCTCGAAGGCGAGCACGCCGTGAAGGTGCCGGCGGACATCCTCAAGGTGGACCGGATCTTCGTGCACGGTCGCCAGGAATACTGGCAGGTCGTTGCCACCGCGCTTGGCGTCGACATGCAGGATTTCGACAAGGGCCTGTCGACCAACGCCTCCAACATCGCGCTCGAACTTGCCGCCATGGGCGCCGGTCTCGTCGCCACCCAGCGCTCGCTTGCCCACGCCTATCTCAGGCGCGGGCTGCTCGTCGAACCGTTTCCGGTTCGGCCGCCCAGCCCCTGGAATTACTACCTGACCGAGACCCATGTCTCCAAGGGGAACATCGCCCGCACTGTGCGCGAATGGATCGTTGCGAGGGCGCAGGAAGACAGCGCCTGAGGAGTGGGTCGCCGACATCGGCACGACCGAGCGCGAAAAAATTTGAGACGCCAATGGCATCGTTTTATTAGGTCTTACGAGCCGGTTTTCAGCGGTTTGTGAGCTCTCAAGCCCTTCCGGGATTTTTGCATCGCCTCTAACATTCCCTGCGTAATGGGGAATGAACGGGCGGAAAGCCCAAACCGGAGAAGCAACAATGGCACTTTTCAGGAGCAACGGTGACCGCGTCCCGGCGGTCATCGAAAGCTACGCAGATGAAGTCCGAAGCGGCAGGATGGACCGCCGCGAATTCCTCGCCATGGCGAGCGCAATGGGCGCCTCGACGGCGTTCGCCTATGCAATGGCCGGCCTTCCCACGCCGGCCGAAGCTGCAACGATGGAGCCCGGCAAGAAGGGCGGCATCCTGAAGATGCAGATGATCATCAAGGACATGAAGGATCCGCGCACCTGGGACTGGTCTGAGATGGCCAATGTGCTGCGCCAGTGCAACGACTACATGATCCGCTACACCCAGGACTTCACCTTCGAGGGCCATCTCATCGAGAGCTGGGAGGTCAGCGACGACGCCACCGAATACACGCTGCATGTGCGCAAGGGCGTGAAGTGGTCTAACGGCGACGAGCTCAACGCCGACGATATCGTCTTCAACATCGAGCGCTGGTGCGACAAGGCGGCCGAAGGCAATTCGATGGCTGGCCGCATGGCCACGCTGATCGATCCTGCCACCAAGAAGGCGATCGCCGGCGCCATCACCAAGGTCGACGACCACACGGTGAAGCTGAAATGCGGCCAGTCCGATGTCACCATCATCCCCGGCTTCGCCGACTATCCGGCCATCATCGTCCATCGCGACTTCGACAAGAACGGCGCCGACATGACCAAGACGCCCGGCACCGGCCCGTATGAACTCATCTCCTACAAGGTCGGCGACTCGGCCTCGGTTCGGCGCCGCAAGGACTTCACCTGGTTTGGCGGCGAAACCTATCTCGATGGTGTCGACTGGACCGACTACGGCACGGACGCGTCCAACCCTGCCATCGCCAGCGCCTTCGAAGCCGGCGAGATCGACTGCAACTACCAGACCGTCGGCGGCACGGTGGACCTCTATGACGACATGGGTCTAGTCAAGGAATCCGTCGTCACCGCCGGAACGATCGTGCTGCGCACCAATGTCACCAACAAGCCCTATGACGACAAACGGGTGCGCAACGCCATCCAACTCGCGGTCGACAACGAGACGGTGCTGAAGCTCGGCTATAGCGGCCTCGGCCAGGTCGCCGAGAACCACCATGTCTGCCCGATCCACCCGGAATATTATGAACTGCCGAAAGTGCCGCGCGACCTCGCCAAGGCCAAGGCGCTGATGACCGAGGCCGGCCAGATGGACCACGAGTTCGAGTTGATCTCCTACGATTCGGACTATGTGAAGGACCCCGCCGACGTCGTTGCCGCGCAGATGCGCGAGGCCGGCTTCAAGGTGAAGCGCACCATCATTCCCGGCACGTCCTTCTGGAACGACTGGACGAAATATCCGTGGTCGACCACCGAATGGGGCATGCGTCCGCTCGGCGTACAGGTGCTGGCGCTAGCCTACCGCAGCGGCGAAGCCTGGAACGAGACGGCCTATGCCAATCCCGAGTTCGACAAGAAGCTCAATGCAGCACTCGCCATTCCCGATACGGCCAAGCGCAAGGAGCTGATGAAGGATGTCGAGTTCATCCTGCAGGATTCTGGCGTTCTGGTGCAGTCATTCTGGCGCTCGCTCTACCGCCATCACGCCACCTATGTGAAAAACCTCAAAATGCATCAGACATTCGAACTGCAACTGGACAAGGTCTGGCTCGACAAGGCCTGAACTGTAAGCATCCAGGGGGCGGCCTGATCGCCCCCTGGAGTTTCGCCAAGGCGACGAGAGCGAATTCATTGATCTGGAACAAGACAAGTCGCCGAACACAAGGGAAGAAATCTCGATATGCGTACCCATGCACAAGCCGTTGTCATCGGCGGCGGCCTGATCGGCTGCTCGATCCTTTATCATTTGGCCAAGCATGGCTGGTCCGATGTGGTGCTGCTCGAGCGCGACGAACTGACATCCGGCTCGACCTGGCACGCCGCCGCCAACATTCATGGCCTGCATGACTCGACCAACATCAGCCGCCTGCAGCATTACACCATGGCGCTCTACAAGGAACTGGAGACCGAGACGGGCCAGGGCTGCGGCATCTTCCAGCCGGGCTCGCTCTATCTCGCCCAGACCGAGGCGCGCGAGCACCAGCTGCGGCTCCAGGAAGCCAAGGCGCGGCGCTACAAGATGAATTTTTATGAGGTCGCGCGCGACGAGGCGGAGCGGCTGCATCCGCTGGTCGATTTCGACGGCATACGCTGCATCATGTATGAACCCGAAGGCGGCAATGTCGACCCGTCCGGTGTCACCGCCGCCTACGCCGCCGGTGCGCGCCAGCGCGGCGCCGAGATCCATCGCTTCACCCCGGTCATCGCCACGGAAGCTCAAGCCGACGGCAGCTGGATCGTGCGCACGCCGAAGGGCGACATCCGCACGCAATGGGTGGTCAATGCCGCCGGCCTGTGGGGCCGCGAGGTCGCCGCAATGGCCGGCCTGCAATTGCCGCTGATCCCGACCGAACATCAGTATTTCGTCACCGAGACCATCCCCGAAATCGCCGCCATGGGCCGCCGGCTGCCTTCGGTCGCCGATCGCGACGGCGAATATTATCTGCGCCAGGAAGGGCTCGGCCTGCTCATCGGCGCCTATGAGCGCAACATGAAATTCTGGGCCGAGGACGGGACACCGCTCGACTTCGGCCACGAACTCTTCCCCGACGATCTCGACCGCATCGAGGACAATATGATGCGCGCCATTGCGCGCGTTCCGGCGGTCGGCAAGGCAGGCGTCAAGCGCGTCATCAACGGCCCGATGATCTGGTCGCCCGACAGCGCCGTGCTGTTCGGCCCGGTGCCGGAACTGCAGAACTATTTCTGCTGCAACGGCATCATTCCCGGCTTCTCGCAATCCGGCGGCATGGGCAAGCTGGCGGCCGAGTGGATGATCGAAGGCGAGCCGTCGCTCGACATGTTCGCCTGGGACATGGCGCGCTTCGGTCACTGGGCCGGCAAGGCCTTCACCAAGGCCCGCGTGCAGGACCAGTACAGCCACCGTTTCAAGATCCATTTCCCCAATGAGGAGCGCGCCGCCGGACGCCCCGTGCGCACCCGCCCGGCCTATGAGATGCAAAAGCAGATGGGCGCCGTCTTCGGTCTCAATTTCGGCTGGGAGCATCCGCTCTGGTTCGCCGCCGAAGGCGAGCCGCGCGAGGAAACCAACGGCTTCACCAGGCAGAACTGGTGGGGCCCGGTCGGCCGCGAGGCGCGCATGCTGCGCGAGCATGCCGGGATTATCGACGTCTCGAACTTCGCCAAATATGAGGTCAAGGGGCCGGGCGCCGAGGCTTGGCTGAACGCGCTGTTCGCCAACCGCATGCCGGCCGAAATCGGCCGCTCCTGTTTGACGCCATTGATCGGCAAGCGCGGCGGCATTGCCGGAGACTTCACCGTGACGAAGCTTGGCCAAGACGAGTTCATGGTCTTCGGTTCCGGCATGGCCGAGCGCTTCCATCAGAGGTTCTTCAAGGCGGTTCCGTTGCCCGAAGGCACGAGCTTTCGCTCGCGCACGGAGGAGATGGGCGGCTTCAACGTTGCCGGTCCGAAGTCGCGCGAATTGCTGCAGCGGCTGACCAATGCGGACCTGTCCAGCGAGACCTTTCCGTTCATGCGCTCCAAGCGGATCACGGTTGGCGGCGTCGATGTCGTGGCGCTGCGCGTCTCTTTCACCGGCGATCTCGGCTGGGAGCTTTATTGCCCGGCCGCCGACCAGGTCGCACTCTACGGCGCGCTGCTCAAGGCTGGCAGCGAGGTCGGCGCCGGACCGGTCGGCTCGCGCGCGCTGATGTCGCTGCGCGTCGAAAAGGGCTATGGCAGCTGGAGCCGCGAGTACTCGCCCGAATATTGGCCGCAGGAGGTCAAATTCGATCGCCTGGTCAAGATGGACAAGGGCGACTTCCTCAACCGCGACGCCTACGCGGCCATCGCCGAAAAGCCGGCGCGCGATCAACTGATCATGCTGTCGATCGCCGCAAAAGATGCTGACGCCGCCGGCGGCGAGCCGATCTTCCTGCCCGACGGCACACCGATCGGACAGGTGTCGTCAGGGGCGTATGGCTACTTCGTCGAACAGTCGCTGGCGCTCGGCTATGTCATGGCCGGCTCCGCCAAGGCAGGCGACAAGGTGTCGGTGGCCATCCTCGGTCGGCCGCATGAGGCGGTGCTGTTGAGCGAGCCGCCCTTCGATCCCGAAGGCAAACGGCTGCGGGCGTAGGTCTCGCTTCTATCGACACAAAGCAGATTTCAACGACCTGAAACAAAGGGGAATCGCATGATCAAACGGCATCTGCTCAGCACCATGTTTGCCCTGCTTCTGACATCCTCCGCGCACGCGGCTGATATCAAGGTCATCAATGACGACGCCTGGTTCGCCGAAGGTCCGATCTGGTACCAGGACAAGCTCTTCTACGTTGAATATGGCCGCGGCACCGTGGACGTATGGGACGGCAAGAAGAACGAGATTTTCTGGAAGATGGATGGCTGTGGTCCTTCGGCGGTGGTGCCGACGACGGCCGGCGAGTTCCTGGTCACCTGCTACGACAGCAACTCCATCGGCCGCATCTCCGCCGACGGCAAGACGCTGCCGGCCTATGACAAGGACGCGGACGGCAAGCCGTTCAGCGGGCCGAACGACTTCGCGCCCGACAAGGATGGCGGCATCTATTTCACCGGGTCGGGCAAGGGCGGTCCGCTCATCGACGCTTCGGCCTATTACATCGGCAAGGACGGTAGCGTGAAGAGGGTCGCCGGCGACCTGCACAATGCCAACGGCCTCGTTATGTCGAATGACGGCAAGATCCTCTATCTGGTCGAGACCGAGGACAACAGGATCATCGAGTTCGATGTCCAGGCCGATCACAGCCTGAACAACCGGCGTGTCTTCCTGCGCCTCGACGATCTCTTCCCCAACCAACCGCACATCTGGCCCGACGGCATCAAGATGGACAAGGCGGGAGAGATGTATATCGGCCAGAGCCCGCGCTCGCTGGAGGCGCCAGGCAAGATCATCGTCGTCGACAAGGATGCCAAGCTGCTTCGCACGCTTTCGGTGCCGTCGCCGTCCATGCCGAACTTCGCCTTCGGTCCGGACGAGAAGGCGCTCTATGTGATGGCGCTCGACCAGATTGACGCGGCACCCTGGCACGGCAAGGTCTACGAAGTTCCGAACAAATAGGCGTTCGCGGTTGCCGCCGGCTCAGCCGCCGAAGCGATCCAGCCAATGCTGGGCGAGGTCGGAGCGGCGGCAGATCCAGATGTCCGGATTGTTCCTGATCTTGTCGAGGAAGCGAGCGAGGCCGATCATGCGGCCGGGCCGTGCGGCGAGCCGGCAGTGCAGCGACACCGTCATCATGCGCGGTGTCGTCTGTCCTTCCGCCAGCAGCCAGTCCACCCCGTCGCTGACATAGTCGAAGAACTGGCTGCCGGTCTCCAGGCCGGAGCCGCGTGAGAAACGGCTGTCATTGTTGTCGAAGCTATGCGGCACAACCAGATGTCGCTTGCCATCGACGTCGACGAAATAGGGCAGGTCGTCATTGTAGTCGTCGCAGTCGAACAGGAAGCCGCCATGCTCGGCCACCAGGCGCCTGGTGTTCAGGCTGGGCCGGCCGGTGTACCAGCCGAGCGGGCGGATGCCGGTAAGCCTCTGCACTGTATCGACGGTCATGGCGATGTGATTGCGCTCCTCCGCCTCGCTCAGCGGCGCGTAGTCGATCCAGCGCCAGCCATGGCAGACGATGTCGCTGCCGAGCTCGGCGATCGCCTTGCCGGCGGCCGGGTTGAGTTCCAGCGCCCGCCCGACGACGTAGAAGGTCGGCACGATGCCTTTGTCCCGAAACAGCGAGGCGAGCCGCCAGACGCCGACGCGCGAGCCAAATTCGTAGAGCGATTCCATGTTGCGGTTGCGCAGGCCGGGCACCGCCGGCGACACGGCCAGATCCGACAGGATCGTCTCGGAAACACCGTCGCCCTCGTCTATGCTGTACTCAGCGCCTTCCTCGTAATTGACGACGATGTTGAGCGCCAGCTTGGCGCCGCCGGGCCACGCGGCTGCCGGCGGTTTTTCGCCGTAGCCGATGAAGTCACGGGCCGGGACATAGGACATCGGTGAAGTCTCCTCGTGATCGCTAAATCAACCGCCGCGCTGGTCGGTCAGGATGCGCAGCGCCCGGTCCATCATGTCCTGCGGGCCGACCGTTGCGCGCAGGCAATCGGTCAGGCCGTAGCCGCCGAGGTTGCGCACGATGATGTCGGCTTCGCGCAAGGCGGCATCGGCAGCCACAGCGGCGGCGGCATTGGCGAAGCGGATCAGCACGAAATTGGTCCGGCTTTCAGGAACGCCGTAACCGGCGGATCTGAGGTCCTGCGCGAAGCGGTCGCGGATCGCGGCGGTGCGCGCCACGGTCTCGCGCATATAGGTCTGGTCCTCGATTGCCGCGACCGCCATGGCGAGGCTTGGCGTGGTGACCTGGTTCGAGTTCTGCAGCTTGCGCACTTCGGCCGCGACTTCAGGCGGAAATAATCCCCAGCCGACGCGCGCGCCGGCCAGCCCATAGGCTTTGGAAAGGCTGCGCAACACGACGGTATCGCCGCGTGCGACCAGCGCAAAGACAGGTTGAGGATCCTGGTCGTCGAACTCGCCATAGGCCTGGTCGATGACCAGCAGCACGTCGCCGCGCAAGGCGGCGCGTAGGCGCAAAAGTTCGGCATTGCGGATGCGAGTGCCGGTCGGATTGCCGGGATTGCAGACGAAGACCATCCGTGTCGCCGGCGTGACGGCGGCGAGGATGCTGTCGACGGACACGACGAAGTCGCGTTCCGCCACCTTGACATAGACGGCATTCGCGCGCGCCGTGGCGGAGGCCGCGAAATTATAGGCGTAAGCGGTGGCCAGCACCTCGTCGCCAAGGCCGGCGAATGCCGCGATGGTGCAGCTGATCAGGTCCATCGAACCGGCGCCGCACAGGATCAGCTCGCGTTCGACGCCATAGGCTCGCGCGATGGCTTCGCGCAGCACCGTCCAGTCCGGATCGGGGTAGAGATGGCTGCGGGCGATCGCGTCCTGGCCGGCGGTAATCGCGTTGGGGCTTGGCGGAAAAGCGCTCTCGTTCTGGGCAAGGGTTGGCTGGTCATAGCCGCCAAAATTCGCCAGCGCGAAGGCCGACATAGCCTCGATATGGGCGGCGGCTTTCAGCGGCATGCCCGAACAATCCTGATGACGCTCATTTCCCCCGAATTGCCTCCGTCGGACCGGCTTTCGAGCAAGCTACAAGCCGCCGGCCCGTTCACAAGCAAAAACTCGCCGCGCAATGGCTGCGAAATCCTGGCCCTTCTGTCTGCGGCAATCGCATTCGCCGGCGTCAATGGTTGCAAACAAGCCGGCCAGGTCCGAAATATCGGACACAGACCAGATCCGGAAACGGCATGCATCCAAGATTGCTCAAGACCTTCCTCGCCGTGGTGCGGCACCGCAATATCACCCGCGCGGCGCGGGAGGTTCATCTGGCGCAGTCGAGCGTCAGCGACCAGATCCAGTCGCTGGAAAGCGAACTCGGCGTCGCCCTCTTCACCCGCTCGCGGCAGGGCCTTGACCTGACGACGGCCGGCGAGGCGCTGAAACCCTATGCCGAAGAGATCCTGCAACTGGCGGAAGAGGCGCGAATTGCTGTCGAGGCAAGGACGGGAACGACCGCCGCGACGGTGACGGTGGGTGCACTGGAGACGATTGCCGCCGTGAAACTTCCGCAATGGCTGGCGGCCTTTCAGGGCGATCACCCGGAGATCGGTCTGCGATTGAAAATCGCCGGCAGCAATGTTCTGCTGCGGCAGCTCGAAGAGGGCGAGATCGACGTTGCTTTCTGTTTCGACAAGGGCGGGCTCGATGAGCGTCTGGCCCGGCGCACGATATCGCCAGAGCCGCTCGTCCTTGTCGCGTCCGCCGAGAATGCCACCGCATCAGGACAAGGCGATCTGGCCGCGCTCGCCGCGATGCGTTTCGTGGTGACGGAAACCGGATGCGTCTACCGGCATCTGTTTGACACAGCGTTCGCCGAGACAGGAATGGCGGCGCCGAAACTTGCCGCCGAAGTCGGCAGCATCGGCGCCATTGCGAGCCTGGTGGCGACTGGTATCGGCATGGGCCTGGTGCCGCGGCTGGCGGTCGCCGAGGCGCTCGATCGCGGCGAGATTGTCGAGCTGCCTTGGCCGGGTTCAGCCCAAGCAGCCTCCCTGGTCATGATCTGGCGCCGCCGCCGGGTGCAGCCGCCGGCGCTGAAGCTGCTGCTGGCGGCAGCGGGTGAGACTTTCGCGCCGGTCAGATCAGCCGGTGACCGCCCTCGACATGCAGTATCGTCCCTGTCGTAAAGCCGTTGCCCATCAGGAAGGCGATAGCGTCGGCGATGTCGTCCGGTTGTCCGACACGCCCGACCGGCAGCCGCTTGGCCATGGCATCAAGCGTTTCGTCCTTCTTGTCGCCGGCAACGAAGTGCCAGATCGGCGTGTCGACCCAGCCCGGCGAAACGGCGTTGACGCGGATCGGCGCCAGTTCGACCGCCAGCGCCCGCACCAGCCCTTCCAGCGCCGCATTGACGGCGGCGACAACCGAGCCGCGCGCCGCTGGCCGGTAGGCGGCGATTCCCGAGGTGAAGGTGATGGAGCCGTTGGCCGAAAGCTTCGGCGCGCCATGTTTGGCAAGCAGCAACGGCCCGTAGAATTTGCTTTCCACCACCCCCTGCGCGGCCTTGAGGTCGACTGAAGGCAACAACTCGTAGGCACCTTCAATATCGGCGGCGGTGCTGACGATATGGTCGAGCCGGCCGATCCGGTCGAACAGGTCGGCGACCTGATGTTCTTCGGCGATATCAGCCGCGATGGTGTTCAAACCGGCAGGGTTCCGCAGCACCTCGCTGGCGCGCTTCAGCTTTGCTTCGTTGCGTCCGACGATGATGATTTCGGCGCCTGAGTCCAGGCAGCGCCTTGCCAGCGCCAGCCCCATCCCGGAACTGCCGCCGACGATGACGATCTTTGATTTAGCGTTGTTCTTGTCTGCCATGTTCCGTTCCGATCCTAATCGTTTCGGGCGAGATTTCGCAGGCCGGCGGCAGGAGTGGAAACGGAAGAAAACGATAGTGCCATCGGAGGCTCCGATGGCAGTTGTCGCCAATGTCGGCAGTCCGGTCAGTAGCCGACGGTGAAGCGCTGGCGAATATGCGCCGGCTTTTCGATCTCGTCGGTCATGACGATCGCATAATCCTCGAAGGAAATGCTGCTGCCCTTGTCGGACGTCAGCAGCGTGTCCTTGCCGATGCGGTATCTGCCGGTCCGCTCGCCGGCGAGGAACAGCGCCGACGGCGACAGCAAGGTCCAGTCGAGATCATCGATCGTCCGCAGCGTGTCGAGGAAGTCGGCGCCCTTCTGCGCCTCCGCCTTGTAGATCGCAGGGAAAGTCGGTGTATCGACCAGGCGCTTGCCCGGCGCGACGTCGAGGCTGCCGGCGCCGCCGACGACCAGGTAGCGCTTGACGCCGGAGGCGCGCACCGCTGCGATCAGCGTGTCCGGATCGCTGTCGAGGAAATGCACCGCGCTGATCACAGCGTCATGCCCCTTGATCAAGGCGGCGAGGCCGTCTCTGTCGAAGACATCGCCCTTTTTGGCGGTCACGCCCGGCAGCGCGGCGATCTTGTCTGGATTGCGGGCGATGGCGGTGATCGTGTGGCCGCGGTCGGAGAGCTCTTTCAGCAGGCGCGAGCCGACCTGGCCGGACGCGCCGATGAGTGCGATTTTCATGGGTTTTCCTTTCGCCATTCGTTGCTCCGATACATGGCAAGGCCACGGCTTGCGAAAAATAGCGATCAATCATACAAACTGTCTGATTAGATCGGACAATGAGTGAGCTGTGACCGAGCTTCTGAACCTCAACCGGCTCGTCTACTTCACCACCGTGGTCGAGACCGGCTCCTTCACAGCCGCCGCCGACCGGCTCGATGTCGCCAAGGCAGTGGTCAGTCATCAGGTCGGCAGGCTGGAGCAGGAACTGGGCGCGACGCTACTGCGCCGCACGACAAGGCGCGTGACGCTGACGGAGGAAGGGCGCCTGTTCTACGACCGGGCGGCCATAATCCTGCGCGAGGCCGAAGCCGCCTATGGCGACATCTCGCAGAGCGCCTTGAAGCCAACCGGGATGCTGCGGCTGACAGCGCCGCTCGACTACGGCGAGAAGGTGGTGGCGCCGACCATCGCCGCCTATCTCAAAAAATATCCGAAGATGCGGGTCGAGACGATCTTCGACGATGCCGTCAGCAATCTGGTCGACGAGCAGATCGACCTCGGCATCCGCGTCGGCTGGCTGGCCGATTCCAGCAATCTGGCGCGGCGGCTGGGAAGCCATGAACAATTCGTCGTTGCCAGCCCGGAACTCGCCGCCGGGCTGCCGCTTGATGCCAGCCCCAGGCAGGCGAAAGCGCTGCCCTGGGTCGGCAATGCCCAATTGCGCGGCATCGGCCAATGGCTGTTTTCCAGGGAGGCGGAGACGGTGGTGGCCGAACTAAATCCGGTCGTCAGCTGCGACAAGACTCCCGGCGTGCTGTCCTGCGTGCTGGCCGGCATTGGGCTAGGCATCTTTCCGGATTACAGCGTCGCCGACGATCTCGCCCGAGGTCGCCTGGTGCGGGTGTTCGCGGACTGGACCTTGCCGTCCGGCGGCATCCATGCCGTCTTTCCGCCGGCGCGCTTCAGGCCGGCCAAGGTGCGTGCCTTCGTCGACCTGCTCGTTGCTGCCGAAAGGCGGCGGGCGCGGAATGCTGTTGCGGGCTGATTGTTACGCCAGCCGGCAATGCCGCCAGGGAACCTTTGTTCGGCCGGCGCTTTTGGATATGCTGCGATTCCGAACCGTCAGAAGGGTACTGCCGATGACCACCAAGATCCTTGCGACCTGGGCGCTCGTCCTCGCGGTGGGCTGCAGCCTGTCCAGCACGGCCATCGCCAAGGAAAAGCACCGCCATCGTCAGCCGGAACCGGAGCAACGCTACGTTCCCGCCCATCGCGACCTGATCTACGCTCTGTTCGGCGGCCCGCGTTACTATGACACAATGCTGACCACCACGGCCGCCGGCGCCTGCTCCTACAACCGGGTCGGACCGGACGCGAATGCGCTGAACAAGATCAACGACCACCATTGCGGGAAATAGGCGGAGCGGACGGCTTCCCTAAGGCAGCGGTTCCAGCGCCGGCCATCGGTGCGAAACAGGTGGCAAGCGGCCGGCGCGATGTCGAGCGCGATCGGGCTGTGCAGTGCGGTAGAGCGCGCAGGACCTGGAACACCATGGCGAGGCCACGTTCCGACGGATCGATGTCGTTGGCGCGCACGCCATCAATCAGGAGATCGCCCGCGCTCCCTGGCATCAGCGGTCGCGCCGCTGTCCTAGTCGTCCTGCGCCATCGCCAGTGCCAAACCCGGCTCACCTTCCCACAGGATCAGGCTGGCGGCGCCGATCAGCCCGGCACGGTCGCCAAGCTCGGCGCGCACGATCGGCACGTCGCGGTAGGCCGGCATGGCCCGCTGCTGGACGACCGCCGCGATCGACGGCGCCAGCAGGTCGAAACCGTTGGAAAGACCGCCGCCCATGACGATTAAATCGGGCGAATAGAGGTGCAGCAGGTTGGTGAAGCCGATGCCCAACCATCTCGCTTCCGCCTCGATCAGCTCGAGAGCGTTGGCGTCGCCGGCCTGGGCTGCCTCGACAACATGCCTGGCCGAGACGTCGCCATCATTCGACAGCCGTCGCAGCTGCGAACCGTCACCCGCTGCGGTCAGCCGCGTGGCGCGACGTCCGAGCGCGGTTCCCGAAGCAACAGCCTCGAAGCAGCCGATGGCGCCGCAAAAGCAGCGGTCGCCTTCGCCGGTGATGGTCATGTGGCCGATCTCGGCCGCCAGCCCACGCCTGCCGTGATAGATGTGGCCGTCGGCGACGACGCCGCCGCCAATGCCGGTCGACACGGTGACGAACACCAGCGATCCACTGCCGCGTCCGGCGCCGAAACGCCATTCGCCGAGCGCCGCCGCGTTGGCGTCGTTCTCCAACCGCACCGGCAAGCCGAAATGCTGCCCCAGAATGTCGATCAGCGGCACGTCGTGCCAGCCCGCCAGCGTTGGCGGCGCAATCACGATCCCCGCCTTGGGGTCCAGCGGCCCCGGCGCACCGACGCCGATGCCGGCAATTTCGGCCTGCGGACTTTGCGCTATGAGATCGCCGGCGAGCGCAATGATCTGGCCGATCACCGCTTCCGAGCCCGAGCCCGCCATCGTTGGCGCCGAAGCATGCGCGACGACACTGCCGTCGCTTTCGACCAGCGCGCCGCGCAGCGCCGTGCCGCCGAGATCGAAGGCGAGCGCAAGCTTGCTCATCAGGCGGCGACCTCCAGCCCGTGCAGCCAAGCCATGCGCCGCGCGAGGTCGGGGTCGCCGAAGGCCAGTGAGCCCAGCACCACGGTCTCGGCGCCTGCGGCGAGCAGCAGCGGCACCGTCTCGTGGCGGATACCGCCATCGGCGGCGAGCACGATGTCGGCTTCACGGCCGGCTTTGCGCATCAGCGCGCGCGCCTCGATCAGGCGGGGGCAGGCTTGTTCCGATAGGCTCTGGCCCTTGACGCCAATAGAAGTGCCGAGCAGCGTCACGAACGCCACTTCAGAAAGGAAAGGCGTGATTGCCGCGACCGGCGTTTCCAGCCGCAGCACCAGGCCGGCCTCGGCGCCGAGCTCATGCGCCAGTTTCACAGCGCGCAGGCCAGCCTCGCCATTTTCGGCATGGACGCTGATCAGGTCGGCGCCGGCCTCGATGAATTGCCGCGTCTGCGCCTCGACGATCTCGGCTTCGACCATCAAATGCACATGAATAGGCTTGGCCGTCAGCTTGGCGATGCGCGCCACCAGATCCGGGAAGAACAGGAAGCCCGGGGTGAAGCGGGCGTCGGCGACGTCGATGTGGTGAATGTCGGCATGGGCCTCGATGCGCTTGAGATCGCGCTCCATATTGGCGAGATCGGCCGACCACAGCGAGAACTCGCCGATCAGACGGTTGCGCGGCAAGGCGGCGATTGCGGCGGGGCCGGACAGGGATTTGCTCGTCATGATCGAATGAGGCTCCGGAAGTTGCAGTTCGAAAAAATCATCGTCTAAGCTCCGTAGCCGCGCATGGTCTGGCGGTTGGTCTTGACCGCCTTGGCCGGATCGGCAGCCGCAGTCTCGGACTCCTCCTCCAGCACCAGCCAGCCGTTGAAATTGGGGGCAGCGCCGGCGATCTCGATCACCTTCGCCGTGTCGCAGACGCCCTTGCCGAGCATCGCCCAGGTGCCGCTCGCATCGACGTCCTTCAGATGGACATAGCGGATGCGGTCGCGATAGGTGGCGAGCGTATCCGCCATGTCCTGATGGCCGCGCAAGATGTGGCCGGTGTCGGGCACCCAGCCAACCAGCGAGGCGTCGATCAGTCCGAAGATGCGGTCATAGTCGGCGCGGTCGAACAGCAGCGTGTTGTGGTGCGAGCTCGGATGCACCGCGACCTGGACGCCAGCCTTGCGCCCGAGCTCGCCGGCCTTGTTGTAGACCTCGGCGGCAATGGCGAACTTGTCGTCACGCAGTCCGTCGGAGACGACGGTGGCTGAGCCCATCGACACCAGCGCGCCCGGAAAGGCTGCAGCGAAGTCGATCCAGCGTTTGGCGGTCTCGAGGTCGGCGCCGATCTGATCCTGCAGCGTAAAACCGCTCTTCGAACCGAACGCGAAGGAGACAAGCGTCAATCCAGACGCATTCAACGCGGCCGCGAATTCCGCAGGCTTGCCGGCATAGCGGCCGATCATCGTGTCGGTGATCTCGATGCCGGCATAGCCGCCATCAGCGATCGCCTTGAGCAGATCGTCGGGGCCGCCGGCAAAACGGTCTCCGAGCATTTCCCAAGTGAAGGTCTGGCAGCCGACTTTGAGGTCTTTCACGTTCATCCTTTCATTCCTTGACATCCTACTTGACCGAGCCTGCGGTCATGCCGGCGAGGAAGAACCTCTGGGCAACGAGGTAGATGACCAAGAGCGGTAGCGAGCCGAGCACGCTCATCGCCATCATCTGGTTCCATTCGAAGGCGTGTTGCCCCATCAACAGCTGGATGCCGATCGGGACGGTGCGCATGGACGTTGACTTCGTCAGCGTCAGCGCAAAGAGAAATTCGTTCCAGCACAACAGGAAGGTGTAGACCGACGTCGCCACGATACCAGGCAGTGAAATCGGGACGATCACCCGCCAGAGTGCGGTCCAGCTGGTGCCGCCGTCGACAGCCACCGCTTCATCGAGATCGCGGGGCAAGGTGTTCAGATATCCCGTCATCAGCAGGATCGCGTAGGGCAGCGTAAACACCAGGTAGGTCAGGATCAGCGCGACATAGGTGTCGAAGATGCCATACGAGACGACAAGCCCGAAGAAGGGGATCAAAAGCGTGATCGGCGGGATCGTCTGCGTGCTGATGATAAGCGTGTTGAGACTGCCCTTGCCGCGGAAATTGAAACGGCTGAACCCATAGGCCGCCAGCAAGGCGATCAGCACCGTCAGCACGGTCACCGCTCCGGCCACGAAGTAGCTGTTGAAGAAGAAGCGCAGCTTTACCGGGTCACCAAGGATGGCCGCATACGCTTCCAGCGTGAAGGCCTTCGGCAGGACGGTTGGTGGCAGGGCAAAGATTTCGGTATTCGACTTGAACGAGCTGCTCAACATCCAGTAGATCGGGAAGGCCGCGAAAAAGAGCCCTGCGGCAAGCGCGACATGGAGCGCAACGGTGATCAGCCTGTCTTTCGGCGTGTGCTTTTTCCTCATAGTGACTACCGAGCCTTTTGATAGCGGATGTAGAACAGCGTCAGACCGAGAGAGATCAGCAGGATGACCACGGCGCTCGCCGACGCTTGGGACAGGTTGTAGCTCGAAAACGCCAGCTTGTAGGTGTAGGTGCTCAGCACCTCGGTCGAGTAGATCGGACCGCCGCCCGTCGTGATCCAGATCAACGGGAAAACCTGCATGGTCCAGATGAAATCCAGCAGCGAGATGCTGATGATGATCGGCATCAGCTGCGGGATGGTGATGAAGATTAGCTTCTGGTAGGCCTTCGCCCCGTCGATATCGGCGGCCTCGTAGAAATCCTTGGGAATGCCTTGCAGGCCCGCCAGCAGGCTGACCATGAAGAGCGGATAACCCGCCCAGATATTGGCGAGGGTGACGGCGTGCAACGCGGTCTCGGGCGAGGAAAACCATTCGACCTTGGAACCGATGATGCCCATCTGCAGGAGAATGCTGTTCACGACGCCGTTCGGCTCGAGCAGCAGGCGCCAGATCACCGCGATAATCACCGCGGTGAACAGCCAGGGCAGTATGTAGAGCACGCGCAGAATATTGCGCAGCATCGGATTGATGCGGTCGCTGTTCAGCATGAGCGCGAAGATCATGCCGATGGTCATGTGGAAAATGACACTCATGCATGTGAAGTAGAGCGTGTGCCACAGCGATGCCCAGAACACCGGATCGGCAAAGATCGCCTGGTAGTGTTTCAGTCCGGCAAAGGATGGGTCACGACGCAGCACCGCGCTGTTCTGGAACGAATAGCCAATCACCGTCACCATCGGCAGCAGCATCAGAAGCCCGATTATGAGCAGCGAGGGCGACAGATAGAGGTAGGGTGCGACCGCTCGTTTCAGCTTGTGGTGGGAGCGCTTTTGCCGGGTCATGTGCCAACCTTGGGATACGCCTTCAAGAGAAGGTAAGCTTCAAAAACAGGTCCATCTCAAATTGCCCATCCGTTGGTGCCGGGTGGCCTGCCCGAAGTCAGGCCACCCGGTCGAAGAAACGGGAACAGGCCGATCAGAATTTCGCCATCCAGCCCTTCTGGGTGGCGGCGGCAGCCTGTTCCGGAGACTGCTCGCCGGCGAGCATCTTCTGGGCTTGCACGTCGAATTGGGTCATCAGGTCTTCAGCCACCGGCAGGCCCGTGAACTCATTGGCGAGATAACCGGTCTTGAAGATTTCAAAAGCCTTGGCGAAAGCCTTGTCCGAGGTCACGAAATCGGGCTTGGCGTTGACGTTGCCCGGGAAGGCGTTTGCTAGCGACACGAGCTTGGCGTTCACCTTTTCACTCATCAGGTATTGGACGAGTTTCCAGGCCTCTTCCTGATGTTTCGAGGCGGCAGAGATACCGATGCCCCAGGAGGCATAGGGAAGGCCGCGCTTGCCCGTATAGCCCTCCACGACCGGGACCGGGATGAGATCGAAGTTCAAGTTCGGATTGCGCTTGCGGATGAGGTTCACATGCGCGAGCGAGTCGATCATCATCCCGACCCGGTCGTTGACGAATTCCTCGACCTTTTCCTGTTCGGTCTTGGTGGCGATGCCGGGCGAGATGGTGCCCGCGTCGTTCAGCGATTTGACGAAGGTGAGCATATCGACGACCGGCTTGCCCTCAAGAGCCGGCTTGCCGTCCGCCATCATCGACTGACCCGATGCCCAGACCCACGACATCATGTCGTTCTGGACGCCGGACGGCGTTTGCAGCGACAGCGGCAGCACCCAGCCATACTGGTTCTTGTCGGCATGGGTCATCTTCTTGGCGGCTTCGAGAAACTCCGCACGGGTCGACGGCAGCTTGGTCACGCCTGCCTGGGCGGCGAGGTCCAAATTGACGAAGACAGGATAGACGAAGGAAGCGACGGGAAACATCACCGCCTTGCCGTCCACCTTGATGATGTCCGCGACTTGGGCTTTGTCGAACTTGCTCGCATCCATCATCGGGTTCATGTCGGCCAGCGCACCCTGCGCGTTCAGATTGTTCACCCACGCGCCGTCGAGACCGACGACGTCGCTAAGCGTTCCAGTTGCGGCACCAACCGAGATCTGGTCTCGCGTGGTCGCATAGGGGCCGCTGACCAGCGTCACTTTGATTCCGGGGTTTGCAGCCTCGAAGTCATTCATGATTGCCCTGAGCGATCCGGCCGGCAATTCAGGCTCCCACCATTGGGTAAATTCCAGCGTCGTGTCCGCCATGGCGCTGGTTGCGCCAAGCAACCATGCGGCCGCGGCCATTTTCAGCATCGCGGGTTGTATCCGAAACATCACTTTCTCCTCCTTCTTCAAGATCGACCGCACAATGCGGACGATCGCCTGTTTTGTTCAGAAGCCTTTTTTCAAGTATCTTCCGCAGGCACCTCGCTCCCGCCCGCGGTCTTCCACAGATCTTCAGATCGCCAGGTGCGTTTCAGGATCGAAGAAATGGAACTTGGCATCATCCACGGCCAACCGGATTTCCGAGCCGGAGCGGACGGCGCTGATCGGCTCGAATCTCGCCACCGCGTTCGATGCCAGGCCGAAATCGTCCACCGCGTCCGGATCGCCGGAGTCCACCCGGACCGCGTCGATGTTCAGGTGGACGATCTGTTCAGAGCCGAGTTCTTCGATCGAAGTCACCTTCGCGGGTATCGTCTGATACTTGCGACCGGATTCGAGGCTGCTGTCATAAAGATCCTCCGGCCGGATCCCGAACACGACCTTGCGCCCCTCATACGACCGCAAGCCCGGCCTGCGCACGAAGGCTGCATCCTGCAGCCGGACGGCGAAGGTGCCTGACATCAGTTCGTCGCCCGTCAGGGTCGCCTCGAAAAGGTTCATCGAAGGAGAGCCGATGAAGCCGGCAACGAAGGCGTTCACCGGCGATTCATAGAGCCTCTTGGGTGTGTCGACCTGCTGCAGCACACCGCCTTTCAACACCGCGACCCTGTCCCCCATCGTCATCGCTTCGATTTGGTCGTGGGTCACGTAAATGGTCGTTACGCCGAGCTGCTTTTGCAGGCTGGTGATTTCGGCGCGCATTTGCACACGCAGTTTCGCATCCAGATTGGAAAGGGGTTCGTCCATGAGAAAGGCGGCCGGCTCACGCACCATGGCGCGGCCCATAGCAACCCGTTGACGCTGTCCGCCTGAAAGGTTCGCGGGTTTGCTATCCAGCAAAGAAGTCAGCTGAAGGGTTTTGGCGATCTCGTCCACGCGCTTCTTGCGCTCGGCCTTCGGCTTGCCTGCCAGCCGCATCGAAAAGGCGATGTTTTCGGACACCGTCATATGCGGGTAGAGCGCGTAGCTCTGGAAGACCATCGCGATGTCGCGGTCCTTGGGCGGCATGTCGACGACGTCGGTACCGCCGATCCGAAGGCTGCCGCTGGTGATGTCCTCCAGTCCCGCGATCATCCGCAACGCTGTGGATTTGCCGCAGCCGGAAGGCCCGACGAGAATCAAGAACTCGCCGTCCCTGACCGACAGGTTCAATTGGTCGATTGCGTGAAAATTGTTCCCGTATGTCTTGCAGATATTCTCAAGAACGACTTCTGCCATATTCCTCTCCTCCACAAGTCTAAGCCACTGATTTTTATGGTGTCCTCGGCTTATGTTCACCTGCGAAATATATCCTCGGATGGGTCGGGCTATGTTCCGGTATCGAGTTGCGCATATTTCAGTTCGACTGCCGACGGCGCGTTCGTCGACGCCAGGAGCTCCGTGACCTGGTCGGCGGTCGGAAGCGCCTCGCGCCCGCCACGCCCCGTTGTCGAAAAGGCCGCCGCCGCGGCAGCGAATGCCACCCGGCCGGCGGTATCGGCACCGCGCGTCAATGCATAGGCATAGGCGCCATGAAAGCAGTCACCCGCGCCGGTCGAGTCGACGACCGCAACCCGGTGCGGGGGCAGGTGCCAAAGCCCTGTCTCGTCGCGTCCGCGATAGTGGACGCCCTTGCCGCCATCGGTCAGAACCACGGCGGACCGCGACGGCAACCACAATGCATCGAGTATCTCGGCGGGCGATCGGCACCCCGTGGCAGTCCGCGCAAAGCCGAGTGGAAGAATGAGATGGTCGCAGAGCGCGATCAGCCTCTCCGTGGCTGCGCCGCTGCTCCATTCGATATCGCCGAGGATCGCAAGGCCGAGATCGCGAGCCCGAGCCACGACATCCAGCGACCGGATCGCATAGCTATCGACGATCAGGACGGTCGCGCGGCTGAGGATATCGTCCGGAAAGTCCGGAGCGGTGCCCAGCGTCGCATCGTCGTCATACGCAATGAACCGTTCCCCGTCCGAGCCGACGGTGATCCGCGAGCGCACCGGGCGCGCGTCGGGATGGCACGGCGCGAATGCGGTTTCAACACCGCTCGCAACGAGATCGCGCAGCACGGCGTCGTCCGCGGCACTGCCCAGCCATCCGACGAACCCGGCGGTTCCGCCGAGCCGCGCGACGGCGGCCAGCGCCGTCGCGACATTTCCCCCGAAAGCGCGGGCACTTTGCAGAACCTTCCCCTTGCCTGCCGACAACGGCTGATCGACGTAGACGATGTCGTCGATCGCAATAGCGCCGAAGCCGAAGATCGAGGGGACGGTGGGCATCGTTCAGGCCCCCGCCTTCGCCAGGGCGTCTTGCGCCGAAAGGCCGTCATGGATGACGCCGCGAAAGGCAAGCGCTGCCTTCTCCGGATCGCCATGCCCCCAGAGATTACGGCCTACCACGGCACCGCGTGCGCCGGCACGGATGGCGTCCGCCGTCTGCTGAAGCGCGCCGAGCAGCGTATCGGTCTTTGGACCACCCGCGATCACAACCGGCACCGGGCAAGTCCGGACGGTCTCTCGGAACGACTCGAAATCGCCCGTGTAGCCGATTTTGATCACGTCGACGCCGGACTCGTAGCCGATGCGCGCCGCATAGGCGATCTCGTCGGGGGTGAAGACGATTTTTGCCCCGTCGGTGAAATCGCGAGGGTAGATATGCGCCACCACAGGCATGCCGTAACGGGCCGCCGCATTCACCGAATCGGTCAGCCAGCGTATGTATTTGCCCTCGGTCGCGCCGCGCACCGGAATGGCAACGGCCAACGCATCGGCCCCGGCGCGCACCGCATCCTCGGGCGTTGCGATCAACTCGCTGATGCGATCGTCCGCAGTGAAACAGCCCGCCTGAATCACCAGGGAAGCCTTGCCCGCATATTGCGGCCACAGATGGCGCGCGGTGCCAGGCTGGATGCTGACGTAGTCGGGTCTGCCCGCCATGACGCGTGCGAGCGCACCCGGCAGGTCGGCAAGGCCGCCTTTGCGCACGTCGCCATAGCCGACGAAGTGGTCGACCGCACCGCCAAAAAGGTTCCCCGATGGATGCGAGAAGAGGCGCGCTAGACGCACCTTGGTTCCTAGGCTCATGAGTGCAAAATTCCCTGATCGGTTGATTTCAAAATCCCGGACTCAGTGTTTCCGAAAGAAAAAAGAAAAACAATCTTTCGAAAGCTTTCGAATTTGCGTATTTTTGGTAAGGTGAGCCGAGGCCAGAGCGGTTGCCTGGCGCAGGGAAGCAAGGGCAGGGCAATGTTGTCGGAGCAGAGACGCCAATCCATCCTGGGTGAGGTGCAGCGCAGCGGACAGGTGCGCACGAAGGACCTGTCGGACGGGTTTGGCGTGTCGGAAGTCACGGTGCGTTCCGACCTCGAGATACTGGACCGCAAGGGATTGCTGACCAAGACCCGTGGAGGGGCGGTGACCCGGACCACCGATTCGACCACGGCCGCGTTCGCCCGGCGGATGCAAACGAACCTCGATGCAAAGAAGCGCATCGCCCGGGCGGCGGTAGACCTGTTCGAGGACAACCAATCGGTCATCTTCGACGGCGGCTCGACATTGATGCAGCTGGCCATGCAGTTACCGCCGCTCAGTAATGTCGTGGTCGCGGCCACGGCCATGAATATCGTGCAGCATCTTATGCATCGTCCCGGGCTCGACGTTCATATGATCGGCGGCCGGGTCTATCCCGACACGGTGAGCACGCTGATCACAGATGCCGATACGGCTCTCGGCGGCTTGGTAGCGCATCAGGTCTTTGTTGGAGCGCATGCGATAGACTCGTCACTGGATGTGGTCGACGTGAACGAAGACATGGCGCGAACGAAGCGAAACCTCGTTCGCATGGCCCGGCGCGTTGTCCTCCTCGCCGATTCGAGCAAATGGGGCGTCAGCGGGACCTCCAAGGCATTTTCGCTGTCGGCCGTCGATGTGGTGATCACCGACGATGGCCTGCCCGGTCCAATACGCAGCCAGCTTGATAAGATCGCGGCGAAGGTGATCTATGCCTGAACCCGTCTCGGTCTCTGACCGCGACGGAAAGATCTAATGCGCGCATGATCCACGGGCTTTGTATCGGCGGTCGGCCGTTTTTCATGACAGTCATGTTCTCCTCCTCAGGCTGGCGGCCTCCCAACGCTGCGCCAGAATTATCACATGCTCTATAAAAATTTTACGCGCGTCAACATTTAAAATCCTGTATAGCGGATTGTGAAGGTGGACCGCTGCACCCACGACGGTCCCCCAAGCATGCCATTGGCTTCGGAGGAAAAGCTGGAAATGCACGGAAAATCAAAGACAAAGCTCGGCATCGGTGTCATCGGCTGCGGCAACATTTCGATGACCTATCTGCGCAATGCAGCGCTCTTCGGCGGCGTCGAGTTGCGTGCCTGCGCCGACATTTCGGCTGATATGGCTGAACTCCGCGCCAGGGAATATGGCATCCGCGCGCTCGGCGTCGACGCGCTGCTCGCCGACCCCGATGTCGACCTCGTGCTGAACCTGACCATTCCGGCGGCGCATTTCGATATTTCGTTTTCAGCACTTTCAGCGGGCAAGCATATCTTCACCGAAAAGCCGCTGGCTACTACCGCCGCCGACGGCCGCCGGCTTGTCGACGAAGCAGCAAAGCGCGGCCTGCTGATCGGCTCGGCTCCCGATACTTTCCTAGGCGCCGCCGGACGCCGCGCCCGCCGCCTGATGGACGAGGGCGCCATCGGCAAGCCGGTGACCGGCACCGCCTTCATGATGGGACGCGGCATGGAACACTGGCATCCCAATCCGCAATTCTATTATCAGCCCGGCGGCGGTCCGGTGTTCGACATGGGTCCCTATTACCTGACCATGCTGGTCAATCTGCTCGGTCCGGTCGAGCGCGTCATGGCGATGGCGACGCGCGGCCAGGAGGAGAGGCTGATCACGGCCGACGGCCCGTTCAAGAACACGACGTTCAAGGTCGGCACGCCGACAAACATATTGTCGCTGCTCGAATTCCGCTCGGGCGCCACCGTCACCTTCGGCGCCTCATGGGACGTGTTCAGACATTCCAACCATCCGATCGAACTGCACGGCACCGAGGGCTCGCTCAGGCTGCCCGACCCCGACACATTCGGCGGCACGGTCTCGCTGTCGGCGTGCGGCGCCGACTGGGCCGATTTCGCCTGCGAGAGCGAGCTCTACGGCGCCCGCAACTGGCCCTATGCCGCGCCCGACCGCGCCAATTACCGCATGCTCGGCGTCGCCGATCTGGCGCGCGCGCTGACCACGGGCAGGAAGCCGCGCGCCTCGGGCGAACTCGCATTGCATGTGCTGGAGATCATGGAGGCGATCCTGGCTTCGGGCGAAAGCCGCGACTCGGTTGCCGTCAACGGCACGGTCGATCAGCCGCCGCTGCTTGGCGAGGAGGAAGCGGCAAGCCTGCTTGCCTGACGGCAGGTTGGTTCGTGACGACATCGCCGCTGACGCCATCATCGCGGTCGCCGCATGGCGCAGCTTCGACCCCGCCTTTGGAAGTGTTCAGGCCGACTGACGCATCACCAAGGCGGCGTCGAGGCTGACCTTCGGCGCGACGCTCGCTGTGTCCTCGTTGAGCAAAGCGAGCAGCGTCTCGACGCTGCGCCCCGCCATGGCGGCAAAATCCTGCGCGATGGTGGTCAGAGCGGGGCAGGTGTAGCGGCTCAGCGGATGGTCGTCATGGGCGGCGACGCGCAGGTCGCAGTCCGCCTTGCGGCCGACCTTCTTGCCTTGCGCGAAGGCTGCCGCCATCACGCCGAAGGCCAGGCGGTCGTTGGCGCACAGTATGGTCTTGCCCGGCAGGCCGCCAGCCCCGAGCATCTGTTCCATCTGCTCGTAGCCGATACGCTCGAAATCCCATGTATAGTCGCTTGTGTTGCCGATGACGACCGGCTCCTGGCCCAGCCGCTGCATGGCGCCGATATAGCTGTTCAGCCGCTCCGGCGAATTGTGGTTGACGTGCGGGATATCGAAATAGACCGGCGCGTCGCCGGAGCGACAGAGATAGTCGACGATGGTCGAAACACTCTGGGCGTTGTTGTTGCCGACGAAGGGTGCGCCGCCTTCGAGATAGGTGTCGAAATAGACGATCGGCATTGTCTGCGTCAGCTTCTCCAGCGCGTGGCGGTCCGAGCGCAAGCCAAGCGGCGCGATCAGCGCGCCTGAGACTTTCAGCGACAGGATGGTGCGCGTCGCCTCAACTTCGAGCTCGCGCGAACCGTGCGAGGAAATGACGATGGGCCAGTAGCCCTCGTCGCGCAGCCTGAGCTCGATGCGGCTGACCATTTCGGAATAGAAAGGATCGGCCACCGTCGGCACGACGATGCCGATGCTGCGGGTACGCTTGCGGTTGAGGTTGCGGGCAAACAGATTGGGCTGGTAATCGGATGAGCGCAGCGCATCCTCGATGCGCTTGCGCGTTGCCGGTTTGACGCTGGTCGGATCGTCGAAATATTTCGACAGTGTCGGCCTGGAGACGCCGCAAGAGCGGGCGAAATCCTCCATCGTCCTGTGCTTTGTCATTCGATCCCTCGTCTGGCGGACGCCAGAACCTTGGTCATCCCATGGCGTTGCCGACGGTCCTGTAGCCGACGCGCCGCCCCGCAACCTCAGACGAAATTTACAGGAAACTTCAGTCGTTTCAACGCGCAATGACAAATTATACCGTGCGTAAATGTAATCAATTGACGCGAAAATTGTCCCGCATCAAAGTCTCGACCGCAGCGAGCAGGCGAAATATCCAGGAACCATGACGCAACAGATCGATCAGCTTCTTTCCCAGCTTCAGCCGCGGCTCGACGCCGCCGCTGTTGTCACCGGCAATGCGGTCGATCCGCGCTATGGAGACGATCTCTCCGGCAAGGACGGAAGCCGGCCCGAACTGGTCTTGCGTCCGCGCAGCGCCGGCGAAGTCGCCGAGATCCTGCGAGTTTGCAGCGGCCTTGGCCAGAAGCTGGTCGTCCATGGCGGCCGCACCGGGCTGGCCGGCGCCGCGCGCGTGCAGCCGGGCGAAGCGGTTCTGTCGCTGGAGCGCATGAGCGTGGTCGAAGCGCCCGACCGCCAGGCGGCAACCATCATCGCGGAAGCCGGCGTGCCGCTGCAAATGGTGCAGGAAGCCGCCGATGCGGCCGGCCTGATGTTCGGTGTCGATATCGGTGCGCGCGGCACCGCGACGGTCGGCGGCAACATCGCCACCAATGCCGGCGGCATCCGCGTGCTGCGCTACGGCATGTACCGCGCGCAGGTGCTGGGGCTGGAGGCGGTGCTTGCCGACGGTTCGGTCCTGACCTCGCTGCGCGGTCTGGCCAAGGACAATTCGGGATACGATCTCAACCAGCTGTTCATTGGCAGCGAAGGCACGCTGGGCGTCGTCACCCGTGCCTGCCTGCGACTGCATCCGAAGCCCGCCACCGAGGTTGCCGCCTTCTGCGCGCTTGCCTCGCTGGAGGCGGCAATTGCGCTGCTCGGGCTGCTGAAGCAGCGGCTCGGTCCGTTGCTTTCGGCCTATGAGGTGAATTTCTCGCCGCTCTACGGCGCCATGATTGCCGGCATGGACGCGCCGGCGCCCCTGCCTGCCGGCGCGCCCGTCTATGTTCTGGCCGAGATCCAGGGCAACCAGGCCGAGCTGGACGGCGAACGTTTTGCTTCGGTGCTGATGCAGGCCGTCGAAGACGGCATCGTCGACGATGTGGTCGTCTCGCAATCGCCGCGCGAATTCCGCGCGCTTTGGGACATACGCGAGGAGGCCAACCGCTTCCTGTTTGCAATCGAGGGCCTGATCGGCGTCGACATCTCCATTCCGCTGTCGACGATGGGGGCTTTCCTGCGCGACGCCGAGGCGGCAATTCGAGCCAGGGATGGCAGCGCCGAGATCTACGTCTTCGGCCATCTCGGCGACGGCAATCTGCACTATCAGGTCGACACCAGGGAACCGGCCGCCGCCTATGAGATCATCTATCGCGGCGTGGCCGCATGCGGCGGCTCCGTCTCGGCCGAACACGGCATCGGCCTCGACAAGAAGAAATGGCTGAGCCTGGTGCGCAGCGACGCCGAGATTTCGGCCATGCGCCGCCTCAAGGCGGCTTTCGATCCCCACAACATTCTCAACCCCGGACGGATTTTCGACATCGCTTGAATGCTACGCGGGACTAGCTCGCAGCTGACAAAAGCAGCGCCTGGAAGTCGACGGTTCTCACCTGCTCGATGCCGTCCAGCGTCATGTTGCCGGCGACGTAGACGATGATCGCCAGGCCGAGCCAGCCGATCCAGCGGTATCTGGCAAGCAGCGCCGCCACCAGCGTCGAGGCGACAGCCATCAGAACCACCGACAGGATGAGACCGAACACCAGCGCATTCATGTCATGGGCGGCCGCGCCCGCCACGGCCAGCACGTTGTCCAGCGACATCGAGACGTCGGCGACCACGATCTGCAGGATCGCCGTGCGCAATGCCTTGGCCGGCCGCACGGCCGCAAGCGCTGTCGCGGCAGGGTCGGCGTCGCTGTCTTCATCGCCGCGGGTGGAACGCAATTCCTGGAACATGTTCCAGCACACCCAGAACAAAAGCATGCCGCCGACCAGCATGATCCCGGGAATTTCCAGCAGCTGCACCGCGATCACGGCAAAGACGACGCGGATCACCGCGGCCGCGGCTATGCCGGCGACGATCGCCTTCTGGCGCAATGCTTTGGCCAGGCCCGCGGCCGCCATGCCGATCACTACGACATTGTCGCCCGAGAGCACGAGGTTGATGGTGATGACTTCCAGATAGGCGGCGACAGTCGTCTGGTCGAAACTCATAAAGCGGTCTCCCCGGAAGGCTCCGGCTGGTTGCGGCGGATCGGACCGATGTCTGCGCAAACGCGAAGACAGCTGATTTGAGTGCAGCCCGGCATTGAAACAAGACGCCAGGCGCAGCCAATCGTTCCTCATCCACGGAATTCATCGCCGGATCGATGCTTGCCGACAGAAATGGCTCCATGGAAAGGGAAGACAAAAGCGGTCTGCTTGCCTATCAATGTCGTCGACCAAAGGAGAAACGAGCATGGGCAAGACGGCATTGATTTTCTGGGGCGGCTGGGAAGGTCATACCCCGGCCCGCAGTGCCGCTGTCGTCAGCGAGATGCTGGCCGGCCACGGCTTCGACGTGCGGATCGAACAGGGCACCTCGGCTCTCGCCGATCCGCAGCTTTCGGCAATCGATTTGATCGTCCCTGTGGTCACAATGTCGACGATCGAGAAACCGGAGCTGCAAAACCTTGTAGCCGCCGTCAGAGGTGGAACCGGCCTTGCCGGCTTTCACGGCACCATGGGCGACAGCTTCCGCAACGAGCCGGACTATCACTTCATGACCGGCGGCCAATGGGTCGCCCATCCTGGCGACATCATCGACTATCGCGTCGACATCACCAGCGATGATCCGATCGTGCGGGGCATCGGCGGTTTCGCCTACCGTTCCGAGCAGTACTACATGCATGTCGACCCGAGCAACGAGGTGCTGGCGACAACCACGTTTGGCGGCGAGCATCTCGACTTCGTAGACGGCGTCGTCATGCCCGTGGTCTGGAAGCGCCGCTACGGCAAGGGTCGCGTCTTCTTCAGCGCGCTTGGCCACACGGCGGATGAGTTTTCCGTGCCGCAAATGCGCAGCATCTTCGAGCGCGGCGTGCTGTGGGCCAGCCGAGCGGCCTGATCCTGGGCCTGTCGTCAAGTCGGGCGGTGGTCTTTGTCCGGTCAGATAAGAAGTCTTGGACGGCCAGCGGCTATTTTTCCCGCATTGCCCGGCGGAAGTTCTGCGTGATCGGCTCGGCGAGGTAAGAAAGCACAGTGCGAGCACCTGTCCGGATCATCGCCTCGCTCGACATGCCGGGCAGCAGCTTGCGGCCCTCCAGCTTGGCGAGAACCCGTTATCAGCGACCGCTCGCTCCGGCGGACGTCGGTTCGCGTTAGCTTCGTGACTCAGGGTTCGCGGATGCTTTCGTCGAGACCACGCAGGAGCGGATAGAGGAAATATGACAAGATCGTGCGGTTGCCCGCCTTGATCTCCGCGGATACCGCCATGCCGGGGATCAAGCGAAAACTGCTCGGCACATCACGCAGGTCGGTCGCGGTCAACTCCACCCGTGCCTTGTAGTAAGGACGCTGCTGCCCAGCATTCTTCGGATCCGGCGTGAAGGTGTCGTCCGAGACGGTTCGAACCTTACCGGACAGGGTACCGTGCTTCTGGAAGGGCCACGCCTCGAGTTTCAGGCGAACTTCGCTGCCGGGCTCGACATGGCCGACATCGAGCCCCTCGACAGAGACTTCTGCCTCCAACGGAGAGCCCAGAGGAACGAGGGTGTAGAGCGGCTCTGCTTCTTTCAAGACCGAGCCAACAGAGCGCTGCGCCACTTCGAGCACGATCGCGTCGGCGGGTGCGGTTAGCACCGTGACAGCCTTCCGCCGCACCGCCTTGTCGAGTTCTCTGGCCGCGGCATCGTGATCGCGGCGCGCTTGGACCAGGTCCTCAGCGGTCTTCTGGCGGAACTCTGCGAGGTAAGCCGCTTCCTCGGCCTTCAAGCGCTCCACATTCTCCTCGAGCTCAGCCATGTTATTGCCCGCAAGCAGAAATTCCTGCTCGACCAGCAGCCGCTGACCTTTGGCAGAGAGATAGTCGACCTTCGAGCCGACCTCCCTCTTCACCAGAACGTCCCGCATCGTCTCAAGATCCTTTGCCACGCCAAGGCGGAGCTCCAACGCCTCGCGATCGGCGCTCTTGGTCGCCATCTGGGCTTGAACATTACCGATCTGCCGATCGTAAGAAGCCAGCTTCGCCTTGTTCTCCTCGATCCTCCGGATCCATATCGTCGTCTGCAGGCGCGCTTCGTCATCCAGGTTTTGGGGCTTGTACGGCCGGTCGTCGAGCTCGGACTCGAGTCGCCCGATTTGCGCGGCGAGGCTCGCGACATTTCCCCGCAATTGGTCGGCATCGGCTTCACTGAAAGTCGCGTCGAGGGTCGCCAATACGTCGCCTTTCCGCACGATGTCGCCCACCTTGGCGTCGATGCTGCGCACGGTCGAGATCTCGAGCGGCTGCACGACAATCGTCGAGGCCGTCGTCACCAGCTTGCCTCGTGCGACCACGATCTGGTCGACCTTGGCCACCGACGCCCAAATGCCTGCGACCATGATGACCGCGACAAGTGCGTACAGCGTGGCCCCCACGACCCAGGGCGGGCGCCGCTCGTCGATCTTGCGGGCATCGCTTTGAAAGTCTCTCACTGCTGGAAGGAGCGTGCTCATCGGGCAAGATGCCTGTTCTGCTGGTTCCATAGCTGTCGGTAAGTCATGCAGCGGGACAGGAGTTCGCCATGTTTCCCGTGATCGACGATCCGGCCGCGATCGAGCACGACAATGGCGTCCGCTGCGACGAGCGAGGACAGACGGTGCGAAACCATGACCACGGTTCGCCCCTCGGCAATGCGGGCAAGGTTTGCCTGGACGATCGCCTCGCTCTCGGGATCAAGCGCGGAGGTCGCCTCGTCCAGGATGAGGATGCGCGGTTGGCGCAGCAATGCACGGGCGATCGACAGGCGCTGCTGCTGGCCGCCCGACAGGTTGGTGCCGCCCTCCTCGAGCAAGGTGTCGTAGCCCTGCGGCAGCAGCTTGATGAACTCGTCGGCACCCGCCATCGTCGCGGCGTGGACGATCTCCTCCAGGGTCGCATCTGGCTTGGTCGCCCCGATGTTCTCGCGCACGGTGCCGCGGAACAGAAAGCACTGCTGCATCACGACGCCGACGTTGCTGCGCAGATGCGGGAGGTCGAGCTCGCGAATTTCATGACCGTCGATCCGCACCGAGCCGTGCTGGATCGGGTACGTGCCGCGCATCAGCCGCGTCAATGTCGACTTGCCCGAGCCGCTGCGCCCGACGATGCCGAAAACCGAACCGGCCGGGATGGTCAGCGACACGTCGTTCAGGGCCGGCGGAGCGCTTTCGCTGTAGCGGAAGATCACATGCTCGAACTCGACAGTGCCCGCGATCGGCGGGCGCAGGCCGCGCACATTCGGTGGCCGCTCCGGACTGCGGTTCATGATGTTGCCGAGCATTCGCACCGAGAGCCCGGCCTCCTGGTAGCCTTGCACCAGACCGACGATCTGTGAGAGCGGCGTGGTGACCCGGCCCGACAGCATGTTGAACGCGATCAGCGCGCCCACCGTTATCTGGTTGTCGAAGACCAGCAGGGCGCCGAAGCCGACGACCGCAACCGTCAGCAGCTTTTCGAGGAACCCGATCACCGCCTGCGCCGAGGTCGAGATCCGCCCGACGTCGAACCGCGACTCGGCGGCCTGGGCGCAGAGCGCGTCCCAGTCGCGCTGGCGCAAGGGCTCGGTCGCCAACCCCTTGACCGTTTCCATGCCGTGGATGGTCTCGACGAGATAGGCCTGACGCTGCCCTTCGGCCTCGTAAAGGACGCGCAACTTGCGGCGGTAGAGCGGGATCAGCCCGCCGATCACACAAGCGGTGAGGGCGGAAAAGCCGAGCACCATTATGGCGAGGCGGCTGCTGTAGAGGAACAGCAGCGGCACGATGACCAGCAGCGAGGTGGCGTCGAGCAACGTCAGGAAGAGGCGGCCGGTCAGAAACTCCCGGATCTTCTCGACCTGCTGCATGTGCTTGGTGATGACGCCGGCCGAGGCGCGCTCGAAGAAATCGATCGGCAACGACAGCAGACGCGCGAAGGTGCGGATCGAGGTGCGCACATCGATCCGCGCCGAGGCGTAGACCAGCAGGATGCGCCGCAGATAGTTGAAAATCGCGTCGAACAGGATCGCGGCGCTGACCCCGATGGCGAGCACAGCGAGCGTCGTATAGGCTTGGTGCACGAGCACCTTGTCGACCGTGATCTGGATGAAGATCGGCAGGGCAAGCGCCAGCACCTGCAGCGCGACCGCGGCCACCGCGATGTCGCGGAACATCGCCCCGTTGCGGACGACTTCCGGGAGGAACCAGGTGAAGCCGAAGGGCCGGCTTTCATCCGTCAGCGCGAATGAGCGGCGCAGCAGCAGGAGCTCGCCGGTCCACTTCCTGCAGAACGTCGCCTGGTCGAGGGGCAATACCGCGAGGCGGTCGGCGAGGGGGTCGAGGACCCCGACCTTGTTCTCGTTGAATCCGAGCAGGACGACGCTGTTGCCGTTTGTCAGCCGGGCGATCACCGGATAGGCGTCGCCGAGGCGTTGGAGATCTTTCCAGCCGACCTTCAATTTGCGGCTGCGCATGCCGCTGCTGCGGGCGATCTTCGGCAGCAGCCGGGTGATGTCGTCGTCGGGCCTCATCGCAAAGTCGTGCTTGATGCGCTCGGGGGAAAGATCGATGCCGTAGTGCCGCCCGATGGCGACAAGGCACTGCAGTGCGGTTTCGACTGGAGATCCTTCCACGGTACCGTGCAGATAACTCGCAGTGACAGCCTTGACGACGGGCGAACGCGTTCGGGTCGCCCAGGCCAGGATGAGCCATACGAGCACCGTACACAGCAGGAACTGAACCGGGGGGCTCGGCCTGTGGAGCCACTCGGCGACCAGCCCGTGCCCGGCGGCGACGAGAGTGGCGAGCGCATCGGACAACCAGCGATTCAGTTCGCCGTAGAGATCGTTCATGGCTCTCGCTCCGCGGCGTGCTGGCTGGTCGGCGCGTGGACGGACGCTTTGCCGCTAACGGGCTTCGGCATACTCCCGCTTCGCCTCCGCCGTGACGGACGAAGAGGGGCTCCATTCGGTGTGAGGTGCTGACGCATTTCGGCTATTGCTCGTCGCTGAAATTCGGCGATTTCGGCAGCCGCAGCGCCGTTGCCGCCGCGGGCGTTGCCGCCGCAGGCCATGCCGGCTGCGGCATCAGCCGCACCACCGTCGCGCCAGCTTCTCCCATTTCCTCCCCGACCGGCGGGGGAGACGTGGGCTGGGAGCCCGACTCGGCTCCGGGCGATGGCTGTGGCGACCGCATCACGCCCGCCTTCTCGAGCTGTTCGCGCATGCCGTTCTGCGCCTGCAGCATTTGAGAGAAGGCCTGCAGGCTGGTGATCAGCCGCTGCGTCACGCGCGGCTCGGAGCCCGACAGCGACACCAGCTCGATGCGGATCATGCCGTGCTTGAGCGAAATCTCGCCAAACGCGTCGACAAAGGTTTCGGGTACTGCGTCCATTGCCCCACCCCAGTTCTACAAGAAGGGCGGCCGGGCGAATGCCCGGCCGCGGATGGTATTCCGTCAGGCGACAGCGATCGTGAACGGGTCGCTCTTGGTATCATTATCGCCGTCGGCGATGGTTGCCGTGAAGTTCACGTTGAGCGGCTCCGGGTTGAACGTGTTGGAAATATTGAACTCGATCACCGGGATCTTCACGGTGCCCGAACCCATGAAGAGCTGGACCGCGTCCAAGTCGTTCGTTTGGTTGACGGAGGGGATGACGAAGCTCTTTTGCCCGCCGGCTTCTGAAGTGAGAGTCGTCACCTTGGTAATGGTGCCCACGGTGATCGAGCTGTCGGCGTTGCGGGTGTAGGTCCTGTAGAAGAGGCCCTCGGTCGTGGGGTCGTAGCCGCCGACCGAATTGTCGATGAAGACCTTCATGCTGCTGACCAGGACCGTCGGGTCAATCACAAAGCTCTCGTCGTAGGCCTTGTTGGCGTCGACGATGGTGTCGACGTTGGCTTCGGCGTTGCCGTCGAAGTTGTTGTTGCCCACCCCGATGCCGGAGGTGCTGACATTCATCGCCGACGGGTCGATATAGGACGGCAGGGGGTTGGTCTGGATTTGGGCTTCGGTCTTGTTGAAATTGGCTTCGATATCACCTACCGACGCACCGGCTTTGACGGCCGAGAACACAATTGACCGGGTTCCGATCGTCAGCGTCCGCACCGGATCCGGCCCGCCCGCATCGAGGCTTCCGTTCGCGCTCGAAATCGTCGTTATCCCCCCGGGGGGAGTCGTCAGATCGAAGTCATAGCTGGGGGGGCCAGCGTTCGGGTCGAAGGTCAGTGTAAACTGCACCGTCTGATTGTTGGCGATGCCGTCGTCAGTAAAGTCGGCTGTGATCGACCCGCTGTAGTGGAAATCGTCGATCCTGGTCAACGAGCTGTTGGAAGCCGTGGCCGTCACGGCGCCATGCGTGTCGATCTCGAAGGTGTCTAGTGCCAGGCTCAGTGACTTGAACCCATCGGCGCCGAGAGCCTCGGTCCAGGTGCCCTGGGCGCCCGCGCTGTAGGTGCCGGAGGAGTCGTTGACCGCCATGGTCGGCCCGTCATCGTCGAACTTGACGAGCAGGCCGATGTTGTTGTCGGAATCGGTGGCGGTGTCGCCGTCACCGTCGGTACGGGTGACGTTCATCTGCACTGCGCCCGACGCCAGCGTGATCGTCTCATCGTACGAGGCGCCGCCGGTCGGATGCTTCAACGACAGATACTGGGCGAGGAAGACCTCACCTGTGGTCGCGTTCGTCGCCAGCGCGAAGGCCACCGTGCCTGCGGGATCGGCGGTGTCGCCTAACGCGTTCTCGGTGCCGACCCGGCCGAGAATCAGGCCTGCGGCGCTGCCGGTGCCGTTATACAGGAAGATCTTGGTGCCTGCGGTGGTCTCCACCCCAGAGTCGGTGCCGTTGCCCACGCTCAGCGCATAGCTGAGGGGCTGCGCCGCCGGCCCATCGGCCCCGGCGCTGCCGCCTGTCACGGTCAGCAGCGAAGCGGTGCTGCGGGCGAAGCCGATCGCGCCGGTGCCCGCCACATCCGGATCGTCGCCAGGCGACGGCACGTTGGTGAACAGGCTCGCGACGGTTGTCGCGCCGAAGGCGATCGCCGTGCCGTCGACATCGGTGTCGGCCTGCACCTCGGCGGTCTCGTCGTGGCGCACCGAGGCGGTGCCGCTCACCACAGCGGTGATCGTCGGCCCGTCATCGTCGAATTTGACGAGCAGGCCGATGTCGTTGCCGGAGTCGGTGGCGGTGTCGCCGTCGCCGTCGGTGCGGGTGACGCTCATCTGCACCGCGCCCGACGCCAGCGTGATCGTCTCATCGTACGAGGCGCCGGGAGTCGGATGGTGCAGTGACAGATACTGGGAGAGGAAGACCTCGCCATTGGCCGCGTTCGTCGCCAGGGCGAAGGCCACCGTGCCGGCGGGATCGACGGTGTCACCACCCACGTTCTCGATACCGACCCGGCCGAGAATCAGGCCTGCGGCGCTGCCGGTGCCGTTGTACATGAAGATCTTGGTGCCTGCGGTGGTCTCTACCCCAGAGTCGGTGCCGTTGACCACGCTCAGCGCATAGCTGAGCTCTTGCGCCGCCGGCCCATCGGCCCCGGCGCTGCCCGTCACGGTCAGCAGCGAAGCGGTGCTACGGGCGAAGCCGATTGCACCGGTGCCCGCCACGTCCGGATCGTCGCCCGGTGACGGCACGTTGGTGAATAGGCTCGCGACGGTTGTCGCGCCGAAGGCGATCACCGTGCCGTCGACATCGGTGTCGGCCTGCACCTCGGCGGTCTCGTCGTGGCGCACCGACGCCGTGCTCGCCGCAGCCGTGATCGTCGGCCCGTCATCGTCGAACTGGATCTGCGTGCCGGCAAACGCGCTCGCGGCCTGGCTGCTCAAGATCGTGAATCCGCCGATGTCGAGGGTGATGTTCGAACCCGATCCCTTCACGGGTTGGACGTTTTCGATCAGCACCCGAGTGTGGGCGCTGGTGGTGGTGTAGGTGACAGCATCCCCGTTCTTGACGCCCGAGATGACCGCAGTATCGCCGCTGAGGTTAGCAGCGACGATAACGCCATTAACCTTGACCTGGGTGATGTTGACCGGATCGTCATCCGCAAATCCCTCGACGAAATTTGTACCTGTTTCGGCCACCCCGTCGTGGTCATTGAAGGCGGAAATCTTGACTGTGACGGCGTTACCGGTCGGGTTGACCTGGGCGACCGTGAACGAGGCCGAGGTGACACCTGTGGTATAGCCGGTGAACTGGATATTGCCTTCGTGGTCTGCCTCCGTTGCGTTGAGACCTTCGGGTAAGTGCGGATCGGGGTTTGGGGCTACCGTGAAATCTTCAGCCGGATTATCCACGAAGGTGAAATTCATGCCATTGCCCGGCGCGAGATGCTGGCCGTTCACGCCAACCGTCGCGTGGGGTCCGGCCTGGCTGCTGCTGACCGTGTCGCCTGAATGGTCATTGTCCTCGGTGTTCGGGTCGGGGGCGCGCCCCGTCACCACGATACCACTGGTGCTGACGCCCGCGGGGTTGTTGCCGAACATCATGAACTCGTTGGCGCCCGATGGCGCATTGTCGAAGGAGAAGGTCGTTGTCTGGGTCGCCGCGACCTTGAGGTGGTTGTCGAGATTGACAGTGAAATCGTGATTGTTGTTGTCCGTGTGCTGCAGCGGCTCGAAGAGCACGGTCCAGAACTTGCCGCCGGTGATCAATGAATTGGTCGTGGTCTCTTCGAGATAGACCGCAAACACTATGTCGCCGGTTGGATTTGCCACCCCCCCGACGGCACCCTCCCTGCCGAGGACGACGTTGTCGTTATTGGGGTCCGTGTAGAGGAAGATCTGCTTGCCCTCGAGGGTGAAAAGCCCGCTGGCATCCCCGTCGAGCGCACCGTTGGTCGCGTCGACGAAGCCGAGGCCATTGACGGTGAAACCCGAGTCAGGCGTGACGCTGAGATCATCGCCCCCGCCGCCTGCGATTTGAATTGCGCTCGCGAGGTTGACTCCCGCGTTGCTGAACGCGGTCGAGACATTTGACGGCACGCTGGCCAGCGCGACGTCATTATCCTGCAAGCCGGCCGTTTCGTCGATTTTCGTGCTTCCGATAACATTGATGGTCAGTGCCATTGTCTTTTCCTCTCAAAGGTGCCGCGAATGGTGGAGTTTGGATGGCCGAACGTGAGGAAGGGTGCTGCCGGAGGGCGCTCCGGCAAAGCTGAAGGCTGTCGTCTCGCCCTGCTGATTGGAAGCACGACAAAGCTGCCGCCGTCGCCGGTTTGCGCCCCGGCGGCCTGGTCGTTGAGGACCTCGTCGTTGAGAATGATCGACACCTGTTCCCCCAATCGTATGAATGGCCGCTGAAACAGCCCCGCCGAAGTGCATCCCCAAGCCAAAGATCGATTCCTGAAGGCGCCCATTCTAACGGAAGATCGTGCACTGAATTGCGGCCCTTGATCCCTATTGTCCCGTCGAAGAGGAGGCGCGTCCATTCGCGGTTCGATAGTGTTGTGGTGAATGGCCCTACCCTGATCGAAGGATATACATCCTTCGACAGATCGAGCCGCGACAGGCGCTCGCGGGTAACCGCGTTGGTTTGGAGGATCGATCGATATGCCGTGGGTTTCCGGCCCGCCACCGGTATCCTGTCGACGCAACCTGCCTTGCCAGCTGGCCGAAGGGAGGGATCAAAGCCCGCTTTTGTGACCTGGTGCCAGATGGTCGGCACCTTCGCCAAAAGTCGCCCAGGCGAGTTCCGCCCTGCTGCCGAGGTGGAGCTTCTCGTAGACGTGATGCAGGTGCATCTTCACCGTGCCTTCGGATACGTGCAGCCGCTGCGCGATGATCTTGTTGCGCAGGCCGCGTGAAACAAGGCCGGCGACTTCCGTCTCGCGCCCCGTCAGCTTCGGCGCGGGCTGAGGCAGCGGTCTCGGCGTCAGCAGATGCTGGAGGATGTGGTTGTCGACCCACTTTCGGCCGGCTGCCACCGCATTGACGCATTCGACAAGGTAGCTGTGGCTGATGCCGTCCATCAGTAGGCCGTCGGCATCGAGCCCCGGGATTTCGTTGAAGTCGAATCCGCCGTTTGGCTGCAGGATGTAGATGATGCCCAAAGCGCCGCTGGTGGCTCTCAGCCTTGTGGAAAGACCGGCCGTCTGCCGGTCCACAACATCCAACCCTATGATGACAAGATCAGGCCGGTGGCGCTCCACCAAGGGGAGAACCTCAATCGTGCGGTGGCATTCTGCGACAACGCTGTGTCCCGCCTTACGCAAAACCCACTCTAGACCGGCGAGATAGACCCCCCGCGGGTCTGCTACAACCAGGGCAGACATGTGAACACCGTCCGTAAAAAACGCAACGAACTTTGTTTAATATGTCAAGAAAACCAGAGCTTTGGGCAATTGTCAAGAAATTGCTAATATACTAATATAACCAAGGCTATAAAAGAAAGTCGTGGGCGTTCTCCGCGCGTTCGATAGGCAGCACCGAGACGCTCGTGATTGCGCAAGTAAGAGCTATCAGGCTCTGCGCAGCGCTTCGGTTTCGGCCAGATGGATGCCCATTTCGACAAAGGCGGTGAGCACCGAGAAACGATCCGCCACCGCAACCCGCGCCAGTCCGGCCAGAATGCCGGCATTGACGGCATGGGCAGCGGGCAGCGGCCGTAGCCTCGGCCCGTTGGCCTGATCCGCCGAGTCATTGACATGCCGTTGCACCGCCAGCGCGATCCAGCCGGCAGGGGTTTGCTGCCGCGCCATCGCCGCCTCGGCGACAGCCGCCCGGCGGCTTGCATTGCCGGGTTCGCCGACCCAGTCCTGGATCAGCGCCAGCGTTTCGAGATCCTGCTCCTCGAGCAGCTCGGTCAGATGATCAAGGCACTCATGGCCCCACCAGATCGCTGCCCGGTCGGGCAGGAGATAGGCGCAAAAGGTGATCGCTTCTTCGGGGATGCGGCCGGCCATCAGCCGGCGACAGAACTCGAGCGAGGGTTGGTCGGTGGGAAGAGCCGTCATGTCCCGGGCAACGGCGCTGTTTGCGGCGAAGAGATCGCGTGCGGTCTGGAATCGAAGCCCGTTGACCATCGCTGCTGTTGTCCTCCCCCCAGGGCAGCTCTCACTCAACTCGCCTGCGAGCCGCGGGTCAAGCCTGTCGACCGCCACATGTCCATGACGTTGTTCACAGACAAACGCGCCGCGCTTTGGTATATTCCACAAACAGACCCTCCGATCCGAAAAAAGGCGAAGCCGGCTTTCGGAGAAGATTTGGGTCGAACGGAACATGGAGCCTGACCGTCTTGGTCCGACGGATCGGGCTTTGGTGACATCGGAAGCTCAGAGCAATTCCAGGAAGAAGCGGCTTTCCGTCCGGAATTGCGACGAAACAATGAGTCAGAGGAGGAGTAACCGTCATGCAGCGGGGCAGTTTAGTCTTAGTGTTGGCGGCCGTGCTTTTCTCCACGCACGCTTATGCCGACCCACTTCAGAAATCGGAAGACATCGTGAAGTTTTTTGCCGGCGCGATCGATCACGGCGCGGCGCGCGGGATTTGCGTCGGCACCGAGGATGAGTGCAAGAGCAAGACCGGCCAGAAAGATAAGCCGTCGGAGAAGGCCAGCCTCGATATGCTGATCAATTTCAGCCTGGATTCGTCCGAGCTCGACGCCAAGGCGCGCAGCGAACTCGACGAATTCGCCAAGGCGCTGAGGGACGATCGGCTGAGCAAGCTGTCCTTCGTCGTCGAAGGCTATACCGACGCGTCCGGCTCGGCGACCTACAATGAGGGCCTGTCGCAGCGCAGGGCGCAATCGGTGACGGCTTTCTTGGAATCCAACGGCATCGCGTCCACCCGCATCACGGCGGTCGGGCTGGGCGAGGCCAATCCGCGCAATCCCGACCCCTACGCTCCCGTCAACCGCCGGGTCGAGATGCGGATCAAGGCGCAGTAGCTTCGCTGGCTGCGTCTTTCGGCCGTGACTAAACATAACGCCGCGCGTCCAGTGGACACGCGGCGTTTTTGCCGTTTGACGTGGTCGATCAGTTCTTGAGCACGCCGCCGACCGCTACACCGGTGCCGAAGATCAGCGCCTTGGTCAGGAAATCATTGTTGTCTTGCGGCGGCGGACCTTCCTCGCGCACGACCTCGCGGTTGCGCCTTTTCTGCACGAACTGCTGTTGTGTGCGTGGCTTCTGGGCGTACTGCTTCTTGCGCGGTTTCTCCGCCACCGGCTTCAGCGTGCGGGCCTTCTGCACCACCTGTTTCTTCGGCTTGTCTACGCCGGCCTGGTCGGCCGCATGCTTGGCGCGCACGGCCTCCATCATCGGATCGGTCTGGATCTCCAGGAACGCCAGCTGCTCACGCGTCAGGAAAGTGGTCGGGGGCAGCCCGTTCTCCTCTTGCCAGTCGCCGATCGCTTGCCGGGTCTTGGCGCCGATGTTGCCGTCGACGCGGCCAAGCTCGTTGCCCAGCGCCTCGACGCGCAATTGCAGGTCGATGCGGCCCTGGCGATCGAGACCGATGGCGTTCTCAGTCTCCGCGGTGCCGAGCACTTTCTTCATGTCGTCCGAAACGCCGACCGAGGTGCGCACGGCAGATCCGGGATTCGCTTCGTCAGCATCAAGCGCGGCTACTTCCCGCTCCTGGGCTTTCGGATCCTTCAGCGCGTCGATGTTCAGCCGCGCCACCGTGGCGAAGCGGCCATTCGGGAACTGCTCGAGATAGGCTTCGTAGAATGGCGCGGTGTTGCGCTTCGAGGCCTCGTCCCACAGCCGCTGCTCGACTTCCCACGAGGGAGGTTCACCAACGACCAGGGCGGGATCGGCTGCTGCCGCGGCGCCGGCTGCGTCGGTGGCTGGCTTTGCCGCAGGCGCCGCTGCCACGACGGGCTTTCCAATGAAGACCTCGCGCCCCAGCGATGCGTTGTGCCATGGCCGCTGGCGGCCTTGGGTGGTCTCGGTCACTTCGCCGCGCACGCGCGTTAGCGCGCTCTGGATCTCAATACCAGGTTCGGTCAGGTGTCTGGCGAGTGCGGTGGAGTAGGGGCTGTTGACGCCGTTGCCGTCGAAGGCGATGGCGCCCGGATCCGTGGCATAGGCAATCAGGATGCCGCCTGTGCCGACACCTTCCGATTTTGCTTCGATCGGCGCCAGGCCGGAGCCCAGCGAGCGCGTCTTCGGCAGCGAGGCAGCCAGCGTCCTTGCCAGCGGATTGTCGCGGCAGGCATCGAGGATGATGACGCCGACCGCCGGGTCGGGCGGCAAGGCGGCCATGAAGTCGTCGATCTGGACGGTGCGGGTCTTGAGATAGGCCGGCGATGTCAGCTCGGCGTCGACCGGGATCAGGAAATTCTTGCCGTCGACCTGCATGCCGTGGCCGGCATAGAAAATGACGGCGAGGTCGGCATCGTAGGACTGCTCGGTGAACTTGCTGATCAGGCCGTGCATGCCGGCATTGTCCTGGTCGACGCCCTCGATCACCTCGAAGCCGGCATTGCGCAGCGTCGATGCGATGAGATGCGCGTCATTGGCCGGATTGGGCAGCTCGACGGCATGGACGTATTTGCTGTTGCCGATGACCAGCGCAACGCGTTTGGCGCCTGGTGCGCCGGCATCCGGCGCTGCAGCCTGGACGGTGCCAAGCGCGGTCAGCATTAACAGAAAAAATCCGCTCAAAAGGACGGCAAACGCTTTCATGGATCAGCCCTCCGCCCCACAGGGGCGCACTATGGATGTCTGCGCATGCTAAATTTCACCAGCGACACAGTCGCTTCTGCCAAAATGGCTCTTGGGCGTATGTGATCCCAACCACAGTTTTGGTTCACGACGGACCCAAAAAAGCTCTCTAAATGCCCGCTAATATACCATCCGCCGGCCTCAAAACCAATCGGCCTGGCGAAAACCGGGGCGGCTGCGCACTGAACTGCGGCTAGCCCGGCTCAAGGCTGTTCTGAAGCGAACCCACCAACGCCGTGATGGCCTGCTTGTATTTTTCGAACTCCGGCGATGTCTGGCGGACTTCCGTCGTTGTCGTCTGGCCTGCATCGGTCGTCGCGGGCGTGGGCAATTTGCGACCCATTTTCCGTTCCGCCCAGTCGACGACGTAGCTGGCGGTCTTGCCGGTGAGGAAAGGGTTGGCCTGGATGACCGCCGAGCCGAGTACCGCGCTCAACTGCGCCGATCCCGGCGACGCCAGCACCTGATGCGCCCCTTCCATGCCGAGGAAATGGCAGAGATAGAGTCGGCCGGCGGTGATCTGGTGACCGCGCGCCTTGAGATAGGCCTCGCCCTCTCGCGCCAGATTGCGCACCATCTCGCGCGAGATGGTGGCGTCGTAGCGCAGCGCGAGCAGGTCGGCGGTCGACAGCGAGCGCGCCAGTTCGGGACGATAGGTATTCATCATCCGGATCCAGGTCTTGGATATGAACTGGCCGGCGCCGGTTGCCGAAGACAGCGGGTTCTTCGCCCGCGCGCTGCCGCCCGATTCGACATGGACGATGCGGTCGGTCAGCGTTTCGACGGCGGGATCGCTGGATGTGGCGGCGATCGCGGCGGTCGCGGTGCCCAGCGGATCGATCGCCTGGCCGCCCTGATAGAGTTCGAAATGCAAATGCGGCCCGGTCGACAGGCCGGTGGTGCCGATATAGCCGATGATGTCGCCGGCCTTCACCTTGGTGCCGACACCGCTGGCGATGGCGAATTTCGACATATGCGCATAGCGCGTCTCGCGGCCGCCGGCATGCGCGATCTTGACCACATTGCCGTAACCGCCGCCGTCGCCCTGGAAGATGATCTCGCCATCGAAGGCGGCGGCGATCGGCGTGCCCACAGGTGCCGCCCAGTCGACGCCCTTGTGGATGCGGACCACGCCGAGGATCGGATGCTTGCGCGGCCCGAAGGTCGACGTCATGACGCCGCTGACCGGCGTCACCATGCCGTTGGCCACCGTCAGCGAGCGCACCTGATCGTCGCCCGAGACGCAGGAAAACTGGCCGTCGCTCTGCTGGAAAACGAAACAGTCGAGGCTCTTTTGCGCGCCCTGCACGCCGACATAGAGCACCCGTCCGTCGGTCTCGTTCTTGCCGCGCGGCGTCTGCGAATAGATCAGCACCAGGCGCTGGTCCTCGCTGGCGAAGGCGTCCAGATCCTGTCCGCGCGACAGATACATGATGGCTTCGCCGATGATGCCGCTCGGCACGTTGTTGCGCGCGGCCGTCGAATAGATCGCGTCGAGCAGGCGGTATTGCCGTTTCTGCGTACCTTCGGTCTCGGCACCCGAATAATTGAACAGATCCTCGCGCACCCAGGGGTCGACACCCGACACGAAGGCGCCGGCCGCGTTGCGCGTCAGTGTGCCGACAAAGACATTCTTGGCGTAGATCGAAACCTGCATCAGCGACATTGTCGTGGTCTCGCGCGTCGGCCTGAAGCCGCGCATCGCCACGACATAGCCGGGCTGCAGGCCGTCCTTGTCGAACAGCGCCTTCAGCGCTTCGCCGGCAAGCTTTGCGTCCTCGGCGGAAAAATGCGCATCGAGCGCGACGCTGTCCAGGCTACGGTCGTTGAGGATTTTCACGAACGTGTCCTCGGTCGCCTCGAAGCGCTGGTATTCCGAAGTGACGGTGGCGACGCTGGTATTGTTCTCGACCGCTGTCTTCTGAAAGGCGGGGAGTGCTGCTTCCCCTTCATCGATGGTCTCGCCCCAGCCGGCTTCGGGGTCATCGGCTGCCGCCGAGGCACCCGGAGCGGACTGCGGATCAGGAGCTGGGCCGGGAGCCGCAGGGGCTTCGTCCGCGCCGGGCGAGGGTTGAAGATCATTCTGCAGGTCATTCTGCGGATCGCTGGGTTCGGTCGGCGCAGCCGCGGTCTTTCGCTGTGCCTGGAAGAAGGCGAAATCCTCCTGCGTCGACGGGATCGTCGTCATGAATTTTTCGCTGGCGCTGAGCATCACGTCGGACAGGACTTCGATTTCCGGCGAGATGCCGGCCTGGTCGAGCTCCGCCGGGCGCGGCATCACGCGGCCCTTGGTTGCAGCGCCGGCCTCGGGCGCCAGCGTGATCCACATCGGGTCGCCGGCCAGATCGATGATGGCCGGCACATAGACCGATGCGTCGGCCGGCACGTCGTCCGAGCCTTCGACCGCGTGCAACTCCTCATCCTCGTCGCCAAACGACCAGTAGTCGGCGGTGAGGTAGAAGCCAGTGGTGATCGCGGCAAGGACGATTGTCGCCAGACCAACCGCCAGCCCGAGCCAGATCCTGCGTCTGCGCAGCGCGGCGCGCGCCTGCTTCTTTGCCTTGAAGCTGGTGTCGATGCTGTGCGTCACGGCGCGCTTCCGGTCAGGAAGAAGGTCCAGCGCACCTGTTCGAGCGTGTCGACTTCGAGAAACTTCGCGGCGATATGGCCGCGTTGCCAGCATTCAGTGATGCCGCGGATGGAGAACCGCCGCCGCTCGATGCACATCTCGGTGGAGCCTGCCAGGATGGCGTGGCCGAAGACATCCGTGGCGTAGATGTAGATGTAGCGGTTGGTCAGCTCCTCGCGGATGACGTTGATGCATTGATTGGCGCCGATGGTCCACCAGCCATCGGTCTGGTCGGCATCGTCGACCTTCTGGCCGACGGCGAGATTGACGACGTCGAGCGTCTGGTTGCAGACGGTGAATTCGGCGCGTGCTTGCCCAGTGGAAAGAAGCGCCAGCAAGAGCGTCGCAAGCGCAATCGCGGCAAGCTTCGCGCGCGCATTCAGGGCAAGCAGGACGGGATCACGGCGACGGCGTTGCATCGGCGTCCGTGCTACCCGCCGAGGCGGAAATATTTGGCGGTCGCCGAGAATTCCGAGCTCCTGGCGCCGATCTCGTCGAGAATCCTTGGCAACAGCACCGAGGCCGGCGTCGGCGTCGAGAAGTCCGCCGCCTTGATCTCGTTCGGACCGGTGATCACCATGATGATCTGCGGCAGGGCCTTGCCTGCCATCTTGTCGGCTGCGCCGAGCCCGATCGGGATCGAGAAGGTCGCCTTGTCGGCTTGTACGACAACCCGGTCGTCGAGGTTGAAGGCAATGCCCCTGTGGTCGATCAGGATCACGCTCGACACTAGCCCGCCATGTGTCACCAGCGTGCCGTCGATCGGCGAACCGTCCGGCACCGATGTCTGGTCGAGCACCAGCTGCGGTCTGTCAGCCGTGCTTGCCCCCATGAAACGCAGGAAGTCGGTGATCCCGCATTGCGTCGGCTGGATGAGGCGGACGCTGATGTCCGGCTCGACATGGAACTTCGCCTGGAACTCCCCGAGCAACTGTTCGAAGGGCGGCACCGACGTGCCGAAGCCTTCGATCGCGACACCCTTGTCGGTGGCCGATGTCACCGCCGCGTAGAAACAATCACCACCATTGAACGCGCTTACCCAGGTGACCCGCTCCGCGGCCGCAGCGGCCGGCGGCGGCACCTCCGGTTTGGGCACATTCATGGCAATGTCGGGCTCTGCCGGCTTGTCGGCCTTGGGCTCTGCGGTCGGTTTAGGCGCCTGCGTGTCGGGCTTGGGCGCCTGTGCGGTCGGCTCAGGTGTCTGCACCTCGGGCTCGGGCGCTTGAGTGGGCTGAGGCGTCGGCGCTAAGGGTCTAGGTGCCTCGGCCGTTGGTTCAGGTGTTTGCGTGGTCGGCTCTGTTGCCTTGGTCTCTACCGGCGGGCTGACGGGCTCGGGGTTCTTCGCGGCATCGGGCTGCGTCGGGTTGGAAGGCGGTTGAGACGCGATGGTCTTGTCGATTGGTTCGGCTGGCTGCGGCGCCGTAGTGCTCGACGCGACTGGCGGCGTCGGCTGCGGCGCGACCGGCGCTTTGGCCTGATCTTCGGCCGGAGTCTCTGCTGGTTGCGGCTTCGGCTCTTCCACCGGCGCAGCGTCCGGAGCGGGCTTGTCGGCGACGATCGGCTTGGTCAGCTCGGGTTGGAGCGGCGGTGTCTTGCCGGTGTCGGTGATCGGAGGCCGGTCTCCGAATCCCACGATACCCGAGGCATAGAGCCCCCCCAGCGATGCCACGACCACCGTCGCCAACGCCGCGATCGTCAGGTTTCGGCCTGTGGTGGCAGGCTTCGTCGGTGTGCTTGCTCGCCTGGGAATTTCAGCTGCCGGCTTCGGTTGCGACAGAAGCGCCGGGCGCACGTGCGGCACGAAGGATGGCCCTGCCGTGCCGCTTGCGGGGACCGCACTGAGCCCTTGTGTCTGCGAGCCCTCGACCTTCGAGACCGGCCCGGCGGTCTGCCCGGTTCGCGGCAGACCCGGCCGGGGCGCAAGCGAGGCTGGCGGCAAGGTGGCGTCGCTGTCATCACGCGTCAACCGGGCGATTTCGGCCATGCTGGCCGGTCGATCACTCGGGTCAGGCTGCAGCATCGCTTCGACGATGTCCCTGAAATCGGCATCGATGCCGGAGAGATCAGGCACGGTCCGCCGTTTTTCGACGATCTCATATTGCGAGCCGCCCATGTCGATCGGCTTGCCGAGCAGTGCCGCCGCCAGCACCAGCCCCAGGCTGTAGATGTCGGACTGTTCGCTGACCTCGCCGCCATAGAGCCCGAGCTGCTCTGGGGAGACATAGTTGTATTTTCCGGCGAACTTGCCGCCGATCAGCGTCTCGCCGCCGACCGTCGCCGATCGCGCAATGCCGAAATCGATGATCTTGGCGCGATCGACCCGGCCGCCCGGCAGGATGATGTTGTCGGGCGAAAGATCGCGGTGGATGGCGCCGGCCTGGTGCACTGCGCTCAAGCCCGATGCCAGCCGGTGGCACAGCTTGCGCACATCCTGCGTCGCCATCGCGCCGCCGCGCATGACGTCGTACAGCGACTGGCCGTCGACGAATTCCATCGCCAGATAGGGCCGCCCTATACCGGGATCGATGGTGAAGACGTGATAGCGCACGACAGCGTCATGCGACAAATGGTTGAGGATCGAGGCTTCCTTGCGAAACAGCGATAGGATCGTCTGGTCGCGGGCGAATTCCGGCAGCACGATCTTGATCGCGACGTGATCGCCGGTCTGGATGTTGTGGCCGCGATAGACTTCGCCCATGCCGCCCGAGGCGATGCGTTCGTCGAGTTCGTAGATCCCGCTGAGCTGCGTGCCGACGCTGGTATCCGCCATATTGGGCAACAGCCGCGTCTTGTCGTCGGAGCTCATCGGTCGTGGCCTCCTGCTTGGGACAGGCCATTGCCTTTGTCTCTGATCTTGACCAGCACGATGGTGACATTGTCGGTGCCGCCGCGCTCGAGAACCATAGAGAGCAGCTTTTCGCAAGCAGCCTGTGGCGCCGCCGACAGTGCTGCTGTCGCTATCTCGGCGTCGCTGACATGCGCCGTCAGGCCGTCCGTGCTCAGGATGAAAATGTCACCGGCCAGCGTCTCGCCTTGCTGGAAGTCGATGGCGATCTCGTCGTTGACGCCGATGGCGCGCGTGATGACGTTGCGGCGCGGCCAGTTCTCGGCTTCGGCGGCGCTGATTACGCCGCTGTCGAGAAGCTCCTGGACCTCCGTGTGGTCGCGCGAAATCTGCGAGATCGCGGCGTCGCGCACGAGATAGACCCGACTGTCGCCAGACCACAGGCAGGCAAACCTGCCGTCCATGGCCAGAAGTGCCGCAACTGTGGAGCCGATGGTCACGCCGCGTGACCGTGCGATCCGGCGGATCTCGGCATGGGCCCGGTTCAGCCGGTCCTCGAAACGCGCGCGCAGATCCGGTGCCGAACTGGCGATGCCGATCGTTGCCAGATGCTCGACGATGCTTGCCGAGGCCACTTCTCCGGCCTCATGCCCGCCCATGCCATCGGCAACCACCCAGAGGCCGATCTGCGGCTCAACCAGATAGCTGTCTTCATTGTGGTCGCGCACGCAGCCCTTGTGGCTCACGCCGTAGCTCTCAAAGGCGGCACCGCTCACTTGCCTACCCTCCGCAACGCCTTGGCTGACGTGCATGGCCAGTCTGCCACAGGCCTATCCATTAGAGTATCGAAATCTAAGCCGCCGATGACGGACGGTAGGATGCCGCTGCTGTCTCTGCGCCCCGCAACCGCCGATCCTGCCATACAATTTCCCATCAGAAAGCCTTTGGACAGCTGAAGGCGGAGAGCGCCGGCAGCGTGAACGGGTTGCCGTCCTCCCCGGTCTTGATCGTGTAGGCGACATCTCGTCCGCCGATGACAAAATGCGCTTCGAGACTGTCGCCATTGGCGGTGACCTGTCCCTTGTCCAGCAATCGTTTCAACGCCCAGGGACCGTCGAACTTGATTGCCGACTCGCGCCCCGGCAGCTCCGGCGTCAGGCTGAGACTTGCCGAGCCGGTCTTGCCCGGCCATGGGATCAGGCCCGGCGTGTTGCCGGCCTGGGTGGCCTGCAGCACCTGGCCATCGATGTTGAGCAGCGCCATGTCGGCATCGCCATGCAGCGACAGCGGCGTGAAGGTGATGTTGATCGACGGCACCGGCCCGCCAAGCGGAAAGAAAGCGGCGCGGATTTGTGCCGCAAGCTGGAAGTTCCTCAGCGTCGATTTCGCCAGATTGCGGCCGAACTTGGTGTCCTGTTTCCAGTCCCAGTCCTGGCCGCTCATGTCGACCAGCGACGCCAGGTTCTGCGCGAAGAACCGGTCGAGAACCCCGCCTGGAGAAAACAGCCTGGCAAAATCCGCCATCGCTACATCGTCGGTGCCGGCAGGGGCGAAGGGGAAGCGCCCGGCAATCACCTCTTCGCACGGACGGCCGACCGTCTCTTCCAGCATTTCATTGAGATGCGTGGTCGATGTTTCGGCGACAGTGCCCTCGAAATCATCCGCCGCCGCGCTCACCATCCTGGCCAGTGCCTTCGGCAGCCGCGAGGCATTGGCGCGCAGCGTTGATATCTGCAGCTGCAGATTGGCGTTGGCCTGGTCCGTCTGCGCGGGGACATCAGCTGCCAGCCGTACGCTTTGATAGATTTCGCGAAAGTTCTGGGTCAGGGCATCGAGCGGGCGCTGGCCGGGTGCGCCGGCCACCAAAGCCTGAACGGACCGGAACTGGGCTTCGATGTTGGCGCCCGGATCCTGGCTCTGCGTGCTCACAAAGGCGGTCCCGGCCCGGCTTTGCGATTTGCGCGCGGCAAGCTCGATACCGATGCGGGCGAGCCCCTTGGCGCGCGCGGCGGCTTCCTGATCGCTGTCTTGAGACGCAGCCGGATTGCGCTCCTGCGTCAAAGCCGTTTCGCGCGCGATCGCCTCGAACAGCAGCATGAGCGGCGAGCTCGGCGAGCCGGCCGCGGACAGCGCCAGATATTGCGGTTTGTCGGCGGCCATCGCCTTGAACTTCAACCTGTCGAGAACCTCGTTCCACGCCGCCGCAAAACCCTTGCCGTAGCGATCGAGAAGCTCGGGGCCGAGCTTGAGTAACTCCTGGTCGAAGCCGCCTTGCTCTCCGCCGCTGCCGATCACCCATTGATCGTCGACCAGCGCCTGCGCCACCTTGGCGAGCTGCGCCAGATAGAAATCGAAGCCGGCATGTGTGTAGAGACCGGGGACGCGAAGCGAGGCCAGGTCGTTGGCGTCATTGCGCTCGAACAGTACCGGCGCTTCTGGGCCGGCCTGCTGCGACACCGAAAAATCGTCCAGCGCCGCCGCATAGGTGGCCGACTGGATGAGCGCGGTGGCCCGGTCGGCAAGGCTCATGCGGCCGAGCGAGCGCTGGGCGGATTCGACCAGCGAACGGTTGAGCTCGAACGAGGGATCCTGGTCGTCGTCGAGTGCCAGCATGGCGCGCAGATGCTTCTCCAATTGCGCCCGCCCGTCGCGATTGTGGGCGCCGGGGTAGCGGTTCTTTTCCCAGTCCCGCTTAAGCCAGGTGACGACCAGTTCGTCGTCCACTTTCGGCGCCTTGCCGCCCAGCATCAGGTAGATCTTCAACGGCTCGTACAACGCCATCGGATCGGCCATCCTGGCCTCGATCGTGCGTTCGAGCTGGAACAGCAGGCGCGAGCGGAACATCCGCTCCAGCCCCTGCCGGTAGGCGGTCTCGGATGCGGACAGGATACGCTCACGCTGGCTGAGGCCGAATGTCGCCTTGGCCGGCGTCGGCTGGTCTTTTGCGTCATAGCCGGCCGGCAGGCTGCGCAGCGCATCGAGCGCACCTATGACGGTTTCGAGGTCGGCGTCCGACACCGTCGTGCTTGCGAGCAGCGGGGCTGCCGTCTCGCGATATTGACCGGCCGCCTGGCTGGTCGCGGCAATCAGCGATTTGTTGGTCGTAAAGCTCAGGCCGAGAACGCCAAGTCCGGCAGCCGCTATGGCCGCGATCGCCGCCAGACCGGCATAGCGGGCGATGGTCGCCCGCCTGTCGGCTGCCCTGTCATAGGAGACCCAGCCGGACTCCGCGAAAATCACGCGGCTCAACAGATCGTGCAGGAAGAAGCTTTTGCCGGTGCCGGAAAGATGCGCCTGGGCGTTCTTGCCGAAACTGCGGCCGATGCTGCCGAGCAGTTGGTCGATCGGTGTGCCTTCCTGGGTGCCGGAGGAGAAATAGAGACCGCGCAAGGGCGCGTTCAGCTGCTTGCGCGTCGGCTCAAAGACGCCGTCGAGGAAATGCACAATCCGGCCTTTCAGCGCACCGAGTTGCGCAGCGAAGTCGAAAATGGCGATACGGGCGACGGGATCGGTCTCCGCCTGCAGCCGCTCGCTCATCTCTTCGCTCAGGCGCTTCACCAGCGCGTCGAATTCGGCCGGCGCCTCGCCAACCATGTTCAGGCCGCGCTCCGCGGTCTGGAAGGTTGCGCCCCACACTTTGCGCCGGCGTGCTTCGTCGAAACCGCCGAAAGTCTCCATGAATCCGGAGACCAGGTCCGCCTTGGTGAACAGCACATAGACCGGGAAGCGGACTTTCAGGACCGCGTGGATTTCCTGCAATCGGCTGCGGATCTCGGCGACACGGGCCGTCTGCTCGCCGTCCGCCATCAGGTCGGCGAGACTGATCGCCAGGATGACGCCATTGATCGGCTGCCGCGTCCGATGCCGCTTGAGCAGTGACAGGAAGGCGAGCCAGCTTTTGCTGTCTGTCCCAGCATGCGAATCCTGCGTCGTGTAGCGCCCGGCCGTGTCGATCAGCACCGCCTCGTCGGTGAACCACCAGTCGCAATTGCGCGTGCCGCCGACGCCTGCCACAGGCTGCGCCTGGCCCGACCCGGCAAGCGGAAAGTTCAGCCCGGAATTGACCAGTGCGGTGGTCTTGCCGGCGCCCGGCGGGCCGATGACGATGTACCAGGGCACGTCGTAGAGGAAATTGCGCTTGCCGCTCGACTGCCTGAGCGTCGCAACCGCCTCGCTCATGCGGGCTTCCAGCACCTTTGCATCGCTGCCGTCATCCTCGGCGGCGGCCATGGCGGCTTCCAGCGCCTTCTGTGCCTTGCGCTTGCGCCAGAACCTGACTGCATAAATGACCACTGCCGTGCCTACGACAACGCCAATGATCACCGCCCGCAGCCAGACCGGGTCCAGCGGCCGGGCGCCGGCGAAGCGGATCAACGGGCCCGCGAACCAGACCGCGGCGGCAAAGCCGGCCAGCGCGAGCGTGCTGAAGATGCGCAGCAGCCAGCCGGTCACAATGTCTCCTCCCGCGGGATCATCACATCGACACGGCGGTTTTTGGCGCGGCCCTCCGGCGTTGCATTGTCGGCGATGGGCTCGTCCTCGCCCTTGCCCTCGACCTTTGTCCGCGTCGGATCGCTGAAATGCGCGGCGATCATCTTTTCGACCGACTGGGCGCGGGCGACGGAGAGGTCGAAATTCGACTTGAAGGCGCTCGTCTTCTTCGGTTTGACGTTGTCGGTGTGGCCGACGATCCGGATCGGCCCGCGCTCGGCATTGAGAGCCGCCGCAATGCTGACGGCCACGGGTTCGAATTCTGGTTTGACGTCGGCTCGTCCGGACTGGAACAGCAGTGCGTTGCTGATTTCCACGACGATGAAATCGCCCTTGGTGCCGACGCTGACGCCACCGGCTTCGATCTCCTTGCCCAGCGCGGCGCGGATGCGGTCGACCTGCGCAATCGCCGCTGGTGCTGCGACGACTTTCACCTCCTCGGTCAGCGGCACGAAACCGGCGCGCTCGATGGTGACCGGCGTCGCCGGATTGAGCGCCAGCAATTCGCCGGCAACGGCCTCGCCATCATTGGTGATGAGAACCCGCAGCGTGAAAAAGGCTGCTGTCAAAACCGCCGCCGTCGCGGCGGCGATGGCCCAGAGCGGAATTCGCCTGGAGCCTTGCGCTGACGTCAGCGACAGGCCTTGCCAGCGCGGCGAGATGTCGTCGTCACCGGGGACGCGGAAATAGGCCAGCGTTTCGTAGACGTCGCGGCGGACACGCTCCAGGCTCTCGCGCGCCTGGCCGCGATACTGGCCTTCGAAGCCAAGCGACAGGCAGACATGCATCAGCTCGATCAGATTGCGGTGAGGTTCCGGCGTCGCCAGCACTGTGTTCAGCGCCTGGAAGAAACCGGCGCCAGTGGGTTTGACCTGGAAGAAGCGTGACAGCATGGCGTGCTGTGCCCACATCTCCCTGCCGGAGCCGGGCAGGTTGGCGATGATATCGTCGGCGGTTTCGCAAAGCACATAGCTGGCGATGCGCGCATCCTCTTCCGAGGTATCGGTCCTGGCGATCTTGCGGTCGAACTCCTCGATCAGGCCGGCGACATGCGCAGCCAGCGGCTCAGCCTGTCTTTCGACGGCCACCAGCCGCAGGTGCCCAAGCAGCATCAGCAAGGGCGCCGCGGCAGCAACGATCGGGTTGGCCGTTCCATAGTCGACGCCGTCGCTGGCGCCGAGCAACACATCCCACGGCGTTTTCTCTGCCGTCCCAGCCGAACCATGAAACGACGGATCGACGGGCGCTGCGACGAAAGGCGCGCCTTGATAGATCACAGTCCCCGTGACGTCGGCCTGCGGTGGCGGCTGGCGGCCGGCGTTGGGATCGAAAACCGTCGATTCCGGGATGCTGGCAGGGGCGATCACGGTGCTGTCGGGCGCCGGCGCATCGCGGGCGAGAACGGTCTTTTGCTTGCGGCCGGGGTTGGCGCGGCTGGGGCGGATGACGGTCTTGCCGGCCGGATCGAAAGGATCGTCCTTCGAGCTCATCGCCGATCCCCGCCTCTACGCCCGCACGGCCAGGCGACGCATAGCGCTGCGCCCGCGCGAACGCAGACCGCAGGACGCTATCTCGCCGTGACATGACATTCGCCGCAGACCCCCGAGGTCGACCAACCGTACCCGCGTGCTCAATTGTCGTATGTGATCGTAGTCTCAGAAGGTTCCGATTGAAACCCGGCGCAATTTTGGTCGCCGGCCGGTCCCTTGATCGGCTTTACGGCAGGGAGGTCAGCTCTTGCCTGTCGGTTTCTGTTTGGCGGCCTTGGCATAGGCTTCGCTGAAATAGGTGAGGAATATGTCCAGGAGGCCGTTTTCGTGCGCTTCCTCCTTGGCCCGCCAGGTCGCGACCAGCGCGTCCCAGGCGCGCGTCTTTTTCGAGGCAAAGGAAGATGGCGGCAGTTTCTTGGCGATCGCCTCGGGCGACAAATCGTCGAGCAGCCGCGCCAGCGCCGCCTGCATCGCGGCGAAGGTGGCAAACTCATGCGTCTTGAGGTCGTGGAAGGCGTCTTCGATGCTGTGCCTGGCGTCGAGATAGCCGGCCCTGCGCCGCGCAAACATGATGTCGAGAATTTCGTCGGTCCCGGGCACGAACTTCAGCGGGTTGTTGTCGGCGGCGTTGATCATCGTGCGATCGCTGGTCTTGGCCAGGACTTTCGCCGCGGCGCGCGCCTTCAACAGCAGCACCAGCTCGTCGACGACGATCCGCAATACGGCGCCGATCTCGCCTGCCACCTCATTCGGCTGGCGCAGCAGAAGCACTTCCGGCGGGATTCCGGCGCCGGCGGCAATCGCGCGCAGGATCTCGTCGGCTTGCTGTGGCCGGCTGGAGACCGAAGCCGGTGGCGCGGTCGGTGACCGTGGCGCTGCGACATGGTCCGGAAAGGATCCGGCGACCGGCATCTGCCGTTGCGTTGAGCCATGGCCACCGAAGGCCGCGTTCCCGTCATCGATCGATACCGACACGATATAGCGCCCGATCCTGAGCCGATCGCCTTGCGCAAGCCGGTGCGGGCCAGCCAGGCGCTGGCTCGAGCCGTTGACGAAGGTGCCGTTGCGAGAGACGTCGTAGAGAAAGTAAGCGCCGCCTTCATAACGGATTTCGCAGTGCCGTCCGGAGATGAATTTGTCCGGATCGGGCAAGGTCCAGGCGCAGTGCTCGCGCCCGATCTCGAAGCTGCGGTCGCGCGATGCGTAACCGGGCGGCAGCCCGGCAGGCAGGACATCGACATTGCTGATCTGCAGACTGATGAACATGCAATATGGCCTGTCGACCGCCGGCGTTCCCATTGATCCGATGCGACAGTCTAGCAGTTTGCGGGCACAGCGGGAGAGCGGCGTTTCACACTGGCGAAAGCGGCGCAAACACTGCTTGTCCTCTTTGGTCTGCCACGGAACCTGTGGTAGGCTCAACATGGCCTGGGATGGCAAGTTGCGAAATGTCCCTGAACGTGAGGTCGTTAACACAAGAAGGGCTTCGAACCTGCCACACTAGGGTCCAGGAGGGGCACGACCCATGCCGAGTGAACAACGCGCCGCACTTGTGCAGACGCCGGTCGGCGCCGAGCTGTTGACCTTCACGCATCTCGTCGGCCGCGACGAGATCAGCCGCTGTCTTGCCTACACCGTGGGATTTGTCAGCACCAATGCGGATATCGATCCGCTGAAGATGCTGGGCGGCGTTGTCTCGATCGAAGGCGAGTCCGATCCCAAGCGCTGGTTCAGCGGCCTCATCGCCGAGTTTCGCCTCACCCGCATCGAAGACCGGTTGGCCTATTACGAGGCGGTCGTCAGGCCGTGGCTGTGGTTCCTCGGCAACACCACCGACTGCCGCATTTTCCAGGACAAGACCGCCGTCGAGATCGTCGAGGAGATTTTCTCCAAGTATGGCGGCATCGCCAAATTCGAAAAGCGCCTGCAGGGATCCTATCCGCCGCGCGAATATTGCGTGCAATACGATGAGAGCGACCTCGATTTCGTGCAGCGGCTGCTCGAGCACGAAGGCATAATGTACTTCTTCGAGCACGCCGAGGGCGAGCACAAACTGATCCTGGCCGACGCCATGAGCAAGCTGAAGCCAGCGCCGGGTTATGAGACGGTGCTGTATCAGTTCGAAGGGCAGGGCTCGCGCCGCGACGTCGAATACATCACCGAATGGATCCCAGGCAGCGCGGTGCGCCCGGGCGCCTATGCCCACACCGACTATGACTTCGAGAAGCCTGCCGCCGACCTGATGGCGAAGTCGGCGCAGCCCTTCGGCCACAAGCAGGCCGCCGGAGAGAACTATCGCCATCCCGGCGCGCATCTGGAAGTCGGCCGCGGCGACAGCCTGGCGGCGATCAGGCGCGAGGAAATCCAGGCGCCGCATATGCGCATTGCCGCCGTCGGCACCGTGCGCGGCCTGTTCTCCGGCTGCACCTTCAAGCTCGACGGCTTTCCGCGCGACGACCAGAACAAGGAGTATCTGGTGGTCAGCGCCGAATACCGGCTGTTCGATCCGGGCTACCGCGCCGGCGTCGACACCGACGGCGAGAATTTCAAGGTCGTGCTCGGCGTGGCGCCGACTTCAGTCGCCTATCGGCCACCTCGGATCACGGCGCGGCCGATCATGCGCGGGCCGCAGACGGCGACGGTCGTCGGTCCGTCCGGCGAGGAGATCTTCACCGACAAATATGCTAGGGTGAAGGTGCAGTTCCACTGGGACCGCCTGGGCAAGAAGGACCAGAAGAGCTCTTGCTTCGTGCGCGTGTCGCAGACCTGGGCCGGCAGCGGCTGGGGCTTCATCCAGATCCCGCGCATCGGCCAGGAAGTGATTGTCGATTTCATCGAAGGCAATCCGGATCTGCCGATCATCACCGGCAGGGTCTACAACGCCTCGCAGATGCCGCCCTACGGGCTGCCCAGCAACGCCACGCAGTCGGGCTGGAAGTCCAACTCGTCGAAGGGCGGTGGCGGCTACAACGAGCTGATGTTCGAGGACAAGGCCGGCTCGGAGCTTGTCAATTTCCAGGCGCAGAAGGACCACCACCTTCTGATCAAGAACGACCGCAACAAGACGGTGCAGCATGACCAATCGGACCGCATCGACCACGACGCCAAGCACTCCGTCGGCCACAACCTCGACGAGGACGTCGGCAACAACAAGACGGTCAAGGTCGGCGTCGACCAGACCACCAATATCGGGTCGAACGACACCGAGACGGTGGGCAAGAACCGCTCACTGACGGTGGGGGTCGATGAGACGATCAACATCGGCTCGAACTCGACGGAGACGATCGGCGCCAATCACACGCAGACCGTGGCGATCGTCCAGACGATCACGGTCGGCGCCGCGCGTGTGGATTCAGTGGGCGCGGCAGAAACCCGAAGCGTTGGCGCCGTCCAGACGAATCAGATCGGCGCATCGCGCTCGATGACGGTGGGGGCCGGACAGACGCACACGATAGGTGCGACGGACAGCTGGATAATTGGCGCCGCCCAGAGCGTGAAGGTCGCCGCGGACCAAAGTTTCGCTGTCGGTGGTGCGCAGTCGTCGCAGATCGGCAAAGCCAGGTCGGCAAAAATCGCCGCTGACGACGCGACCGATGTCGGAGGCGCACATGCGCTCAAGGTCGGCAAGGGCAGCGGCATTCAGGTTGCAGAAGACAGTTCGATCAAGGTCGGCAAGAAGCTGATGATCGATGCCGGCGACGAGATTACCCTCAAATGCGGCGACGCCTCGATCAACATGAAAAAGGATGGCACGATTTCCATCAAGGGCAAGGATATCCGCATCCAAGGCAGCGGCAATGTCCAGGTCAAAGCTGACGGCGACGTCAAGATCAAGGGTAGCAATGTCTTCAACAACTGAAATGACTGGACGCGACGAATCGGTCGAACGCATCGACGGGGTCGTCATCGGGCTGTTGATCGGCTTCGAGGATGCCGCGCCGCTGGTGGTGTTCGTCGGCAATCCCGGCGAGACGGCACTCAGGGCCCGCAGCCTGGCGAGGCTCGACTCCTCGTCAGTAGGCGCGGAGGTGGCGTTGCTTTTCGAAGGCGGCGATCCAGGCCGCCCTCTGGTCGTCGGACGCATCGTGGAACCGACACATACAACCGAACAAGTGCAGGTGGTTCGCGACGGCGAAACGGTGACGCTGAACGCCAAGGAGCGCATCGAGCTGCGTTGCGGCCTGGCCTCCATCATTCTGGAAAAGAACGGCCGCATCTCGATCCGAGGCAGTCAGTTGAGCAGCCAGGCAAGCGGCGTGAACCGTGTGCGGGGTGCAGCTGTTCACCTCAACTGAGAAGTCCATGCAGCGGATTGCGACGATCCCGGCGATTATCGAGCAGCATGTGGAGGATGCAGCGTTCCTGTGGCACCGTCGTGCGCGGGAGATCGACGGCCCAGTGATGGGTGCCTTCGACATCGGCCGCATTGACCAGCGGCTCGACGCCAATCTCGACGGGCTGTTCGCGGCCGGCCAGGCGGCGTGGGACCTCGCGTCGGCACGCTTTGCCGACTACCAGGAGCCGCCCGAACTGTTTCTGTTGGGGGCTCTGGCGTTCGAATGGCAATCCGCGCCCGCCATCAAGTTTGCCCTTGAGAGCGCGGGGCCGCTCGGGAAGCGCGGGCTATCGGCGCTGTCCGGCGCGGTTGCGCGCAGCTCGCCGGACAGGTTGAAGCCGTTCGTTGCGCGCTGGCTGGATTCGGCAGTGGCATTGGAGCGTGCGTTGGGGGTCGGCTCGCTGCATCACCACGGGGTCAATCCCGGGCCTAGGCTCAAGGAGTTGCTGACCGACCGCGATACCGAAGTGCGCCGCAGGGCGCTGAAGCTTGCGGGTGCGCGACGGCGTCGGGATTTGATCGCGGAAGTTGTGGTATGCCTGGAGGCGCGTGGTGCAGAGGAACGGCTGGAGGCAGCGGTAGCGGCCTGCCTGCTGGGCGAGACGCGGCTGGCGCAACCCGTGCTCGACAAGATGTTGATCGGCTACCCAGAGCTTGCGGGAGCCGTCATGGAAATCCGGCTGCTCACCACGCCGTCGATTGCGGCGCGCAAGTGGTGGCAGCAATTGGTATCCTCCGCAGCAACGCGGGAGGCGGCAGTGGCGGCGAGCGGACTGCTGGGTGACATGGCGATCATGCCCTGGCTGATCGAGAAGATGCGGTCGCCGGAACTCGCTTATGCGGCGGGGCTCGCGCTGCGCGACCTGATCGAGATTGACTTTAACGACACCGACGTGTTCGTCACGGACCCGGCCAAGCTCGGGCCGGAGTTCGAGACTATAGGGGCGACGCCGCTGCCCTCCGCTTCGCAGGCCCAAACTTGGTGGGACAATGGGCGAGGCCCGACGAGGCTCGACAAATTCCAGTCGATGCGGCGGCTGAAACTGGACGCCATGAGGGGTGCGCTTGCCAATGCGGAGATCGCGCTGACCAACTGGCGCCGTTCACGCCCGATTCCGGCGTGGATGTGAATATCCGTCCAGGTGCGCAGGGAGATGCGATTAGGCGCCGACGACCTCGCTCACAAGCGCGGCGGCGCGCATGCCGGCTTCCGATGTGGCTTCGCACATGGCCACACGGCCGGGGGCATAGGCCTTGGCGAAGCTGTCAGCGGCAATGAGTAGTGTCAACGCGCCGGCACCGGCGCCGATGTCGCCCATCGTCATCGCGGGATAGGCCATGGGAAAGGTCTCGCGGCGCGTCCGGTAGAAGCGCGCACGCCCGATCAAGGCTTCCCAGGCGCTATACCGTTCGCCATTGTCGTTGCTAACAATGAATTTGATGTCAGACTCAGTTGGGCCCTTGCCCTCGATCGCGGCACGGCAGGCCGCCACCAATGCCCTGCCCTGGCTGTGGTTTTCCGACAGCACGGAGTTTTCCTCCAACGCAGCGCCGACGCCGTGAATGGCGCATTGGGCGGGCAAATTCCGACCGGGCGAACGGCGCAGGCAGACGACGGCGGCGCCTTCGCCCGGTACAAGGCCTTGCGCATTATCCTTGGCCTTCAGCCGGTTGGCGGCCATAAGACGGGCGATATCCTTGTCGTTTACCAGGCTGTCAACGCCACCCAGCAGAACCTGCTCTACTCCCGGCGTTGCGAGAAGGTCCGCCGCCTGATCCAGCAGCCCGATGCAGGCCGCCGCGCCCCCGTCGACCACGCGCGAGGTGGGATGGAAACTTTCGCCCAGCTTGTCTTGCAGGCCGGCGAGAAAATCGCTAGCCGGCATCTCCGAGAAGGCCAGATGTTCCCGGAATGCCTCCGGCGTGACCAACAGCAGAGCGCTGGTACCAGCGGCAACGCCGCCCTTTTCGAGCGCCTCGCCCACCGCGCGCGCCGCCATGCTGGTCAGCCAGGTATTCTCCGTGTGGCGCAGTGAATAATGCGAGGGGATGCGGGAGACGGTCTGAAACCGGCCGAAGGGGTCGGCGAGGATGTGCTGCTCGTAGGCCGAGAGGCTGGCGCGGATTGCCGCCAATGTCTGGCGTGCATTCAAGCCCGCGGGCGTCACGGCGCCGCCGCCCATGACGTAGATGGGCGCCCTCAGGCCAGCCATGTCGCCCTCTCAGCGATAACGCCGCTGCCGCCGCGCGGGTTCAGATAGACCTTGCGCTTGCGTCGCGCGAGGAGGAAGGCCGGCGTCACATGGCCGAAGACAATCTCCCTGAGCGCTGGCGTGTTGCGCCTGGTGACCGAAGACAAGCGCGACTTGAGCGTGACGCGGCGTAGATCCGGCTCGATGACAACCGTGTCGATGCGGAAGGGACTATCCTCAATCCGGTCGTCGTAAAGAAGGCGGATCGGCGCCACGACACGCGGCAGGCGGAAGTTCCACCGGTCATCCGGCGTCATGCCGATGACGCTGACCTCTTCGCCTTCATTCAGCTGCTGCAACTGCTGATCGGCGGGCGCGCAGAGATTGTGGCGTGGATCGAAATCCCTTGGCGGAAGAGGCCACTGATTGTCGATCCAAGCCTGATCGTAGGTGCCCGCTAACGGCAACCTTGGATGCCAGCCGCGGCCAACTATTCCAAACCCCGCCGGCCTTGGCTGATCAGATGGGCTACGGAAAGGCTCATTCGCATAGGTGACATTGGGTGCATGCGTCTTCACGGCCTTATCCGCGGAGCGGGCATGATGGAAACCGACGCCGAGCGGATTACGCAGATCGGTCCTGCCGTTGTCGTCGGTACCCCCGTAAGCGCGCTCGTAGATGATCGGCATCCTGGCGAAGGGATGTGGCTGGCTATAGCCGCCCGCATCATAGAAGCGATCGCCGGTCACGTTCAGCACCTTGCGGATGCTGGCGAGCTTCAACCCGACCTGCATTTCATGCACGCGCCCCTCGCGCGGCGCGTGTGCTTGGCCGTTCATGATAATGTCGATCCCCGGCTTGGTCCACGCGATCTCCCCTTCATAACGCGTTGACGAGCAGGCAGGGTCGCCGAATGGCACGTCGCCGAAGCTTATCGGCAGTTGCTCCACCGCCGGCTGAAACTGCGTCGCATCCTTTGACATATCGAAGCTGGCCGAGAAAACGGCGAGGAACACCTCGCTGCCATCGGCATTCGTCTGGACAAAGGTACCAGCGACGAACGGCGTGCGATTCTCGATCCAGACAGCGAACGTCATGGATCAGCACCAGGCTCCGTTTTCGTCCTGGCCGATCGGCCAGTAGGGCATGCAGGCGATCAGCTTTGCCAGGTCAGTCTCGCCAGTATCGATCAACCATTGCAGCAGGAAGGTCTCGGCCGCGACCCCTTCGGCTTCTCCGGCCGTGACGTTCACCGCGACGCATTTCAGCCAGTAGCGACGCACGACCCAGACAACGTGCGGATTGGAGGCCGCCCCAGCCACGCGATCGTTGAAGGCTTCTTCCAGCGCCTTTTCACGGCTGCCGTGTCGCTCTTCCTCCGTGTCGATGATGCCTGCCCACCATGACGTCGCTATGTCGTAGGCGTGCTTGAGGTCTGCCAAATACTCGCCAAATAAGGTCTGGTGCGTGGCGCTTGCTTCGTCGAACCCGCGGGCCACCCGTATGTCCCCAGGCGGAGCGACATAGCGCGGCTGCGTCAGCAGGCGACGCGTGCCGAGATCGTTGCTGTAAAGCGTGATCAGCGGAGCCATCAGACCACCTCCTCTTTCTCGTCGAGCGCGATCGGTAGAAAGCAGATGCCTTCCGTGACGTCTGTGAGATCAGGCGCGAATGACGGAAGGTCGAAAAGAAGGACGTTGGCTGGACGCACAGAGCCCATTTCCTCGCCCATGCTGTCGATGCCCCATTTCTCGACCGGCTCCTCTTCCGGCATGGATTGTTCGCGATCCACGGCGTCAATCTCTAGATAATATTTGCGGAAGATCGCCAGCACCCGCGGGTGCCCGGCCAGGCCGGTCGGCCAACGCTTCCAGACCACTTCGCCCTCGTCAGCTTCCATCTTGTCCCACCACGCCTGCAACGTAGGCAACACCCCGCGAAGTTCTTCGATGTAGCGGTCACGGATATCGGCAATGTTGGTCATTTGTGCGTCCCTCACAGCGCTGCTGCGCTACCGTTAAAGTTCTTTGCGTATTTGCGGGCCCTCGAGCCTTGGCTGTTGGAGCACTTGTTGCAGTGGGGCATGACCGACTCAGGCGTGTCGAAATACTTCTGAAAATCTTCCAGCCCCATGTGGCAACCACCCATGTGCCAAGCCAGAACCTGCGGCGGCTGATGGTCATGGGTCATGTACGGCTTGTCTTTCAACGGCTTGTCGGGCCCTGTCGGCTCTACCTTCCCCGGTTCTGAGGCTTTCCAAGTGGTGTTGCTCGTTCCGCTGTCCTGTTTGCACTGCCAACATTCTTTGCCGTTCACCTTGTCCCGCTGGGCAGCCGTTCGCTTTTCGGTCCGCTCAAACTTCGGGTTGGCTGGACATGGACCCAGAACATAATTGTCCATCAGGTACGCGAGGAATGCGTTAAACGCGGCGACATTGACGCAATTGGGCGGCGGGTCGCTTGCGGTGTTTTGGTCCATCATGTCGCCATGACGGTCGACGCCCTTGCCTTCCGCCTTTACCGTGAACGACCACAGCTTGAAGACGCCCTTCCCCTTGATCTTATGGGTTATGACTCCCGCGCCTAGGCCTTGGGTGGCCGGCTCGTTGCCTGTGCTGGTCGCGATTTCCGACGCATTCTCGATTGCTGTCGGCTCGCCATCGATCTTGACGCTCTTGGTGCCCTTGGTCAGATCGGACGATGACAGCATATTGACGTAGGGCACCGGAACCGGGCCAGCGGGCGGGGATGGCGGCGAGAGACAGACATCGCCGGGCGCGATGCCTTGGCCGTTGCTGCCCTTGTGGAAAAAGCCCATCTTCTCGGCATAGACGCTGAGACCCATGGTCAGAACTCCTGCGGCACGGCACGCGCCGCTCGCATCGCCGGCAGGGCGTTGTCCGCGAGGTCATGAATGTCAGCGAAGGCAAGTTCACGCACCTCCCAGTCATCCGTCCAGAAGACTATGCGCTTCATTGTGGAGAACTCTCTTGGCGGTTCCAGCGCCCGCAGGCGCGACGCGACATACTGCGGGTCCCAATATTCCTTCACAGTCAGGTCGGCGATGTTCGCCATGCCCTGGAACCATGGATCCGTTGCCTCCGGTATCGCGCCAACGCCCACAACAGCGAACGGATAGCGGCGTCCGACACGGTCCTGGCTCATGCGCCAGGCGCCGGCGCAGGGTTGTTCGCCAAAAATCGCGCCCTGGACGACGAAGCGCCAGACTCGGTCGTCGAGGTCCTCACCCTCGTCTGGCCTCTCGCGCAACTCCATCGACATCCACCGGTCCCAGCGGTCGATGAAGGGTCGCGGCAGGTTCGCGGCGACGAAATCCCCGGTCGCCGGTATCTTGCCGAAAAATCCAGTGATCAGATCTGCGGCGGACATGAGAATTTCTTGAACATCTGGAGGTTGTAGGGATTTTCGACGCTCGCCGCCTTGAGCTTGAAGTCGGCGTACATGCCTTTCGTCCCCAGCCGCAGGCTGTAGACGTCGGACAGCGAGGTGCCGGTGAAGCGGCCGCCGCGCAGCATCCTCAGCCACGCCCAGCTGCCGGTCTCGTTGAGCATGATTTCGGGCGAGCCGTCGATCGGCTGGAAGGCGAGCGAGATGACGCCGGTGCCATCCTTGCCGGGCCAGGTCATCGGCTGCGGCCGCGTCGCATTGTTGAAATAGACGAGGTTCTGGCCGTCGAGATTGAGCGTCACGCGGGTGACATTGGGCGACAGGTCGGTCGGCTCGAGCGTGAAGGCCATCACCGGGCCCTGGCCGCCAGGGAAAAGATCGTCGCGGATGCGCCTGGCCTGTTCGAAGGCGGCGAGTGCGGACGGGTCGAGGCCGAAATCGGCGCGCCATTTCCACGGCTGCGCCGAGGTGTCGACATAGCTGATCAGATGGTCGTTGATGAAGCCGTCGATCATGCCTGCCGGTCCGAACAGGCGGGCGAAGTCGCGCACGTTGACGTCGACGGCACTGTCGGGGCTGAACGGATAGCGGTCGTTGAGCGCGGCCTGGCAGAAGGGCAGGATGTCGGCGCGCCAGATGGCGTTGAGCTCGGAAGCCACGGCCTTCTGCGTCAGCCCGCTGGTGTCGCCGGCAATGCCGCTCAGCCAGGTGTTGACGGGGTCGGGCAGGATCTGCGCCTGCCGGGCAACGGCGCCGGTCAGCTCGGCAAGGCCGCCCTGTTTCTTGATCGCGTCCTGCGGGTCGGGATTGGCGGTGACCGTCTGCAGCACATTGGACAGCGCCGTCAGTGCCACCACCGCGGCATCGAGCGCCGGCGGCTGGCCGTCGACCTCGGCAATCGTGCTCTTGAGCGGCTTGAAGTGTTCGGCCACCAGCGTGCCGGTCAGGTCGACTTCGCTGGCCGAGCCGGCGCGCGGCAAAAGCTTGGCGCCGGTCTTGACGATCTTGCCCAGCTTGCCGAGCTTGCCCAGAAGCTTCGAGCCGCCCTTCGCCGCCGCCTTGTCGTCGGTCGCCGGCGCCTCGTCGGAGCGGGTAAGATCGACCTCCTGGACCACCGCCGTCAGCAGCCGCTTCAGCGCGGAATCGGCGCTCGACAGGTCCTTCAGATTCTCTGAGGCAATGTTGAGGTCGCTCAGCGGCGCCAGCCGCATGTCGCGCAGGAAACTGTCCCACTGCGCGATGTAGTCGTCGTAGTAGAGCTTGAGGATGTCTTCCGACAGCGCCGAGACCGAGGTCTCGGAATTTTCCGAGCAGCCGCCGGCAAACACCGCGCGATCGAGGGCAGCCTGCGCGGCGACATCCTCGACCCGGTCGAGGATCGCATCGTGGAAACCGTCATAGGTGAAGGCGCCTGATATGCCGACGCGCAGCGTCTTGTCGGAGCGTCGCGAAAACACCTTGGCGCCGTTCGGGCCGGCGAAATTGGCGGGGATCCATTCCTTCAATCCGGCCACCGCCGGATCGGCCAGCAATTGCTTGTAGGCGCGCGCCGGCAGCGAGATCGTGCAGACCGTCTTCAACGCTTCGGCGACCAGCGCCTGGTCGGGCGCGATGTAGCTGTCATCGACCGCCATGCGGCGGATCGCGGCCAGCTGGTGTTCTTCAGCATCGGCGGTCGGGAAGGGGGCGGCCGGTGCGAATTCGGGCAGGTCGTTCACCCACCAATTCTGCACGAAATCCGAATCCATCTGCGACAGGCCGGTCATCATGCGGTAGGTCTTGAGCGCGCCCAGCATGAAATCCGGATCGCGGATCTGCCGCCACATCGTCGCTTCGAGCAGCGCCACCATGCGTGGCTCGAGAACGTTGCGCAAAGCGTGATCGTAGGTATCGGTCTGCGCCCGCATCAGCTCGGCGGAAGCCGATGGCCCGAGCAGATCCTGCGCCTTCTCGGGAGGCGCAGTCCTGGCATTGGCGACCTCGTCCATGGCGTTGAGGGCAACGTCCATCGCCGGCTGCTGCACCGAGGCAGGCGTTGTGGCGGTCGAGGTCAGCGGCGCCTGCAGCGCCTCGAACTGGCCGGCCTGCGCGGCAATCGCATTGCGGTTGTCGTAGAAGGACCAGGTGAACAGCGAGCCGGCCAGGATGGCGGCGGCCGCGCAGGCGGCGGCGGCACCGCGCCAGATCCAGCTACGGCGGCGCTGCGCCAGCGGATCGAACGTGCCGAGCCCGGCCTCCTTGAAGATCACTTCGGTCAGAAGGTTCTTCAGGAAGAAGCTGCGCTTTTCAAAACGCTGCGCCGGCACCGAGCGCCGCGCCGGCAGGCCGAAGGAAGAGGCGAGTGCAGCGGTCAGCCGGTCGATCGGCGCGCCTTCCTGGGTCGCCGAGGTCAGATAGACGCCGCGCAGCCAGGCGGCTTCCTCGTAGCGGCTCTCGCCGAACATCGCCTCGACCAGCGCCTGGATCGGCTCGGACAGGCTTTGCAGCTGTGCGGGAAAGCGGAAGATCTCGGCCCGCTCAGTGAGCTTGTCTTCGTCTTCCAGCCGCGGCACCAGCCGCTTTTCCAGCTCCCTCGACAGCGTCGAGATTTCGCCCGCAATCGTCTTGGCGTCGACGCGCGCGTTGAGCGGGAAGGTCGTCCCCCACACCTGTTCTCGCGCCTGCGTCGACAGGCCACCGAAGAAGGCCTCGAAGCCTCTGATCAGATCGGCCTTGGTCAGCATGAGATAGATCGGCAAGCGGATTTCCAGCCGTTCCTCAAGCTCGGCCAGGCGCCTGCGGATCTTGCGGCCATGCGCCTTGACGGCTTCGTCGCCTTCCGACAGCGCATCGATGCCGAGCGCGACGATGACGCCGTTCAGCGCACGGCGGCCGCGGTGCTTCTTCAACAGGTCGAGGAAGCCCAGCCATTCGGCGGCGTCGACATCGGGCTGGCTTTCCTGCTGGACATAGCGGCCGGCGGTGTCGATCATCACCGCGTTTTCGGAGAAGAACCAGTCGCAGTTGCGGGTGCCGCCGACCCCTTGCAGATCGTCGGTCAGGTCGATCGGAAAGTTGAGGCCGGACTGGCGCAGCGCCGTCGTCTTGCCGGTCGCCGGCGGGCCGACGATCACATACCACGGCATTTCGCGCAGGAATTTGCGGCCACCGAGCTTGCGCCGCTTCAGCTCGACCATGACGTCCTGGAATTTGGCGCCGACCGCGGCGACGTTTTCCTCGCCGGGGCTGAGCCGCTTTTCCTCGACGGGTGCGGCGATCTCTGCGACGAACATGCGGTTGGCGCGGATCGCCCGGCGCTGGGCGACGATCAGCCAGATCAGCCAGAAGATCACCAGCAGCGCGATGATGACGATGCGCACCGTCTCCGACGCCATCGGCACATAGTCGCCGACACGCACGATCGGGCCGAACACCCAGATGATCAGCGACAGCAGCGCCAGGCCGATCAGCGTCCACAGGAAACGCGAGGTCAGGACCGCCCAGAGGAAGCGCAGGATGAACATGTCACAGCCTCTTCTCGACCAGCACTTCAACGCGGCGGTTGAGCGCACGGCCTTCCCGCGTGGAGTTGTCGGCCACCGGATCGCTTTCGGCGCGGCCTTCGGAAGATATGCTCTCCTTCGGCACGCCGGCCTGTATCAGAAGCTCGGCTATGGTTTCGGCGCGGGCTTCCGACAGGCGCTGGTTGCTGGCAAGCGGGTTGGACTTTTGCAGGCGCACATTGTCGGTATGGCCAACGACGGTGATCTTTCCGATCAGGTCCTTGTTGTCGAGGATCACCTTGGCGATGGACTCGATCAGGGGCTCATAGCCCTGGGTGAGTGTCGGACGCGACGATTGGAAGAGTTCGGGGCTGGAAGCCTGGATAACGAGCTTGGCCAGCGAGACGCTCTCCGTGCCGCTCAGCGCCTTGCTCGTTTCCGCTGGCGCTGCCTTCTGGAATTCCGGTAGCAGCGCGTAGTCGACGGCAACCGGCAGAGGTGGCGGAGCGTCGGCCTTGGGTGCCGCGCGCGTGACATCGGCCCGCGTCGGCGGCGGCAGCGCGCGCACCAGCGCCGAAAGCTCGACCGCCTGGCTGCTCAGCCCCATCGACAGGCCAATATGGATGGCGGTCGCGATCACCGCGGCGGCCACCGCCATCACCCAGATCGGCACGATGAAACGCTGCGGTTCGTCGGACGCGATCACGCCCTTCCAGTTGGGCGACAGTGGTGCGCCTTCGGCGTCGCTGTCGCGCAGGAAACGCGCCGCCGCCACCCGGACGGCATTGAGCGAGCGGTCGCCGGAGCGGCCGGGAACGCGGTATTTGCCGCGAAAGCCCAGCGCCATGCAGTGATACTGCAGCTCCAGCATTTCGCGGTCGCGGTTGGGATGGCGCTCGAGGTCTTCGAGGCGGGCGAAGAATTGCGCGCCTGCGTCGACGTCACCGCGCAGCATCACCACCAGCGGCTGGTGCGGCCAGGCGCTGGCGCCGCCCCAAGGCGTGTTCAACGCCAGATCATCGAGCAGCGCCGCCACCAGCCAGGCGGCCTGGTCGGCGCGCTCGAGCGACGATCCTTGCGCCATAGTGGCGTCGCGGCAGCGCACGAGCTCTTCGAGCAGCCTTGTGCGCAGCGCTTCCGGATTTTCCGGCGGCAGCGCATTTTCCAGTTCGGGCGCAAATTCGAGCAGCGGCGAGAACGCGTTGACAAGCGCATTCGGATGCGCGCGCGACGAGGGCTTCGCGGTGACGCCCGACGCCGGCAGCGGCATGGCGCGCGGCGTCGGCGCTCCGCTCAGGCGGATGCGCGTGCGCTCCCGATCCTCGGACAGTCCGAATGGATCGTCCCTGCTCATCATCTCACCTGTTGACCGAGTAGCAGTCGACCTGCGGTTCGCTGGGCAGCACGCCCGAAACGCCGATCACAAAGCCGGGCGCTTCGAGAAGCGAGGCCCAGTGCTCGCTTTTCTGGTCGAGTTCGAGGCACAGCCGGTCGCCGTCATAGGGAATTTCGCGCGGCTGCGAATGCAATGGCTTCAGCGGAATGCCGGGCAGGCGCGATTTCCACAGCCCTTCGAATTCGCTGGCCGAGCCGACCGTCGCCTGGTTGACGAAAATCTTGCGCAAGGCATCCTCCGACAGTTCGGAGCCGATCCGCACCACGATCCGGCTCGCCACCAGAAGCTTCGGGTTGTCGATGCGGATCTTCCACACATTGGTGGCATGCCGCATGACCGGCAGCGCCCGCGATTTCGGCTCGATGTAGCGCAGGCTGAGTATCAGCGAACGCAGTGCGTCGGCCAGCGCCGAATAGGCCGGGCCCGGCGCCATGTGGTCGTAAACAGGCAGTTCGCCCAAGCGCCGTGCGCTCGACCCATAGGTGGCCATCGAGCCGGCAAGGCCGGCCAGTTCCATATAGACCTCGGCCGGATGGAACACGTCCTGCGCCAGCATGTGCGCCAGCCGTGGCCGCGCGGCGTTGACCAGGTTGAGGATCAGCAGATCCTCGACGCTGCGCCCCGGGCCGCCCAGCACCATCTTGCCATGGGCCTCGGCGATCTGGTCGAGGCCGGTGACCACCTCCTGCAGCAGGCGGCTGTACCAGGACGCCGCGCCGATGACCAAGGTCGGCGGCAGGAAGGTGTCGTCGAGCGCCACGCCGCCATCGGCGCGTACGCCCTTGAGTTCCGCCACCGGCAGGGCGGTGTAGCCGCCGACCGCGGTGCCCGGCGCCAGCAACAGCGCCTGCGGTCGCGCAATCTCGATTTCCTCGGGATCGGAGCCGCCATGCACGGCGTCGCGCACCGACACGATCCGGCCGCGATAGCGTGCGCCGGACGGCTCGGCGTGCGCCGGGTCGAAGCCGACGCCGCCGGGCGGTTCGAGCGGCAGCGCGATCAGCACTGGTCCCGCGCCCATCTCCGGCGTCACCGCCAGCGGCCGCGGCGCATCCATCGTCTCGGGGATCGAAAACGGCGTCCCGTCGGGAAAGATACCACGCGCCGAAAGCACCGAGATCTGGCCGGCATCGAGTTGTGCCTGATCGAGCGTCAGCGTTCGAAAGCCGAACGTATGCAGATGCCCGGCCTGCAAGGCGCCGCGCACCGTCGCCTCGAAGAAGCGGTCCTGTTGCTGGAAATGCTGGGTGCGAAGAAACAACCCCTCCGACCACAGCACCCTGTTTGCATCGCTCATGCCGGCACTCTCTGCTTCCTGCTCATCACCCTGGCGCGGCTTTGCGGAATTGCCTCCGCTAGGCGGAAATGCCGCCGCTGCCGAGCTTCACATTGACGGTGAACTTCGATCCCGGCGACACCGACTTGGTCGTACGCCAGTTGCGTCCGGTGGGTTCCCTGATCAGCGCGACGAAGCCGAGTGCGGCCACTTCCGGTTCGACCGTGATCGTCTTCGACGCGGTCTTGCCCGGCCCGACCGAAATCGTGTCGGAGCCAATCAGATCGCCGCCAAGTGCCGCGCCGGCACCGCCCTGCAGGGCGAAATAGTCGGCCGAATTGAAGGCGCCGGTGCTCTTCAGGCGCAGGATCATGACGGTCACCGGCCTGTCGCCGCCGCCCGGTCCCGGATTCATGCCGGCGTCGCCGGCAAGATTGACCGTTATGACGGAGGGTTTCGGCGGGCCGCTCTGGCAAGCCGTCAGCAATCCTGTCGCGCCCAAGGCAAGAATGAATTCGCGTCTGTCGATCATGTCCTAGTCCTCCTCATATGCGTCCCTAAAATCAGCGCCGATCTCGCCCAGAAAACGCGTCTCCGCGCTGTGAGCGATTTCACGGTGGCGTTTCTGGTACAGTTCCCAGAGTTTTGCGCCGCGTCCGCCGGTCAGCAGATTGCCGATCGCCGAACTCGACTTCAGTTCCTGTTCGATCGCCGCCGGATCGAAGCGGTCGATCATGCGTTTCAGCGCGCCCTGCACGCCGCGCCATGCGCGAACGTGATGCTGCGCCAGATCGCGCACCGCATCCCTGATCGCCGCGTCGGCGCCGAGGAAGCCGGGGCTGCGCTCGGCCAGGATGGTCACCAGCGCATCGTCGATCGACGGCAGAAATTTGAGCGGGTTGACCTCGGATGCGCCAACCACGGTCTGCGCCACGCGGGCGTTGCCCTTTTCCTCGGCGCGCTTGCGCAAAAGCTGCATCAGCCCTTCCATCATCAGCCGGTATTCGCGGCCGAATTTTTCCATATCGGCCACCGGGTCGCGGCCGGGAAAATCGGCCTCGTCCATGCCCATGCCGCGCAGGAAAGCAGCGCGCAATTCCGTGTCCGACTGTCCGGCCGTCGGCCGCGCCGCAGCTTGCCGGACAGGAGCGCGCGGCGGCGGTGGAGACGGAGCTGGCGGTGGCTGCCGCGGTGGCTCGGCCGCGCGGACCGGCAGATCCCAGGGCGCTGGAGAGGGGGCAGGCGAGGGCGCACTGATTGCGCCGCCTTCCGTCACGCCGGCGTCGAGGCTGGTGGACTCGGCAGGGCCAAAACCAAACCCGTCATCGAAGGCCGGCGGCTGCTCGGAACTGGATCTGCTCGGTTCTCTCGACAGAGGCGTGGAGTCGAGGCCGAAGGGATCGTCGAACGATGGCCTGGCGCCGTTTCTGTCATTGGGCTCGGGCGCCGGCGTCGCCACGGGGTCGAGGCTGAACGGATCGTCGAACGCCTGCGAACTGCGTTCGTTGGACTGCGCACGTGCGAATGCGCCCGGCACCGGCTTCTCGAACGGATCGGGCAGATCGGCGGGTCGCGGCCGTCCCGGCTCTTCTTGCGTCGTGGACGAAAAGAAATCGTCGCCGCCGAGGCTGACCGGCGCCCGCGACGCCGCCGGATTGCTGGCGGGCGCCGAGGCTCTGGAGGCCGGCGCTTCGGTCTTCGCCGTCTGCAGATCGACCCACACCACATAGTCGCCCAGCCGCAGCCGCATGCCGCTTTGCAGGCGCGCCGAATTTCCCGCGCCGAGCGGGCTGGCGGCATCGTCGATGAACAGCCCGCTGCTGGAGGTGTCGGTGACGAAATAGCCGCCCTGCTTGCTGGTGATCTTGCAGTGGGCGCGCGAGACGAACATGTCAGGATCGTTGATCTGCCAGTCGGCGTCGGCGCTGCGGCCGATCACCAGTTCACCCTCGTCCAGCCGGGCCTGCCGCGTGACTTGCGCGCGTGGTCCCTGTTCGAGCGTCAGCAGCAGGCTCATGCCGCCACCTCTTCCCGCCAGCCGACGATGGTTCGCAGCCGCATGTCGTCGGCATCTCCCCGCTCAGGATTGCGCGCCAGCCAGGTGGTGCGGGCGAGCTGGACGGTTCCGAGCTTCGCCGGCGGCACGGCCTTTGCCGCAAGCACGATCCTCAGATCGACATCGATGGTCTCGCCGATCAGGTCGCGCACCGCCTGCTTCAACAGCTTCAGCCGCTCGCCGCCCGGCAGGAAGGCCTTGTAGTCGACATAGCTGAGCGCGCCGATGCGCAGTTCGATCCGGCTCTGCCGGCTGAACGAGCGCGGGCCGATGGTGGCGCTGCGGCCCAGCGTGGCATAGCTGCCGGCAAGCCGGCTCTGCAGCGCCTTGGGAATGGTCAGCCAGGCGGCGACAAACTCCTTCAGCACCACCGGCACCTTGAAGGCTTCGGCCAGGAACAGCGTCAGCCGCTCGGGGCCGTCGACTTGGGCAGCGAGCGAGGCGGCCTGGCGAAGCTTCACCGCGTCGAGTTCGGCATTCTGCGTACCCGGCAGACCGATGCCGGCCATCGCTTCCAGCATGGAGCGGACGCGGCCCCCCACCCCGCGTTCGACCTGCACCGCCGGATGCGCATCCGCCCAGGCGCGGTAGTAGAGCGCGATCATCCGGTGCTGCAGGATGTTGACGAAATCGACGAAGGTCGTGTCGCTCGTCTGCCGTGCCTCCGCACCCGCGTACCAGCGTTGCGACAGGCGATCGAGCACCCAGCGCGTCAGATGCAACGGCATTGGCCCTTCGGGTCCGAGCAGGCCGAGATTGTTGACCGTAACGCGTGCCGGCGACTTGTCCGTCGGCTCGCGGAAATCCACCACGTCCTGCACCGCGAAGGACAGGCGCACATTCTGGCCGAGCCTTGCCGGCTCGCGATCCGGTCGGCCGGAATGGCCGAACAGGCCGCCTTGCCGTTCCAGCCGGCGCAGCAGTTCGAAGAAGTCGAAACTCTCGGACAGGGTTGCGGCTCGCTCTAGATCAGGTAGCGATTGCCGGGCGTCATCGGCCATGGCACATCCTCCTGTTTCTGGAGCAAACGTGTGCGGGTGCGCACGAATCCATTAATGCCGGCATGACGGGCAAACAGCCGCGACAGCAGACCCGACAGCAGCAAGGTGCTTTGTCCTGCCAGCACCGACTGGTCGACATGCAGCGTCACTTCCGTGCCGCGGCCGAAACACATCGGTCCTTCGATCGCCAGCCTTTCGATCACCGCGCGCGAGTCGATGCGCACGATCGAGCGCACATTGCGGGCAAGCCCTGGATCGCCGCGCTCGGCATAGAGATCGAGCAGCGCGTGCAGGGGATCGACGCCGCGGCCTTCCTTGGCCAGGCTGAGGAAGTTGAGCGCCAGCTGCGACACCAGCCGCCAGGCCAGGTCATCGGCGCGCGACTCGCCGTCGGCACCGGCCGGCAGCGCCGCGGGAATGGCCGGCTGCGGCGACCGCAGCGCGCCGAGCAGCCGGACCGTCTCCACCGGGTCGCCGGCTTCCAGCGTCAGGGTCGGCGTGTCGTCGAGGATGGCCAGGTCGCGGTTCGTGCAAAGCGCCACGATGTCGACGCGCTTCAGCGGCCGGTTGGCCTGGCTGTGGACCGGGCGCGAGATCGCCAGGAAGACGTCGTCGCCGGCATAGGAGGTGCGCGTCACGCCCTGGCTGCGCTCGTCCTCGGTTGGCCGACGCGGCCGCCGCTCGGTCGAATAGACCCAGCCGCTGCCACGGTTTTGTCCGAGGCTGAAGAGCTCCGGTATTTCCGCATCGGGACCTTCGGCGTCAGCATCTTCGACGCGGATGACCCGGTATATTTCAAAGTCGCGCGCCCGCGTGCGGTCGGCGTGCAGCACCTGCCGCGTCTTGCGCTGGTCGAGCTCGATGACGTTGCATTCGCGCTCGAAGAGATTGATGATCGGCGTCGCGAAAAGTTCGAAATCCGCCGGGGTCAGATCGGCGAGTTCGGGCACCGGACGCCTGAACAAAAAGACGATCTCAAGCCCCGCCTGGCATTTGCGCACCACCGGCTGCAAGCCGGTTACGCGCGCATAGTGGAAGCGCTCGGGCATCATGAAATATTCGCGCAGCAGGCGGTAGCCTTCGAAGGTCGGCCGCGTGCGCGGCATCATCGCCTCGGCATCGGCGATGCCCACCATCTCCGGCGCCGGCAGAGGCGACAGCGGATTGGTCTTGCCTTCAGGTCTTGCACCGACGCTCGCGCAGACGCCGAAGATCGCGTCGAACGTCAGCGGCGCCTTGGTGCGGTTGGCGAAGTAGAGGTCAAGCCGGTCGAGCGCCAGTTCGCCCAGTTGGACCTTTCCAATCGGAGCAAGCGTGATGCGCAGCGCCGCTTCGCCGGCCCTGCCGCCGATCGGGCCAATACCGGCGGCGGCAAGCGCACTGCGGTCCTGGAAATAGCCGACCGAACTGATCGCGATCGGAAACAGCGTCATGTCCTGTGCCGTGGTGAAGGTGCAGCGTGTCGACAGGCCGGCCTGCAGGCTGGAGACCAGCCGCGTGCCGCGCTTGACGACATGCCCGGCAAGCATGGTCTGCACCTGCTGGCCGGGCTTCAGCACCACCATGGCGGTGGCCGGCGCCGGCGTGACGAGATCGGGATAGAGCACGTCGAGGATGGCGCGCGAAAACCGCGAGCGTTCGGCGTCCACCTTCAGCCGCGTGCGCGCGGCGAGGAAGGCGACGCCGTCGAGCAGCCGCTCGACATAGGGATCGGGACACGGCACCGTATCCAGCGACAGATTGCGGGCGACGGCAGGATGCATGTCGGCGAACTCCGCCGCCAGCCCGCGAATGTGGGACAGTTCTTCCTCGTAATATTCTACGAAGACCCGGTCCATCTCAGGTTTCCCTGAACTCGGTGCGCGCCAGGCCGTTGTCGAGATTGATCGTCGTGCGCAGGCGCATGCGCTCAGGCGTCGGCGTCATGATCAGCACCGCGTCGATCTCGATTTTCAGGCCGGTCTTGTCGCCAAGATTGACCGAGACCTTCGTTGCGCTCTCCTTGAGCCGAGGCTCGAAGGTGGCGAGCACGGCGCGGATCTCACGCGCCAGAACATCGCGATCGAAGTCGCGCGACGAACGGCCGGAGAAGGACGGCACGCCATAATTGACCACGCTGCGGCGTACCTCCGGAAAGTCGGCCAGCGCTGTCGGACTGTCGGTCATCTGCTCGGCCTCGAGATCGGAAAGCATGGGCGTCGACTCGAAGCGTTCGGTGTTGAACAACGCCTCGATGTCGCGCCGCACGGCCTCGCGCAGCACGTCGGGCGACACCACGATGCCGCGGCTTTCAAGCTCCCCGCGATGCCGGTTCTGAAACGCCAGCCGGTGCAGCCGGCGTTTCTGATCGGGGTTCAGCGCATCGTCGCCGTCGATGCGCCTCGGTCCGTCCGCCAGCAGCTCGTCCAGACGCTCCTCGCCGAGTTCGTCGAGCAGAGCCCGCCTGAGCCCGTCTATCTCGGAACTCAGGCCGGGCAAATCGTTGACGAGGCGGTCCCAGAGCGAAGGCTGTACTGCCTCGCGCTTGGCCCGTGAACCGCCCGCCTGTGCCTTGTCGGCGGCAGGGCGCTTTGCACGCCCCTCACTTGCCGACATAGACATCCATTTCGGCTTCGTCATTGTCGTCATAGACGAACTTGATCTTCTTGTAGGCGAAGGAGACCTCCTCCTGGATCAGGTCGGCTTCGTCATCGGCCTGCGACATGTCGTATTCCATGATCGAAGCATCGGTCAGGGTGACGACCAGATAGTCCTTGCTCTCGCCGTCGATGGTCCGCCGTGCAGAGAACTTGACCTCGTCCAGCGCCTTGTTTTCGAACAGGGCCTTCGCGAGGTAGGGCGAAGACTTGTCATAGTGCTTGGTGAACTTGATCATGCCCATCGACACGCGGCCGCGGCGCGAGAGCGAATTCGGGTCATAGGGCGCCACCATCTTGTAGTCGACGCCATGGATCTCGATCTCGTCGTCGTGGCCGTCGCGGGTGCTGGGGCCTTTAATGTCCGGAACTTTCAAAAAACCATCGATTTTCATGGTCGGCATTTTCTTTCTCCACCGCTTTCAAACGAAAAAAGTTTTGGTTGCTGCAATCAAGTCTTCACAGACGGCAGTTCCGACACCAGCCTGAGCGAGGCGTTGATGCCTTCCAGCTGGTAGTGCGGGCGCAGATAGAAGCGGGCGTTGTAGTAGCCCGGCCGGCCCTCCACGCTGTCGACCTGCACCTCGGCAGCGGCAAGCGGACGCTTGGCGCGCGCCTTGTCGTCGGCGAAGGCCGGATTGGCCAGCACGTACCGGTTGATCCATTCGGTCAACCAGATCTGCATGTCGGAGCGTTCCTTGAACGAGCCGATCTTGTCGCGCGCAATGGCCTTGAGGTAGTGCGCGAAACGGGAAACCGGGAACAGATACGGCAGGTTGGCGGAGAGCCGTTCATTGGACTGTGCGTCGGGATCGACAAGGCGTCCAGCGCGGGTCTCGTCGTCCTGCAGCGAATGGGCGCCGATGAAGGCGGCCAGATCGGTGTTCTTGCGGTGCAGGATCGGCATCAGGCCGAGCTTGGCCAGTTCCGCCTCGCGCCGGTCATCGATGGCGACTTCCGTCGGGCATTTCATCGCGATCGAGCCGTCATCCGTCGGGAAAGCGTGCACCGGCAGGTTGAGCACCGTGCCGCCGTTCTCGACGCCGCGGATCTGCGTGCCCCAGCCGAACAATTTGTGGCTGCGGTTGATGTTGACGCCCATCGGGAAGGCGGCGTTCATCCAGACATATTTGTTGTGGTCGCCATGCACCTCCTCCTCGAAGGAGAAGCCCTTGACCGGAACGGTCTCGGACCCGTAGGGCAGCCGCGCCAGCACACGCGGCATGGTGAGGCCAATATAGCGGGCGTCCTCGCTTTCGCGCAGCGACTGCCACGAGGCATAGGCCGGATTGTTCACGATCATCTGCAGGTCCTGCGGGTTGGGCAGTTCCTGCCAGCTGTCCATACGGAACAGCCGCGGTGAGGCGGCGGCGATGAACGGCGTGTGCGCCGAGGCGCAGATGCCGGAAATGTTGCGCAGCAAGCCGACGTCGCGCGGATGGTTCGAAAACTCGTAGGCGCCAACGATGCAGCCGATCGGCTCGCCGCCGAGCATCGAATACTCGTCCGTATAGACTTTCTTGAAGATCGGGCTCTGGTCCCACATCTGGCCTTCATAGTCTTCAAGCGTGTCGGCCAGTTGCTCCTTGGAGATGTTCATCACCCGGATCTTGAGATGCTTCGCATCCGTCTCGGTGTTGTTGATGAGATACCAAAGGCCGCGCCATGTGCCTTCCATCTCCCGCACTTCCGGGGCGTGCAGGATTTCGTTGACCTGCGTCGTCAGCATCTTGTCGATGCCGGCGATCAGCGACTTGATCGACTTGATCGAGTTCGACGAAATTGTCGTCGTCTCGGAGCGCGACTGCGCCGCCAGCGCCAGGTTGCGCACCAGTTGCTGCAGCTTCTCGCTGTCGTCCTTCTTGACCTTGAAATCCTTCTCCAGCAGCTGGCTGAATTCGCCGAGATCGACGGCCTCGGCTTCGGCGACGGATGCTGCGGTCTTTTGCTGTTCGGCCATGATTTATTCCTCGCCCTTGTCGTCGTCGGACATCGCCTGGCTGGCGATCTGTGCCAGCAGCGGCTGATTGTTCAGCAGCTGGGCGATGCGCTTTTCGGCATCGACGCGACCGTCCATGAAGCCGAGCAGTTCCTCGAGCTGGCGCCGCATCTTGAGGATCTCGGCCAGTTGCGGAACCTGTTCGGCGATTTTGTCGGGGGCGAAATCGCCCATCTTGGTGAAGGTCAGGTCGAGCGCGAGCTCTTCGTCGCGCTCCTGGCCTTCGGCCTGCGGCAGGGTGTTCTTCACCCGCGCCTTGACCCTGGGTCCCAGCGCTTCCATGAATTTGGGGAAGCGGTTGGCATCGGTCTCGACAAAGGAACGGTCGAGCACCGTCTTTGCCGCTTCCCTGGTCTGCGATGCGCCCGACAGGTCGGCCATCACGCCCATGACGAACGGCAGTTCGATCGTCGTCGGGCTGCCGTAGGTTTCGACATCGTAGGCGATCTGCACGCGCGGGGCGCGATTTCGCTCGATGACCTTCGCTTTGCTTTCGGCTGGCATGTGTTGCTACCTTTCATCCTTCTGGGCAGTCTTCTTGGCGTCGGGAACGCCGGCGAGCAGCCGGAATTCCTTCAGCCCCGACGGGGCGAGATCTTCCATCAGTTCAACGAAATCCATGTGCACCATGCGGCGCACCCGGCGGGCGAGATGCGGGATCGGGCTCGACGGCTCGGTGCGGTCGTAGAAGGCCACCACAAGGTCGAGGCACTTCACCACATCGTCGCGCGAGGAAATCCTGTCGGGGAGCCCCGCATTTGGCTCTGCGTAGCTTGCCATCGTCTCGGCTCCATGACCGTTTCTGGCCGGCATTGCCGGGCTTGCCGTGGCAGGCGCCGGGCTGGCTGCGCCATTCGTCGCCGCCGGGGCCGTCGTTTCCACCGCCGTGTTGCGTTCCAACGTCGTCAGCACGCGCTGCAAAAAGCGCTTCAGGTCCGGAACCGCCGCGCCGTTGCCTTCAAGACGGGCATTCAGCGCCGTGTCCACCGCGTCGAGCGCTCCGATCGCGGCGTGAGTATCGGCGATCAGTGCCGTCATCTGTTCGCCGGCCTGATCCAGCTGCGCGGCGCAGCCGCTGCCCACCCGGTTCAGAAGCTGCCCATGCGCGCTGACCAGCGCTGCCTTTTCGGCGGCATTCAATCCCGACGCCGCTTCCTGAAGCATGACGCGATCGTCGAGCGCGCCCTGTTCCAGATCGCGTCCAGTGATCGGCCCCATGGGGCGTGGGGCGAAGAAAACCATTTGCCTGAGGTTCGCCAGCAGCCCGTCCTGGTTATTCTGCAGGTCGGCCAGCGCGTTGAGGCGGCGCAAGGCTGCGTCGCGCGGCTGGCCGCCGGGCCGCAGTGCCGGGTGCATGGTCTCCCAATGCGCCTCGAAAGTCCGCGCGATCAGCGTCAGGCCTTGTGCCAGCCCGGCGAGCCCTTCTTCATTGGCAAGCGCCCGGGCGACGATGACAAGCAGGCGCAGGTCGCGGCCATGCGAACGCAATTCCTCGGCCTTGCCAAGAACGGCAGGCCAATCGACGGGAATCGTCGATTGCGCGGCAGGCTTGTTGCGCCCGTCATGGACAACCTTGACCTGGGGCTCGGTGAGGCGCTCGAGCTCGTGAAAGGCCGGATCGTTGCGCAAGTCTCCGCCTGACGGATTTTCACCGTCCAACGGAGCAAGCCAGAGTGCGAGATCGATCACAGCTACCCCCAGCGACCGGCTCTAAAACCGTACGTGACCCAACGTTAGCACACGGTTGCACCCTACCACAATTCGGCAAACCGCTCAAAAGTTAACGGGCGCTAATGCGAGCCAGTGCAACTGCATCTCGAATGGCGCAATCTATGGCGTGCTTGCCCAGCCCCCGTATGTGAAGCGCATCGCATAGAATTGGAAAAATTCGTGGTTGTCTGCATTTGATGGCGCGGGACTTTCCACAACGGGAAGCGGCCGGCTGAATGACGCGCTTTGTCAAGCGGCTGCTTATGTGGCAGGCTGTCGACGGGCAGATTGCAGGAGCACGTTCGATGGAACAGCGCCGGTCATCGCAGGGTTTCAAACGCAAGGAACTGGTGGGCAAGCTCAATCCGGTCTGCCTGCGCGCCTTCAAGGCCGCCGCCGACAGCGCCAAGCTGCGCGGCAATCCTTACGTCGAACTTGTCCATTTCATCGAGCAGCTGGTGCTGTCCGAGCGCTCGGATGTGCAGATGATCCTTGCCGATGCCGGCATCGATGCCAGCCGGCTGACCAGCGACATGACGCGGGCTGTCGACAAACTGCCTTATGGCGCCACCTCGATCGAGGAATTTTCCGACCACATCTTCCACGCCATCCAGGAAGCCTGGAACCTGGCGACGCTGGAATTCGGCATGGAGGAGGTGCGCAGCGGCCATATCGTGCTCGCTTGCCTGAAGACACCGGTGCTGGAGGGCCTGGTGTCGAAGATCAGCGCCGAGTTCGACAAGATCGACGCCGACGCGGTCATCGCCCGCTTCGCCGAGGTGGTGGAGGGTTCACTCGAAGCCGGCGCTGCGGCTGCGGCTCCTCCCGCCGCCGAGGCGCCACGGCGGGCCCCGGGCGGGGATTCCGCGCTGGCCAAGTACGCCACCGACCTCACCCAGCGCGCCCATGACGGCAAGATCGATCCGGTCGTCGGCCGCGATCCGGAGATCCGGCAGATCATCGATATCCTGATGCGGCGCCGGCAGAACAACCCGATCCTGACCGGCGAGGCCGGCGTCGGCAAGACGGCGGTGGTCGAGGGCTTCGCCTTGCGCATAGCCCAGGATGATGTACCGCCGCCGCTGCAAGGCATCAGCGTGCGCATGCTCGATGTCGGCCTCATGCAGGCCGGCGCCAGCGTCAAGGGCGAGTTCGAGAAGCGCCTGAAGGCGGTCATCGACGAGGTTCAATCCTCCGAAACGCCGGTGATCCTGTTCATCGACGAGGCGCACACGCTGATCGGAGCCGGCGGTGCGGCTGGAACCGGCGACGCCGCCAATCTCCTGAAACCGGCGCTGGCGCGCGGCGAACTGCGCACCATCGCGGCGACCACCTGGGCCGAATACAAGCAGCACATCGAAAAGGACCCGGCGCTGACCCGCCGTTTCCAGGTGGTCAAGATCGACGAGCCGTCGGAAGCGGTCGCCGTCCTCATGCTGCGCGGTGTCGCCGGCGTGCTCGAACAGCACCACGAGGTGCAGATCCTCGACGAGGCGATCGAGGCGGCGGTGGCCTTGTCGCATCGCTACATTCCGGCGCGGCAATTGCCTGACAAGGCGGTGAGCCTGCTCGACACCGCTTGCGCCAGGGTCGCGGTCTCGCAGCATGCCACGCCGGCTGAGGTCGAGGACATTTTGCGCCGCCGCCAGGCGCTGGAAGTCGAGCGCGGCATCATCGGCCGCGAAGCGGCGATAGGCATCGAAGTGGCCGACCGGCAGGCGCGGGTCGAGGCCGGGCTCGCCGAGACCGAGACGACGCTCGCCGCCGCCGAGGCGCGCTGGGAGCGCGAAAAGGCGCTGGTAGCCGAGATCCTCGAATTGCGCGCGCGGCTGCGCGGCGAGGGCGTGCCGCTCGATGAGGTAGCAACCGCCGAGGCCGACGCCGAAACGGCAGCGCCGGACGCGGAAAAGACCAAGGTGCCGAGGGTCGAGCCGCCCAAGGCTGAAACGGCAAAGGCTGAAACGGCCAAGAGCAAAAAATCCAAGGCCAAGGCTGGAACGGCTGTGGCGGATGCCGACACGCCTCCAGCCGACCCGGCCGCCGATCTCGTGCGACTGCGTGAACTCATGGCCGAGCTTGCCACGGCGCAGGGCGAGACACCGCTGATCCTGCCCTCCGTCGACCGCAATGCGGTGGCTGCCGTGGTCCAGGACTGGACCGGCATCCCGACGGGGAGAATGCTGTCCAGCCAGACCGAAAAGGCGCTCAAGCTCGCCGAGACTTTGTCCGAGCGTGTCGTCGGCCAGGACCATGCCATGGAGATGATCGCCAAGCGGGTGCAGACGAGCCGCGCCGGCCTTGGCGCGCCGGAAAAGCCGGTCGGCGTGTTCCTGCTTTGCGGCCCGTCGGGCGTCGGCAAGACCGAGACGGCGCTGGCGCTTGCCGAAACACTTTACGGCGGCGAGCAGAACCTGATCTCGATCAACATGTCCGAATTCCAGGAAGCGCACACCGTCTCGACGCTGAAAGGCGCCCCGCCCGGCTATGTCGGCTATGGCAAGGGCGGCATCCTGACCGAGGCCGTGCGCAGAAAACCCTATTCGGTGATCCTGCTCGACGAGGTCGAGAAGGCCCATCCCGATGTGCACGAAATCTTCTTCCAGGTTTTCGACAAGGGCATGATGGATGACAGCGAAGGCCGGCGCATCGACTTCAAGAACACGCTGATCCTGCTGACCTCCAATGTCGGCTCCGAAGTCATCATGGAGCGGACCCAGAACGGCACGGTGAGGGCGGAGCTCGACGGCCTCGACGCCGCCCTGCGCGCCCCGTTGCTGAAGGTCTTTCCGGCGGCCTTCCTCGGCCGCGTCGTGACCATTCCCTACTACCCGCTGTCGGATTCGATGATCGAGGCCATCACCCGCCATCAGTTCGGCAAGATCGCGCGGCGGCTGCGCGCCAGCCACGACGCCGAACTGGTGATCGGCGACGGCGTCATGGCGCTGGTCAAGGCGCGCTGCACCGAAATCGAGTCCGGCGGCCGCATGATCGACGCCATCCTCACCAACACGCTGCTGCCGGAACTCAGCCGCGGCGTGCTGAACCGTTCGCTCGACGGCGAGAAGATGACCAAGGTGACGGTCAGCGCTTCCGCGGACGGGTTTGCCTATTCGTTTGAATAGGTCCCACAGCGAGCCTGTGCCGGCTCTATTGCTGCGGTGTCTCCGTCTCGGCGCGGATCAGTTTGATGTCTGCGCCCGCCGCCCAGGCGCCGATATCCTCGCGCCGCAATGCCGCCGCCATCATGTCGGGAAACAGGTCCGGCGTGCAGGCAAAGACCGGTATGCCGAGCGCTGCGACCGAGGCCGACATCGCCGGATCGTAGCCCGGCCGGCCCTGATCGGTCAGCGCCAGCAGAACCACGACATTGACGCCGGATCGCACCAGCGCCGCCAGCCGCCGCAGCAAGTCCTGGCCGTTGCCGCCTTCATAGAGGTCGGTGATCAGCACGAAATGGGACTTGGTCGGCCGCTCGATGCGATCGGCGCAATAGGCGACCGCCTGGTTGATGTCGGTGCCGCCGCCGAGCTGCACGCCAAACAGCACCTCGACGGGGTCGCTGAGCTCCTCGGTCAGGTCGACGATTGCCGTATCGAAGCAGACCAGCTTGGTGCGCACCACCGGCAGCGACGCCATGACAGCGGCGAAGATCGAGGCATAGATCACCGAGCTCGCCATCGAGCCGGACTGGTCGACGCACAGCACCACCTCGTCGAGATCGACCAGCCGGCGCTGCTTGCGCATGAAACCGACGAGTTTTTCCGGCACGATGGTTTTGTGCTCCGGCTGGTAGTGGCGAAGGTTGGCCGAGATGGTGCGCGGCCAGTCGATGTCGCGTTGGCGCGGGCGGTTGGTGCGCCGCGAGCGGTCGAGCGCGCCGCGGATCGCCTCGGCGGTCTTCTGCTCCAGCCGCTGCATCAGCTTGGCGACGATGTCGGCGATGATGGTACGGGCGATGTCCTTGGTCTTGGCCGGCATCACCGAGCGCAGCGAAATCAGGTCGGCGACGAGATTGACGTCGGCCTCGATGGCCTTGACGAATTCCGGCTCCATCAGCATCTGCTTCAGGTTCAGCCGCTCGAAAGCGTCCTTCTGCACGATCTGGACCACCTGCGCCGGAAAGAAGGAGCGGATATCGCCCATCCATTGCGCCACACGCGGCGCCGAGCGGCCGAGCCCGCCACGCCGCTTGCGCGGGTCGGCATCGGCACTGGCGCCGTCGCCGTAAAGCGCATCGAGCGCCGACGACAGTTTTTTGTCGTCGCTGGAAAGGGCAGACGTAGCCTCGTCATCGGCGCCGATCGCCAGCCGCCAGCGGCGCTCGCGCTCGCCATCGACAGATGCGGCGGCGCCATCCGCGTCTTTCTCGTCTTCCATCGTCACGCTCCGCTCGCAAGCAGGGGGCCAAGCCGCTCCAGGTGCCGGCGCCAGCCTTCACCGCCATCCGGCGCCGGCGTCAGGCCGGCCGGCAGCCTTGCGGTGCGGCCGAGCACTGCCTCGATCAGCCGCCGGCGCTCCATGCTGTCCAGATTGGAGAAGACGCGGCGCAGCAGGGGCAGATGCGCGATGAATGCGTCCTCGTCGAGCGACTTGAGCCACGCATCGACGGCGCCGCGCAGACCTTCGTCATAGATCAGCCGCTGGCCGGCAGTGCTGAAGAAACCTTCGAAGAACCCTGCCGCCTGCGCCACCGGTGTTCCCGGCGACAGCCTGCGCCCGAGCAGTCCGGCGGCGTCCTCGGCCGACAGCTGGTCGGCTTCGTAGAGCAGATGCGCCGCGCAGCCGGCGAGCAACGCCGTCGAACGCTGCCCCTCCAGCACGCCTGTCAGCCCGTTGCGCCAGGCATCGAGCACGCCTTCGCCGGGCTCGACCAGGCGGATCGCCGCGTCCGCCTTGCGCACCGCGCCGACCAATGTCGTGGCGGCCTGTTCGTCCAGATCGCGCACCGCATAAGGCAAGGCGATCGCGCCCTCGACGATCAGCCGTTCCAACAAACCGGACAACCGGTTGGTTTCGGTCTTGCGCGCTTCGCCGTAGCGGATGATGTCGGCAAGCGGCGGCACCGAGGCCAGGATTTCCAGGCATTCGCTGCTGTGCGCGGCGCGTGCCTCCAGCGCCGCAAGACCGGCGCTCGCGGCCTCCGACAGATCCGCCGTGATGGCGCTCTGGACAAGGGCAGCAAGGGTGTCGAGGCTGGCCGCGGCGCCGAGCATCTGGATCAGGCGGCCATTGGCCGCCTTTTCGATGGTCGGCCCATAGATCAGGTTCTCGACCAGGCGCACGGCATATTCCGGCTCCCAGGCCAGGGTCCACTTTTCGCGGAAGGTGCCGCGGCTGCGGCCGGCGTCGGCCAGCCTGCCCCACTGTACGCCGAGCACGTTCAGTCGGTGCAGCAATGTCGAGCGAAACAGCCCGCTTTCGCTGCGCAAATCGACGGACAGTTCGCGCTCGAGCGCCTCCGGCTTCAGCCGTGCCGCTTTCTGGTTGCGCTGCAGATCCTCGATCAGCGGGGCCAGCGGCGTGTCGGGTGGGATCTCGCCGACATCCGCGCCCAAAAGCAGCTCGGCTTCAACGAGGGACCACAGCACCACTTCGCCGTTGAACAGCGCCGCGATCGCCGCGTCGCGCAATTCCTCGAAGCCGGGTTTCGGCCGGTCGCGAATGGCAGCCAGCGTGCGCGCAAGCCGCTCGGCCTCGATCAGCGACGCCGTCGAGACCAGATGGCCTTTGGTCCGCAGCACCGCCGCGATCATCGCCAGCCAAAGCGTCGCGGCATCGCGCCGCTCGCGCGTGCGCCACAGATGTTTGCACCAGCCCGGCGCAACGACACCGGCGCCATAGCCATAGCCCAGCGCCAGGCGCGGTCCCGTCCATGGTGCCCATGTCATCGTGCTTTTGCGCCGGGCAATTCCCTTGATCAGCGCCTGGTCGTTCTTCTGCGTGTGCGCGGCCTGCAAGGCCGGTACGTGCCATGCGCCGCAGACGACGGCGATTGGTCCGTCGAACTCCTTGCGCGCGGTAGCGATTTCGAGCCGCATATGCGCTTCACGTTTGGCCTCGAACGGCGCGATCGTGCCTTCGCCATCGCGCAGCGTCATCATCGCATCGGCGATGGCCGCGAAGATCGGACCCGGCTGCGGGTTCTGCTCGATGATGTCGGCCCACCAGCTCTCGCCGTCCTCGTAGCCGGCGGCCGCAGCCAGTGTGCCGATCGGATCGCGATGCGAAGCTGCCTCGCCATCCTCGCCGGTTTCCTCCTTGGGCTCGGCCCTGTCGGGCTCATCGGTCTTGTCGGCGCTCTCCGTCGCCGACGCGAAGCGCGCCGATGACGGCAGGTCGATGAACCGCAGAGCCGCCTTGTTCTCCACCGCCCACACCGCCGCCTGGTATTCGGGCGAGAACTCGGCGAATGGCCAAAAACTTGTCGCGGCCGGATCGTCCTCGGGATAGCAAAGCAGCGCCACCGGCGGCTGCATTTCCGGACGCGCCAGGAACGGCAGCAGGGATGACGCGTCGCTCGGCCCTTCGATCAGCACCGCGACCGGCTGCAAGTCCCGCAGCGCCTGCACCAGGCTGGCGGCGGAGCCCGGCCCGTGATGGCGGATGCCGAAATAGGCGACGTCGCTCATGACCTCAGATCGCTGCGTTCAGCGCCGCGTAATAGCCGGCATAGTCCGGCCGCTTCTTCAGCACCGTTTCCAGATATTCCTCCAGCACCACCTTGTCCTGAACCGGGTCCTTGATGATGGCGCCGACGAGGCTGGCGGCAAGGCCTTCGGCGCCGAGCTTGCCGCTGTCGAACCACGCCGCCTGACTGAGGCCACCGACCATGGTGGCGATTGCCTCGGCGGTCGAGAGCGAGCCCGAAGGCGTCTTCAGCGTCACCTTGCCGTCAGCGGTCGCGCCCGAGCGCAACTCGCGGAAGATGGTCAGCACGCGGGCGATCTCCTCGCCGACATTTTTGGGCACCGGCAGGTCGAGCCCGCCGGCCATCTCGTCGACCCGCTTGGAAACGATCGCCACCTCTTCGGCCATGTCTTCGGGCAGCGGCAGCACCACCACATTGAAGCGGCGCTTCAGCGCCGAGGACAGTTCGTTGACGCCCTTGTCGCGGTTGTTGGCGGTGGCGATGATGTTGAAGCCGCGCTGGGCGTAGATCGAGCTGTTGAGTTCCGGGATCGGCATCATCTTTTCCGACAGCACGGTGATCAGCGTGTCCTGCACGTCGGAGCCCATGCGCGTCAGCTCTTCCAGCCGGCAGAGCTTGCCGCTCTCCATGGCGCGATAGAGCGGCGTCGGCACCAGCGCCTCCTGGCTCGGTCCCTTGGCCAAGAGCTGGGCATAGTTCCAGCCATAGCGGATCTGGTTCTCGTCGGTGCCGGCCGTGCACTGCACGATCAGCGTCGAGTCGCCCATGATGGCGGCGGCGAGATGTTCCGACACCCAGGACTTGGCGGTACCGGGAACGCCGAGCAACAGCAGCGCGCGGTCGGTGGCGAGCGTCGCCACCGCGGTTTCCATCAGCCTGCGGCGGCCGACATATTTCGGCGATATCACGGTGCCGTCGCTGGCCTTGCCGCCGAGCAGGTAGGTCAGCACGGCCTTTGGCGACAGGCTCCATCCCGCCGGCTTCTGGCGGTCGTCATTGCGCGCAAGCGCCTGCAGTTCGGACGCATAGGCCTGCTCGACCGGGAGGCGGATGGCTGCGTTCATGGTGCTGTTCTCCGGATTGTCATGTGTTGGTTCCCGTCAGGGCTGCATTGAGGCGCAGGAAAGCGAGCGAAGGCGCCGCCGGCGGCATGCCTGCCGCGACAATGTCGCCGATCAGTCGTTCCGCTGTCGCCGCAGTGGCAAGAAAGCCTATCGTTTCCAGGGCGTGGTCTGCGCTTCGCTTCCCGGGCTCGTCGTTTCCCGCAACCTTGGAGCGCAATGCCGACAGCGCCTTGCCATCCGTCAGATCGCCCCATTCAAGCCAGCTTGCTTCGGCGCCTTCGACCAGGTTGAGCGCTTCAAGATTCTGCGCGTCCTTCAGGATCTGCCTGATCAGGGTACGCTTCCTGCCGCTGTCCAAACGCAACATGAGGTGGAAGACAAACAATGCCGACTTGCCGCCCTCGGCGGCCAGCGTATCTGCCAACAGTGCCACCGTAGCATCGCTGCCGGATACCGCGACCATCCGAACGAGAGACAGATCGGCTCTGTCGTCCGCACCGAATTGCCATGCCCCGATGAAATCGGATTCTGTTTTACCGAAGCGCGCGGCAAGGTCGACCAGGTAACAGCTCGCAAACAGGTCGACGCGACGACTTTCTTGGGCAGCCGACTTCAGCTTTGCCGGCGTGTAGGTGATGCGGCGGCGGATGAAGCCGGATTTGCCTTCTGCAATGAAGGCGGCGAGTTCGGCAACGGGATCGTCGGCTCCACCGTCGCCGGCGCGGCCGTGCTCGCCCAGCCTTGCCAGCAGCCGACCCGCCAGTTCCTGCACCTTGCCGGAGCGGTCGGCGGCCAGGCTTTTCAGGAACGGCGCATCCGCGGGCGTCAGGCCGAAATGCATGAGTTCGATCAGTGCAAGCCGGACTTCCGCCGGTTCGCCCGGCGCCTTGGTCTCAATCAGCGAACGGGCCGCCGCCGGATCGCGGCGGCGCATCTCGCCCAGCGCGATGCGGCGCGCGGCGGGATAGAAGTCATCCCAGTTCTGCACCGTCAGCTGCTCCTGCGGGGCGATCTTCAGCCCCTCCACGCTGGCCTGCCAGTCGATCCACGGCGCATAGACGTCGGGGCTGTTTTGATCCGACGCGGAGGGCATCCAGTCCATCGGATGCAGCACGTAGCCGCGGCTGGCGACGAGTGTGGCCACGCATGACTTGCGCCGCGTATCGGCGGCGTTCTTCAGGGTAGCGCGCAACAGTGGCCGCAACCGCTCCGGCAGCATCGGCAGGCCAAGCCTTGGCAGCGGCGGGCGCCGCTTCAATGTCTTCGGCGCGGCGGGCCGCAAGCCGACATCGAGCGCTTGCGCCGCGATCGCAAGCAGTTGCCGTTCGCGTTCGTCCGGGCTTGCGCCGGCGGCGATTTCCTTCCATGCGGCCGGCGCCAGATCGAATGTGGTCCCGCCGGTGATCCAGCAGTCGCGCATCGTCGCCAGGCCGGTCTGCTCGAGCTCGTTCATGACAGGTCGAGCCTCCCGAAGCCACTTTGCGCGGCCAGCAGATCGAGCCGCGCACCGTTCCAAAGTGCTGCCGTGGCCGCGAGATCGAGGCCAAGCACGGTCTGATCGACGGTTCCGGCGACAGGCAGGGCAATCCCTTGCGGGTCGTGCGCCGCTTGCCACCAGGCGACGCCGCGCTCGTCGAGCAGGATCGCGCCGGCAGGCAGCATCAGCGGGCTATCGGTGGACCAGGGCGCGGCGTCCTGATGCGATGCATGCGCCGCCAGCGGATCCTTGATGGTGCCGAGGCCGAAATCCGGCCAGGCGCCGGACGCGGCATCGCCCTTGCGTTCCGCCACCAGCGCCCGCAGCGGCTGGCGCGAGGGATAAAACACCAGCCGGGCATCGAAGCGGTCGCCGGGCGTGAACGCCGCCGAGCGGCGGCCGGCCGAGGCCGGAAAGAAATCGAGCAGCAGCGCAAATTGCGGCGTCGGACTTTTCAGATCGAGCAGCCAGGTCGAATGGCTGACGAGACCGTCGCGGCGGGTTTCGATCTTCTCGCCGATGACCTCCCACTGGCTGTCGACCTGTTTTGCCTCGGGATTGGCCAGAACCTGGTCGCGGGTTTCGGACGCCGACACCAGCCGCTTCAGCTCGGGATCGTCGGGTGCCGCGCGCCAGGCCTTGGCCAGCAGCACCAACTTGCCGAGTTCGCGGATCGCTGCATCCGGCCGTTCCTCGCTGCGCAGCGCCATCAGCCGCGCCGGAATCTCGTCGATACGCCCGGCAAGCGCGGTCGCCTTCATGTCGACCAGCCTGGCGGCGATCCGGCGGCAGCGCTCGCTGCTGGCATCGGCAAAGGCGGAAAGGCCGAGCCGTAGCTGGTCGGCGATCCACTGGTCGAGTTCGTCCAGCGCTCCCGCCACCGTTGTCCGCGTGTCTTCCGCCCGCTTGCGCTGTGCCGCCTCGCGGCGCTCCGCTGCGGCAGCGTCCTCGATTGCGGTGACTTCATCCGGCTGCGCGGCCTCACCGATGCTCTTGCCGGACGCGCCGGCCCCCGCGCCCGGCGTTGCAGTGGCCGGCTGGCCCGTCGTCTTCCGGCGCCGGCCAAGCCAGTCATTCACCCACTCCGGCGTCGATTCGGCAGCGGTGAAGCTGGCGGGCGCGGTGGCGGCGATCCACATCAGCGCCAGCGAGTGCTTGCACGGAAATTTTCGCGACGGGCAGGTGCATTTGTAGCCGTGGTCGCCGGTGTCGACCACGGTGCGGTAGGGGTTGGAGCCGGAGCCCTGGCATTCCCCCCAGATCAGCGCCTGCTGCTCGTTCTTCTCCAGCCTCGGCCAGTTCGAACGCTTGGTGAGTTTCGAGGCGGCGCTCAGCGACGCCTGATCGGGGGCCAGCGCCTCGATGGTTTTCAGGTCGAATTCCAAGCCGCGCCTCTCGTCACCCCAAATCAATGCCTGAAATCAGTATAGGGTGCCGTTTGTGAAGGATTGTTGTGGCTCCGGCAAGACGAAGATGGCCCAGATCAATACAGCGGCGTTGCCATGTGCCGGGGCGTCGGCCATTCCGTCGTGACGCCCGGCTGTACCGGCCGTTCGAGATAGGTCGACAGCACGACATAGCTTCGCGTCGAGGTTACGCCGGGCGTTTCGTAGAGACGCGCCAGCAGGCCTTCGAGCGCCCTGGTGTCCTCGGTGCGAACCTTGAGCAGCATGCAGGTATCGCCGGCCACCGAATGGATCTCCTCGACCTCAGGATATTGGGAAACGGCCATCAGCTCCGGCGTCTTGCCCCAGCCCTTGGTATCGATATGCACGAAGGTGAGCAGCGGCTTCTTCACCGCCTTGGGGTCGATGATCACCGCCGTGCCGCGGATGGCGCCGCTGCGCCGCAGCCGCTTCACCCGTTCATGCGCCGCCGGGGGCGAAAGGCAGACCCGCTCGCCGAGTTCGGCGTAGCTGACCGTGGCGTCGTCGACCAGCACGCCTAATATTTTTCGGTCGATCACGTCCAGCTCGCGGGCGACAGGCTTGTTCTGCAGAACACCATCTGTTTCTTCATCCATATCGAAATTCCTTGTTGTCGCGGAATTTAATTCGGCCACTATGCCCCTATGACGAACGCGCATCAAGCAGCAACGCTCCCAACAACAGCACCGATCCCGGCGCTGGCCTATCTCCTGACCGGCTGTATCGCCGTCATTGGCTCGAACTCGCTGGTTCTGGGTCCGATCGCCCCGGCGGTGGCAGCGTCCTTCGGCACCAGCGTGCCGGCGGTGATGGCCGCGTCGGCTGCCTTCGGCCTCGGCACTTCGGCCAGCGCTTTGTTCCTCGCCCGCTATATCGACGGCGTCGGCGCCCGCCGCATGCTGCAGGGCGCGCTGCTGTTGCTGGCGGTTGCACTTCTAGCCAGTGCGCTGGCGCCGACCGTGATCGCGCTGGTCGCGGCCCAGGCCGTTGCCGGCATTGCCGCCGGCGTTGCCATGCCGGCAATCTATGCCAGTGCGGCGGCGATCGCGCCGCCCGGCCGCGAAAGCGGCACGATCGGTGTCGTGCTGACCGGCTGGACGGTCTCCATGGTCGCCGGCGTTTCGCTGTCGGCCGTGCTCGCCGACCTCGTGCACTGGCGCGCCGTGTTCGCGGTAGTCGCGGTGCTTTCAGCAATTGCGCTCGCCGCTCTGTCGATGACCTCGCTCAGCGACGTCAGGAAGAGCGGCCCGGCGCCGACGCCGTTCGGTGCGCTCGCCATTCCCGGCATCGTGCCGCTGCTCATCGCCTGCACCGCCTTCATGACCGCCTTTTACGGCGTCTACGGCTATCTCGGCGATCATCTGCACCAGGATCTCGGTGAGCCCGTCAGCGCCAACGCGCTCGCCGCTCTCGCCTATGGCGCCGGCTTCGGCACGGCGGCCTTTCTCGACGGCGTCATCGACCGCATCGGCGCGCGACGCGTCATGCCTTTCGCCTATCTGCTGGTCGCCGCCGTCTATGTCGCGATTGCGCTCGCAAGCAACAATTTCGCGCTGATCCTGGCCATGATCGCCATATGGGGCCTTGCCAATCATTTCGGCCTGAACGTGCTGGTGATGCGCCTCACCGCGCTCGATCCGTCGCGCCGCGGCACCATCATGGGCCTGAACAGCTCGGTCACCTATCTCGCGGTCTTTATCGGCACCACCAGCTTCGGGCCGCTTTATTCGACATTCGGCTTTGCCGCCTGCGCGATCGTCGCGGCCTTGCTGATGCTGGTTGCAGCCGGGGCCGGGACATGGCGTTCGCCCGTCAGGGCGTAAGCGGCGGCGGCAAAGCTTGCGTCCTGGTCCTGTCCTTCGCTAGAGGTTCGGCTCACCATGCGAGCCGTATCAGGATGAACACGACGCTTGAGACCACCGCCGATCCCTCGCCAGAGGAACTCACCTTTTTGGCCGAGCGGCTGACTGCGTTCAATGACGGCGATGTCGGCGCCTCCGGCCGCAAAGCGCTCGCCGTCTTCGTGCGCGACGAGGACCGCGCCGTCGTCGCGGGCATTTCAGGCTACACCGCCTGGGGCTGGCTCTATGTGCAATGGCTGTGGGTCGACGAACGCCTGCGCGGCCAGCATGTGGCCGGCGACATGCTGGATGCCGCCGAGCGCGAAGCGCTGGCGCGCGGCTGCCAGAACGCCTGGATCGACACGTTCAATCCGACGGCCGCCAAAGTCTACGAGCGACAGGGCTACCGGCCTTTCGGCACGCTGCCGGACTTTCCGGCCGGCCGCAGCCGCATTTTCCTGCAGAAAAGGCTCGCTTAAGCTGCCAGTCGTCCGCCTTGCATCGGCCGCGGTACACCGGTGGTACTGGGGAAGCTGATCGGCAGGCCGCGCAAAACGCGCACCGCGAGAAAGGCAAAGCACTCGGCTTCGACCGCATCGCCCTTCCAGCCCAGCGTTTCGGCCTGCACCACCTCGACGCCGGCGCGGCGGTTAAGCATCGCCATCATCGTCGGGTTGTGGCGGCCGCCGCCACTGACCGCCAGCCGCTTCGGCCGGCGCGGCAGCAGGTCGAGCGCCTTGCCGACGGCCGAGACGGTGAAGGCCGTCAGCGTCGCCGCGCCGTCCTCGGCGCTGAGGCCGTCGGCCATCGCGGCGCCGAAGTCGAAGCGGTCGAGCGATTTCGGGTAGGGCTTGGTCAGATACGGATGCTGCAGCAATCTGGCTAAGCGTGCTTCATCGACGGTGCCGGCCGCACCCAGCCTGCCGTCGCGGTCCATCTCGCCGAGACCCTTCGCCTTGATGAAATCGTTGAGTGGCGCGTTGGCCGGACCGGTGTCGAAGGCGACGACATTGTCCTTGCCGTCCCACCAGGTGATGTTGCCGACGCCGCCAAGATTGAGCACCGCCGTGTCGCCGCTCGCGTCCGCTTCCCTGAGCAACGCGGCGTGATAGGCCGCCGCCAGCGGTGCGCCCTGGCCGCCGGCGCGCACATCGGCCGAGCGGAAGTCATAGGCGACCTTGGCGCCGAGGATCGAATGCATCAGTTCGCCATCGCCCAGCTGGCGCGTGTCGCCGCGCCGTCCCGGCTGCGGGGCGCGATGCAGCACGGTCTGGCCGTGAAAGCCGACCACGCCGATATCGGTCATGGTCAGGCCGTAGCTCTCGACAAGGTCCTTCACCGCCGCCGACTGCGCCCGCGTCAGCGCCTCTTCTGCCTCGCGAAAGATCGCCGGCTCCGGCCCGTCGAAATTCCACGCCCTGGCCTGGCGCAGCGTCTCTTCCAGCAGGCTGCGAATCTCTGCGGGGTAGGGGGCCAGCGTATAGGTGCCGAAATCGGCGATGCGCTCGCCGTCCGTCTTGATGAGCGCGACGTCGATATTGCCGTCAAGCACGGTGCCGGTCATCAGGCCGACGGCCCAGATTGGTTCCATGGTCGTTTTTCTCGAATCGTCGTTGAACCACGTGTCCAACGGATCGGCCGGGCGGGCAAGTCTTTTGGCCCTGTTGGTCAAGGCAAACGTTTCGGGATTTGAACTTTCCGTGACGTTTGCGCTGCCCCTCACCTGCCTGCCGGCATCCTCTCCCCGTATAGTGACGGGGAGAGGGGCGCTCTCATTGATGATTTCGCCAATTTCCAACGTTGCAAAAAGGGCGCCGAGGCTGCGGTCAGCCCTTTCTCCCCGTCACTATACGGGGAGAAATGCCCGGCAGGGCAATGAGGGGCGGCGCTGACATCGGCCACCTGTCCGGGGCGATTGCTTTGGATCCTGATGGTATGCCGGCAGCCTTTTTCGCCGAACAGCGAAAATGGAGCAACGCCGTTCTTGTCTCTTGCCGCTCAAGACGCCAGCTATGGGACGAGCGACATCGGCATATGCCGAAGTCCGTACACAATCTCCAGGGAGAAACCACATGCCATCCGAAGTCGCAGTGATCGCCGGCGCGGGCGCGGGTCTGAGCGCCTCGCTGGCCCGCCTTCTAACCCGGGAAGGCTATCGCGTGGTGCTCGCCGCCCGCAACACGGCCAAGCTCGCGGCGCTGGTCGAGGAGACCGGCGCGCTGGCCGTCGAGACCGACGTCGCCGATCCTGCGTCCGTCGCCAGCCTGTTCGAGGCGGCTGACAAGCAAGGCCCGCTGGCGCTTGCCGTCTTCAATGCCAGCGGCCGCACGCGCGGCCCGATCGCCGAGGTCGATGCCGATGCGGTCAAGCAGGCGCTGCTGGTCGGCGCCTATGGCGGCTTCCTGGTCGGCCAGCAAGCGGCGCGGCGGCTGCTGGCACGCGGCTCCGGCTCGATCCTGTTCACCGGCGCCTCCGCCAGCATCAAAGGCTTTCCCAACTCGGCCGGCTTTGCCATGCCGAAATTCGGCCTGCGCGGCCTGGCGCAGTCGATGGCGCGCGAACTCGGGCCGAAAAACATCCACGTCGCCCATTTCATCATCGACGGCCAGATCGAGCCGGTTGGAAAGAAGCCCGAGCGGCCGGACAGCCAGCTGTCGCCCGATGCGATCGCGCAGACCTATCTCGCAATCCATCGCCAGCATCGCAGCGCCTGGAGCTTCGAGGTCGAGCTGCGGCCCTTTGTCGAGACATTCTGATCGGTTAGGCAGGGCCGTTCTCGCGAACGCGAAATCTTTGAGAGAATATTCCCGGCTTCGTGTTTGAGAAGAAATGCGATTCTTTGATCCGGCAGAGAGCATTGCCGATGATATCGTCAAGGCTTGGTATTCCACCAAGTCGCAATGACTTCAGGATTACGAGGGATCGACAATGTTCGAACGCGGAAACGCTTCCAATTCTCTTCTTTTTTCGGCCATCGGCCGGCGAGCTGCCCTTGCGGCACTTTTCGCCTCTGCCGTCACACTTGTCAGTCTCGCCCAGCCGACGCCATCCTTCGCTGGGGACAAGAAGTCGATCAAGGTCGGCATCATCAGCGGTGAGGATGAGGATGTCTGGCGCGTCGTCGTCGCCCAGGCCGCCGAAAAGGGCCTGACCGTCGAGACCGTGGTGTTCAACGACTACACCCAGCCCAACGAGGCGCTCGAGCGCGGCGAGATCGACGCCAACGCCTTCCAGCACCAGCCCTATCTCGACAACCAGATCAAGACGCAGGGCTATCACATCGTGCGCGTCGGCTACACCGGCGTCTGGCCGATCGGCCTCTATTCCAAGAAATACATCAAGGTTGCCGACCTGCCCGAAGGCGCCGTCATCGGCCTGCCCAACGACCCTTCCAATGAAGGCCGCGCGCTGCGCGTCTTGCAGAATGAAGGCGTGATCAAGCTGAAGGATGGCACCGGTATTCTGGCGACGACCGCCGACATTGCCGAGAATCCGAAGAAGGTCGTCATCAAGGAGCTCGATGCCGGCATTGTCGGGCGCTCGGTCGAGGACCTCGACGCCGCCGTCGTCAACACCGACTGGGCGCTGAAGAGCGGTCTCGGCCCCGACAACCGTATTGCCCAAGAGCCGGTGGCCGACAATCCCTACCGCAACTTCATCGCCGTCAAGTCAGGCAATGAGAACGAGGCCTGGGTGAAGACGCTGGTCGCGTCCTACCAGAACGAGGCGGTCAAGGCCGAGTTCGACAAGGTCTACAAGGGCACCGGGATCAGCGCCTATTGATCGGCGCCTGGCTTTCAGGAGCAGGCGGCCCGCTTTTGAGCGGGCCGCTGTCGCATTTGAGCGCCGCTAGAGCAATTCCAGGAAAAGTGTGCGCGGTTTTCCGACGGAATTGCGTAAAAACAAAGAGATAGACGGTTCGCCGTTTTCATAAAAACGGTGAAACGCTCGAAAACGGACAGTGAGATGAACCAGCACGTCACGGCCGCAACGGCCGATCCGGTCCACATATCTGCCGCCGGGCAGGAGGATGTCGTCCGCCTTGTCGACCTGAAGCGCCACTTCGGCGCGACGCCTGCGCTCGACGGCGTCTCGCTGACGGTGAAGAAGGGCGAGATCCTCGGCATCATCGGCCGCAGCGGTGCCGGCAAGTCGACGCTGATCCGTTGCCTCAACGGGCTGGAGCGGCCGGATTCCGGCGATGTCTTCATCGAGGGCCGCGAGATCGGCCGGCTCGGCGAGCGTGATTTGCAGCCGCTGCGGCGGCGCATCGGCATGATCTTCCAGCACTTCAACCTGCTGTCGGCCAAGACAGTCGAGGACAATGTCGCGCTGCCGCTGAAGATCGAGGGCCGTCCCAAGGCAGAGCGTCTGGCGCGTGCTGCCGAACTGCTCGACCTCGTCGGCCTGTCGGAGAAGGCCAAAGCCTACCCGTCTTCGCTGTCGGGCGGCCAGAAGCAGCGCGTCGGCATCGCCAGGGCTCTGGCCGCACGGCCGGCGCTGCTGCTCTCCGACGAAGCGACATCGGCGCTCGATCCGGAGACGACACGCTCCATCCTGGCCTTGCTGAAAGACATCAACCGCCAGCTCGGCCTGACGATCCTGCTCATCACCCACGAAATGGAGGTGATCCGGTCGATCGCCGACCGTGTCGCCGTGATCGATGCCGGCCGCATTGTCGAGCAAGGCCCGGTGTGGTCGGTCTTTGCCGAGCCGCGTTCCGAAATCACCAGGAGCCTGCTCGGCGGCATCCGCCCGCAACTGCCGGCCGAGATTGCCGGTCGGCTTGTTCCGGGTGACGGTGCCGAGCTCATCCTCAGGATCGACGTTGCCGGCGAGGCCGCGCGGGGCCCACTGCTATCAGATCTCGCTGTTGCGGTGCCAGGTCCATTCCGCCTCGTCCATGGCGGCATCGACCATGTCCAGCAGCAGCCTGTCGGCACGCTGTTCGTGGCAGTGGCGGGCAATGATGCCCGCCATCTCGCTGAAGTAATCGCTTTCCTGAAGGCCCGCGAAGCGCGGGTGGAGGTGCTTGGCCATGTCGCCGGTTCTGTTTGAGCTTCTGCTGCGCTCGATCTGGGAGACGGTCCTGATGACCGCCGCCTCCGGTCTCATCTCGCTGGTCTTCGGCCTGCCGCTCGGTCTGGCATTGATTGCCACCGAGCGCGGCGGCATTGCTGAAAACATCTGGGTGAACCGCGCACTCGGCGCCGTCATCAACGGCTTTCGCTCGGTGCCCTTCATCATCCTCTTGGTGGCATTGATCCCGGTGACGCGGCTGATCGTCGGCACCTCGATCGGCACCTGGGCGGCCATCGTGCCGCTGTCGATCGCCGCCACGCCCTACTATGCCCGCATCGCCGAAGTCTCGCTGCGCGAGGTCGATCGCGGCCTGATCGAGGCGGCGCGCGCCATGGGCGGCAATCGCTGGACGATCATCCGCGAGGTGCTGGTGCCGGAGGCGCTGCCCGGCATCGTCGCCGGGTTCACAGTAACGCTGGTGACGCTGATCGGCGCCTCGGCCATGGCAGGCGCCATCGGCGCCGGCGGGCTTGGCGATCTCGCCATTCGCTACGGCTACCAACGCTTCGAGACCAGCGTCATGATCGCCGTGGTCATCGTGCTGATCATCCTGGTCTGCGGCATCCAGTGGGTCGGCGATCGGCTGGTCGCAAGGCTGGACCGCCGCGGGTGAGCGGCCGCGAACATTGTTTGCCGGCAGGCTGCCAAAGGCAGCGCCGGCTTTCTTCATTCGCCTCGAGATTGGACTGCGCATTGCTTTGATTGGACCAGCCTGCGTGCCACCGTGAAAGCGGGGCCCGGCAAACAAGGAGCTTGACCATGCCCAGGATCGTACCCGTGCTCGATCTCAGCCGTCTCGAACAGGGCGCTTCCGAGCAGCGAACGTTTCTGTTCGATCTGCGCACGGCCGCGCGCGACGTCGGCTTCTTCTATTTGACCGGCCACGGCATATCGGCTGCCGACACCGCCGAGGTGCTCGACGCCTCGCGACGGTTCTTTGCCTTGCCGGAAGCCGACAAGCTGGCGATCGAAATGGTCAAATCCTCGCAGTTTCGCGGCTACACCCGCGCCGGCGGCGAGCTCACCAAAGGCAAGGCCGATTGGCGCGAACAGCTCGACATCGGCGTCGAACGCCCGGCCATCCCGCAAGGCCCCGGCGTGCCTGCCTGGACGCGGCTGCAAGGGCCAAACCAGTGGCCGGCGGCACTGCCCGAACTGAAGCCGGCGCTGCTGGCGTGGCAGACCAAGGCGACCGCCGTGGCGATCCGCCTGCTCAGGGCCTTCGCTCTGTCGCTCGACCAGGCCGAGGACGCCTTCGATCCGATCTACCGCGATGAACCCAACCATCGCATGAAGATCGTTCGCTATCCCGGCCGCAACGCCACCGGTGACGATCAGGGCGTCGGCGCGCACAAGGATGGCGGCTTCCTGACGCTCCTGCTGCAGGACGATACCAAGGGCCTGCAGGTCGAATATGACGGCAGCTGGGTCGATGTCGATCCGCTCCCCCATACGCTGGTGGTCAATATCGGCGAACTGCTCGAACTAGCCTCGAACGGCTATCTCCGGGCGACAGTCCACCGTGTGGTGACGCCGCCGGCCGGTGTCGAGCGGATTTCGGTTCCGTTCTTCTTCAGCGCCCGGCTCGACGCCACCATCCCGCTGCTCGACCTGCCGGAGGAACTGGCGGCTGAGGCGCGCGGGCCAGCCAGCGATCCCGACAATCCGCTGTTTCGCAACGTCGGCACCAATGTGCTGAAAAGCCGCCTGCGCTCGCATCCCGACGTGGCGCGCCGGCACTATGCCGATCTGTTGGAGACAGGCGCCTCAGCCGGCTGAAATCGTCGAAGACGAGAAACGAAATTTCTGAATCTCGCGTTGTTTTAGAAAGCCGTTCGTCGTCAACCGCTGCGAATGCGCGCATATAGGAATTATCGTTCGGCGGTCTCCTCCCATTCCGCTGGACGGTGTTCCCCTCTGAAGGTTCTTGACCTTCTTTTTGGCCGGGCCGCTTTCGCGCCCGGCCTTTTTCTTTGTTCAACGGCCGACAACCGGGTTCGACACGCATCGTCGCTCGAGAACGATGCGGCAGTCTCTTCAGTCAAATTTAAAACGTTTGCATTTTGGCGAAAGCCAATTACAAACGTTTCAAACACTTCGTTCGGGAGGAACGATTGCCACCGCGCGTCACCACGCTGAAGGAGCTTGCGGCGAGTCTCGACCTGTCGATCACGACGGTGTCGCGCGCGCTTGCCGGGCATGAGCAGATCGCTTTGAAAACCCGCGAGCGGGTCGCGCAGGCGGCACGCCAGGCCGGCTATGTCCCCAACACCGCAGCGCGCACGCTTGTCTCCGGCCGCAGCGGCTTCGTCGGACTGGTGCTGCCGGTCAGAGGCCCGAATCTGGTCGATTCCTTCCTCGGCGAGTTCGTCACCGGGCTCGGCGAAGGGCTGGTGTCGCATGGCGCCGACCTCATCCTCGCCACTGCGGCCCTTGGCCATTCCGAACTGTCGGTGCTGCGCCATGTCGTCGAATCCGGACGCGCCGACGGCGTCGTCGTCACCCGCATCGCCGAGGTCGACGAACGGCTCGCCTATCTGCGCGAGCGTGGCTTTCCCTTCGTCGCCCACGGCCGCCTGCTCGACAGCGACTTTGCCTACCACTGGCTCGACACCGATGGCGCGCACGCCTTCGGCGAGGCCTTCGACATGCTCTACGATCTCGGCCATCGCCATTTCGGCCTGGTGACGATTTCCGAGCCAATGACCTTCCGGCATCTGCGGCAAGATGGCCTTGCCGCCGCCATCGGCCGCCGCGGCGACCCGTCGGTGCGCCTCGACGTGGCGACGGCGCCGCGCTTCGATCGCGGCGCCCGCATCCAGGCCATCAATCGCATGCTGCAAGGCACGGACCGGCCGACAGCTGTGATCGCTCTGTTCGACGAGTTGGCGCTGACAGTGATGGAGGAGGCGGCCCGCGCCGGTCTCAGCGTGCCGCGCGACCTCTCGGTCATCGGCTTCGACAATGTCGTGGCTTCCGCCTACGCGCCGCCCGGCCTCACCACCTTCGACGCCTCGATCCGCCAATGCGCGCGCGAGATCGCCGACATGCTGCTCACCGTCATCGCCGAACGGCCCGCCGCGCCGCTGACGCGGCTGATCCGGCCGACGCTGGTGTCGCGGGCGAGCCACGGCCCAGCACCGCAGACAAGAAGCTGACGTCGCAACGACGGCGCATACCCAGGGAGGAAGACCATGATGAAGATGTTGAGGACATTGGCGGGCGCCGCGCTGGCGCTGTCGTTTGCCGCCGGCGGCGCACAGGCGCAGCAGGTGCTGTTCTGGTCGACGCAGGCGCGCCCGGTCGAGGAAACCCAGAAGATGCGCGACGCGGTGCTGAAAGGCTTTGACGGCGCCGTCGACTATCAGGTCGCCGAGGACGGTCCCTGGCTTACCCGCCTGCAGGCCGAACTGCAGGCCGGCACCGGCACGATCGGGTTGCTTGGCGGCCTGCATGGCGACTTCTCCACCGTCGGCGCCAACCTTGTCGATCTGTCCGCTGTCGATGTCGGCGGCGTCAAGGTCAACGAGGCCTACAAGAAGCTCGGCACGCTCGGCACCGGTGAGCAGAAATACATGCCGTGGATGCAGGCCACCTATCTGATGGCGGCCAACAAGCAGGCGCTGCAATATCTGCCGCAAGGCGTCGATCTCAACACCATCACCTACGACCAGTTGATCGAATGGTCGAAGAACATCGCCGAGAAAACCGGCTCGCCGAAATTCGGTTTTCCCGCCGGCCCGAAGGGGCTGAAGCACCGCTTCTTCGAAGGCTTTCTCTATCCGTCCTACACCGGCTCGATGGTGACCAAGTTCCGTTCGCCGGAGGCCGAGACCGCCTGGAACAAGTTCAAGGAACTCTGGCAGTACACCAATCCGAATTCGACCAACTATGCCTTCATGCAGGAGCCGTTGCTGTCGGGTGAAGTGTGGGTGGCGTTCGACCATGTTGCGCGGCTTGCCGATGCCTTCAACCAGAAGCCGGACGAGTTTGTCGCCTTCCCGGCGCCTGCGGGTCCTGCCGGTCGCGGCTTCATGCCGGTGGTTGCCGGTGTCGCCATCCCCAAGACCTCGCCGGATGTCGACAAGGCGAAGGCGCTGGTCGCCTATATGCTCAAGCCCGAGACGCAGATCGCGACGCTGAAGGCGACCAATTTCTTCCCGGTCGTCGACGTCAAGCTGCCCGACGACATGCCGGCCTCGGTCAAGGCCTTCGGCCCGGCGATCGCCACCATGACCGGCGCGCCCGATGCGCTGCCGGCGCTGTTGCCGATGGGGCTTGGCGATCTCGGCGGCAAGTTCAACCAGGTCTACACCGACTCCTTCGAACGCATCGTGCTCGGCGGCGAGGACGTGCATGGCGTGCTCGAAGGGCAGGCGACAGCGCTCAAGGCGATCATCGACCAGGCCAAGGCGCCCTGCTGGGCGCCCGACAAGCCGTCCGAAGGCGCTTGCCCGGTAGACTGAATCCTCCCGAGGGCCGGGGCGTCCGGAGTTTGTTGCACTCCGGGCGCCCAAACCGCACCACTTCGCCGCAAAGGACACCACCATGCACGGCAAGGCTCTGCCCTATCTGCTGCTGATGCCGGCGACCTTGTTCCTGTGCGTCTTCTTCCTCTACCCGTTCGTGCTGGTCGCCTTCGAGGCGCTGACCCGCGACGGTGCCTTCACCCTCGACAATTTCCGCGCCATGGCCGGCAGCTGGAAATTCCCGGTCACGGTGCGCAACACGCTGTTGCTGGCAGCCATCGTCGTGCCGATTCAACTGGCCATGGCGCTGCTGATGGCCTCGGTCGTGTCGCGGCTGGAGACCGGGCGCAGTGCAGCGCTTTACATTTTCGCCATCCCGCTCGGCATTTCCGATCTCGCCGCCGGCCTGATCTGGCTCGCCATCTTCGACCAGTCGGGCTTCCTCAACACGCTGCTTTCCCATCTTGGCGTCGTCGACAGACCGATCATGTTCCTCGGCTATCAGAGCAAGCTCACCATCTTCATCGCCGTGGCGCTGGCCGAGATCTGGCGTGCCACCGCCATCATGATGGTCATCCTCGTCGCCGGCATGGGGCTGATCCCCAAGGAATATTACGAAGCCGCGGAAGTGTTCGGCGCCGGCCCGTGGAAGCGTTTTGTCCGCATCACGCTGCCGCTGCTGCGGCCGAGCCTGCAGACGGCGATCATCCTGCGCGTCATCCTCGCCTTCGAGGTCTTCGCCGTCGTCGCCGCCCTTGGCGGCACCAATCTGCCGGTGCTGATGGGCGAAACCTACAATTGGCAATTCACGCTGCAGGACCGCAATGTTGCCGCCGCTTCGGCACTGCTCATTCTCGCCATCTCGATCGGCTTCACGCTGTTCTTCCTCAGGGTGCTACGCGTGCCCAAGGAGGCGCGCATATGAGTGCGGTCACGCAAACCCCAGCCGCCGCAAGCGCCGATGCCCGCAAGGCCGGCGACTGGCTGCTGATCGCCACCGTCATCCTGCTTGGCGTCTGGGTACTGCTGCCGATCTATCTCCTGATCGTCAACGCGCTGTCGTCGCCCGAACAAGTGACCGCCTTCCCCAAGCGCTTCTTCCCGTCTTTCGATACCGGCAGCCTGTCGTTCTTCATCAATTTCGCCGGCGTCGCCAGGGCGCTGTGGAACTCGGTTCTGGTCGCCACGCTGACGATGATCCTGTCGATCGGCTTCGGCGCTCCAGCTGGCTACGCGCTGTCGCGCTTCGATTTTCCGGGCAAGGGCACGTTCCGTTTCCTGGTGCTGATGACGCGGGCTTTTCCGCTGCCGCTGCTGGCGCTGCCGCTGGCGGTGATGTTCATCCGCACCGGCCTCGACGACACCGCGATCGGCCTGGCGCTGGTCCACACCACGCTGGCACTGCCCTTCGCCGTGCTGATCACCTTCTCGCTGTTTTCCGGCATTCCGGTTGAGCTCGAGGAGGCCGCCTGGACGCTCGGCTGCACCAGGCTGCAGGCGTTTCGCAAGGTGATCCTGCCGCTGGCGCTGCCCGGCATCGCGGCGTCGGCGGTGTTTGCCTTCACCATCTCCTGGAACGAGGTGTTTGCCGCCGCCGTGCTCACCATCGAGAACCGCACGCTGACCGCTTTCCTTTTGCAGAGTCTCGGCGAGTCGCCGCTCTATCTCAAATTCGCCGGCGGTGCGGCGCTGGTCGTGCCGGCGCTGATCTTCATCTTCGCCGTCCGCAAATATCTGTTCGCCATGTGGGGGATCGCCAACCGATGACACGCGACACGGAGAGGGCTCATGGCTGAAATCGCGATCAAGGGCGTCGCCAAGCGCTTCGGCGGCTTTACCGCGCTGCATCAGGTCGATCTCGCCATAGCTGACCAGGAATTCATGGTGCTGCTCGGCGCCTCCGGCTGCGGCAAGACCACGCTGCTGCGCATCGTCGCCGGACTGGAGACACCGAGCCAGGGCGAGGTCTGGATCGGCGGCCGCCGCGTCGACCATCTGCCGCCGCGCGAGCGCGGCATCGCCATGGTGTTCCAGAACTATGCCGTCTTCCCGCATCTGACCGTGTTCGAAAACATCGCCTTCGGCCTGCGCATGAAGAAGCTGCCGCAGGCCGACGTCGAGCGCCGCGTCAACCGCACCGCGGAACTCATGCATATCGAGCAGCTGTTGAAGCGTTATTCCGGCCAGCTGTCCGGCGGCCAGCGCCAGCGCGTCGCCGTTGCTCGCGCGCTCGCCATGGAGCCCGACGTCATCCTGATGGACGAGCCGCTGTCCAATCTCGACGCGCTGCTCAGGCTCGAAATGCGCGCCGAGCTCAAGGGCGTGCTGGCGGCCTCGAAGACCACCACCATCTATGTCACCCACGACCAGGTCGAGGCGATGAGCCTCGCCGACCGCATCGCCGTCATGCATCAGGGCCGCATCGTCCAGGCCGCGTCGCCGGTCGAGGTCTACCGCAACCCGGCTGCCCGTTTTGTCGGCTCCTTCATCGGCAATCCGCCGATGAATTTCATCCCGGCGACCAAGGCGGCAAACGGCAGCTGGAGCGTCGCCGGGCTGACGCTGCCCGGCCCGAAATCCGACAAGCAAGGAATAGAATTCGCCATTCGCCCGGAGGATGTCGATGCCGGCAGCGAAGGGCTGCATGCCACCGTGCGGGTCATCGAGCCGCTCGGGCCACACACGCTGGTCACCTGCGATGTCGAGGGCGGCCTGTTCCGCGCCGTCCTGGAATCGAATGCCAACGTCAAGGTTGGCGAGCAGCTGCGGCTGGCGCCCAAGCCCGATCGCATCCGCTGGTTCGATCCCGAAACCACCAACGCCCTAAGGAACGAATGCCGTCCATGACTTCTCTAGCCGTCGACGAAACCATCGCCCGCGCCGTCGAGGTGCTGAGGGAAAACGACCAAGGCGCCTACACCATCCCGACCAGGGGTCTCTACCCCTTCCAGTGGAATTGGGATTCCTGCCTGACCGCACTGGGTCTTGCCCACTACGACGAGGCGCGCGCCTGGACCGAGATCGACACTTTGTTCGCCCACCAATGGCCGGACGGCATGGTGCCGCACATTGTCTTCCATGTCTGGAGCGACGGCTATTTTCCCGGGCCCGATGTGTGGCGAACCAATCGCCCGACCGCGACCTCCGGCATCACGCAGCCGGCCGTCGCCGGCTTTGCCGTGCGCCGCCTGTTCGACCGCGCCACGGACAAGAAGCTGGCGGCGGAACGGGCGCATGCGCTGCTGCCGAAGATCGACGCCTGGCATCGCTGGTTCTATGAGAACCGCGACCCCAAAGGCGACGGGCTGGTCGCCATCATCCATCCTTGGGAATCCGGCCGCGACAATTCGATCGACTGGGACGATGCCTTCGAGCGTGTGCCGACCGAAGGCGTCGAGCCCTACACACGCCGCGACATTCTGCACGCCGATCCGGCGCACCGCCCGACCAAGGCTCAATACGACCGCTATCTCTGGCTGCTGCAGCATTTTCGTGCACTCGGCTGGGACAATGCCAGGCTGCACGACGCCTCGCCATTTCAGGTCGTCGATCCCGGCTTTAACGCCATTCTGATCCGCGCCTGCGCCGATCTTGCCGATCTCGCCGAGGCGCTCGGCGAGAGTGGGATCGCCGAAGCCAACCGTGCGCGTGCCGCAAAAGGTCTGGCGGCGATGGAGCGGCTGTGGAGCGAGGCGCACGGTCAGTATCTCTGTCTCGACCGAACCACCGGCAGGCTGATCGACAGCGCCTCCGTCGGCGGCATTTTGGCCGCCTTCGCTGCCATCCCGGTACACCGCGTGGCGGCGCTCGCGGCACGCGTCGAGCGCCTTGCCGGCAGAGCGCGCTATGTCGTGCCCTCACACGATCCCGACGATCCACGCCTCGACGCCAAGCGCTACTGGCGCGGGCCGGTCTGGCTGGTGGTCAATTACATGATCGCCGACGGGCTCACTGCTGCCGGCCATGGCGACGTTGCGCAACACATCACGCAGTCCAGCCTCGACCTGATCGGCGAAAGCGGCTTTGCCGAATATTACGACCCGCTTACCGGCGAACCACTAGGTGGCGGTCGCTTCACCTGGACAGCGGCAATGGTGATCGAGTTTTTGCGCGGGGGTGAGAAGCGGTCTGCGTAGCAGACGAAAAGCCAATTGCTTGGCTTTTCGAGCTTCGAACGCCCTGAGCCTGCGAAGGGCCGGGTGGTCAATGGCCAAAGTGCCCTGCCGGGTCCCCGCTGCTTCGCAGCGTCCCGGCGTTCGCCGGCCTTTCATCGTGCCACTGGCACGATGAATTCGCCTTTGGCGAACCGGCTGCTCACCCCACAAGGGGGGAAGGGAAGGGGACGTCAGCTCACCCAAACTTCGGATCGAGACTGCCCGACTTGTACCGCTTGGCCATCTCAGCAACCGGCAGCGGCTTGATCTTCTGGGCGTTGCCGGCGGTGCCGAACTGCTCGAAGCGCTCCTTGCAGAGCTTGCGCATGGCGGCCATGGCCGGCGTCAGATATTTGCGCGGATCGAACTCGCTCGGATTTTCGGTCAGCACCTTGCGGATGGCGCCGGTCAGCGCCATGCGGTTGTCGGTGTCGATGTTGATCTTGCGCACGCCATGCTTGATGCCGCGCTGGATCTCTTCCACCGGCACGCCCCAGGTCGGCTTCATCTGGCCGCCATATTTGTTGATGATCTCCTGCAGATCCTCCGGCACCGAGGACGAGCCGTGCATCACCAGATGCATGTTGGGCAGGCGGCGGTGGATTTCCTCGATCACGTTCATCGCCAGCACCGCGCCGTCGGGCTTGCGCGAGAATTTGTAGGCGCCGTGGCTGGTGCCCATGGCTACAGCCAGCGCATCGACATGGGTGTCCTTGACGAACTCGACCGCCTGCTCCGGATCGGTCAGCAACTGGTCGTGGCTGATCGCGCCTTCGACGCCGTGGCCGTCTTCCTGCTCGCCGCCGCCGCTTTCCAGCGAGCCGAGCACGCCGATCTCGCCTTCGACCGAAACACCGCCCCAATGCGCCATGTCGACGACGCGCTTGGTGATGCCGGAGTTGTAGGCGTAGTCGGCCGGCGTCTTGCCGTCTTCCTTGAGCGAGCCGTCCATCATTACCGAGGTGAAGCCGTACTGGATGGCGGTGACGCAGGTGGCTTCATTGTTGCCATGGTCGAGATGCATGCAGACCGGAATGTCGGGGTGGATTTCGACCAGCGCGTCGATCAGCTTGGCCAGCACCACGTCATTGGCGTAGGCGCGGGCGCCGCGGCTTGCCTGCAGGATGACCGGCGACTTGGTCTCCTCGGCGGCCTCCATGATGGCGAGGCCCTGTTCCATATTGTTCATGTTGAAGGCGGGTACGCCGTAGCCATATTCGGCGGCGTGATCGAGCAATTGTCTCAGTGTTATGCGAGCCACCCAATAGTCTCCCGTATCTGGTTTCAAGCGCAACGTCGCGGGCCGGCTGGTTGCCGGCCCAGATGCTTCTGGCCGGATTTCGCCAGAACCGCAACCGTCAGCGGCCGTGGAGGCCGCAATTCTTGTTGCAGGGCTGAAATCCGGCCATTTTCATTGGATCACGCCGCGCTCAGCTCCTGTGCCGCCAGGATCTGCAGGCAGGCATTGGCCGCTTCCTTGCCCTTGACGGTGAAGTGCTCGAAGAAGAAGCGGTGATGCTCGGCGCTGTCATGATAATTGTGCGGCGTCAGCACCGCCGACAGCACCGGCACGCCGGTCGACAGCTGCACATTCATCATGCCGTCAAGCACGGCGCCGGCCACGAAATCATGGCGATAGATGCCGCCATTGACGACGAAGGCGGTGCCGAGGATCGCGGCGTAGCGGCCGGTCGTAGCCAGTGTCTTCGCGTGCAGAGGGATTTCGTAGGCGCCCGGTACGTCGAACACATCGACGGCGAAGCGCCCGCCGCCGAGCACGGCAAGCTCCGCCTCGAAGGCCTGTACGCACTGGTCGACGATATCGGCGTGCCAGCGCGCGCGAATGACGGCGATGCGAACAGTTTCTTGGTGTCTTGTGGTATGCTGATTCATGGGTCCATCCTTCCGTTTCGAACCAGAATCAGGACGCACGATACGAAATCCGGCCCGCACGAGCGGTCCGTCTTCCGTTTCGTTCTCTTCCATCCGGACTGTGACCGTCGGCTCCGGAATCACACCGGATCTGCTGACCCTCCTGTTGCCAAGAGGCGCTCGCGGGCTTGAGCCGAGACTCTTACCGCCGGTGGGGACTTTCACCCCGCCCTGAGAACATTAACGGGGGAGATATGGAGGGGTGAGGGTGGTGTTGTCAATTCGTCGGAGCGCTAATCTCCCCCCTTGAGGGGGAGATGGCCGGCAGGCCAGAGGGGGTCGTTTCGCGTGGAGTGCTAGCGTCATCTGTCGGTGCTGGGAGGTCGCGTCAGGACGCACCGACCCCCTCTGTCGCCTTTGGCGACATCTCCCCCTCGAGGGGGGAGATTACCCACGTTCTGGAAACATCGCCTTCAGTCCCTCGCGCGAGGCTTTCGCCACGCCGCGCTCGGTAATCAGCCCTGTCACCAGCCTCGCCGGCGTTACATCGAAAGCCGGGTTGGCCGCCGGCGTCGCTTCCGGCGACACGCGCACCTGCGCAATCTTGCCATCCGCCGTCTTGCCCCAGACCAGCGACACCTCGTCGCCCGAACGTTCCTCGATCGGGATTTCGGCCAGCCCGTCCCCCACCGTCCAGTCGATGGTGGGCGACGGCAGGGCGACATAGAAGGGAACATCATTGTCGGCGGCGGCAAGCGCCTTGAGGTAGGTGCCGATCTTGTTGCAGACATCGCCATTGGCCGTGGTGCGGTCGGTGCCGACGATCACTATGTCGACTTCGCCGTGCTGCATCAGATGGCCGCCGGCATTGTCGACGATCAGCGTGTGCGGCACGCCGTGGCCGGCCATCTCCCAGGCAGTGAGTTGGGCGCCCTGGTTGCGCGGCCTGGTTTCGTCGACATAGACGTGGACCGGAATGCCGGCCTCGACGGCGAGATAGATCGGTGACGTGGCGGTGCCGTAGTCGACCGTCGCCAGCCAACCGGCATTGCAATGGGTGAGGATGTTCACCGGCTCGCCCGGCTTCTTGCGCGCCGCGATCTCCTTGATGATTTTCAGACCGTTCTCACCAATGGCCCGGTTCAGCCCGACATCTTCATCGGCGATTTCGGCGGCGCGCTTGTAGGCGGCTTCGGCGCGTTGCTCGGGTGCGATCGGCCTGAGGGAGCGCCGCATTTCGTCCAGCGCCCAGCGCAGGTTGATCGCCGTCGGCCGCGTCTTGTGCAGCGTCTCCCACACAGTGTCGAGCGCTGCGTCCGAAGGATCGTCCGCCATCTGGATGGCGACGCCATAGGCCGCCGTGACGCCGATCAGCGGCGCACCGCGCACCCACATGTCACGGATCGCGGTGGCGATGCCGTCGACCGTGCCGATCGTCTCCACGCGGAACTCATGCGGCAGCCAGCGCTGGTCGATGATCTCGACCGAACGCTTGTCGTCGCTCAGCCAGATGGTGCGGTAATGGCGCTCGCCAACGTTCAAATCCTGCTCTCCCGTTCGATCAGCGCGGCCAAATTGTTGACCTCGTCCATGCCTAGGATCTGGCGCCGGTTGACGGCGATGTGGCGGCCGAATTTCAGCGCCTTGGCCTCGCAGGAGGCGCGCAGATCCTCGTCTTCGATGGTCTCGAAATCGGCATTGTGGGCGAGGCCGAGGATGCGCCTGTGCACCTCGATGCCGGCAAAGCCGAGCAGGTCGGTCCAGATCTGGTGCAGCACATGGTCGAGCGCCTGCTCCGAGGCGAGAATGTCGCCCTGATCCTCGAACAGGCTCTTCTGATAGAGCATGCCGGTGCGCTCCGTGCGCCACAAAGCTGAGAACTCGCCGCGGAACACCGTCCAGGTCTCTGCCGTCACCCCGAGCAGATAGGCGCGCATGGCATCGCGCTTGCCGTTCTGTTCGTGGCCGCGCTGCGAGAAGAAGGACATCCAGAAATTGGCGAGCAGCATGCCGACATCGAAGGCCATCGGACCATAGAAGGCGAACTCCGGATCGATCATCCTTGTCTCGGTGTCGGTGACCATGATCGAGCCGGAATGCAGATCGCCATGCAGCAGCGTCTCGGCATTGGCGGCGAAGATATGCTTCAGCCGCTGCGCTTCGACCTTCAAGTCGCGGTCGGTGCGCAACTCGGTGACCAGGCCATCAAGCTGCGGTGACGTATGCCGGTTCAGCTTGGCGTCGAAATAGGGGTCGGAAAACACCAGATCCTCGGTGATGCCGCAGAGCTCGACATTGTCGGCGAACAGCGCCAGATCGGCCTTGCGGTCCTTGGTCGGCATGGAGAGATCGGAGCCGCGGAACAAAGTGCGGGCCATGAACAGGCCGATATCCTTGGCAATGTTCGGAAGCTGGCGGCCATCGATCAGGGCGCGGCGCAGAATGATGTGTGGCGGCGCCAGATATTCCATGATGATCAGCGCCTGGCCTTCATCGAAATGGTAGATCGCCGGCACCGAGCCCGGCGCGCGCGCCTCCTGGCGAGTCAGAGCGTGGTATTCGAAGAAAGAGCGTTTCAGCGGCAATGGCCAGCTGTCGCCGACGAGGCGAACATAGGGCAGGGCCTGCTTGACCACGGCCGCCCCCGAGGCGCCCTCGACGATGAAGACGAGGTTCAGATTGCCGTCGCCGACCTCGCGCACCTTCCAGGGGCCTTTGCCAATCCTGGCGCACAGCGCTTCGTTCGTGCCGAGGCGCGTGGCAAGCGTCTCCACCGACAGTGCTTCGAACGGCAATTTCCCAGTCATTCCTCACCCTCGCGCTTGGTCGCTCCGATCATAGTGGAGTGATGGCGGTGGGGCCAAGCTAGGAAGCTGTCTGGCAATTGTCAATCGAGTTGACAATTGATGACATAGCCCATAGCGTCATCGTCAGGGAGGAACGAATGGGCAATGATGCCGTGTTCCGCGTGGACGGCCTGAGGAAGTCCTTCGGCCATATCGAGGTGCTTGGCGGCGTCTCGCTCGAATTGCATGCCGGTGAGATCACCGTGCTGATGGGCGCCAACGGCGCCGGTAAGTCCACCCTCGTGAAAATCATCAGCGGCGTCTACGACCATGCCGGCGGCACCATGCACCTTGCCGGCGATAACTTCGCGCCGAACACGCCGGCCGAAGCGATCCGCGCCGGTGTCGTCACCGTGCACCAGAATATCAATGACGGCGTTGTCGCCGATCTCGATGTCGCCACCAATCTGACGCTCGACCGGTTGAGTGGCAAAGGCGCGCCGCTGCTGTTCAACCCTGGCCGCGTGCGCCGGGAGGCGAGGGCGGTCGCCGACCGCATGGGACTCGCCATCGACCTCAGGGCCCGCGTCAGCGATCTGTCGCTGGCCGACCGCCAAATGGTGGCGATCGCGCGCGCCATGGCGCACCAGCCGAAAGTGCTGATCCTCGACGAGCCGACCTCGTCGCTGTCCAGCGCCGAGGCCGACAGGCTGTTTTCGCTGCTCGATCGGCTGCGCGAGCAGGGCGTCGCCATCCTCTACATCTCGCACCGCATGTCGGATATCAGGCGGCTGGCCGACCGCATCGTCTCGATGCGCGATGGCGTCATCTCCGGCGTCTTCGATACCAAGCCGCTCGACTATGAAGGCGCGGTCAACGCCATGCTCGGCCGCAAGATCCATCTCGACCGGATCGAAGCGAGGAATTCGGCCAAACCGATCCTGACCATCGAGGGCCTGCGCATCGCGCCGAGCGCCCGGCCATTCTCGCTGACGCTTGGCGATGGCGAGGTCGTTGCCGTCACCGGCCTCGTCGGCGTCGGCAAGACCGCACTGGCCGAGACGCTGTTCGGCCTGCGCAAGCCGCTCGCCGGCACTATGAATTTGAACGGCAAGCCCTACGCGCCGGTGTCGACAGGCGAGGCCATCGCGGCGGGCGTGTTCCTGGTCGCCAAGGATCGCGGCGAAAACGGCATTGTCGGTGGCTTCAATATCCAGGAAAACATCAGCCTGCCCTTCCACAAACGCATGTCGCGTTTCGCCGTTCTCAAGCGTGGCCTCGAGCGTGCCACGGCCCGCCGCCAGATCGAGGACCTCGGCATCGTCTGCCGTTCCGAGAAGGATGAAATGACCACGCTGTCGGGCGGCAACCAGCAGAAGGTGATGGTGGCGCGCTGGATGGCGCAGGACGCGAGACTGTTCATCCTCGACGAGCCGTTCCAGGGTGTCGATATCTCGGCCAGGCGCGACATTGCTGCCAAGCTGCGGGCAAGCGCCAATGGCCGCGCCACGCTGTTGTTTGTCACCGAGCTCGACGAGGCGTTGGAGACCGCCGACCGTATCCTGGTGATGTCGGAGCAGACTATCGTCGGTGAACACCGCAACGCCGATGTCGATCTCGATCGCCTGCTGGCCGAGGTCGCGGGCGGGCCGCTGCACAGCGCGGCCTGAGCAAAGAACCATGGGAATTGGAATGGAGCGCATGGGTTTGAGTTGGGTAAAGACGGCGGGCGCTGAATGACGTTGCGCGACTACGCCATCCGCTATGGTTTCATCGTGCTTTTGTTCGGGTTGATCGCGTATTTCGCCATCGCCGCCGACGGGTTCGTCTCGCCGCAAAGTGCTGTCTTCATTTTCCAGTCGGTTGCCATCACCGGCGTGCTGGCGCTCGGCGTTACCGCCACGCTGGTTGTCGGCGGCTTTGATCTCTCGATCGGCTCGGTTGCGACCTCAGCCATGATGGCGGCCGCCTATGTCATGGTCGTGCTGGAGCAGAACGTCGTCGTCGCCGTCGTCGTCTGTCTGCTCATTGGCGCCATTGTCGGCCTGATCAATGGCTGGCTGATCGTCTATATGCGCGTGCCCGATCTCCTGGCGACGCTCGGCATGATGTTCCTGCTCGTCGGCCTGCAGCGCATCCCGACCGAAGGCCGCTCCATTGCCACCGGCATGACCATGCCCGACGGCTCCGTCGCCAACGGCAAATTTGCCGACGCCTTCCTAGCGCTTGGCCGCCACCGCTTCGACTTCTTCATTCCGAACCTCATCCCGGTCTCGGTGGTCGTGCTCATCGTGCTTGCCGTGCTGATCTGGTTCTTCCTCGGATACACGCGTTTCGGCCGCATGATGTATGCCGTCGGCTCCAATGAACGCGCCGCCGAACTCGCCGGCGCGCCTGTCAAGGCATACAAAATCTGGGCCTACGTCATTTCAGGAGTTTTTGCCTCGATCGGCGGTATTTTGCTCGCCGCACGGCTTGGACGCGGCGACATCGCTTCGGGTAATAATCTGCTGCTCGATGCGGTTGCCGCGGCGCTGATCGGCTACGCGGTGCTCGGCGCCGCCAAGCCGAACGCCTTCGGCACCGCCGTCGGCGCGCTGTTCGTCGGCATCTTGCTGCAAGGCCTGACGATGATGAACGCGCCTTACTACACGCAGGATTTCGTCAAGGGCGTGGTTCTCGTCGTCGCCCTTGTCTTCACCTTCGCCCTTTCCGGCCGGGGCAGGAGATAGAACGGCGGCCGGAACAGTTTTGGGTTCAACAAGTGGAGGAAACAAAGTGAACATCACAAGAAGACTTCTGGGGAAGGTCGCACTCGGGCTCGCCGGTGCAACAATGCTGATGCAGGTCCCGGCGTTTGCCGCCGACAAGCCGGCGCCGTTCGACAAGCCGGGCGTCAAGATCGCGCTGGTGCGCTATCTCTCGACCGGCGATTTCTTCCAGGCCTATCTCTCGGGCGTCGAGGCGCAGTCGAAGGCGCTCGGCATCGATTTGCGCGTGCTCGACAGCCGCCAGGATGCCGCCCTTCAGTCCGACATGGTCGACCAGGCCATCGCGCTTGGCGTGCAGGGCATCATCATCCAGCACGGCCTGACGGAATCGATGAAGGATGCCGCCCAGCGCGCGGTCGATGCCGGCATCAAGGTTGTCGCCTTCGACGTCAATGTCGAAAACCCGAAAATCCCGCAAGTCGAACAGTCCGACAAGGACCTTGCGAGGCTCGCGCTCGAACAGGCGGTCAAGGACAATAGCGAGAGCTGGAACGCCGGCTACGTCTATGTCGCCGGCATCGCGCCGCTCGACCGCCGCAACGAGACCTGGGTCGACGTCAAGAAGAAGTATGCCGGCATCAAGGAAGTCGCGATGTTCGGCACGCTCGACAATCCGATCGCCAACTCGGTCGCCAACCAGGCGCGCTCGGTGCTGCAGGCGCATCCCGATATCAATGTGATGTTCGCGCCTTATGACGAATTCGCCAAGGGTGTGAAGATCGCCGTCGACGAGGCGGGGCTGAACAAGAAGATCAAGATCTACTCGGCCGACATTTCGACCTCGGATATTGTCGCCATGCGCGAGACCGACAGTGCCTGGGCCGCCACCGCCGCCACCAACCCGGCCGTCGTCGGCCAGGTCTCGGTGCGTGCGCTGGCGCAGCTGCTGGCCGGTGAAGATCCCGGCCACAACGTCATCGTGCCGCCGACGCTGATCACCCAGAAGGACCTGATCGACAAGGACATCAAGAACATGGAAGACCTGTCGGCCAAGCTGCCGCAGTTCGCCCATGCCGATGTCGCGATGCCCGCCTGGATGCCGAACCCGAACGCGAAGTAGCGTTCGGCATTCTACGTCTGGTGGGATTGATACGAAGCCGCTTTGCAGCAGCACGCTGCGGGCGGCTTTTCCGCAGGGTTCACTCGTTGAACAGGTCGGAATGCGAACCTGTACGAGCAAGTTGCAATTCGTCGCCGACAACGCGGTAAATCAGCAGCCAGTCCGGTTCGATATGCGCGTCCCGAAAGGCTTTCCAGTCGCCTTTCAGAGGATGGTCCTTATACGCCGCGGGCAGGTCATGCCCGGCGATGAGCAGCCCTAACAGATCGCGCAACTTGCCAAGGTTCTTGCCGCGCTTTTCCATGCGCTTCACATCCCGGCGAAATTGCCCGGAGTGAATGGGAACTGGCATACCTAAAGTCCAAGATCCTTGAACAACTCGTCAGCTGAGGAGAAGCGCTTGCCTTTGCCTTTTTCCAACTCGGCCATGGCCTTTCGCGTGGTTGCATTGGGCACTTTCACGGGAAAGGGAAATTCCTTGTCAGCGGCTACGCGCACCAGAAGCAGGCGAATGGCATCGGAGACGGACAATCCCATCGCCGCCAACGCCTCAGTCGCCTGATCTTTTGTCGCGGCATCTATCCGAGCGCGAACTACTGAATCAGTAGCCATGTCGTGACTCCTTTTATGAGGCCACAATGTAGCTACAAAGTTTGGCAACTGCAAGCGGGACTGAAAGCTGACCTTCATCATGTCCGCTTGGCGCGCGCCAGGCCGTGCGCCACCAGCCGGTCGATGACTTCGGCATAGCTGACGCCGCTTGCCGCCATTGCCTTGGCGTACATGCTGATGTCGGTGAAGCCGGGGATGGTGTTGAGTTCGTTGATCACGAACGTCATGTCCGGCATCAGGAAAAAGTCGACGCGCGCCATCGCGTCGCAGCCGACGGCCCTGAACGCCTTTGCCGCCATGTCGCGCATGGCGGCCTCGACCTCCGGCGGCAGCTGCGCCGGCACCATCAATGCCGCGCCATTCTCGTCGAGGTATTTGGCATTGTAGTTGTAGAAGCCGTGGCTGTCCGCCGGCACGATCTCGCCCGGACGGGAGACGAAGAGCTCGCCTTCAAGGCTCTCCAGAACGCTGAATTCAATCTCTCGGCCGCGAATGAATTCCTCCGCCAGCAGCTTACGATCGTGCTGGAAGGCTTCGTCAAGCGCCCGCTCGAATTCCTGGCTACCATTGACCTTTGCGACGCCGACGGACGAGCCCTGCCGTGCCGGCTTGATGAACAGTGGCAGCCCGAGTTGGTCTTCAAGCGCCGTGAGCGGAGGGACTGCACCGTCCTCGATCGTCACCGAGCGCGCGACAGGCACGCCGGCCGCCTTCAGCAGTCGCTTGGCGACATCCTTGTCGAGCGCGGCGGCCGAGCCGAAGATGCCGCAGCCGGCGAGCGGCACGCGCGCCACCTCGGCCAGCCCCTGCACGGCGCCGTCCTCGCCGTGCAGTCCGTGCAGGACGGGAAACAGGATATCAATATCAGGCAGGTCGTGCGGTGCGTCCTTGGCAGGGATAGCCAGCATCCGTCCTTGTCCTCCGGGCACCAGGCAGAGCTCTGTGCCGTCAGACGGCGTCGCCAGCGCGCCGTCCTTGAATTCGCTCAGCAGCCATTGGCCTTCGCGGGTGACGAAGATGGGAACGGCGTCGTATTTCGCCGGCTCCAGCGAACGCATGACATTGGTTGCCGAAAGCAGCGAAACCTCATGTTCGGCGGAGCGCCCGCCAAAGAGCACGCCGATACGAAGTCTTTTCGCTGCCATCGATATCTCCACAAGGGTCAGGGTTGGAACTCGTGTGCGAAACACGAAATGCCCCTTAAACTGGTTGAGCAATAAGCAAAGGATTGGAGTGGGATTTTGACCGGCTCAAGCAGTTTTTCAGCACGAAATGCGAAAGCGGTTTTCCGCGTCCGTCAAGACCGGAAGGTGGAGCGGTTCGCCGTTTTGGGGAAACGATGAACCGCCCCAAGGCTAAGTTCAGCGCAGAGCCGCCGCGATGTTGCCGCCGTCCACCGTCGTCACATCGGCGGTGGTGCGCTCGGCCAGCGCGTGATGCAGGAAGGCTTGCGCCACGTCGTCAGCCGTCACTTCCTGTCCGAGCAGATTGCCGGACATGTATTCCTTCTCCGACACGCCGCGCGCGCCCGAACGGCTGGCGATCATGGCGTCGGTCAACAGGCCGGAGCGGATGCGGTCGGCATTCACCGCATTGGACCGAATGCCGTAGGCGCCATAGTCGAGCGCATACTGCCTGGACAGGAACAGCGTCGCCGCCTTCGGCACGCCATAGGCACCGAATTTCGGGCCGGGATTGACCGCCTGCTTGGAGGTGTTGAACAGCAGCACGCCGCCGGTGCCCTGTTCCAGCATGATGCGCACCGCGTTTTGCGCAGCCGACTGGTGGGCGAAGAAGTTGAGCTCAAAGCTCTTGCGCAGCAGGGCATCGTCGAGTTCGCCGATGCGGCCTTCCCAGGCGGCGCCGGCGTTGGAGACCAGAATGTCGACGCCGCCATAGACGGCGACCGCTCTGTCGAAGGCCGCGCGCATCTGGGCTGGGTTGGTGATGTCGGCACCGACGCCGATCGAATTGTTGCCGGCCGCCTTGGCAGCTTCTGCAGCCTTTGCCGCGTCGAGATCGACGACGACCGCATGCGCGCCATTGGCGGCGAAAAGCTTGGCCGTCGCTGCGCCAATCGCGCCGGCGCCGCCGGTGATCAGCACCACTTGGCCGGTCAGCGGCTTCGGTTTGTTCGAGGCAAGCTTGGCTTGTTCCAGCGACCAGTATTCGAGCGGGAAGAGGTCGGCCTTGGACAGCGGATGGAAGCTGCCTACGGCCTCGGCGCCGCGCACCGCCTCGATCCACATCTCGCCGACATCGGACGCGATCTTCGCATCCTTCAGCGTTCGGCCATGGCCGAACATGCCGAGGCCCGGCACCAGCGTCAGCCGCGGCATCGGGTCGAGCATGGTGCGCTTGACATCGTCCAGCGCGTCATTGGTTTCGAAATAGGCGCGATACTCCTTGGCGAAGGCGTCGACATGGCTCTTGATGACGGCCTTGTAGTCGCCGGCCTTGTCGGCGTCCGGCGCCGGCACCGCCATCGGCCCGGTCTTGATGCGGATCGACAGATCGGGGGTCGACACACCGCGCGCGGCGAAGTCTGCAATGCCGGCCGAGTTGATGAAATCGACGATCGCGTCCGAGGTGCGGAAATCGCTGATCATGCGATCGAAGCGGCCTTCGCCACGCGATACCGCCACCGCGCCGCGCAGCGTCGGTGCGATGGCAGCCGGCGTTGCGAGCTTTGCCGGCAGCGCTGCCTTCGCAGGCTGCGGCTTGCCGTTCTTCGCCACATAATCCTCGGCGACGTTCACATAGTGGATCATGCGGTCATAGGCCTGCTTCGCATCGTCGCCGAAGGTGAAGATGCCGTGCTTGTCGAGGATCAGGCCCTCGACGCTCGGGTCGGCGTCGTAGACATCGGCCGCCACCTTGGCGAGGTCGAAGCCCGGCTTGATGTAGGGCACGTAGCCCATTCTGTCGCCGAACACCGTCTTGATCAGAGCCTTGCTGTCTTCCTGGTCGACGATGGCGAGGATCGCGGTCGAATGGGTGTGGTCGACGAATTTGTGTGGCAGGAAGGCGTGCAGCAGCGTCTCGACCGAAGGGTTGGGCGAGGCAGGATCGATCAGGTTCGCCCGCTGCAGCGCCACCATGTCCTCGTCGGCGAGGCTGGCGAGAGAGCGCGCCTTCAAGAGCGCGCCCATCTTCACCGCCGGCAGTCCTTGCGGCTCGATGACGCCCATGTCCCAACCGCTGCCCTTGACGCACAGCACATCCCACTCGTCGCCGACAAGGTCGGTCGCCTTGGTCTTGCAGGAGGTGTTGCCGCCACCATGCAGCACCAGCCGCGGCTCGCCGCCGAGCAGCCGGGTCGTGTAGACGCGCAGCGCGAGGTCGCGGGCAACGCCCTTTTTCGCATAGTCGGCAACGAGCTTTTCCGCCTCGCCATCATTCCAAAGGTTCTTCATGTCGCTATGTCCGCTTTGCTGTCTTTGATGTTGCTGTGAACAGGAATGCCACGACGCCTTGATGACAATGCGCCGGCTGCAGGATTTCGTTTGTCAGGAAGCCTTTTTTGCCCCCGCACTGGCTCCGGCATGGTCGAGAAGCCGCTGCGCCATGCGCGCGCCGACCACCAGATGCGTGCAGAGCCCGCCGGCGAGCGCGGCCAACAGCGGTTCGAACTTGCTGTCCTCCTGCACCACCATCAGGCGCTTTTCGATTTGGCGCAGCGACGACAGCGAGGCTGAGATGACGCGGCGGTTATAGCTGCAATCGAGCGCCTTGCCGGCGGCATCGATGATCTGGCCGGCGATGACGCCGGCGGCCCCCGCCTCGCGCAACACCCCCATCTCGCCGGGGCTTAGCGCGCCGCATTTGACGACATGGCTGTCGGCGTCGACGGTGCCGACCGAATAGAGCGCCAGATCGCAATTGCCGATATCGGCCAATTGCTCGCGGATCACCGGCTCGGCGCGCAGCCCATGCGCCAGCAATTCCGTCGTCAGCACCAGCGGCGCGTAGAAATTCAGGCCCTTGGCGTTGAGTCGGCGGGCGATCTCCATCGTGCACTGGTCGGGACGGTAGGAATAGGGCGCGCCGAGATTGCCGCAGAGCTGCACCACAGTGACGTCCTGCAGATCGGCATAGGACATGACGTCGGCGATGGTGTAGACGGTGCGGCCCCAGGCGACGCCGATGCGGTCGCCCTTCTTCACCAGTTCGAGAAAGACGCTCGCCGCCAGCACTGCAATGTCGGTTGACGGATCGAGGACATAGTCGTTCTCCGGCGCGATCCAGACGGCGTCGAGCTTGAGCGCGTCCTCGAGCTGGCGCGCCAGCACGTCGTCGGTGAACAGCTGCGTCGAGGTCGAGATATTGACGATGCCGGTCTCGCGCGCCTTGCGCAGATACATGGCGACCGAGGCGCGGGAAATGTTAAGCTGGCTGGCCACTTGGTCCTGGCGCAGGCCATGGGCATAATAGAGCCACGCGGCCTTGTGAATTAGCTGTTCTGCCGGTCGGATCGCCATGCCGTCTCCTCGGCTGACATTAGTCACGGCTCTCGACAAAAGTCAAACCGGCATGGGTACACGATGCCTTCTTGCCCGTCGAATCTGGATAATCTTTGCGCCAAATGTGCCCGGTCGGGATTTGCTGATGGTGACGGGGCGGGAACCTGTGGTTAGAAGTTCTCAAAAGAACATTCGGGGAGGAGTGGGATGGGCAATCCCTACGATCAGGATCTCGGCAAGAACGCCGCCAACCACCAGCCGCTGACGCCGCTCACCTATCTGGAGCGGGCGGCAAGCACCTATCCCGACCATGTCGCCATCATCCATGGCAGCCAGCGCAGCACCTATCGCACCTTCTGGCTGCGCTCGCTGAAGCTCGCCTCGGCGCTGTCGAAGCGCGGCATCGGCAAGGGCGATACGGTGACCGTCATGCTGTCCAACACGCCGCCGATGCTGGAGGCGCATTTCGGCGCGCCGATGACCAAGGCGGTGCTGCATTCGCTCAACACCCGCCTCGACGCCGCCGTCATCGCCTTCCAGATCGACCATGCCGAGACCAAGGTGCTGATCGTCGACCGCGAATTTGCCGCCGTCGTCAAACAGGCGCTGGCGCTGGCAAAGGTCAAGCCGCTGGTCATCGACTATGACGATCCCGACTATGCCGCCGACGCACCCTATCCGAAGGGCGAGCGCATCGGCTCGATCGACTATGAGGATTTCGTCGCCGGCGGCGACGAGAACTATGCCTGGTCGATGCCCGACGACGAATGGGACGCCATCTCGCTCAACTACACCTCAGGCACGACCGGCAATCCGAAGGGCGTCGTCTACCATCATCGCGGCGCCGCCCTGATGGCCTACACCAACACCATCCATGCCGGCATGGCCAAGCACGCCGTCTATCTCTGGACGCTGCCGATGTTCCACTGCAATGGCTGGTGTTTTCCGTGGACGCTCGCCGTCCAGGCCGGCACCCATGTCTGCCTGCGCTGGGTGCGGCCGAAGGCGATCTACGATGCCATCGCCGATCACGGCGTCACCCACCTTTGTGGCGCGCCGGTCGTCATGTCGGTGTTGATCAACGCCAGGGATGAGGACAAGCGCCACTTCCCGCAGACGGTCACCTTCAACACCGCGGCCGCACCACCGCCGGAAGCGGTGCTGTCGGGCATGGCCGATGCCGGCTTTGCCGTCACCCATCTCTACGGCCTGACCGAGACCTATGGCCCGGCGGTCGTCAACGAATGGCATGGCGCGTGGGACGATCTCGACAAGGGAGCGAAGGCGCAGAAGAAGGCCAGGCAAGGCGTGCGCTATGCCGCACTCGAAGGCCTGACGGTCATGGACCCGGAAACAATGCAGGAGACACCGGCCGACGGCGAGACCATCGGCGAGGTCATGTTCCGCGGCAACATCGTCATGAAAGGCTATCTGAAAAACAGGAAGGCAACCGACGAGGCCTTTGCCGGCGGCTGGTTCCATTCCGGCGACCTCGGCGTCATGCATCCCGACGGCTACATCCAGCTCAAGGACCGCTCCAAGGACATCATCATCTCCGGCGGGGAGAATATTTCGTCGATCGAGGTCGAGGATGCGCTCTACAAGCACCCGTCCGTAGCGTCCTGCGGTGTCGTTGCCAGGGCCGACGACAAATGGGGCGAGGTTCCGGTCGCCTATGTCGAGCTCAAGCCCGGCAAAGCGGCGAGCGAGGCCGAGATCATCGAGCACTGCCGCGCCTTGCTCGCCCGCTTCAAGGTGCCGAAGGCGGTGATTTTTGCGGAGATCCCGAAGACGTCGACGGGGAAGATCCAGAAGTTTCGGCTGCGGGAAATGGCGAAGGGGGCTTGACCAACAGCATTGGGGCTCTCTTCTGGCTTCGACATTCGTGGTTAGCCTGTGCCGTCCGCGACTCGTCATCCTAGGGTGGAGCAGTCGCGAAGCGACGTCGCGGAAACCCTAGGAATCCATGCCGTGACTTTGCGGCAGTGCTCTGGCGGCTGAGAGCGGCTACAGCTCGCTTACCAGTATAAATTATTGATCCGCCTCATTCTTTGACATGCATAACGGCATGGATCCTGGGGTCTGCGCCGCGTCGCTTCGCTCCTTGCTTCGCCCTAGGATGACGACGGGACGGGCGTCATTCGCCAATCTCCGGCATCACCGCCTCCGCAACCCATGTCACCATCTGTCACCAATTATACGCGTACGTCGATTCAGCGTTGACAGTCCGCTCTTTTGGATTTACGACTGACAAAAATTGAAATTCGTCACTCGTTAATTGACAAAGAGCTAATGTCCGAAGCCGCCAGCATCATGGTCGACGCCGCCCGCCAGGAGAATGTCACGCGCATTCTCGACTGCGCCGAGCGCCTCTTCCGCCACTACGGGTACGGCAAGACCAATGTTGCCGATATCGCCCGCGAACTCGGCATGTCGCCGGCCAACATCTACCGTTTCTTCGCCTCCAAGGTCGAAATCCACCAGGCCGTTTGCGGCCGCATGCTCCTCGCTAGCTACAATATGGCCTACGCGATATGCCGCCTGCCGATCAGCGCCGAGGAGCGGCTGCGTCGCTATATCCATGCGCAGTACAAGATGACGCTGGAAGTCATGCTCGACGACCAGAAGGTGCACGAGATGGTGATCGTCGCACTCGAGCGCGACTGGGGTGTCATCGACAAGCATGTCGACAGCATTCACGACCTGTTTGCCGAGGTGATCCGCGAAGGCATCGCCGCCGGTGAGTTCAGAGAACAGGATCCGGTCATCGCATCGCGCTGCTTCGGCGCCGCCACCGTCATTCTGTGCCACCCGCAAATGGTGGCACAGTGCCTTGCCAAGACCAACCGGGCGATGCCCGACGACCTCATCGATTACGCAATCAAAGCCCTGAAATAACCGCCCGCCGGGCGCCGGTGTCGACCGTTCATCTCCAGTCGGGAGTAAGAAAGTGTCTTTGTCCAGTTCCATCCTCCGCAAGCTGCCGGTCGCCGGCCTGATCGTCGCCACGCTCGGGCTCGCCGCCTGCAGCCAGGAAAAGGCCGAAGTCCAGGACATTATCCGCCCGGTCAAGGTGGTCGAGATCGGCCAGGCGCAAAACAGCCGCGAACTCGCCTATTCCGGCTCGGTGCGCGCCCGCACCGAAATGAATCTCGGCTTTCGGATCAATGGCAAGGTCACTGAGCGCCTGGTCGACATCGGCCAGCATGTGACCACGGGCGATGTGCTCGCCCGCATCGATCCCACCGACTACGAGCTTTCGGTCAAGAGCGCGAAGGCCAGTCTCGATGCCGCTGAGCGGCAGGTCGAGACGGTTGACCTGACCAGAAAGCGCGCCGAGCAGCTCTATGCCAAGAATTTCACCTCCAAGTCGCAACTCGAGCAAGCGACGCTGAGCTACAACCAGGCGGTGGCGAGCCGCGATGCCGCCCGTTCGACCCTTTCACAGGCGCAGAACCAGGTCGTCTACACCGATCTCAAGGCAAGCGAGAACGGCATCGTCACGGCGGTTTCCGCTGATGTCGGCCAGGTGGTCGGCGCCGGAACGCCGGTCATGACGGTTGCTGTCGATGGCGAAAAGGAAGTGCTAATCGCGGTTCCTGAAATGGACATAGCCGCCTTCAAGCCAGGCAAGGACGTCACGGCCAGCTTCTGGTCCGACGATGCGCTGAAGCTCTCCGGCAAGGTTCGCGAAGTGGCCGGCAGCGCCGACCAGCAGTCGCGCACCTTTGCCGTGCGTGTCTCGCTGCCCGACGATCCGCGCGTGCTGCTCGGCATGACCGCCAACATCGAGGCTTCGGTGGCCAAGAAGCAGGAGATGGTGTCGATCCCACTCAGCGCGCTGGCGGAAAAGGATGGCCGCAAGATTGTCTGGACCGTCGACCGCGCCGGCGAGACGGTGCACGAGCGCCCGGTCAAGGTTGCGGAATTTACCGCCGACGGCGTCAGTGTCGCCGACGGGCTCAAGCCGGGTGATGTCGTCGTTGCCGCCGGCACTCAGTTCATGAGCGAGAATCTCAAGGTCAAGCTGACCGGCGACGCGGTGCAGGCCGCCTCTGCGGAAGGCGACGCCGCAAAGGCCCTGCGCTGAAGGCAGACGCATGAAGCCGGCTTGATCGTCGCTTTGGCGAAAAGGCTGGCGAAGCATTCATGGTTTCCGGGCGGCGAGCGCCCGATGGTCGAGACGCCAAGGTCGAGTTCCCCCGCATCGATCCACGCGTCCCACCGCGATGAGAGTCTCTCCCGCTCGGAAAGCCTCGCCGCCCGGAAGCCAGCATCGGAATTCCCTGAAGCCGCATGCCAAGGGTATGCGCTCACGATCAACGAATTGGACTGACGCCGATGACCACCACCAACGACAGCAGTGAAAAGCGGCCTTTCAATCTTTCGCGCTGGGCCATTGGCCATCCTTCCATTGCGCGCTTCCTGTTCGGCCTGATCATCATCGCCGGCGGGCTCGGGCTGATGCGCATGGGCCAGAAGGAAGATCCCGATTTCACCTTCCGCGTCATGGTCGTCCAGGCGATCTGGCCGGGCTCCTCGATCCAGGAGATGGAGGACCAGGTCGTCAACAAGATCGAGCGCAAGCTGCAGGAAACGCCGCATCTCGATTTCGTCCGCTCCTACACGCGCGCCGGCAGCGCCATCATCACCGTCCAGATCAAGGGCGACGCCAATGCCGAGGAGGTGAAGGACGCCTTCTATCAGGTGCGCAAGAAGGTCGGCGACATCTCAGGCGACCTGCCGCAAGGCCTGCTCGGCCCCTACTTCAACGACGAGTTCGGCGACACCTTCATCACGCTGCATTCGATCAGCGGCGATGGCTACTCCTATCCCGAGCTGAAGAAGTTCGCCATCCAGGCGCGCGACATGCTGTTGACGACGCCGGGTGTCGAGAAGGCCGTCATCATCGGCGACCAGGCGGAGAAGATCTATATCGACATTTCGTCCAAGGCGCTGGCCGAACGCGGCCTGACGCTGACCGACCTGCAGAACGCCATCAAGGGCCAGAACAATGTCGATCCGGCAGGCTCCGTCGACACCGGCCTGCGCTCGGTGCGCATCTCGGTCGAAGGCGACGTCACCAAGGCAGCCGACATCAGGGAATTGCGTCTGCGCGCCGGCGGCCAGGTGACGCGTCTCGGCGACATCGCCACCGTGTCCTCCGGCCTTGAGGATCCCTATCAGCGCAAATACCGCTTCAACGGTCACGAAAGCGTCCAGGTCGGCGTTGTCATGGCCAAGGGCTTCAACGTCACCGATGTCGGCAAGGATGTCGAAGCAACCTACAAGCGCTTCGAAGACGCGCTGCCTTACGGTGTTTCGGTCGACCAGATCTCCGACCAGCCGGAGGTCGTGCGCGATGCAGTGAAGGAGTTCATGGAGGCACTGGGCGAAGCGCTGCTGATCGTGCTTGCCGTCTCGCTGCTGTCGATCGGCTGGCGCTCCGGCCTGGTCATCGCCATCGCCATTCCGCTTGTGCTGGCCGCAACCTTCGCCATCATGTACGAGCTCGGCATCGACCTGCAGCGCATTTCGCTCGGCGCCTTGATCATCGCGCTCGGCCTGCTCGTCGACGACGCCATGATCGTCGTCGAGATGATGGAGCGCAAGCTGGAGGAGGGGCTGGTCAAGATCGAAGCGGCGAGCTTCGCCTATTCCTCGACCGCCTTTCCGATGCTGACCGGAACGCTGATCACCACCGCCGGCTTCATCCCGGTCGGCTTCGCCGCCTCCACGGCCGGCGAATATGTGCGCACGCTGTTTTACGTCGTCGGCATCGCGCTGGTCGTGTCCTGGTTCGTTGCGGTCTATTTCACGCCGTGGCTCGGCTACATGATTCTCAAGCAGCGCAAGCATGCCGGCAATCATCACGATGCCTTCGACACCAGTTTCTACCGGCGGCTGCGCGCCACGGTCGGCTGGGCGGTACGCCACCGCATCATCGTGCTGGTGATGACGCTGGTCACCTTCGCCACCAGCCTGTGGGCGTTCCAGTTCATCCCGCAGAACTTCTTCCCGCAGTCGTCGCGTCCCGAAATTCTGGTCGATCTCTGGCTGCCTGAGGGAACCTCGATCAAGGAGGTCGAGACCCAGGCCAAGGCGCTTGAATCGAGGATGATGGACGACAAGGACAAGCGGTTCATCGCCACCTATATCGGCGAGGGCGCGCCGCGCTTCTTCCTGCCGCTCGACCAGCAATTGCGCAATCCCAACTTTGCCCAGCTGCTGGTGATGGCCAATGACGAGCCGGCGCGCGAGCGGCTGATCCTCAAGCTGCGCTCAATCCTGGCGCAGGATTTCCCCTCGATCCGTTCCAAGGTCGACCGCCTGTTCCTCGGGCCGCCGACCGGCTGGCCGGTGCAGTTGCGCATCATGGGCCCGGACCGCCAGGAGGTGCGCCGCATCGCCGATCAGGTGAAGGCGAAGTTCGCCGAAAATCCGCTGCTCGGCGCCATCCACGACGACTGGCTGGAGCCGGTGCCGGCGATGAAGCTGGTCATCGACCAGGATCGGGCGCGTGCGCTCGGGGTCACCTCGCAGCGCATCCGCCAGATGCTGCAGGCATCGATGTCCGGCACGTCATTGGACGACTTCCGCGATGGTGAGGAGACGGTGTCCATCGTCGCCCGCGAACCGGACGCCAGCCGCAACCTGCTGTCCTCGGTCGACTCGGTCTATATCCCGACCGACTTCGGCGGCTTCGTGCCGCTGTCGCAGGTGGCCAAGGTGGTGCCCGTGCTCGAGCAGGGCGTCGAATGGCGCCGCGACCGCCTGCCGACCATCTCGGTGCGCGCCACACTTCCGGACGGCGTGCAGTCGAACGATGTCGTCACCAAGCTCTACAACGACATGCAGGGCATGCGCGCCAGCCTGGCGCCCGGCTACAAGATCGAGATCCAGGGCGGTGCTGAGGATTCTGCCGAGAGCCAGGCTTCGATCGCCGCCAAGGCGCCGGTCATGCTGGCCGTCATCGTCGTGCTTTTGATGATCCAGCTGCAGCATTTCGGCAAGGCGATGCTGGTGCTGGCCACCGGCCCGCTCGGCATCATCGGTGCGGCGGCGGCATTGCTGATCAGCGGTGCGCCCTTCGGCTTCGTCGCTATCTTGGGCGTCATCGCGCTCCTCGGCATCATCATGCGCAACTCGATCATCCTGGTCGACCAGATCGACCAGGACATCGCGAGAGGCATGGACCGATCGGAGGCCATCATCGGCTCGGCCGTGCGTCGTTTCCGGCCGATCGTGCTGACGGCGATGACGGCGGTGCTGGCGCTGATCCCGATCTCGCGCGCCGTGTTCTGGGGCCCGCTTGCCTACGCCATGATGGGCGGCATCCTGGTCGCCACCGTGCTCACCATCCTGGTGCTGCCGGCAGGCTATGCGCTGTTCTTCGGTCGTGAGCCGAAGAAGGCCAAGGAGCCGGCTGGCGAGGCGGTCCAGGACAATGAACAGCCGCAACTGGCCCTGGCAGCCGAGTGAGCGCTGCTGGCGCATAGGATGCGCCCTTGGAAAAATGCTACAACGCCGTACGTTTGACGTGCGGCGTTGTGGCGTCCTGATGGCCATGATGCCCCGTGTGTTGCGCGGAGGATGATCATGACCCTGGCCCAGACCTCGATCGCCCTGCGCCTGCCGATCGACGGACGCCATCGGCAGATGTTCATCGACGGCGCCTGGGTCGATGCTGCCTCGGGCCAGACCATGGAAACCAGCAATCCGGCGACCGGCGCGGTCATCGCCACGGTGCCGCGCGGCGACCGTCAGGACATAGACATTGCGGTGGCCGCGGCGCGAAAAGCCTTCGACGGTCCTTGGAGCCGGTTCAAGCCCTATGAGCGGCAGGTGCTGCTGCTGAAGATCGCCGATCTCTTCGAAAAGCACTGGGAAGAAATCAGCCGCTCCGACACCACAGATATGGGCATGCCGATCATGCGCACCCGCGCCAACCGCAACCGTGTCATCGGCATGCTGCGTTACTACGCCGGCATGGCCACAGTGCTGCATGGCGAGACCATCGACAATTCGCTGGCGGGCGAAATCGTCTCCTTCACGCGCAAGGAGCCGGTCGGCGTCGTCGGCGCCATTATCCCGTGGAACGCGCCGACCGCGGCCTCGATCTGGAAGATCGGCCCGGCCTTGGCGACCGGCTGCACCATTGTGCTGAAACCGTCGGAAGAGGCGCCGCTGACGCCGCTGTTGATCGCCGACATCATGAACGAGGCCGGCGTGCCGGCAGGCGTCGTCAACATCGTCACCGGCACCGGCGCTGAGGCGGGTGCCCCACTTGCCGAACATATGGGCGTCGACAAGATCGTCTTCACCGGCTCGACCGCGACCGGCCGGTCGATCGTCCGCGCCTCGGCCGGCAATCTGAAACGTGTCTCGCTGGAGCTTGGCGGCAAGTCGCCGGTCATCGTCTGCGCCGATGCCGACCTCGACAAGGCCGTGCCGGTGGCGGCGATGTCGGTCTTCGCCAATTCCGGCCAGATCTGCATTGCCGGCTCGCGCCTGTTCGTCGAGCGCTCCATCCATGACGAGTTCGTCGCGCGGCTCGCCGCTTACGCGGACGGGCTGAGGATCGGCGACGGGATCGATCCGGCGACCGAGATCGGCCCGCTGGTTTCGGTGCGGCAGCTCGAACGTGTGACGGGTTATCTCGAAGCCGGAGCAGCCGAGGGTGCCAAGCTGGTCACAGGTGGTACCCGCCTGACGCAGGGCGCGCTCGCCTCCGGCAATTTCGTCGCGCCGACCGTCTTTGCCGGCGTCTCCGACGAGATGAAAATCGCCCGCGAGGAAATCTTCGGTCCGGTCATCTCGGCGCTGCCTTTCGACACGCTGGACGAAGCCGTCGAGCGCGCCAACAACACACCCTACGGCCTTGCCTCCGGGGTCTTCACCCAGAACGTCGCCACCGCGCACCAGCTGTCGCGAAAGATCCGCGCCGGCTCGGTCTGGGTCAACACCTATCACGCCATTGATCCGGCGGTGCCCTTCGGCGGCTACAAGATGAGCGGTTACGGCCGCGAGGGCGGCGCAGAGCATCTCGGCGAATATCTCAACACCAAGGGCGTGTTCATCAAAATAGATTGAACGGCAGCCCACACAAAAATGCTCCGCGACGCGGGTTTCGCAAAACAGGATTCCTTTCCAGGACGGCAAAGCCGTCCGATCTTGGCGATATATCGGAGCGCGGGCATGATCCCAAAAAGTGGGCACCGGTTTTTGGAAAAGATCATGCTCCAACAAAGGATCGCGCTCGTCCACCTCAGGTGATCATCCCATGGCAGACAACAAGCAATTGCGGCTCGGCGCCTTCATGCGTCCGGTCAGTCTTCACACCGGCGCCTGGCGCTATCCCGGTTCTTATCCCGACGCCAATTTCAACTTCGCCCATCTGAAGCGCTTCGCGCAGACGCTGGAGGCGGCGAAGTTCGATGCCTTCTTTATGGCCGACCATCTGGCCGTGCTCAACATGCCGATCGAGGCGCTGCGGCGCAGCCACACGGTGACCTCATTCGAGCCGTTCACGCTGCTGTCGGCGCTGGCTGCCGTCACCGACCATATCGGCCTGGTCGCCACGGCGTCGACGACCTTCGATGCGCCCTATCACATCGCCCGGCGCTTCGCCTCGCTCGACCATATCAGCGGCGGCCGCTCCGGCTGGAACATCGTCACCACATCCAATCCCGATGCCGCGCTGAATTTCGGCCTCGACGAGCATGTCGAGCATGACGAGCGCTATCACAAGGCACGGGAATTCTACGATGTCGTCACCGGCCTGTGGGACAGCTTTGCCGATGATGCCTTCATCCGCGATGCCGAAAGCGGGCTCTATTTCGACCCCGCCAAATTGCATGTGCTGGACCACAAGGGCGAAAACCTCTCGGTGCGCGGCCCGCTCAACATTGCCCGCCCGGTGCAAGGCTGGCCGGTTATCGTCCAGGCCGGCGCCTCGGAGGCGGGACGGCAACTGGCGGCCGAAACGGCGGAAGTGATTTTCGCCGCGCATTCCGATCTCGTGGCAGGACAGCGTTTCTTTGCCGATGTCAAAGGCAGGGCTGAAAAGCTCGGCCGTTCGCGTGACGACATCAAGATCCTGCCCGGCGCTTTCGTCATCGTCGGTGACAGCATCGAGGAAGCGCAGGCCAAGCGGGCGAAGCTCGACAGCCTGGTCTATTACGAGAGCGGCATCGCCTCGCTGTCGATCGCGCTCGGCCATGACGCGGCCCACTTCGATCCCGATGCGCCCTTGCCTGAAATCCCCGAGACCAACGCCTCGAAGAGCAGCCGCGAGCGCGTCATCGAATTGGCGCGCCGGGAAAACCTGACCGTCCGCCAGCTGGCCCAGCGGCTCGGCGGTTACTCCGGTCTTGCCTTTGTCGGCACGCCGAAGACCATCGCCGACGCGATGGAGGAATGGCTGCTTGCCGAGGGATCCGACGGCTTCAACGTCATGTTCCCCTACCTTCCCGCCGGGCTCGACGACTTCGCCGAGAAGGTGGTGCCCGAACTGCAGCGTCGAAGGCTCTTCCGGCGCGAATATGAGGGCACGACCTTGCGCGAGAATCTCGGCCTGAAGCGGCCGCCGAACCGGTTCTTCGAAGGCTTCCGCAAGGCTGGCTGACAAGGCTGGCCGAGACACTCTCAGATGCGATGCATTTGTGCAAAAAAGGAATGGGCGCGCCGAAGCGCGCCCATTCCTTCTCAAACCGTCATTTTCAGATGACGAAGTACCAGTTGGCGAGCAGCATCACGATCACGCCGGCGACCAGCGTCAGGTAGGGCAGCATGCCGGCCTTTTTGACCGAGAGGTCGGCGCCCGCCATGCCGAGATCGGCCAGCATGTGGTCGGGGAACTTGCCCTTGTCCTGGACATAGTGCCGGTAGCAGAACACCGGGATGATCAAGGCAGCCGTGATCAAGCCGGCCCACAGCGCCATCGGGTTCCACACCTTGGCGCCGGCGCCCATGAAGATGGCATTGACATAGGCGAAGATGGCGCCGACGCCGAGCAGCCAACTCGGGGCCTTCCAAGGCCTGTTGATGTGGCCGTTGTCGATGCGGTGGATCCAGCCGGCATTGAGGTTGAGGAAGTTGAAGATGATGTAGCCGCAATTCGACACGGCGAGGATGAAGAAGAAGCTCGTCGCGTCGGCCGAAGCGATGGCCAGCACGATCAGGTTGAAGACGAGGTCGGTCCACATCGCCCGCGTCGGCGCGCCATGCTCGTTGACGTGGCTGAGATAGCGCGGCAGCCAGCCGTCGACCGAGCCCTGGTAGAGCGTGCGCGAGGAGCCGGCCATCGCCGTCATGATGCACAGCACCAGCGCCAGGATCATCAGCATCACCAGGAGGCTGTGGATCAGCGCGCCGCCGCCGACCATGCCGGCCAGTGCATCGGCGACGCCGGAGCCGTCGACGATCGGCGTCGCCAGCATGCCGTTCAAACCCAGTACGCCCTGGAAGGTGAAGGGCACCAGGATGAACAAAAGCATGCAGAGCAGGCCGGAATAGAAGATCGCCTTGAAGGTGTCGGTGCCGGGGTTCTTGAACTCGGAGGTGTAGCAGACCGCGGTCTCAAAGCCGTAGGTCGACCATGCGGCGATGAACATGCCGCCCAGCACCAGCGTCCAGCCCGGGATGTTCCATGAGCCAGGCTCCGGCGCGTAGGCTGCGGCCAGCGGCACCAGCGGCGAGAAATTCGCCCAGTTGATCTGGCCAGTGACGATCGGCACGACGCCGACGATAAGCATCGGGATGATGACCAGCAGGCCGATATACTTCTGCACATTGGCGGTGCCCAGAATGCCGCGATGCTGGATCGAGAAGATGATCAGCATCAGCACCGCGCCGATGAAGAAGGTTGCGTTGAGGGTGAAGGAGACGGGGCCTAGCGTGTGGCTCCACAGCGTCCAGGTGCGGATCGCCGGCGTGGCCGCCGCGGTCACTGCGGCAATCGCATCGGCAGGCGCCGTCCCGGCATGCGCTGCGATATAGGCGACGACATCGGGCGACGCCTCGGTGACGAGCGGCACCGGCGCCAGCGCGTTGAGGATGTAGGCGGCGGCGATCGAGCAGCCGAGCGACAGCACCGGCGACCAGGCGAACCAGTTGCACCACACCGACAGCGGCGCGATGAGCTTGGAGTAGCGCAGCCAGGCAGTGGCGCCGTAGATCGAGGCGCCGCCCGACTTGTTCGGGAACAGGCCGGCGATCTCGGCATAGGTGAAGGATTGCAGGAAGCCCATGATCATGGACACCGTCCAGATGAGGAAGGCCAGCGTTCCGGTCGTGCCGGCAATGCCGCCGATCGAAAACAGGACCAGGGCCGGAACGCCGCTCGCCACCCAGAAGGCGCCGCGCCAGTCGATATGCCTGAGCAGCTTGCTTTCGGCAGGCTGCTCGAGGGCCGTGCTAATGGAGCTCATGTCTGTGAATTCCCCTTTTTCGCTGTTCCCGCCGGCGATGCCTCGACTGCGCGAAGCTTGTTCCCCGGCAAATGACCTTCACGACTCCGGTGTTTCCACTCAGTCGTATTTTTTTCTTAACAGTGAAGATTGATCCGGCGCGCTTTCACGTCAAGCGATTTGTGATGTCGTGCACATCACGCTTGCGCGCGTGTGCGCCAGGCCCAGTATCAGCATCACTTTGAGGCCGCCGTCATGAGCCAAGGCATCGCATCAGACGAAGGTGAGATTCCGGCCAGTGTTGGAGGCCACTAATTATCGAAAGTCGGCGCCGCCCCTCATCGCCCTGCCGGGCACTTCTCCCCGTATAGTGACGGGGAGAAGGGGGCTGGCCGCAACGCTGGCACTCTTCTTGCGACGCCGATGGTTGACGAAATCGGCGAGACAGCGCCCCTCTCCCCGTCACTATACGGGGAGAGGATGCCGGCAGGCAGGTGAGGGGCAGCGCAAACGCTTGGAAAATCGAAACCTGGAGCGATTGCCTCTCGTCAGGAACGCGGTTTGGTCTTCTGCGGATCGTAATGGGCGAAGGCCACCACCCGCGCCGGCAGGCGCTTGGCGTGGCCGTCGAGCTTGCCGATCTCGACCTCTGTGCCGACAGCGGCATGGGTGACGTCGAGTCTCGCCAGCGCGATGTTCTTGTTCAGCACCGGCGAGCGCATGCCCGAAGTGACGACGCCGATCTGGGCGCGGCCGACATGGACGCAGTCGCCATGGCCGACGGCGACATTGCTGTCGATGTCGAGGCCGACCAGTTTGTGCTGCGGATGTTCCTTGCGCCGGATCAGGGCCTCGCGGCCGATGAAGTCGTCGGTCTTGGTCTTCAAAGGCACGGTGAAACCGATGCCCGCCTCGAACGGATCGGTCTGGTCGGAGAACTCGTAACCGGCGAAGATCAGCCCGGCCTCGATGCGCACCATGTCGAGCGCCTGCAGGCCCATCGGTTTCAGCCCATGCGGCTGGCCGGCTTCCCAGATGGCGTCGAACACTTTCTCGGCGTCGCGCGGATGGCACCAGACCTCATAGCCGAGCTCGCCGGTGTAGCCGGTGCGTGACACCACGACCGGGATGCCGTTGCCGCCGCCGATGCGCGCCACCGCAAAGCGGAACCATTCGAGCTCGTCGATGGAGGGCTGCAGCGGCGAGGTCCAAATGACTTCCCGCAAGATGTCACGGCTCTTCGGCCCCTGCACGGCGACATTGTGCATCTGGTCGGTGGAGGAGCGCACCAGCACGTTGAGGCCAAGTTTCTTCGCCGTCTCGCGCAGCCATTCGCCGGACAGATCGTCGCCGCCGACCCAGCGAAAATTGTCCTTGCCGAGCCGCAGCAGCGTGCCGTCGTCGATCATACCGCCATGCTCGTAGCACATGGCGGAGTAGACGACTTGACCGACGCCGAGTTTCTTGACGTCGCGGGTCAGCGTGTATTGCAGCAGCGCTTCGGAGTCCGGGCCGGTAACCTCGAACTTGCGCAGCGGCGACAAGTCCATGATCACCGCGTCCTGCCGGCAGGCCCAGTACTCGGCAATCGGCCCCTCCTTGGCGAAGGAATTGGCGAGCCAATAGCCCCTGTATTCGGCGAAGTTGCGGTTGTGCTTGGCGAAGCTCGAATGAAAGGCGGTCTCGCGGGTCATTTTCGGTTCCGAATCGGGCGTCATGCGTCTGGCGATCGCTCGCGAGAATTTGTGCTGGCCGGAATAGGTCCGCACATGGATGTCGGTGAGATCCCAGCCATTGGCCGGCGTGGTGTCGTCGGGGCAGGCGGAGGAAACACAGACGATGTCGGTCAGCGCCCTGAGCAGCACATAGTCGCCGGCCCGCGACCATGGCTCATCGGACACCATGACGCCATGCGCGTCGATCGCCGTGTTGAAGAAGAAGTTGATCGCCATCCAGCCCGCGCGAGGCGTCACGCCCTTGTCGGCCAGCGCGCGATTGAAGTTCTCCGAGCAGTTGGTGTGGCCGGGATAGCCGATGTCGTCGTAATATTTGGCCGCACACGCCAGCGCAAAGGCATCGTGCCGGCCGCACGTGTCCTGCACCACTTCGACCAGCGGCTCCATGTCCTGGTCATAATATTTCGAATGCAGGCCGGGCATCGGATAGCTCGACCCCATCAGCGTGCGCGTCGTCGTCACGTCGAGCGGGTGGTCGTAGCCCTTGTCCAGCTTGCGCGCCGAAAAGCACTGGAAGTCGGTGCACTGGCGACCGTCGACATCGATGATCTGGAGATAGTCGCCGGCCTTGACGAAGTAGGATTCGGCGGTTGCCGAATGCACCCTGAGATCGAGCACCGGATCGGCGAGCGGATCGGCCAGCTCAGACTTCGACTTCAGGCGCACCGTGGCGCGGCGGACGATGACAGTGAGCGGCGTGGCCGTGTCATGGCCATCGACCAGCATCGGACCACCCGGAGCGGCAATCAGCATCGCGCCGTCACGCGCGATAGTGAACGCCTGCTCGGTGCCGGCAGGCGTCGCGCCGCCGAACACGCGCACGGCCTTCGCCTGGTCAAGCTGCACCTGGCGGCGCTCGAGGCCGCGGCGCACGGAAGCGAGGCTGTCATCGCCCTCGGCCAATAGCGCCTTGATGCCGGCAGCATTGCTGTTGGATTTTTCGCCGAAGATGGAAGGGTCGGTGGCGCCCGACGTGTCCCAGGCCAAAAGCTCGCAAGCCTGTCCGCCCTCGACATTGCGGACGGTGAACGTGTCCCCAGCCTCGACCTCGATCAGCACCGCGCCGTTGCCCTGGATCGTATACCGCTCCATGCCCGGCGGCAGCACGATCTGGCCGGGCCGCAGGATGAGGCTCGGTCGGGGCGGTCCGGCTGCGATAGTGGGGTAGGGCGACTGGCTCATCTCAGCTTGCGGTTCGAGAAACAAGTTTGCCTGTGTGTGAAATTATTTTAGCTGTAAGAATAGCAGCGCGGTTGCGTTTGGCAAGGCGGAGGTGACGTTTCGGACGCGTCGCTTCGGATTGAAGTGGCTGACCAGCCTTGTCTCACGAACGTCAGCACCGCCCCTCATCTGGCTGCCGCCATCTTCTCCCCGTAAACGGGGCGAAGGACGCTGTCTTCGCCGGTTTCGCCAATCGCCAACGTTGCTGAACGAGCTCCAAGGTTGCGGCCAGCTTCTTTCTCCCCGTTTACGGGGAGAAATGCCCGGCAGGGCAATGAGGGGCAGCGCTGAGATCTACGATTGGCGCGCTAAAGTTCCTCTGAATGCCCGATCGCCACGCCGTACTCTGCAGCCGAATCCAGCATCGTGTGCCACAGGCTCTCGGCAAAGGTCGCAAACACCAGAACGTTGAACACCGCCTGTCGGTCACGGTCTTTCCCGCGCCAGAGCGTGACGCTGGTGTGATCCATCGAGGTGGCGGCCGCCGCGCCAATCGGAAACGCATCGGGATGCAAATCGATCGACGACAGTTTCGCCAGCATCGTCCGCGCCTTGGCGCCGGAGATGCTGATCAGCACCCGCGCATGCGACTGGTCCGATAATGACGCGGAAGATGCAAACGTCTGAGCGAGCGCCTCCGTCCCATGCTTGCCACCCTTCGACAGCACGAAGAACTGATCCGGTCCCGACCAGATCAGCGTCGCGTCGGCCGTGCCGACCGCCTTCGGTGTTTGCGGAGCCGCCACACCGAAGCGTGCCTTCGCCGCCTTGGCCATGTCGGCCGCCTTGCCGTGTCGCGCCATCACCTGGACGAGGTCGAAGTTGCGGATCTCGGTCAGTGACACGCCGGCATCGCCCCGTGCACCATAAGCGCCGGCAACAAGCGCCCGGTCGAGCGGGCTTCGAACATCCCAGGAAAACTCAGCCACGCTGGCGCCCTCCATCCGGATCGTAGAAGACGGGATTGCAGAGCTCGACATCATAGTCCTCGCCGCGCAGCGGGTCGTGCGCATGCACGATCTCGCCGATGCGCTCGCGGCCACGTTCGATCAGGCCAAGCCCGATCCATTGGTCGAGTGTCGGCGAGAAGCAGACCGAGGTGACGTAGCCCTGATCATTGTCGGGGCCGGGTGTCTGCCCTTTCGGAATGATGTGCGCGCCGGAGCGCAGGCGCCTTGCCTTGTCGACCGGCTTGATGCCGACCACGACCTGCCGGTCCGGCGCCACCAGCGCCTCGCGGCCGGCCATGACGCGACCGATAAAATCCTTCTTGGTCGACATCATCTTGCCGAGGCCGAGATCGGCGGCCGTCGTGGTGCCGCTCAGCTCCGGACCGGCGACATGGCCTTTTTCGACGCGCATCACGCCGAGCGCCTCGGTGCCATAAGGCGTCACGCCGAAAGGTTTTCCCGCAATCATCAGATTGCGCGCCATCGCCTCGCCGTAGCGGGCCGGCACCGAAATCTCGAACGCCATCTCGCCGGAGAAGGAGATGCGGAACAGCCGCGCCCTGATGCCGCCGCGCAGCGCTACTTCGCGCGCCCCCATGAACGGAAAACCTTCGTTGGACAGGTCCTCGGCCGGATCGACGATTTCCTTCAGCAGATCGCGTGTCTTCGGCCCGGCGATGGAGAACTGCGCCCACTGGTCGGAGACCGAGGTCAGCTGCACATCGAGTTCCGGGAACAGCACTTGCCGGCAGAATTCGAGATGCTGCATCACCAGCCCGGCCTTGGCGGTGGTGGTGGTGAGGAAATAATGGTCTTCGGCCAGTCGCGACGTCGTGCCGTCATCATAGACCAGGCCGTCCTCGCGCAGCATCAGACCGTAGCGCGCCTTGCCGACGGCGAGGTTGGAAAAGGTGTTGATGTAGACGCGGTCGAGGAAGGCGCCGGCATCCGGGCCATGCACGTCGATCTTGCCGAGCGTCGAGACATCGCAGAAGCCGACGCCGCCGCGCACCGCCTTGACCTCGCGCGTCACGGATTCCAGCCAGTCCTTCTCGCCGACGCGTGGATACCACTGCGCGCGCTTCCACAGGCCGGTGTCGACAAAGATCGCGCCCTGTTCGGCGGCCCAGTGATGCGACGGCGTCAGCCGCGTCGAGTGAAAATTCTCGTCGCGATGATGGCCGGCAAAGGCGCCGATGGCGACGGGCACGTAAGGCGGCCGGTAGATCGTCGTGCCGGTCTCGGGGATGGATTTGCCGGTCACAGCCGCCATGATGGCGAGGCCGGCAACGTTGGAGGTCTTGCCCTGGTCGGTCGCCATGCCGAGCGTGGTGTAGCGCTTCAGATGCTCGACCGATTCAAAGCCCTCGCGCTGCGCCAGCTCGATGTCGGAAGCGGTGACGTCGTGCTGTTGGTCGACAAAGGCTTTGCCCTTGCCGACGACATGCCAGAGCGGGGTCAGCGAAAAGGCCTCGTTATCGGCGACAGGCGTCGATCCTGCATTGCCGATCCGCCCTGCATCACGCGCGGCTGCCGCACCCGCTTCAAAACCGTCACGCAGGCAGGCGCCAAGACCGAAATCGCCATTGGCCGCACCTGCGGCAACCATGCCGGGAGGCGCGCCATCCGGCACGAAGGCGGCGATGTTGTCGCGCCATTTCGGCCGGCCGCGATGATAGGAGGTGAGCCCGACCGCCGGGTTCCAGCCGCCGGAAACGGCGAGCCCGTCGGCTTCGACTTCGGCGCGTGCACCGCCGGTCAGCGACACCGAAATCTTGCGCACGCCGTCCTTGCCGCCGTCGACGCCGCTGACGGAGCCATGCAGCACGGTGAAGCCGTTTTGGGATGCCAGCGAGCGATGATCAGGGGAGACATCCGGCCGCGCGTCGATCACCGCCGCGACCTGCAATCCGGCGCCGAGTGCGGTCTCGACTGTGCGCCAGCCATCCTCATTGTTGGTGAACAGTGCGATCCGTTTTGCCGGGGTGGCGGCATAGCGTGCGACATAGGTCCGCATGGCCGAGGCCATCATCACGCCGGGCGTGTCGTTGCCGGCAAAGACGATGGGTCGTTCGATCGCGCCGGCGGCGACGACGCAACGCTTGGCCACGATCCGCCACAGCCGCTGCCGCACCTGATGCTCGGGCGGCGTCGGCAGATGGTCGTTGACGCGTTCGATCGCGCCATAGGTGCCGCCATCATAGACGCCGAACAGCGTCGTGCGCGTCATGAGGCGGACATCGGGCATCGAACCGAGTTCGGCCAGCGTGCGCTGGGTCCACTCCGCTGCCGGCAGCCCGTCGATCGTGCCGCCATCAGCCAGCAGCCGGCCGCCAGGGACAAAATCCTCTTCGCACAGGATGACGCGGGCACCGCTGCGGCCGGCGGCTAAAGCAGCCGCCAAGCCTGCCGGACCTGAGCCGGCGATCACCACATCGCAATGCGCCCAGGCCTTGTCGTAGTGATCGGGATCGGCGGTAACCGCCGCGCGGCCGAGACCGGCGGCGCGGCGGATCGCCGGCTCGTAGATCATCTCCCAGAATTTCGCCGGCCACATGAAGGTCTTGTAGTAGAAGCCGGCGACGAAGATCGGCGCGAACAGCTGGTTGACCGACATCACATCGTGGCGCAGCGACGGCCAGCGGTTCTGGCTGGCCGCTTCGAGCCCCTCATAGAGTTCGGCCGTCGTCGCCTTGGTGTTGGCCTCGCGCCGTGCGCCGGTGCGCAGTTCGACCAACGCGTTGGGTTCTTCCGAGCCTGCGGTGAGAATGCCGCGCGGGCGATGATATTTGAACGAGCGGCCGACCAGCTTGACGCCATTGGCGACCAGCGCCGACGCTAGCGTGTCGCCCTGGAAGCCGGAGAATGTCTTGCCGTCGAAGCGGAAGTTGAGCGGCGTGGACCGGTCGATGAGGCCGCCTGAGGTGAGGCGATGGGATTGAGAGGTCACGATGTCCAGCCTCTCGATTTGATGTCATCGCGAAGGGTAGCGCTGCCCCTCATCGCTCTGCCGGGCACTTCTCCCCGTATAGTGACGGGGAGAAGTGGGCTGGCCGCAACGCCGCCCTCCTTCTTGCTACGCCGATGATTGGCGAAACCGTTGGCAAGAGCGCCCCTCTCCCCGTCTCTATACGGGGAGAGGATGCTGGCAGGCAGGTGAGGGGCAGCGCTGACGTGGCCAGAGTAGCTCATTTCGCAACCTGCCTGGCACCGGCGCCGGCCGCCGGCTCCACCGCCGAAATCTCATGCGTCAGCGTGTTGCGGGTGACTTTCAGCCAGGCCCGGCAGCCGCCGCCATGGTACCAGTTCTCACTCATCACGCCGGCGACGTTGTCGCGCAGATAGACATACTCGTAGATGGCCTCTTCGCCGGCGTCCGCGGCGGGCCGCACCGGCTTGGCGTCGCCGAGATAGCTGAACTCCCCGAGTTCGCGTTCGCCGCAGAAGGGACAGACAATACGCATCGAGCCGTCCTCAGTGCAGGTTCGGTTGGGCGCCCTGGCCCTTTTCGTCGATCATGGCGCCGCGCCGGAAGCGGTCGAGGCGAAACAGCGCCGCCTCCTTGTGCGACTCGTCGCGCGCCAACAGATGGGCAAAGACGAAGCCGGAGCCGGGCGTCGCCTTGAAGCCGCCATAGCACCAGCCGGCATTGAGGTAGAGCCCTTCGACCGGCGTCTTGTCGATGATCGGCGAGCCGTCCATCGACATGTCCATGATGCCGCCCCACTGGCGCAGAAGCCGCACGCGGCCGATCATCGGGATCAGCGCCATGCCGCCTTCGCAGACATCTTCCATCACAGGCATGTTGCCGCGCTGCGCATAGGAATTGTAGCCATCGATGTCGCCGCCGAAGACCAGCCCGCCCTTGTCCGACTGGCTTACATAGAAATGCCCGGCGCCGAAGGTCATGACGCCGGGAATGAGCGGCTTGATCGCCTCGGAAACGAAGGCCTGCAGGACGTGGCTTTCGATCGGCAGGCGCAGGCCGGCCATCGCGGCGACGCGCGAGGAGGAACCGGCAACTGCCATGCCGACCTTGCCGGCGCCGATCATGCCGCGCGAGGTCTCGACGCCGGTGACCTTGCCATTGCCGTCCCGGACAAAGCCGGTGACCTCGCAATTCTGGATGATGTCGACGCCGAGTTCGCTCGCCGCATGGGCGTAGCCCCAGACCACCGCGTCATGCCGCGCCGTACCGCCGCGTCGCTGCAAAAGCCCGCCTTGCACGGGGAAACGCGCATGGTCGAAATTCAGGAACGGCAGCATCTTCTTCAGCGCCGCCTGGTCGAGCAGTTCGGCGTCGATGCCGTTGATGCGCATGGTGTTGCCGCGCCGCGCATAGGCGTCGCGCTGCGCGTCGGAATGGTAGAGGTTGAGAACGCCGCGCTGGCTGACCATCGAATTGTAGTTGAGGTCCTGCTCCATCCGCTCCCACAGCTTCATCGACAATTCGTAGAAGCCGGTATTGCCGGGCAGGCCGTAATTGGAGCGGATGATGGTGGTGTTGCGGCCGGCATTGCCGGAGCCGATCCAGCCCTTTTCCAGCACCGCGACGTTTCTGATGCCGAACTCGCTGGCCAGGAACCAGGCGGTGGCGAGCCCATGGCCGCCGCCGCCGATGATCACCACATCGTAGTGGTCTTTCGGGCTGGCATCACGCCATGTGCGCTGCCAGTTCTTGTGGCCGGAAAGGGCGGCACGGGCGAGCGAGAAGATCGAGTATTTCATCAGGTCATTCCGAGGTCGCTCGCCTCACGCCGAACATCAGATGTCCAGCGTGTGGTCGCGCTCCCATTGCGTGAAGTGCGAAGCATAGGAATTCCATTCCTGGTGCTTCAGCTTTAGGTAAGCCGACGAGAATTCCTCACCCAGCGCCGCCTTGAGCGATTTGTCCTTGTCGAACTCGCGCAGCGCGTCGAGCAGGTTGAGCGGCAGCTTCGGCGCGCCCTTCACCGTGTGGCCGTTCTGGTACATGTCGATGTCGTAGCGCTTGCCGGGATCGGCCTTGGAGCGGATGCCGTCGAGACCGGCGGCAATGATGACGGCCTGCAGCAGATAGGGGTTTGCGGCACCGTCCGGCAGCCGCAATTCGAAGCGGCCGGGGCCGGGCACGCGCACCATGTGGGTGCGGTTGTTGCCGGTCCAGGTCACCGTGTTCGGCGCCCAGGTGGCGCCCGAAATGGTGCGCGGCGCGTTGATGCGCTTGTAGGAATTGACCGTCGGATTGGTGATCGCGGCCAGCGCCGAGGCATGTTTCATGATGCCGCCGAGGAAATTCTTGCCCTTGGCCGACAGGCCAAGCTCCATCGCACTGTCGGCAAAGACATTGGTCTTGCCGGCCTTGTCCCACACAGAGATGTGGGCGTGGCAGCCATTGCCGGTCAGGCCCTGGAAGGGCTTCGGCATGAAGGTGGCGCGCAGGCCGTGCTTTTCGGCGACAGACTTGACCATGAACTTGAAGAAGGAGTGCTTGTCGGCGGTCGCCAGCACATCGTCGAACGCCCAGTTCATCTCGAACTGGCCGTTGGCGTCCTCATGGTCGTTCTGGTACGGGCTCCAGCCCAGCGCCAGCATATGGTCGCAGATCTCGGCGATGACATCGTAGCGACGCATCACCGCCTGCTGGTCGTAGCAGGGCTTCGAGGCCGTATCGTATTTGTCGGAAATGACGCTGCCGTCCGGCGAGATCAGGAAGAACTCGGCCTCGACGCCGGTCTTGACATGCATGCCGTCGGTGGCGGCTTCCGCAATCAGACGGCGCAGCGTGTTGCGCGGCGCCTGCCCGACCTCCTTGTCGTCCATGATGCAGTTGGCGGCGACCCATGCGACATCGGGCTTCCACGGCAGCTGGATGACCGAATCCGGATCCGGCACCGCCAGCATGTCGGGATGCGCCGGCGTCAAGTCGAGCCAAGTGGCGAAACCGGCAAAGCCGGCCCCGTCCTTCTGCATGTCTGATATCGCCTGCGCCGGCACCAGCTTGGCGCGCTGGCCGCCGAACAGGTCGGTGTAGGAAATCATGAAATATTTGACGCCGTTCTCTTTGGCGAATGCGGCGAGATCGTTCCCCATTATAGTTCCTCGCATATTTTGATGTGATTTTTTAGAAGCCGTTCTTCCCCGGTATCCAGTTGGTGCCGGCCAGCGGCACACCGGCCATGGCGGCGGCTTCGATGGTGAGCGCCACGAGATCCTCGGGCTCGAGATTGTGCAGGCTGTTCTTGCCGCACGCACGCGCGATCGTTTGGGCCTCCAGCGTCATCACCTTGAGGTAGTTGGCCAGACGCCGCCCGGCGGCGATCGGATCCACCCGCTTCATCAGTTCCGGGTCCTGCGTGGTGATGCCCGCGGGGTCGTGGCCCTCATGCCAGTCGTCATAGGCGCCGGCCGTGGTGCCAAGCGCATTGTACTCCGCCTCCCAGCGCGGGTCGTTGTCGCCGAGCGCGACCAGCGCCGCCGTGCCGATCGAGACAGCGTCAACGCCGAGTGCCAGCGCCTTGGCGACGTCGGCGCCGTTGCGGATGCCACCGGAAACGATCAGCTGCACCTTGCGGTGCATGCCGAGATCCTGCAGCGCCTGCACCGCAGGCCTGATGCAGGCAAGCGTCGGCTGGCCGACATTTTCGATGAACACTTCCTGGGTCGCCGCGGTGCCGCCCTGCATGCCGTCGACGACGACAACATCGGCGCCGGCCTTCACCGCAAGTGCCGTGTCGTAATAGGGGCGGGCGCCGCCGACCTTGACGTAGATCGGCTTTTCCCAGTCGGTGATTTCGCGCAACTCGAGAATCTTGATCTCGAGATCGTCCGGTCCGGTCCAGTCGGGATGACGCGAGGCCGAGCGCTGGTCGATGCCTTTCGGCAGCGTGCGCATTTCGGCGACGCGGTCGGAGATTTTCTGTCCCAGCAGCATGCCGCCGCCGCCGGGCTTGGCGCCCTGGCCGACCACCACTTCGATGGCGTCGGCGCGACGAAGGTCGCGCGGGTTCATGCCATAGCGCGACGGCAGGTATTGATAGACCAACGTCTTCGAATGGCCGCGCTCTTCCTCGGTCATGCCGCCGTCGCCGGTGGTCGTCGAGGTGCCGGAAAGCGAAGCACCTCGGCCCAATGCTTCCTTGGCGGGACCGGAGAGCGATCCAAAGCTCATGCCGGCAATGGTGATCGGGATTTTCAGCTCGATCGGCTTCTTGGCATGGCGTGAGCCGAGCACCACGCTGGTGTCGCAGCGCTCGCGATAGCCTTCCAGCGGATAGCGCGAGATCGAGGCGCCAAGAAACAGGAGGTCGTCGAAATGCGGCAGCTTGCGCTTGGCCCCGGCGCCGCGGATGTCATAGATGCCGGTCGCCGCTGCGCGCCGGATTTCGGAGAGCGTGTAGTCGTCGAAGGTCGCGGATTTGCGCGGCGTCGTCGGCGGGTTCTTGTAGGTCATGCTGCCTCAATACGCGTCGGCGTTGTCGATATTGAAATTGTAGAGCGTGCGCGCCGAGCCGTAGCGCTTGAACTCCGACGGCTTGACGCCGGTCACGCCGGCGCGGTCGAGTAGGCCCTGCAACAGGTCGATGTGCTCGGCCCGCATCTCCTTGGCGATGCAGTCGGCCCCTAAGCTTTCGACCTTGCCGCGCACGAACAGCCGCGCCTCGTAGATGGAATCGCCCAGTGCATCGCCGGCATCGCCCAGCACCACCAGATTGCCGGACTGCGCCATGAAGGCCGACATGTGGCCGATATTGCCATGGACGACGATGTCGATGCCCTTCATCGAGATGCCGCAGCGCGACGAGGCATTGCCTTCGATGACCAGCAGCCCGCCTCTGCCGGTGGCGCCGGCATACTGGCTGGCATCGCCCTTGATGACGATCGAGCCCGACATCATGTTCTCGCCGACGCCGGGGCCGGCCGAGCCGTGCACGGTGATCGTGGCGCCGTCATTCATGCCGGCGCAATAGTAGCCGACGCTGCCGCGCACATCGATGGTGACAGGCTGGTCGACGCCGACGGCGACCGAATGGCTGCCCTTCGGGTGCAGCACTTCCCACGCCGTCTCGTTGGAGCCGGGCGTCAGATTGTGCAGCGCCTGGTTGAGCTCGCGCAGCGACGACACATCGAGATCGAAGACCCGGGAGGCGTGGTCTTGCGCCACCTTCGAAAGTTTGGTTGCCGGCATGGGCTCAATGCTCCCAGAAATAGACGGTTGCGGGCTCTGGCTCCCAGACCCTCGCATTGTCTATGCCGGGCAGCTTGGTCAGCGCGCGATATTCCGAGCCGAAGGCGACATACTGGTCGGTCTCGGCCATGACGGCGGGCTTGCAGGCGATCGGGTCGCGCACCACGCCGAAGCCGTTCTTGGTGCCGACGACGAAGGTGAAGAAGCCGTCGAGGTCGGAAAGCGTGCCTTCCAGCGCCTCGCCGAGATTCTTGCCATGCGCCATCTGCGAAGAGAGGTAGGCGGCCGCCACCTCGGTGTCGTTCTCGGTCTCGAAGGTCATGCCTTCACGCCGCAATTCGCGCCGCACATTGTTGTGGTTGGACAGCGAGCCATTGTGCACCAGGCACTGGTCGGCGCCGGTCGAGAACGGATGCGCGCCCATCGTGGTAACAGCCGATTCCGTCGCCATGCGGGTGTGGCCGATGCCATGCGTGCCGGTCATCGAGCGGACGTCGAAGCGGTCGACCACCGCTTCCGGCAGGCCGACTTCCTTGTATATCTCCACCGCTTCGCCAGCGCCCATGATGCGCACGTCGGGCCGGATCGACTGCAACGCTTCGCGCGCGGCGTCGACCTTGTAGGGCGCGGTCCTGAGTACGGCGTGCGTCGACTTCACCGCGATGCTCACCGGTGCGCCGATGGCCTTGGCAAGTTCGGCGTCCAGGCCGTGAAAATCGCGCTCGGGCTTGGCCGACTGGATGGTGATCTTGGCTTCGTTTTTGGAAGTGGCGCCATAGATGGCGATGCCGGCGCTGTCGGGGCCGCGATCGCTGAGCGAGATGAGCATCTGCGACAGCATCGAGCCGAGTTGCGGCTCAAGCGACTTGTCCTTCAAAAAAAGTCCGACGATTCCACACATGTCAGCCTCCCGGCGTTTGCAGCTAAGAGATGATGTATCGAATGCGCTGTCCGAATTCAATCATATGAAAAAAATTTTCCTCTAGTTACGTATGCGGCTCAATGCCACTTTGTGCACTATCGCTGCCCGCGCGGGCACTGTGAACCCATGTGGCGGTGCGGACACGGGCGATTTTGTAGGCATCCAGGATCGACAGCGCATAGATCAGGAAGCCGCCGGCATGGCGGCCGATAAAGCTGGCGTCGGTCGGCGCGATCTTGGCCGTCACCCAGGCCAGGATGACCATGAAGAAAAGGAACTGCAGGCCGCGCACAGGGACGCCCAGAATGACATGGCCACTTGCCGGCAGGACGATAGCGGCGCCGAGCACCAGATAGGGATTTGTCGGTGCGCTCATGCCACCTGCCTTTCCTGTCGGTTGATGGCATCGCGCAGCGTCGACGCCGAGGCGAGCAACCTTTCGACCAGCGCCGGTTCGAGTCTTGTGCCGAAGGCAGCCTGCCGGAACACACCGTAGCGGGCGCGTTCGGCCTCGGCCAGCAGCCAGACGATGCGCACACCGTTAGGCGTGATCAAAAGTTCCTTGGCGCGGCCTTCGGCAAAGATGTCCAGATGACTGGCGATCAGGTTCTGCGGAAAGCGCGCGCCCCTTAAGTCTGTTCGCAACACGGCTTCGGCCGGAAAACCCGGAGCTTTCGGCAGCGTGTGCTGAAGGTGATCGAAATTGGAGAAGGTGGTCGGCGAACCCGGCCGCATCATCATGTCGAAGGTCGCCGGCACCGCAACCGGTTCGGTGACCGAAACGCTGAGCCAGCGCGCCGGCAGTTTTCGCGTCGCCAGCGTGTCGACGATGGTGCGCACTTGCACGCGCCTTTCGTTCCACGAACCCACCCAGGTGACGACGCCAACCGTGCCATCTGAAATGTCGACGGCATCTGCGATGACGGTGCGGATGCTAGCAACCTCGGCGGCAAGAGCAGCCTTGGCCCTGTTGCGGCTGGCGCGCGCAAGCCAGGCGAGGTGCAAGACGAGAGCCAAGGCTATCGCCCCGGCCAGCAATGCTGTCGTCACGTCAGACACTCGTCACGCAATGCCTGCCCAAACCGGCAGGCCCTCTCCTGTCAATAACCCTGTGGCTTCGGCCACGGCATGGTGAACTGGTCGCCGCGGCGCACATAGCGGTAGCGGTAGAAATGGAACCACAGCGAGATCAGGAAATAGAAGATGGTCATCGCGATCAACTGCGAACCGAAGCCGAGGAAGATCGCAAAGAAGGTCACCACGCACAGGCAAAACAAAACGATCGCCGGCAGCGGATGGAACGGATGCGTGTAGCCGCGGCGGATGGTTCCCAGCGGCCATTTCTTCCGGAACATCATGATGTTGATGCTCATGAAGGTGTATTGCAGCACGCCCGACAGGATCGAGAAGGTGATCGCTTGGTTGAGGTCGGCGATGAAGGCAAAGGCGAGCGCGATCGGCAGCAGGAACAGGATCGAGCGGTAAGGCGTGCGGTATTTCGGATGCACGGCCGAGAACCAGGTCGGCAGATAGCGGTCGCGTCCGAGCGAGAACCAGGCGCGGGCCGCATCGTTGATGCAGCCATTGGCGGAAGCGAGCGCGGCCAGCAGCGTGGCGATGAACAAAAGGTTCTCGAGCAGCGCACTCCCCGTCAGCTTGCCGGCATCCCAAAGCGGATAATAGGTGATCCCCAGATATTCCCAGGGCATCAGCGAGGCGCAGACATACCAGGTCATGGCGGCGGCGATCAAAAGCGTGATCATTCCGGCCATGGTGCCGTAGGGCAGCGAACGGGCCGGCGAGCGGACTTCCTCGGCTGCCTGCGTGGTGCCTTCGATGCCGAGATAATACCAGATGCCGAACTGGAAGGCGGCGATGACGCCGATCCAGCCGTAAGGCAGCGCATTGCCGGGGGTGACCAGCTCGTTGAGCTTCAGCACCGCGCCTTGCGTCCACGGGCTGACCGAGAAGAACAGGATGACGATCGAGACATAGGCGATGGCGGTGATGACGAAATTGACGTTGAGCGTCATCAGCACGCCGCGATAGTTCAGCCACGCCAACACGACGATGGTGGCGGCAATGAAGGAATTGTGGGTGAGCCCCTCGACGCCGGCCTTGGCGACGATGGTGTCGCCGAGCAGGATGGCGTCCGAGACCTCAAGCATGGTGTAGGCAAAGACCAGGAACAGCGCAACATTGAAGGCCATCAGCGGCCCGACAATGTGCTTGGCCTGAGCATACTGGCCGCCGGCGGCGGCGACCGTCGATGTCACTTCGGAATCGATCATGGCGACCGAGGTGTAGAGCAACCCGACCACCCAGCAGACGATGAGTGCTGCCAGCGCGCCGCCCTTGTCGGCCGAGAAATTCCAGCCGGTGAATTCGCCGACCAGCACGATGCCGACGCCGAGCGCCCAGACATGGGCCGGGCCGAGCACCCTGAGCAGCGAAACCCTGTCGCCGTGGATTGCCGTAATTATCGTTTCAGCCGCGACCGCCATTGTTTTCCCCTAGACCCGATGCTTTTCGGAAACGGCTTCAAGCTCGCCTTCGCGCGAGGAGGTCAGCACCTCCTCGGAGTAGGTCGTGTCGATCTTGAACCAGTCGTAGAGCATCCACAGCGCAAGCACGACCGAGATGCCCCAGCATGCATAAGACAGAGCCGTCCACATGGTGCTTCCCCAAATCTCTGGCGTTATTTGTCGTCGAATTTTTCGTTGATGACGTCGCGGTATTCGCGGTCGGAGGCGCGGAACAGGAAGACGAAATAGCCGATCAGCACCGCCGCCATGATGATCAGCGTCGGCCAGTCGATGATGTAGTGGAAGCGGTTCTGGATGATGTCGTGCGCGGTCTCGGGCGTGTAGCCGAGCTTTTCCCAGATCGAGGCCATGGTCGGGTTCTGCCCGAGCGCCTCCCAGGTCTTGGCATCGAGCGCGTCGATGGACTTCGCAGCACCGGCGAGCCCGAGTTTCAGCGGCAGCCACAGCGCCACAAAAATGGCGACGACGACGACGACGATATCGAAAATCTGCCCGGCCTTGCCTTGTTCCGGCGGCGTGTAGCGCGACATGTCTTCTACCCCTCAGGACGTTCTATTTTCAGGACTTGCGGTTGCGGGCCGCGTCGGCGTTCTTGATGTCGAGACCGTAGATGAAGTCCTTGTCTTCCTTGTAGTGATCGATCATCGCTAGAATGGCGGCCGTGTTGAAGATCAGCACGGCGGCCGCCGCGATGGCGACGACGATCTTGATCCCGGTGTCTGGGATGTAGGGCCATGTCATGATGAGCACGAAGAGGATCGTCGCCCACAGGCAGACGATCAGGAGCGCGGATCCGCGCACGTCGGAACGGTACAGCGCTTCGATGCGCTGCTGCAGGTCTGACATCGGTTTTCCCCTTTATTCTAACGCCGGCTTCCGAATTGGCCGGTCGCTGCCCTCTTTCAAGAGAGTGAAATTTTTTTCATAAATTCAATCCGATTTGCGAAATTGTCAAGACGAATTTACGTTTGGTTAACCGGTCATTTGGCGTGGCAAATTTTGCCTGACAATGAAATTATTTGCTTACGGGTATTGCGGCGCCCGAACGTTTGCGATCAATATTCGCTCAAAGCTCCCGCCGCAGCGCAGGGGGCAGGGAACACAATTGAATTTTCGAACGGAGGATTAGCGGATGACGGCATCCTGGAGATTTTCGACCCTGGCGGATCGCCATCGCGCGCTCGGCTCGAAGCTCGAAGACTGGAGCGGCATGGGCACCGCCTGGACCTATGACAAGGATGCCGACGAGGAATACACCGCCATCCGCACCAAAGCCGGGCTGATGGATGTGTCGGGCCTAAAGAAGGTTCACATCACCGGGCCGCATGCCTCGCACCTCATCGATCTCGCCACAACGCGCGACGTCGAAAAGATCTATCCCGGCAAGTCGGCCTATGCCTGCATGCTGAACGAGGCCGGCAAATTCACCGACGACTGCATCCTCTACCGCACCGGCCCGAACGCCTGGATGGTGGTGCACGGCTCCGGCACCGGCCATGAGGAATTGCAGCGCGCTTCCGTCGGCCGCGACGTCTCGCTGCGCTTCGACGACAATCTGCACGATCTGTCACTGCAGGGGCCGACGGCGGTCGATTACCTCGCCAAGCACGTGCCGGGCATTCGCGATCTGCCCTATTTCCATCACATGCAGACGCAGCTGTTCGGTTTCCCGGTGATGATCTCGCGCACCGGCTACACCGGCGAGCGCGGCTACGAAATCTTCTGCCGCGGCCAGGATGCCGGCACGATCTGGGACAGGATTCTCGACGAGGGCAAGAGCGCCGGCATCATTCCCTGCCGCTTCACCACGCTGGATATGCTGCGCGTCGAAAGCTACCTTTTGTTCTATCCCTACGATAATTCCCAAAAGTATCCGTTCGAGAATGAAGGCCCCGGCGATACGCTGTGGGAACTCGGCCTCGACTTCACCGTCAGCCCAGGGAAAACCGGCTTCCGCGGTGCGGAGGAGCACTATCGGCTGAAAGGCAAGGAACGCTTCAAGATCTATGGCGTTCTGCTCGACGGCAAGGAGCCGGCCGACGAGGGCGCGACGGTCTATCGCGACGGCAAAAAGGTCGGCGTGGTGACCTGCGCCATGTATTCGCCGCTGGTCGAGAAATCGATGGGCATCGCTCGCCTCGACGTCGACTGCGCGGTCAAGGACACCAAGCTCGAAATCCGCAACACGAGCGGTTCGATCAAGGCGACGGCGCAGCCGCTGCCCTTCGACGATCCGAAGAAAACCAAGCGCACCGCCAAGGGTTGAGGCACAATCGACAGCGAGGGATTTAGGGCACAAAGAGAGAATGGCAGCCAAGACGATCATCAGCCGACCCATTTACGGAACCCTGTCTCCGCAGCCCGGCAAGCATCATCTTTTTCTGGCGGATGCGGAAGGCGCGCTGGCGATCGTTGATATGGCAAGGACGGCCCCGCCCGGTTTCTTCGACGGCGCCGAGATCGTCTTCATTCCGGGACCTGACGGCAAGCACATTGCCGCGCTCGAAACCCTGAAGCCGGCGCAGTTTCACGTCGCGCCGTCCTTCGCCAGCCTCTTGCCGAGGCTGAAGCAGACGCTGGCCAACGCTCATATGGGCCTGCGCCTCTATCTCGCCGGCACCGAAGGACTGATCGGCCAAGCCATGCAGGTGGCACTCGAAGCCGGCATCGACCACACCTCCATGCAGACCGAGCATCGCGGGTCGCTGGCGCGGCGCATGCAGTGCGTGCACTGCAAGGGCATCACCGAAAACGTGACGACGCAGCCGGCGACCTGTTCGCATTGCGGCCTGCTGCTTCTGGTGCGCGACCACTATTCAAGGCGCCTCGCCGCCTTCCAGGGCGTCTGCATCAACGCCGAGGATCGCTCGGAAATTCCTCCGATGGAGGAGGCCTTCCCATGAGCACTGGCACCACCAAGCTCGATGTCGTGGTCAGCGATGTCGTTCCGGTCAACGAACTGGTCACCCGCTTCCATTTCCGCCGGCGCGATGGCGAACTGCTGCCGACGTTCTCCGGCGGCGCCCATGTCGTGGTCGAGATGCGCGACGGCGACCGCACCAGGCTCAATCCCTATTCGCTGATGGGCTCGCCGCTCGACACGCGCGAATACACGATCAGCGTGCGCCGCGACGATGTCGGCCGGGGCGGCTCGCTGTTCATGCACAGCAGGGTCCACGCCGGCCTGGATATGGTCATCAGCTATCCGGTCAATCTGTTCTCGCTTGACCTCCGGGCAAAGAAGCACCTGATGCTTGCGGGCGGCATCGGCATCACACCGTTCATGGCGCAGACCGCGCAGCTCGCGGGCTCCGGCGGCAATTTCGAGTTACACTATACGTGCCGCACCGCGTCGCTCGGCACCTATGCCGATGTCCTGCAGGAACGCTATGGCCGCCGCATCCGGCTCTACCACGACGATCTGGACCAGCGAATCGAACTCGACCGGCTGTTGTCGTCGCAACCGCTCGGCACCCATCTCTATGTCTGCGGCCCGGCCGGCATGATCAACTGGGTGCGCGAGCGCGCGGCAGAACTGGGCTGGCCGCCGGAGACTGTGCATTACGAACATTTCGCGGCACCCCAACCCGGCCTGCCGTTCGACGTCACACTTGCCGTCAGCGGCAAGACTATCCGCGTCGGCGAGCAGCAGAGCCTGCTCGAAGCGATCGAAGCCGCCAGCGTCGATCCGCCCTATCTCTGCCGTGGCGGCGTCTGCGGCCAATGCGAGACCAATGTCATCTCGTATGACGGCAAGTTCATCCACAACGACCACTGGCTGAGCGAGGAAGACCACCGTTCGGGCTGCAAGATCATGCCGTGCGTGTCGCGCTTCGAAGGCAAGTCTTTGGTCCTGGAAAGATAGGAGGCGAGCTTGGGCATCACCTTTCGCAAGGAAACGTTCCGCGACGATTTCACCTTCAAGAACAGCCCGGAGCACATCAGGCGGTTTCCGTTTCCGTTCCACGAAGACAGCTACATGTATGCGGTCAATATCGAGCCGCATGTCGTCGGTCCCAAAGGCTCAGTGCTGGAAAACCTGATCGACGTCGACGAGCACTATGTCGCCGAGATGCAGGACCGCGCTTTGGTGCTGGCCGAGGATCCGCTGCGCTGTCAGTCGCTGCCGCATATGACGCTGGCCGGCTGGGACCTGCTCGAACTCCTGATGGAGCAGCAGGCGCTGGGCTACCCCGAGCATTTCACGCTTGAGCGCGACGGCGACCGCTGGCGCTGGATCAACCGGCCGCTCGGCATCGACGACACCTTCACCTTCGGCGACACCTCGACGCTGCCTTACGGGCCGATGGAATACATCACCCGCCAGAGCCAGGGCGATTTCTGCATCCTCGACCAGCGCGACGGCAATCTGTGGATGGACGCCGGCATGGTCACCACCCAGGCCGACTGGTCGCTCGATTTCGACATCGGCATGAACTTCTTCGAGTGGCACGCGCCGGTGCCGCTGGCGCATGAAAAGGGGATTTTCGTCAGGGCGCTGAAATTCCTCACCAACATCCAGCAGGGCAAGCCGGCGCGGCGGCTGAACTGGACGATGACCATCAATCCGCGCCTCGACACCAGCCCGGAAAACTATCACAAATGGGGACCGGACCGCACCACGGTGACGCCCGAAAATGTCGGCGACAAGGTGCATCTGCGCGTCGAGCTGCAGAGTTTCTGGCGCCTGCCGCGCTCCAACGGCATCGTCTTCCCGATCCGCTGCTACCTCATCAAGATGGACGAACTGGTGACGCAGCCGAAATGGGCGCGGCGCCTGCACCGCGTCATCCGCGACCTGCCGGAAGAGCTCGCCACCTACAAGGGCCTGACGCGGTACAGGCCGACGCTGGTGGAATGGCTGTCGAAGCTGGATGATGGGAGCGCGACGTCACCGGGGTTTGGGCCGGACTGAAGGCCCCCTCAACCGGCCGCTTCGCGGCCACCTTCTCCCCGAGGGGAGAAGAGATCGCTAGCGCCACCTTGTATCTACACGAGAGAGATTTCGTGGGATTGAAGCGATTGAGCCAAGGTCCGGGCGGCCGCCCGGACCTTGGCTTGGCGAAGTCGCCCGTACCACCTGAGGTTACAGCCGCGGGAGAGCTTGGGATCTTCGCCTTCGTCACGCACGACCGAACAGTCGCTTGGTTCCAACCGTACGCACAAGGCAGGTTACCGTGAACAGGATCATTTGTGGAGTTGATGTTTCTAAGGATTGGCTGGACG
>NZ_JBFUEG010000010.1:230000-231592 GCF_056404315.1 Mesorhizobium sp. P2_D6 | reverse complement strand
ATACAAAAAGGCCCGCACGAGGCGGGCTTTTTGATTTGGTTGCGGGGACAGGATTTGGCTTTTCTGTCCCGCGGCGTCGGCTTCGCCTTCCTTGCGGGCCCCTGATGCAGGTTAAAACCGGCCGGCCACCACAGCAAAATACAAAAAGGCCCGCACGAGGCGGGCTTTTTGTATTTGGTTGCGGGGACAGGATTTGAACCTGTGACCTTCAGGTTATGAGCCTGACGAGCTACCGGGCTGCTCCACCCCGCGTCAACCTTAGAGGTAAGCCGAAGCTTACTGGATTAGAAGAGCCGCCAAATGAAAGGGCCGCTTTCGCGGCCCGTAGTCCCGTTGGCGGGCCTCGATGCATGTCGCCCAAAAGTGTTGAGCGGTTTTGGGATAACGACATGCATCAACATAATCGTAATGAGAAGATTCCACTCCATCCAATTTCTGGATGTGAGTTCAACGTGCGTTTGGCAGACCTGGCAGCGACCTACTCTCCCGCGTCTTGAGACGAAGTACCATCAGCGCTGGAGCGTTTCACGGCCGAGTTCGGAATGGGATCGGGTGCAGCCGCTCCGCCATAACCACCAGGTCGGCAAAACGCACGTTATTCGAGAAGCTGTTTTTGTGCCAAGGCGACGCCTTCTGCAGTTTGCTTTCGGGCGTAAGCCCGCAAGCGCGTCGCCGGTTTTCCGGCGCCCTCGCGGAGCGTCCGGCCGAAGGCCGATACGACGCGTGAGCGCTGGTCAGATCATCGTGTTTCACGATGAGCATAAGGAATGAGAACGATCAAGCCGATCGAACTATTAGTACCGGTAAGCTTCAAGCGTTGCCGCTCTTCCACACCCGGCCTATCAACGTGGTCGTCTTCCACGGTTCTCAGGGAATACTCGTTTTAAGGTGGGTTTCCCGCTTAGATGCCTTCAGCGGTTATCCCGTCCGGATATAGCTACCCTGCTATGCGGCTGGCGCCACAACAGGTCCACCAGAGATCCGTCCATCCCGGTCCTCTCGTACTAGGGACAGATCCTTTCAATATTCCTACACCCACGGCAGATAGGGACCGAACTGTCTCACGACGTTCTGAACCCAACTCACGTACCGCTTTAAATGGCGAACAGCCATACCCTTGGGACCTGCTCCAGCCCCAGGATGCGATGAGTCGACATCGAGGTGCCAAACAACCCCGTCGATATGGACTCTTGGGGGTCATCAGCCTGTTATCCCCGGCGTACCTTTTATCCGTTGAGCGATGGCCCTTCCACGCGGGACCACCGGATCACTATGACCGACTTTCGTCTCTGCTCGACTTGTCAGTCTCGCAGTCAGGCAGGCTTATGCCATTGCACTCAGCGAACGATTTCCGACCGTTCTGAGCCCACCATCGCGCGCCTCCGTTACTCTTTAGGAGGCGACCGCCCCAGTCAAACTACCCACCATACATTGTCCCGGACCCGGATAACGGGCCGCGGTTAGACATCCATAGTAATAAGGGTGGTATTTCAAGGGTGGCTCCACCTGAGCTGGCGCCCAGGTTTCAAAGCCTACCACCTATCCTACACATGCCACTACGAATGCCAATGTAAAGCTATAGTAAAGGTGCA
>NZ_JBFUEG010000010.1:0-225000 GCF_056404315.1 Mesorhizobium sp. P2_D6 | reverse complement strand
GAAGCGAAAAGCCGTTCCGCCCGGGGAAGAAGCAGCCTTTCTGGATGCCAGACACGGATGATGTCATAGCCGAACTCGGCAATGAGCCGCCGCTGATCGCGGATGGCCGCAGCGGCCCGCCCGACCGGCGCGAGGTTTCGGCGCGCTGGCTGTCGGGCACCTTCCTTACTGGCGTGACCTCGAGCGTGCTGATGGGCGTGGCGCTGTTCGCCGCCCTCGACGGCCGCCAACAGCTGGCAACCCCGCCCGAAATCGCCGAGCTGGCCCAGCTCGAAAGCGGCGGCGATTCCGGCGAGGTCGCCAAGACCACCAGGCTGGTGGCGCCGCGCCAGATCGCCAAGGCCAAGGACCGCCGGCGCATGGAAGTGTCGATGGTGACCAAGGTCGGTGACCGCGACGTTATCCACACCGTACCGTTCGTGCAGATCAAGATGGCACTGGCCGCCGGCCACACCACCAACCGCGCCTATCCGCCATTCGACCCGATGCAGGTGTTCGGCGACGACGGCGACTCAACGCCCGCGCAGCCGGCGACGGCTTCCGCGGTTGGCGGCCAGATCTACGGCGCCAAGGTCGAAAGCGAGATGAGCCTGAAGACGGTCGATTTCCCGATCGAGACGGCCTCTTTCGACGAAAAGAGCGACCTGTCCGCCGATGAGGTGGAAAAGGTGGTGCGCGAGGCGGGTACGGATCTCAGCGACGGCGGTATCCAGGTTGCCTCGCTGCATTATGTCGACCCACAGCGATTCGGCGACGCCTTCGCCGAATCGATGGCCGGTTCCTACGACGTCAAGATCGTGCCGGAAAACGTTTCGGTGGCGCCGCGCGTCGCCATCGACGACCAGACCCCGGCTTTCGCCGAGGAAATCATCCCCTTTACCAGGGACCGCGACATTGCCGAGGCCTTTGCCGATTCGGGCTATACCGGCGATGACGCCACCGGCATGGCCGAGGCGATCGGCAAGCTGCTCAACGCACCAGCGCTGAAGGCCGGAACCGTGCTGCGCGTCGGGCTCGAAGTGCATGGTGACGCCGCCAAGGTGGTCCGCACCAGCGTCTATGACAAGGCCACGCACATCGTCACCATCGCGCTCGACGATCACGGCCAGTATGTGCCGGCGCAGGAACCCGAACCGAATCCCGAATTGCTGACGGCGTTTGACGATTCCTCCGCGCCGGTGGTGGTGCGCGGCAATCTGCCGAACGTCTATGACGGCATTTACCGCGCCGCCTATTCCTATGGCATGTCTAAGAAGCTGACCCAGCAACTGGTCAAGCTTTTGGCCTCCGGCGTCGACTTCCAGTCCAGGCTCAATCCGTCGGACCGCATCGACGTGCTGTTCTCGCAGCCGGACGGCGACGACCAGGCCTCCGACGAATCGGAACTTCTCTATGTCTCGTCGACCTTCGGCGGCCAGACGCGAAATTTCTACCGCTTCCAGATGCAGGACGGCTCGACTGACTATTTCGACGAGGATGGTTCGAGCGCCGAGCAGTTCCTGCTGCGCAATCCCCTGCCCGCCGGAAAATTCCGCTCCGGCTTCGGGGCCCGCCGGCATCCGATCCTCGGCTATGTCCGCATGCATACCGGCGTCGACTGGGCAGCGCCGATCGGAACGCCGATCATCGCCGCCGGCAACGGCGTCGTCGAGAAGGCCGGCTGGGCCGGCGGCTACGGCAAGCAGATCATCATCCGCCATGCCAATGGCTACGAAACGTCCTACAATCACCAGAGCGCCTTTGCCAAAGGCATCGAGCCGGGCGTACATGTCCGCCAGGGCCAGACCATCGGCTTCCTCGGCCAGACCGGCCTCTCCACCGGTCCGCATCTTCACTACGAGCTGATCGTCAACGGCACCAAGGTCGACCCGATGCGCGTGCGCCTGCCGGTCGGCAAGGTTCTGAAAGGCGACGACCTCGTCGCCTTCAAGCGCGAACGCGAACGCATCGACGACCTGCTCAAGCAGGAAGACAGCAATTCGCTGAAGGTCGCCAGCGCCAAGATCGAAGGCTGAGCCTTCGTGCTGCGAATGAGTTAGTCGCCGAATCAGATTGCCCCGAATCAGGTCGACTGATTCTCTTCGGCTCGTGACCAGGGCAGCTTTTGCCCCGAAACGGTCGCCCAGGCGATAATGGCAGCAAGCAGGCAAAGCAGCGCCGTCACCGTCGACACGGCCGCAAACGCCGCATCGCTGGCGGCGAGCCGTGTTGCATCAAGTTCGGGCGCCAAGCCGGCCAATGCCGGTTCGCCGAACCCCGGAATGCCAGGTCTGACGCTGGTGTCGAGCGTCGTCGAATAGACCCAGGCCGCGAGCGACCCCATCGCCGCCACCGCGATCAGTCCGCCAATGCGCGAGACAGCATTGTTGATGCCCGACGCAGCACCGGTATCCTTGTCCTCGACCGCTGTCATGATCGCCGTTGACAGCGGCGACACCACCAGCGCCATGCCAAGCCCCATCACAGCCATCAGTGGAAACGTGCCGGTCCAAAAATTGTGCATGCCGGCATGGGTGAGCAAAGCAAGCCCGGCAAAGGCAAAGGCCACGACCAGGCAGCCGCTGGCGATCGGAAAGCGCGGACCGATCCGATCGGACCATTGGCCAACTGGACCCGACAGCAGCGCGATCGACGCCGACAGCGGCAGGAAGATAAAGCCGACCTCTTTGGTGCTCAGCCCCCACCCGGCAATCAAGAGCATCGGCAGGTAGAACAAATTGGCCGACAGCGCGAAATAGAGGAAGAACGTGGCAACGTTGGCGCCGGCAAAGGCGCCGATCCGAAACAGCTTGAGATCGATCATCGGCTCGCGCTGCCGAAGCTCGAAGACGATGAAGACGACGAGCAGCAGCGCGCCGGCGGCGATGCTCGGCCCCGACATCAGTCCACCGCCTTCGGCGCTCATCGCGGTCAGTCCGTAGGCAAGCGCCCCGAAGGCAAGCGTGGCAAGAGCGGCGCCGCCGAGATCGAGGCTTCGCTTCTCCGTCGGCGCGTCGGCGGGAATCTTGGCCAGCAGCAGATAGATCGAGATCAGCCCAAGCGGCAGGTTGACGGCAAAGATCGCTCGCCAGATGCCGCCACCAAAGGCCGCCAGGACAAAGCCGCCCAGCACCGGACCGAGTGCCGTCGTCAGCGCCGAAGCAGCGGCCCAGATGCCGATCGCCCGGCCGCGCTCGTTCTTCGGATAGGACTTGGCGATGATGGCGAGGCTGCCCGGCACCATGATCGCCGCGCCGATGCCCTGAACCGCGCGAAAGGCGATGAGCACCAGCGCATTCGGCGCTATCGCGCAAGCGAGCGAGGCGACAATGAACAGGGCGATGCCGGCGACGAATGCCCGCCGCAAGCCGAATCGATCGCCCGCTGCGCCCCCGGCGAGGATCAGCGCCGATAGCGTCAGCGCATAGGCATTGGAAATCCACTGCGCCTCGGCCAGGCTGGCGCCGAGGTCGACACGCATGGCCGGCATGGCGATGGCCAGGATCGAACCGTCGATGAAGCCGAGCGCGGATGCCAGGATCGCCGCGACCAGCACGAATTTGCGCTGCGCTGGCGGACAAAACGAACCATTGGAAAGAGAGCTGGTCAGGGGAACGGCTGCGGCTTCGCTGGGAGACTTCATGAGCGCCTGCTTAGACCTCCGATGCCCTGGCAACAACCAGCCAGAGCTTCGCAGTCCTTGAAACCAGATCGACCTGACCGCATGGGCAGGAACCACGCCTCAATGGATGCAACCGGCACATGGCGTGTTAAGTTTCTTGCAACGCGCAAAGCAGGGGGAAGCCGCATGAAACGACCACTCGAACCATCGGTAGAGGCGCGCGGGCGCGTTGTCGGCATCACCGATGGCGTCTTTGCCATCGCGCTTACCCTGATTGTGCTTGAGATTCGCGTGCCGACGCACGAAATGGTCCACTCCGAGGGCGAGCTGCTTTCGGCGATCGCAGCACTGGCGCCGCGCTTCCTGACCTATGCGCTGAGCTTCCTGACGCTGACCATCTTCTGGTTCGGCCAGCAGGCGCAGCACGGGCTGATCGCCAGGTCAGATCGGCGGCTGGCGACGCTGAACCTGTGTTTTCTCGCCTTCATCGCCTTGCTGCCGTTCTCGACCGACCTGCTGGCTGACTTCCTCGAGTTCCGAACCGCGGTGATCGTCTACTGGCTGAACCTGTTGATGCTGGGCGTGACGCTGTTCGCAAGCTGGTGGTATGCCGACGGGAACGGCATGATCGCCGAGGATGTGGACGCTGAAGCGCGGCGCACGGTCTACAATCGTATCGTCAAGGCACAGGCGCTGTGGGCGGCCGGCGCGGCGCTGTGCCTGATTACGCCGCTGCTCAGCATCGGTTTCATCCTGCTGGTACAGCTCATCTATGCCGCCGCGCCGCGCGCCTCACTGCTGCGTAAACTCGTCGGTTGAGGTCCCGCCGACATCCGCGATTGTTGGTCCGCCGACGAATTCCACCGTGACGCCCGGCGAGACGAGCTTGGCCAGTTCTCGCGCATCCCAGTTGGTTAAGCGCACGCAGCCATGGCTTTCGGTCTTGCCGATCTTGGAGGGATCGGGCGTGCCGTGAATGCCGTAGGTCGGCTTGTCCAGCGCAATCCACACAGAGCCGACCGGCCCGTTCGGCCCCGGCGGAATGGTGAGGATCTTGTCGTTCTGGCCCTGCTTGAAATTGATGCTGGGGTTGTAGGTGTAGTTCGGATCGAGCGCGACCCGCGACACGGTATGTGTGCCGGTCGGCGAAGGCGTGTCGGCCGAGCCGATGGTGGCGGGATAGGCGGCAACCAGCTTGCCGGCGGCGTCATAAGCGAACACCTGCTTTTTGTCCTTGTCGGCGACGATGCGGGCAACCGGAGTGGAGACCAGCCTGCCGAAATTGGCGACTTTGATGATGGTGCCGGGACGGTTGAAGTCGGCCTCGGGATTGAGTCCCTTCAGATAATTCTCGTCCATGTGGAAGCGCTCAGCCAAGGCCTCGGTGACAGAGGTGTAGGCCATGCGATCGAGCTGCGCTTTCTGGCTGTAGTCTTCCGGTATCGAGGCGACATAGGGGCCGGCCGCGTCCTCGGGGGTGATCGTGTAATTGGCGAAAGCGTCGCCGCCGGTTTGCGCCAGCGCTGCCTGGATGCCGACCGCGTCGGTCGAGCGCAGATTGCTGCCGGTGATCTGGTTGTAGGCGGCCAGCGCCTTGTCGACATTGGAGCCAAACCGTCCATCGATGACGCCGGGCGAGGCGCCGGCGCGGTCGAGCAGCACCTGCAAGGCAGCCACATCCTGGCGCGCACCGAGTGAAAGCGAGGGATCAACGACAGTCTTGCCGCCCTCGGTCTTGGGTGGCAGAGCGGCCTGGTCGCCGGGTGCCGCCGGGTCGATCGAAGCCTCGTTCAGCGGCTGGCGCTTGACGGGCCGCGGCTCGGCAGACTTCGGTGCTTCCGGATAAATGTCGCCATCATTGGCGTCATCCTGTGGCGCCGCCGGATAGGCGTCCACCGAATTGTCACTGTCAGGATCGTAGTCGTCGGCCGGTGGGATGATGACCCTGCCCTGCTCTTCCAATTGCCTGCGGCGGAAACGCGCCATGTCCTCGGGATCATCGAGATAATAACGGTCGTCATCCTCGGCCGGTGCGCGTCCGAGTTCGCGCGCCCGCATCTGGCGGCGCAGCGCACGGCGGTCGAGCCTGGTCTGCGGCGGCTGGATGGCGATGACCTTGCCGGTGTCGGCATCGACGATGACGCGGTTGCCCCTGGCGTCGTAATAGATGTCGAGATTGCCGTCCTGGGCAAGCAGGATGCCGCCGCTATCGGCAGCGCGAACAACCGGTAGTGCGTTATCCACCGTCGGCGATGCCATGGCGCTCGACGCAAGCAGCCCGGCGGCGAGCACCGAAAAGGCAAAGATCGTGCGGAACATGGTGGTCAAACTCTCCGGTCCGTAATTGCCGCCGCCCCGGCAGTATCCCTTCAGAACGCTCTCGCCACCGTTTAGATGCGCAAGCAACGCCCTGACCGTCAAAAGCCTGCAGGCAAACCCCTTCGCCAGCAAACCAGAACATAAGCTTTCCAACATGAACCGGGCATGAAGATGGCGGATTTCAAGGTCGCTACAGGCCCAATTCCTTGCGCGTCTGTTTCGTCAGCTTGAGGACAACGAGGCGATGGCTTTCGCCGAGATAGTCCTTCAGCGCATCATCATCCATGCTCTGGCTTGTCTGACGCTGGATCCATTTCATGCCGCGCGAAGCGAGGTACGGCGCCGGCCGGCAGCCGGGCTGGTCCTTCAGAATGTCATAGGCCATTTCGGAACATTTGAAGGTGACGAAAAGCTGGCCGCCATCATTCCAGCCGCCAATGGCAAAGACCTTGCCGCCGACTTTCCAGACATGCGCGCCACCCCATTGCACGACATGAGTCGTTTGCGGCAGCGAGGCGCAGAGGCTGTTGTAGTCGTCCAGCGTCATATGCGCCCCCCCGGCGAATTCACAAGAAAACGCCGCGCGTCCGTTCGGGACGCGCGGCGTATTGATCAGGCTGCGGCTTCAGTCGCCACCACAGTGGGCTTCGAGCGGAAATTCAGCCTGTCGGACCCAGCGGTGACTTTGACGGTCGAACCGTCGAGGATCTCGCCGAGCAGAATCTTCTCCGCCAGCGGATCCTGCAGGTCCTTCTGCATCACCCGCTTCAGCGGCCGCGCGCCATAGGCCGGATCGTAGCCCTTGGCCGCCAGCCAGTCGATCGATTCCTGGTCGAGCGACAGCGTGATCTTGCGGTCGACAAGCAGGCTTTCCAGCCGCTTGAGCTGGATCTCGACAATGCGGCCCATATCCTGCCGGCGCAGCCGGTGGAACAGGATCACCTCGTCGACGCGGTTGAGGAACTCCGGCCGGAACGAGGCTCTCACCACGCTCATCACCTCGTCACGCACGGCATCGACATCCTGGTCTTCGTCGAGATTGACCAGATATTCGGCGCCGAGGTTCGACGTCATGATGATCAGCGTGTTGCGGAAGTCGACCGTACGGCCTTGGCCATCGGTCAGCCGCCCGTCGTCGAGCACTTGCAGCAGCACGTTGAAGACATCGGGATGCGCCTTCTCGATCTCGTCAAACAGCACGACCTGATAGGGCCGGCGCCGCACCGCTTCGGTCAGCGCGCCGCCTTCCTCATAGCCGACATAGCCAGGAGGTGCGCCGATCAGCCGGGCGACCGAGTGCTTCTCCATGAACTCCGACATATCGATGCGCACCATCGCGCTCTCATCGTCAAACAGGAAGCTCGCCAGCGCCTTGGTCAGCTCCGTCTTGCCGACGCCGGTCGGCCCGAGGAACATGAACGAGCCGATCGGCCGGTTCGGATCTTGCAGGCCAGCACGGGCGCGCCGTACAGCTTTCGACACCGCCTGCACCGCCTCGCCCTGGCCGACGACACGCTTGCCGATCTCGTCTTCCATGCGCAGCAGCTTGTCGCGTTCGCCCTGCAGCATCTTGTCGACCGGAATACCGGTCCAGCGCGACACGATATGGGCAACGTGATCGGGTGTGACCACCTCTTCGACCATGCCGGCCTTGCCGTCCTGGGCTTCGGCTTCCCGGAGCTTCTTTTCCAGCTCCGGGATCTTGCCATAGGCAAGCTCGCCGGCGCGCTGGAATTCACCCTTGCGCTGGGCAATGGCAAGCTCGTTGCGGGCTTCGTCGAGCTGTTTCTTCAGGTCGGCGGCAAGCCCGAGCTTCTGCTTTTCCGACTGCCATCTGGCGGTGATCTCGGTCGATTCCTCCTCGAGGCCGGCAAGCTCCTTTTCAAGCCGGGCGAGCCGATCCTTCGACGCCTCGTCCTTCTCGACCTTCAGCGCCTCGCGCTCGATCTTGAGCTGCATGATGCGGCGGTCGATCTCGTCCAGCGCCTCCGGCTTGGAATCCACCTGCATGCGGAGCCGCGACGCGGCCTCGTCGACGAGGTCGATCGCCTTGTCCGGCAGGAAGCGGTCGGCAATGTAGCGGTTGGACAAGGTTGCCGCCGCGACCAGCGCCGAATCCGAGATGCGCACCTTGTGGTGCTGTTCGTATTTCTCCTTCAGGCCCCGCAAGATCGAGACGGTGTCTTCGACCGACGGCTCGTCGACGAAAACCGGCTGGAAGCGGCGGGCAAGGGCCGCGTCCTTCTCGACGTGCTTGCGGTACTCGTCGAGCGTGGTCGCGCCGACGCAATGCAGTTCGCCGCGCGCCAGAGCCGGCTTCAACAGGTTCGAGGCATCCATGGCGCCATCGGCCTTGCCGGCGCCGACCAGCGTGTGCATCTCGTCGATGAACAGGATGATGCCGCCAGCGGCAGCGGTGACTTCATTGAGCACGGCCTTCAGCCGCTCTTCGAATTCGCCGCGATATTTGGCGCCGGCAATCAGCGCGCCCATGTCGAGCGCCATCAATTGCTTGTCCTTCAGCGATTCCGGCACGTCGCCATTGACGATGCGCAGCGCCAGGCCTTCGGCGATAGCCGTCTTGCCGACGCCGGGTTCGCCGATCAGCACAGGGTTGTTCTTGGTGCGCCGCGACAGCACCTGGATGGTGCGGCGGATCTCGTCGTCCCGGCCGATCACAGGGTCCAGCCTGCCGGCGCGGGCATCGGCGGTCAGGTCGCGCGCGTATTTTTTCAGCGCATCATAGGCCTGTTCGGCGCTCGCCGAATCGGCGGTGCGGCCCTTGCGGACATCGTTGATCACCTGGTTCAGCGCCTGTGCTGTGACGCCGGCCTTGGCCAGGATATCGGCCGTCTTGGCCGACTTCTCCATCGCCAGCGCCTGCAGCAGCCGCTCGACGGTGACAAAGCTGTCGCCGGCCTTCTTGGCCAATTCCTCGGCCGTCGAAAACACCTTGGCCAACGGCTGCGCCAGGTAGAGCTGGCCATTGCCGCCTTCCACCTTGGGCATGGCTTCGAGTGCGGTCTCGACGCCGAGCTTGACGTCGCGGACATTGCCGCCGGCGCGCTCGATCAGCGAGGCGGCCAGACCCTCATCGTCATCGACGAGGACTTTCAGCATGTGTTCGGGAGTGAATTGCTGGTGGTTGCGCGAGAGCGCCATGGTCTGGGCGGATTGGATGAATCCGCGGACGCGCTCGGAGTATTTCTCGAGGTTCATATCTGTCTCCTTCCATCACCGGCCCGCTTTGCGGCACCGGATCAGATTGCGGTGACGGACCCGCTCATCGGAGCCGGATCCAGTTCCCGCCAGATATGGGGCGCAAACCATTGCCGCTCAAGACGTCCGGCACAGGATATTGCATACCTAAGCAAACGAAAACGGCGGAGATTTCTCTCCGCCGTTTCAAGGATTGCCGTCTTGTCCGGTCAGTTGTTGGCGTCGACGACGAACGGGTCGACGGCAGGGCTTTCAGCCGGCGCCGCATCCACCACCTCGGTGGTAGCAGCGGCGTCGCTGGCGCTGTTCGGCTGCTCGGCACCAACCAAGTCACCAGCAGGCTGGTCGTCACCGACAAGATCGGTACTGGTGCGCGGGCGGCGCGGACGCCGCGGGCGGCGGGCAGCGCCGTTCTCGGCAGCGGCCTCATTGAGTTCGGCACGGGCGGCAAGAGCCGCCGGCGACAAGTTTTCGTACAGCGGCGCCGGCTCGGAGAAACCGGTCTCGGCTTCGGGTTCAACCGCGGAAACGGCCTCCGCCTGCACCGGGGTTTCGGTGAAGCGCTGCTGGTCGCCGCGCTGGCCATTCTGCTCGCCGCGTTGGGCATAGTCGCCACGCTGGTCGTTCTGGCCATAACCGCCATTGGGGCGGCGGTCACGGTTGCGGCCGTTGTTGTCGCGCCCGTTATTGTTGCGGCCATTATTGTCACGGCCATTGTTGTTCTCGCGGCTGTTTTCCTGGCCATATGCCAGTTCGGCCGGCGTGCCTTCGATCGTCGGCTGCGGACCGTTTCCGTGGTTGGCCTGCGGAGCTTGCGTCTCGCCGCCATTGCCGTTGCCGGCATTGTCGAAATCGTCGCGATCTTCGTCGTCGTCGAAATCGTCGCGGTTTTGCTGGGCATTCTGGATCGGCAACTGCGCCTGAGCGGCGGCAATGATGCGGTTGTAGTGCTCGGCGTGCTGAAGGTAGTTCTCCGCCATCACCCGGTCGCCGGAGCTGTGCGCGTCACGGGCCAGAGTGGCGTATTTCTCGGCGATCTGCTGAGCCGATCCACGGATCTTCACGTCCGGGCCGTTGCTCTCATAGTTGCGCGTCAGGGGGTTTGGGCCCTTGCGGTTGTTATTGTTGTTATTGTTGTTGCCGCCGCCGCCGCCATTGTTGTTGCGACCGCGCATGCGCCTGTTCTGCTGTTGTGGCCTCATTAGACTCTCTTCATTTTGAAATTTTCGAAAAACTTTCACGAACGGAGGCGCTCATGCAGCCAGCCGTTTCGTCTCTTCACCGGCGTTCGCCCGCATCAATTGCGTTGGCGCCACGTGTCATCCTGTTCCGGTTACATCACTTGCCGGACGATTCCCGCTCGAAGCTTGGGCGTCGTTTGCGCAAGAAGGCAGCTATTTCCAAGGAAAACCGAATCGCTAAGAGCACTGCCTGCTTCGTCTCATCCGGTTAAAGCGGACCCTAGCCGCATTCCCCGGCATTGCCAAGCGCTTTTTTGCACTGCGTCAAGGCTTTCCCTGTTCAAACATAAGAACCCTGTCGTTTCCGCCAAGATCGACAAATGCCCCGGCCAGCCTGTAGCCGGCCGTCGCGAATATGTCTTTGACCTCATTGCGCTGCGTGTGGCCGATCTCGACCGCAATCTTGCCTTGTGCTTCCAAAAACCTTGCCGCCTCGGCGGCGATGATCCTGTAGGGGCCAAGACCGTCCACACCGCCATCGAGGGCTCTGCGCGGATCGAAATCGCGGACCTCGTCCTGCAGATTTCCAATGTCTTCAGAAGGTATATAGGGAGGGTTTGCGGCAATTACATGGTAGCGGCCGCAAACTTTTGCGAACCAGTCGGAGTGCAGCGCCTCAAACCGGCCGGTCAGCCCGAGCCGCTCGGCATTGCGGGTCGCGGTCGTGAGCGCATCTTGTGAAATATCCACGCCGGTGGCGGTCGCGGCGGGAACGGCGCTGAGCAAGGCCAGCGCAATGGCGCCGGTGCCGGTGCCGAGATCGAGGATGCGGCATTCCCCCAGCCTTTCGGCCGTTTCGCTGGCAAAGGGCAGGATCGCCTCGACCAGTGTTTCGGTGTCCGGCCGCGGCTCCAGCGTTTCCGGGGACAGCGCAAGACGCAGGCCGTAGAATTCGCGATAGCCGAGGATGCGGTGCACCGGTTCGCCGGCAAGGCGCCGCCGCAAGGCGGCATCGATCGCGGCAACGGCATCGGCATCAAGCGCCCGTTGCGGCTCGGCGATGGCCTCTGTACGGGTCGTACCGCAAAAATGTTCGACGATCAGCCTGGCGTCCAGTGCCGGATCGGCGACGCCGGCCGCGGCAAGCCGCTCCCGCGCTGCCCGCAGCAGCGGCCCGAGCGTGCCGGGCAGATGATCAGCCATCGAGGCCGATATCGGCGAGCAGCTTCGACTGGTGGTCGGCGATCAGCGCGTTGATGACCTCGTCCAGCTCGCCCATCATCACCCGGTCGAGCTTGTAGAGCGTCAGGTTGATGCGGTGATCGGTAAGGCGCCCCTGCGGGAAATTGTAGGTGCGGATGCGCTCCGAGCGGTCGCCCGACCCGACCTGTGATTTGCGCGCCTCGGAACGCTCCTCGTCCGCCTTGCTGCGCTCCATGTCATAGAGCCGTGCGCGCAGGATCTGCATGGCTTTGGCCCGGTTCTGGTGCTGCGACTTTTCCGCCTGCACCACCATAATGCCGGTTGGCAAATGGGTGATGCGCACCGCAGAATCGGTGGTGTTGACGTGCTGGCCGCCCGAACCCGAGGCGCGCATCGTGTCGATGCGGATGTCTTCGGCGCGAATGTCGATATCGACCTCTTCGGCTTCCGGCAGTACGGCCACCGTCGCCGCCGAGGTATGAATGCGCCCGCTGGCCTCGGTCGCCGGCACGCGCTGCACACGGTGCACGCCGGATTCGAATTTCAGATGGGCAAAGACCCCCTTGCCGGAAATGGTGGCGATGATTTCCTTGAAGCCGCCGGCGTCGCCGTCGCTGGCCGAAACCGTCTCGAAGCGCCAGCCGCGCTCGGCGGCATAGCGCTCATACATGCGAAACAGGTCGCCGGCGAAAAGCGCTGCCTCATCGCCGCCGGTGCCGGCGCGGATTTCGAGGATGGCGTTCTTGTCGTCGGCGGCATCCCTGGGCAGCAGCAGAATCTGGATGTCCTTCTGCAGTTCCTCGATACGCTCCTCGACCCCGGGCAGATCGGCCTCGGCCAGCGCCCGCATCTCGGCATCGGTGCTTTTATCGGCAAGCATCGCCTTGAGGTCGGCCTGCTCATGCTCGACTGAGCGCAATTCCCTGACCTTGGCCACCATGTCCTGCAGCTCGGAATATTCCGAGGCCATCTTCACATAGACATCGGCCGCCGGGCCGGCCGACATCTGCGCTTCGAGCATCTCGAAACGCTTGACGACCTGATCCATACGCTCGCGGGGAAGATTTACCATGGTTGATGCTATAGCGGGATGGAGCGGTCGTCGGCAAAGGCCTGCAGCAGCGCCCGCATCGGCAGCCCATGCGCCGGCGCCATCAGATTGTCGGCAAAGAAGGCCTGCAATTCCTCCAGCGGCAGTTCGGTCAGCATCGCCTTGACCGGGCCGATCGAGGCCGGCGACATCGAGATCGAGCGGTAGCCAAGGCCGATCAGCGCCATGGCGGATATGGGTTTTCCCGCCAGTTCGCCGCACAGCGTCACCGGCGTGTGGTTGCGTTCGCCGGCGTCGGCAATCTGCTTCAGCACCCTGAGGAACGGCGCCGACAGCGTGTCGAAGCGGTTGGACAGCTGCGTGTTGCCGCGATCGACCGCCATGACGAACTGGAACAGATCGTTGGAGCCGACCGAGACGAAGTCGACCGCCTTCATCAATTCGTCGAGCTGGAAGAGCAGCGACGGCACTTCCAGCATGGCGCCGAGCTTGAGACTGGTCGGCAGATGATGGGCAAAGCGCGAGAGATGCCTGACCTCGCGGTCGATGATTTCGCGCGCCTGGGCGATTTCGCCGAGTTCCGTCACCATCGGCAGCATCAGCTTCAGTTCGCGGCCGCCGCAGGCCTTCAGCAGAGCGCGGATCTGGGTCCTGAGCAGGCCCGGCCGGTCGAGCGTCAGGCGGATCGCCCGCCAGCCCAGCGCCGGGTTTTCTTCCTGGATGGCGCCCTTGAAGTAGGGCAGCACCTTGTCGCCGCCAATGTCGATGGTGCGGAAGGTGACTGGTTTGCCGCGCGCCGCGTCGAGCACGTCGCGGTAGAGTTTCTCCTGCGCTTCGGCGCGGGGGAAGGTCGAGGCGACCATGAACTGCAATTCGGTGCGGAACAGGCCGATGCCGGCCGCACCCGCTTCGGCCAGCTGCGGCAGGTCGACGGCGAGACCTGCATTCATCAACAGATCGACTTGCACGCCGTCCTTGGTCACAGACGGCTTCTTGCGCAGTTCGCGGTAGACCTCCTGCCGGCGCGCCCGGAAGCGGACCTTTTCGGCATAGGCGGCTTCGAGGTCCGGCTGCGGCCGCAGATGAATGGCGCCTTCCTCGCCGTCGACGATGATGGCATCGCCGTTTTCCGCCATGGAAACGGCGCCCTTCATCTGGCCGGCGACCGGGATGCCCATGGCGCGCGCGACGATGACGACGTGGCTGGTGGCGGCGCCGTCCTCCAGCACCACGCCGCGCAACTTGTCCCTGGGATAGTCGAGCAGCTCTGCCGCGCCCATCGAACGCGCGACCAGGATGGCGTCCTTCGGCAGCGAGGCTGCGACATCGTCCGGCCCGCGCCCCATCAGCTGGCGCAGCAGCCGGTTGGCGAGATCGTCGAAATCGCTCATCCGCTCGCGCAGATAGGGATCGGTCATGTGCAGCATGCGGGCGCGCATGTCGCTCTGCACCTTCTCGACAGCAGCTTCCGCCGTCAGGCCGTTGCGGATCGCCTCTTCCAGCCGGCGCACCCAACCGCTGTCATTGGCGAACATGCGGTAGGCCTCGAGCACCTCACGGTGCTCGCCCTCGAAGGCGACCTCGCGCCGCTCCAGCATGTCGTCGATGGACAGCCTGAGCGAGCCGAGCGAGGACTGCAGCCGGCGGACCTCCTCCTCGCTGTCCTCGTTGAACAGATTGGTGACGACGATGCGCGGCTCGTGCAGCACGACATGGCCAAGCCCGACGCCTTCGTTGAACGACAGGCCGGTGAAGCTGACGGGACGGCGCAGGTCGAGTTCGAGGCCGGGCCGCGTCAGCCGGGCAAGATCGCCGGTGGCGATCATCTCGGCGATCACCATGGCGGTGGTTTCCAACGCCTCGACCTCGTCGTCGCGGTAGTGGCGCATGGTCTTGTTCTGCACCACGAGCACGCCCAGCGTGCGCCCTGCCCTGAGCACCGGCACGCCGAGGAAGGAATTGTAGATCTCTTCGCCCGTCTCCGGCAGGTAGGCGAAGGCCGGGTGTTCCTGCGCATTGGAAAGGTTGAGCGGCCGCGCACTGGCGGCAATAGTGCCGACCAGGCCTTGACCCAGCCGGAGCTGCGCCAGATGAACGGCGTTCGGGTTCAGACCCTCGGTGGCATAGAGTTCGAGCACCGAATCGGCGCGCAGCACATAGAGCGAGCAGACTTCGGCGACCATGTTGGAGGCGATGTCGCGCACGATCCGGTCAAGCCGCTCCTGTGGCTCCAGCGGCTCCTGCATGAGCTCGCGGAGCCGTTTGAGCAGAACGCGCGGGCCACTGGCCGTATCACGCATCGCGGCTTCTTCTCCAATGGGCATTTTGCCCGCCGCAGTTTCCACTGCGACCGGCGCACACGCAACAACTCAAATCGTTCTCGCTACTGCTTATCCAGACCGTAGACGGAATGCAAAGTGCGAACCGCGAGTTCCGTGTAGGGACCGTCGATCAGTATCGAAATCTTGATCTCGGAGGTGGTGATGGCCCGGATGTTGATGGCCTTGTCGGCCAGCGCTTTGAAGGCGGTGGCGGCCACGCCCGCATGGCTGCGCATGCCGATGCCGATGACCGAAACCTTCGACATGCCGGCCTCGGACTGCACCACATCGTAGCCGATCGAAGCCTTCAGGCGCTCGAGCACTGCCAGCGCCTTGTCGACGTCACCGGACGGCACGGTGAACGTCATGTCGGTGAACTTGCCGTCCTCGGAGATGTTCTGGACGATCATATCGACATTGATGTTGGCCTCGGCCAGCGGGCCGAAAATGCCGGCGGCAACGCCCGGGCGGTCGCCGACCCGGCGCAGCGAAATCTGCGCTTCGTCCTTGGCGTAGGCAATTCCGGTGACGACCTGCTGTTCCACGATCTCTTCCTCGTCGCAAATGAGCGTTCCCGGAGGATTGAGCAAATCCCCCATTCCGGGCGCATCGGGATCGTCGAAGGACGACCGCACGAAAGTACGCACCCTGTGCACCATGGCAAGCTCGACCGAACGCACCTGCAGCACCTTGGCGCCGAGCGAGGCCATTTCGAGCATTTCCTCGAACGAAATCTTGTTAAGCCGCCGCGCCTTGGGTTCGATGCGCGGATCGGTGGTGTAGACGCCGTCGACATCGGTGTAGATGTCGCAGCGATCGGCCTTGACCGCGGCGGCAATGGCCACCGCACTCGTATCGGAGCCGCCGCGGCCGAGCGTGGCGATGCGGTTGTCCGGACCGATGCCCTGGAAACCGGCGACGACTGCCACCTGACCCTCGCCGAAACGCTTGATCAAAAACGCGCCATCGATGTCCAAGATGCGCGCCGCGCCATGCGCGTTGTCGGTCTTGATCGGGATCTGCCAGCCCTGCCAGGAGCGGGCGTGCACGCCCATATTCTGCAGCGTGATCGCCAGAAGGCCGGCGGTGACCTGTTCGCCCGAGGCGACGACGGCGTCATATTCGCGCGCATCATGCATCGGCGAGGCTTCGCGCGTCCAGCCGACGAGCTCGTTGGTCTTGCCGGCCATCGCCGAGACCACCACGGCTACTTCATGGCCGGCATCGACCTCGCGTTTGACGTGACGCGCCACGTTGCGGATGCGGGCGATGTCGGCGACGGAGGTTCCGCCGAATTTCATCACGATGCGCGCCATGGAAGCGAAATGCCTTTGACTGAAGCCGGCCCGGGCCGAAAGGGGAAGAAAGCGCCCGACAGAAGCCGACCGCTGAATGCGCGGCCTCCTTAGCCAAATGATCACCGTTTCGCAAGGCTGGCCACGGATTGCCGGCTTCAGGACGACGGCATATTGCGTTCCGCCCCGCCGCCGCTTACCAAATGCTGCCCGCGGGGAACTCCTTTTGGTCCAGCTTATCAAATGATTGCTCGTCTTCGACGTGCCATGCGATGGCAATCGCTGCCGCTTTTCATCGGCTTCGGCGTGCTGGCGTTGATCGTCGGTACGCGCGCGGTGCTGGTCGAGGGCCAGAGGGCCAATCGCGAGGCGGCGCGCGAGGCAATCGAGTACCAGGAATCGCTGTCCGGCCTGCTTTCGCTGGCGCAGGACGCCGAAACCAGCCAGCGCGGCTATCTCCTGACCGGGGATAAATCCTACCTCCAGCCCTATCGGCAGGCGGTCGAGGCCATTCCGGGCCAGCTTGCCCGCGTCGATAGCATGACGGCGCCGGACGACGAACTCGTCCAGCAGATCAATCGCATCAAGGACGCGCTTTCGCTGAAGCAGGCTGAACTGACGCAGACGATCGCGCTTTACGATCACGGCGACGCGGCGAAAGCGCTGGAACTGGTTCGCAGCGGCCAGGGCAAGGTCGCCATGGACCAGATCAGGGCCAGCATGGACACGATTCGGCGCTTCAGCGGCGCGGCAATCGCTGCCCGCGACGAGCATACCGACCGGGTCGAAAGCTGGCTGCGTATCGGCTCATTCGCAGCTCTGCTGGCGATTTTCCTGCTCGGCGCCTACACGATCCGCCTGTCGCGCCGCCGTTTTCGCGAGGTCGCTGTCGCCCAGGAAGAGCTGATGCGCAAGAACATCGAGCTCGGAAACGAGATCCGGACGCGCGAAACGGCCGAATCGCAGATCCGCCAGATGCAGAAGATGGAAGCGGTCGGCCAGCTGACCGGCGGCATCGCCCACGATTTCAACAACATGCTGGCGGTGATCATCAGTGCCATGAACCTCGCCCAGCGCAAACTCGCGCGCGGCGAGCACGACATCGCGAAATTCATCGAGGCGGCGGTCGACGCGGCGACCCGGGCCGCCAATCTGACTGCCAGGCTGCTCGCCTTCTCGCGTCAGCAGCCGCTGGCGCCGCAGATCGTCGACACCAACCGTCTGGTCACCGGCATGTCGGACCTGCTTCGACGGGCGCTCGGCGAAACCATCCGCATCGAAACCGTTCTGGCTGGCGGCCTGTGGAGGATACATGCCGATCCGAGCCAGATCGAGAACGCCATCCTCAATTTGGCGGTCAATGCGCGCGACGCCATGGGCGAGGACGGCAAGCTGACCATCGAGACCGCCAACAGCCATCTCGACGACGGCTACGCCGCCACCCATGCCGATGTCAAAGCCGGTCAGTATGTGATGATTGCGGTCAGCGACACCGGCGCCGGCATGCCGGCAGACGTCATGGAGCGGGCTTTCGAGCCGTTTTTCACCACCAAGCCGGTCGACAAGGGCACCGGCCTTGGGCTCAGCCAAGTGTTCGGCTTCGTCAAACAGTCCGGCGGTCACGTCAAGATCTACTCGGAACCCGGCCAAGGCACCACGATCAGGATCTATCTGCCGCGCTTCTTCGGCGCGGACGATGCCGCCGTGCCTTCGGAGCGAGCCCTAAATCCCGCCGTGCCGGTCACCGAAACGATTCTTGTCGTCGAGGACGATCCACGCGTGCGGGCTTCCACCACGGATGCCATGCGCGAACTCGGCTACACTGTGATACACGCCGCAAGCGGCCAGGAAGCGCTGCAAAAGCTGGCCGACAATCCTGGTGTGGCGCTCATGTTCACCGACATCGTGATGCCGGTGATGAACGGCCGTAAGCTCGCCGAGGAGGCGCTTGCGCGCCTGCCGCGGCTGAAGGTGATCTTCACCACCGGCTTCACCAGAAATGCCGTGGTCCACAACGGCGTGCTCGACCATGACGTGCATTTCCTGGCCAAGCCCTTCACCATCGAGCAACTGGCGGCAAAACTGCGCGACGTGCTGGACGCGAAATGACCGAGACCCTGGAAATCGTCAATTTTCGGCTCAAACCCGGGACCGAAGCGGGCTTTGCCGCCAGCAGCAGCCTGGTCAGCGACTGGCTGGCGCGCCAACCGGGTTTCGTAAGCCGCTGCCTGGCCCGGCGGGATGATGGCGGTTGGGTCGACGTGGTGCGCTGGCGGAGCCGCGAGCAGGCTCTCGCCGCCGCCGGGCGGATCATGGCCGAGATCGGCGATTGCGAGGCGATGCGCGCCATCGATGCCGCCAGCGTCGACACGCGACATGCCGAGGTCGCCCTGTCGGGTTAACCAACGCTCTGGCTGTCCGTGGAAAGGTCCCAGTCGGGATCGGCCTTGCCCAGTCCGGCAACGACGCGGTCGCGTCCGTCCGCTTTTGCCTGATAGAGCGAACGATCCGCGGCGTTGACGATCTCTACCCACGACGCACCGAGCTCCGGGAAGGCGGACACGCCGAATGAGGCCGTAATGGTGCCGAGCGTGCGGCCGCGATGCGCCAGATGCAGCTGCTTGATCGCCTTGCGCAGTGCCTCGGCGCGCTCGGCGGCATCGGCGAGCGACGTCCCCGGAAGCATCAGCGCGAATTCCTCGCCGCCATAGCGAGACACCACATCGCTATCCCTGGCGTGGTCGAGCAGCGCGGCGGCGACCTGCTTGAGCACGAGGTCGCCCGCTTCATGGCCGAACGTGTCGTTGAATTGCTTGAAATGATCGACGTCGAGCATGATTACCGCCATCGGCTGCCCGGAACGCTGCAGGCGCCTCAACTCGCGACTGCTTGTCTCCTCGAGATAACGGCGGTTGTAGAGCCCGGTGTTGGGGTCGCGGATCGATTGCTGGCGCAGCGTCTCGCGCAGACGCAGATTGGCCAGCGCCAGCGCCAGCGTGTCGACGACGCCGCGCAGCACCTGTTGCCGCTCCGAGAGCCATTGCGGCCTCTCGGCGGCATCGGGTTCGCACAGATGCAGGATGCCAAGCGTTTCGCCCTGCGCCGCCAGCGGCATGCAGACATAGCCGCGACCGCCATTTTCGGTGATGTGGTTGCAGCGCGGCGTCAGCATGCCGGGACCCGCGACATGCTCCTGGCCGCGGCGCAGCGCCCAGCAGTCTTCCGGGGCAAATTGCCCGACGCTTGACCGCACATCGCCCCAATGCGCCATCTCCTCGACAAGATTGCGCGAGGCGCTGGTCAGGTGGACGGTTCCGCTCAGGCCATCGAAAAAGTCGGGCATGGCTGAGCCGACGACGGAAAATGCCTCATGGAAGGTAACGCAGGCCTGCAGCAATTCTCCAAGCTTGACCAGGCGGGTCGTGGCTTGCGACGTCTGCTTCAATTCGTGGTTGAGCGTCGCCAACTCCTCGGCGCGATCGTTCACCGCCCGCTCGGCGCTGCGCAATTCGCTGATGTCGCTGAGCGTCAGCACGATGCCGCCATCGGCGCGATTGAGCGGGTTGCAGCTCGCGACCACTGGCAGCTGCGATCCGTCCGGCTTCACCAGCCGCACCTCGCTCTGGTGTCGGCGACCCGTGGCCAGCGCCAGTTCGACCGGGGATGCTCCCGGCGTCAGCCTGTCTCCCGACAGTCCCCGCATCTCCAGCACCGAGCGCCAGTCCTGCCCCTCGATCTTGCTGGCGTGCCGCCCCGCAATGTCGGCGGCCGCCGGATTGACCGACACGATCCGCCCCTCGCCGTCGAGGACGGCGATGCCCTCGGCGACCGTGCGCACGATATCCTCGATGTAAGCCTTCTGGTCGACGAGCTGCAGGCGCGAGGATTCGAGCTGCGACGCCATGCTGTCGAAGCCTTGCGCCAACTGGCCGAACTCGTCCCTGGACGTGCCGCCGATACGAGAGCCGGCGTCGCCACGTGCCAGCGCTTCGATGCCGCGGTTGAGGCCGGAAAGGCCGGCGCCGAAACGGCTGAGCAACAGGAAAGCGGAGAGCGCGGCAACCAGCATGGCTGCGACAGTGGAAAGGCCGACAAGCCACAGCATGTCGTTGGTCCGGTGTTGGACGGCGCGCAGCAGCGGCGTGTATTCGTACAGCACGGCGCCGACGACCTTACCGGGGGTGTCCTCGATCGGAACAACGACCAGGTTGATCGGCTCGGACACGTCGCCGCTGTCTTCGACGAAGTCGCGCGGCTCGCCATCGTCGAGCGTGCGGGCGACTTCGTTGCCGCGATCGTGCTCGAACACGGTTCCGACATTCTGTTCCTCACCGGGGACGTCGGCCAGGATGACCTTGCCGCGATCGACGACGACGAGATCGCGTTTCGAACGGCCGTGCTGCGAGGTCACGAACTCGCGTAGCGCCTCGGGCCTCTCGAACACCGGCCGCGCATCGGAAGCTTTGAAGGCTATGGCTTCCGCCAGTTGCCGCCCGGCGCTTGTCGCCTCGGCCAGCGCGTGGGATCTGGTCAGCGACATCTGGGAGAATATCGCTATGCCGCCCACCAGGCCAATCAGGGCCGCAGCGCTCAGTAGTGTCGCAATGATCTGGGTCTTGATTCGCACCAAGTGATCTCGATGACCGGACGAGCAATGTACATGCCAAATCCCGATCGCGCGCTGGAAAACCGCTAGGCTCGTAAATTTGATGTTAAGAGGCGAGCAACCTCGCTGCACCAGTGGGCGATCAGGTGGCCAAGCGCTGACAGGTCGCGGCCGACAACACCGGCCGACGCGGCGTCATCGCCGGCCGGTTCTGGCAGGAGCCGCAAAAACCCGTCTTGACTTTCTTGCCCCGGCACCCGACTTCCTAGCGCTCTACAGCGCCGCGCGTCCTTTCGGACGCGCAACGGACGCTGTAGCACTTTGATTTTGCGTATGATCCTTTCCGAAAAAATCGAAGCCGATTTTCGGGGTCATGCTCTAGGAGACCCGCCCCATGCCAGAGCCCCGCCGATCGACGATCGACGCCGGAGAAGTCGAACGCTTCTCAGCCCTTGCCGCCGAATGGTGGAACCCGAACGGCAAATTCCGCCCGCTGCACAAGTTCAACCCGGTCCGGCTGGCCTATATCAGGGACCAGGTGGCGGCGCGTTTCGGCCGTGACCCGCGCGCGGCGCGGCCGTTCGAAGGCCTGCGCTTCCTGGATATAGGCTGCGGCGGCGGGCTGCTGTGCGAGCCGATGGCCAGGCTTGGCGCCGAAGTGGTCGGTGCCGACGCATCGGCAACCAACATTGAGGTGGCGAAGCTGCACGCGGCCGAAGGCGGCGTGACGGTCGATTACCGCGCAACGACCGCGGAAGACCTTGCCGATTCCGGTGAGAAATTCGACGTCATCCTCAACATGGAAGTGGTCGAGCATGTCGCCGACATCGACCTGTTCATCGGCAAGTGCGCAGAGATGGTGAAGCCCGGCGGCATTATGTTCGTGGCCACCATCAACCGAACGCTGAAGGCGCTCGGTCTGGCCATCATCGGCGCCGAATACGTGCTGCGCTGGCTGCCGCGCGGCACCCACCAGTTCGGCAAGCTGGTGCGGCCCGAAGAGCTGGAAAAGGCACTGGGCAACGCCGCCATGACCGTCATCGACCGCACCGGCGTCATCTACCACCCGCTCGCCGACCGCTGGCAGCGCTCCAGGGACATGGACGTCAACTACATGGTGCTGGCCGAGAAGGGGTCGGTCTGACCTCCTTACGCCTTCTGGTTCTGCGCCTTGGTGGTGATGATCACGCCGATGGTGATGATGACCGCACCGGCCCAGGTCAGCAGTTGATAGTGCTCACCGAGGAAGATCGTGCCGGCGAACAGGCCGACGGCCGCCGCGACATAGCCGATCTGGCTGAGATAGACCGGACCGCCCACCGCCTGCAGCCGGAAGAAGAAGGCAAACATCGCCGAAGCTGACGCAACCTGCGCCACAACGACCAGCGGCACAGCGCCGAGCGGGGCGAATGCGCCGACGCCGAACAGCGCGAGAATCCCGACCAACAGCAGCGTTGCCGAGGCCAGATGGCTGCCGACGGCAAGCTCGATCGGACCGGTGCCTTCGGGCCAGTCGACGGTGCGATAGATGTTGCCGGCGGCAAGGCTGACCGGGATTATGAGCCCGACCAGCACCCAGAAGAAGTCGGCCGGCTGGCCGGCCTCGCCGCGCGTCACTGCCACCATAACTGCGCCGATGAAGCCGACGGCAATGCCTGCGACGCCGAGCATGTTGGGCCGCCTGACGCCGAGCAGGATCGAGAACACTAGCGTGATGACCGGCGACAGCGTGAACATGATGCCGGTGTAGCCGGCGCCGAGATGCGGCATGGCCGAGAACATCAAGAGATTTGGCCCGGCATAGGACACGGCCGCGGTGATGAAGAAATAGCGCAGCCTGTGCGGGGTGAGCCGCATGCGCTGGCCGCTGGCGAGCAGCGCGCACAACAGGACACCGCCTGCGCCGAACGAGATGACGAAGGCCCAGACCATGGCCGGAACGTCGGCAGCCGTCGCCAGCTTGCCGAACGGCAGGGTCAGGCCGAGCAGGCCGCCGGTGACCACCAGCAAGCCGGGTGCCGATCCCCAGAGAAATTTCATCGAATGGTCCCGTCCACTCACTTGCGAAATTGGCACTTGCGGCACTCCGCCGATCCTGTATCTTGATGTAACATAACGCAAAGATTCTTAACGTCAAGATATTTAAAGATGAGACAAATGGATCGCGCGGCAAAGGCGATCGAGCAGTGGACCCGAGAACGGCCGGACCTAGACGTCTCGCCGATGGCGGTGCTTGGGCGATTGAACGAAGCCTCGTCGCTGATTGCCCGCGAACGCCTCGCGCCGCTGTTTGCCCGCTTCGGTCTGCAAGCCGGCGAATTCGACGTGCTGGCGACGTTGCGCCGGTCCGGCCAGCCCTATGCGCTGACGCCGACCGCGCTCTACGAGGCGACGATGGTGACATCGGGGGCCATGACCAACCGGCTCGACCGGCTGGAAAAGGCAGGATTGATCCTGCGCTGCCCCCACCCCAACGACCGGCGCGGCATTGTCGTGCAATTGACCGAACAGGGGCTCGCCTTGATCGACGAGGCCCTCACCGCTCACGTCGCCAACGAACACGAAATCCTGGCAGGCCTGACGCAAACCGAGCGAGAAACGCTGGCTCTGTTGCTTGGCAAATTGATTGGAAGCCTCGTTGACGTCAAAGGCGACACATAGGCCGTTTCGGATTGCGCCCGCCAAAGGCGCTCGCTTTGATGGCGAGCCAATTGAAAATGTCCTGGAATACACTTGAAAAAGGTCGCCGTTCAGCTTTCCTGAGCCGGCGCGACATCGTCATGGAAATCAGTTCCGGTCGTCCGGAAAGCTCGGGATCGGCATGAACTCGACGCCGTCCTCGGCCAGGCTCTTGGCTTCGTCCAGCGTCGCTTCGCCATAGATGCCGCGCGCATCGGTTTCCCCGAAATGGATCTTGCGCGCCTCCTCGGCGAATTTGTCGCCGACATAATCGGCATTCTCGCGCACCTTCTCGGCCATCGCCTTCAACTGCGCCAACGCCTGCTTCTGGGCTTCGCCCATGGCCAGCGCGATTGTTTCCTGCTTGCGTGCGGTGGATACGGCCGGCGCCATCAGAGCCTTTTGAACCTGGTGCGAACCGCAGTTCGGGCAATCGACGAAGCAACGCTTCTTCTGCGTGTCGAAATCGTCATTGCTGCGAAACCAGCCCTCGAACTCGTGCTCATGCTCGCAGATCAGGGCAAAGCGGATCACGAAGCCGCGCCCCTGAGCCGGGGCGCCTCGGCCGTGCCGGCATTGACGGCAAAGTCGCGCGCGTTCTTGAGGTTGGGGATTTTTTTGCGCGCGGCCGACGACTGCGCGGTGTCGATCTCGGCGACGATCACGCCAGGCTCGGCATGCGCCGCCTCAGCGATAATGCGACCCCACGGATCGACGATTAGCGAATGGCCGAACGTCTCACGGCCGTCCTCATGCAATCCGCCCTGGGCAGCGGCAACGACATAAGCGCCGTTCTCGATGGCGCGGGCCCGCAGCAGCACGTGCCAGTGGGCCTCGCCGGTCTGGCGGGTGAAGGCGGCGGGAACAGACAAAAGATCGGCTCCGGCCAGCGCCTCGGCGCGGAACAACTGCGGAAAGCGCAGATCGTAGCAGACGGCAAAGCCCAGCCTCGCGCCATCGATCTCGGTGACGACGGCCTCGGTGCCCGGCTCATAGGCAGCGGACTCGCGCCAGCTCTCGCCATTATCGAGGTCGACATCGAACATGTGGATCTTGTCGTAGGTGGCAAGCGTGGCGCCGTCCGGTCCAAACAGCAACGCACGGTTGGCGAGCTTGCCGTCGGCACGCAGGATGGCGGTCGAGCCGATATGCAGGAAGACGCCGAGTTCGCTGGCGAGCTTACGCGCCGTCGCCACGATGATGTCCTTGTCTTCCGAAGTGAAGGAGGCAGCCCTGGCTTCCTTGTCGCGGATCAGCGCGCCGGTCATTTCCGGGGTCTGGATGTAGGTAGCACCCAGGCTTGCCGCCTCACGCGCCAGCCGCTCCAGATCGACCGCGTTGCGCTCGGGGCTTTCGCCCGAACGCATCTGGATCGCCGCCGCCTTGAAAACACCCATCGTCATGCCCTCTGTGTCGTCGAGCCGTCGGCAAGCAACCTGTCCAGCTGTCCCCGCGCCTCCAGTTCGTGGAGTTCGTCGGAGCCGCCGACATGCGTGTCGCCAATGAAAATCTGCGGAAAGGTGGCTCGCCCGTGCGCCCGCGAAATCATTTCCTGGCGCAGTTCCGGCGAGAAGGATGCGTCATGCTCGGTGTAGGCGACACCCTTGCGGTCGAGCAGCCGCTTGGCCGCCGCGCAATAGCCGCACATCATGCGGGTATAGATCGTCACATCGAGCATCAGTCTGCAATCCTGTCTTTCCTTGATCTTATATAGTCGCGGACTCGTCTGCCCGAAAGTCCCCCGGCAGGACACGCGCGAAGGTCAGCACGTCGACCGCTCCGGCGCCACCCTTTTTCAATGCCTTGGCGACCGAGCGCACGGTGGCGCCCGTGGTGTAGACATCGTCGACCAGAAGCACGCGGCGGCCGGCGATCTCGATTTCTGCTTCCGTGGGCACACGGAAGGCGGCGCGCACATTGTCCTCGCGCTCCTGCCGCTCCAGCCCGACCTGCTGGCGCGTGAGCTTGACGCGCCGGATCGCCGAGGGCGAGAAAGACACCCCGCTGAGCTGCGAAACAGCCCTTGCCAGTTCCGCCGACTGGTTGAACTGTCGCTTGAAAAAGCGCCGCCAGTGCAGCGGCACCGGCACGACGACATCGGCATCCGCGATCAGTTCGGCGCCGGCGCGCAGCATCCAGCGCGCCATCCATGGCGCAAGATCAGTGCGGTCCTGGTATTTCAGCCCTTGCACCATCTGGCGGGCAACCCCCGAATAGGCCACGGCCGCCCGCGCCCGCTCGAAAGGCGGCGGATCGGCGATCGCTTCGGCCGACAGGAACCCCTCACCCATGTCGTGGGTGAATGGCGTGCCCATCACAGCGCACCATGGCCGCTCCAAGAGCCTGAGCTTGGGCCAGCAGGCGCCGCATAAAACACCGGGCTGAGAGACATGCCTGCGGCAGCCGGCGCAGACCGGCGGGAACAGCACCCGTGTCGGCCAGTCCAACATCGTTTGAGCGAGGCTCTTGATCTCCATCACCGGATCGGCCACGTGGTTTGTCGTCCGCGCCACGATATCACAAGGCGGACAGACAGGGATTGTTTGCCTTGCAGCCCATCATCGATACAGAGCTCTGGCTGGCACACAAGCGCAGGGCGTTGGCCCACCCCGTGGCCGGCGCCGATTTTCTGATGCGGCGGGCAGCGGAAGATCTCGCTGACCGGCTCGGCGCGGTCGAACGCCGGTTCGGCAAGGCCGCCGTGCTGTTTTGCCAGACGCCGGCCGCGGCGGATGTGGTTGCTGCAAGCGGCAAGGCAGCAGAAATTGTGCGCGTCGAAGCGGACGCAGCGTTTCTGGACGGCCGGCCAGGGCTGGTAGCACCGCTGGAGACCGTGCCGTTCCAGCCCGAAAGCCTCGACCTCGCCGTCTCGCTTCTGTCTTTGCAGGCGATGAATGACATTCCCGGCATGCTGGTGCAGATCCGCCGTGCTTTGCGGCCCGACGGGCTTTTCCTCGGCGCCTTCGCCGGCGCCGGCACACTTTCCGAACTTCGCGAAAGCCTGCTCGCTGCCGAGACCGAGCTTTATGGCGGCGCTAGCCCGCGTGTCATCCCCTTCACCGATGTCCGCGACGCCGGCGCACTGCTGCAGCGCGCTGGCCTTGCGCTGCCGGTGGCCGACGTCGAAACGGTGACCGTGCGCTACGACACGCTGTTCGACCTCACCGCCGATCTCAGGGCGATGGGCGAAACCAACGCGCTGACCGATCGCAGCCGGCGGCCGGGTGCGCGAACGCTGTTTGCCCGTGCAGCCGAAATCTATGCCGAACGCTTTTCAGACGCCGATGGCCGGATCAGGGCAAGTTTCTCTGTTGTCTGGATGTCGGGCTGGGCACCCGATGCCTCGCAGCAAAAGCCTTTGAAACCGGGCTCCGCGAAGGTCTCGCTGAAGACCATACTGGAAGATCCCGGCGGGCGGTGACGCCGCTCCGGATCAGTGCTCGGCGAAGGCGTTGGCTAGCTTGCTATTGGTGTCGCTGAATAGAAACTGGATCGCATTGCTGACCTTGCCGATGCCGCCGACGATGGCAAGCGACAGCACGGCGACAATCAGGCCATATTCAATGGCCGTAGCGCCTGTTTCATCTTCCAAAAATCGTTGCAACAATGTCTTCATGATCGTCGATCCCTCTTGTCACGACCATACCGCCGACCTGTTAAGAAAGGTTAACGGCACAAGCTTAACGGGCGATGAAACGGGGCCTGCGTTAAGGAAATCAATAAGCTTTTGTTGACCTTCTTCGTCAGCAGTCGCCGCTACGCTGGCCGTCGGTGCGGATGATGCAGACCGAACTGGGTGAGGGCTGCAGCACGCTTCTGCGCAGCGTATAGGTGGCGCGCGCGCCGACCGAGCCGGTGTTCATCGTGTCCAGGCCGCTTGTAAGGGCATCGCGGCTGGACGATCGCGTCTGTTTGTCGAGGACGGGGACCGCAATCAGGGCCAGTGCCACCGCAGCCGAGCCGAACAGCAACGTGATGCGCAATATGCTCATACCGGCATTGGCGGCGCGAAAGCTGCGATCCGGCCGGATCGAGTCCCATTCCCTGTCGAGGCTCATGCAATCGCTCCCGGCGAATCCGCTTTGCCGCAATTTTTCACGACGAGATAAATCTTCCATTAACGCTGGCTGAATCAGGCCGGCGAAATGGCTTCTGCTCACAACAGGTCGATGAGGAACTGGATCAGCGGTGCGTCGGCAGGCGGCATCGGATAGTCCCGCATTTGCTTCGGCCGCACCCATTTCAGCACCTGCCCCTCTTTCGGCTGCGCGATGCCGCGAAAGCGACGGCAGACGAAGAGCGGCATCAAGAGATGGAAATCATCGTAGGAATGGCTGGCAAAGGTCAGCGGCGCCAGGCACGGTATGTCGGTCTCGATGCCGATCTCTTCCTGCAGTTCGCGGATCAGGCATTGTTCCGGCGTCTCGCCGGGCTCGACCTTGCCGCCCGGAAACTCCCACAGGCCGGCAAGCTGCTTGCCTTCTGGCCGCTGCGCCAGAAGCACGCGGCCATCGGTATCGACCAGCGCGCAGGCGGCGACCAGGAGCAGGCGTTTACCTTTAGCAACCTCGCTCATGCGCCGGGCGGACGGCGATAGTGGTAGCGATAGACTTCCTCAAAGCCGAGCGAGCGATAGAGCGCAAGCGCCGGCGCATTGCCGGCCTCGACCTGCAGCCAGGCTTCCCGCGCCCCGCGCAGCCTGGCCCATTTCAGCGCCGACAGGATCAGGTTGCGGCCGTGACCCTTGTTGCGCGCCGATTTGTCGGTGGCGATCTCGAACAAGCCGGCGAGATCGCCGTCATGGACGCAGATCAGCACCGCCAGCGGGTCGGCCACTTCCTCAAGCGCAAACAGCCCGACCTCGGGTTGAATCGCGCCGATGATTTCCGAAAGCCCCGGCCGCAGCGATGGATCCGAGCCGCTGACCTTGAGCGACGCACCAAGAAAGCGGCTGATATCCTTCAGCGGAATCTGGTCCATGGCCGGCGCCAGCTGGGCGTCCGCCAGCGGCAGCCGCATCACCAGCGATTCGTCGAATGTGCTCCAGCCCTCATTGTCGAGATGCCTGGCCAGGTCCGGCCCTGACAGCGGCGAGATGCGGAAGGTCAGCGGCCTGCCATAGGCATCGAAGCGCCGGCTGGCGCGGCCGATGCGCTCGGCAATGTGCTGGGTATCGCCGGGATCGAGCGGATTGACCGAGTTCAGCCGCTTGGCCGGATGGCCGGCCGTCAGCCGCACCACCCAGGTGCCGTCATAGTGGACAGCCGCCGCCGGCCAGGCGCGAAAACCCGCCGCCTCGTAGCGGCGCACGATGGCGAGCATGCTTGCCGGATGCCTGGAAGCCAATTCCATCAGCTCCGGTAGTCGCCATTGATGGCGACATATTCCTTGGTGAGGTCGCAGGTCCACACCGTCGCCTTGCCGCGGCCGATGCCGATATCGGCGCGGATGCGGATGTCGTCGCGCTTCATATAGGCCGAGGTCGCCTCCTCGGAGTAGCCCGGGTCGCGTTCGCCCTCATGCGCCAGCCGGTTGTCGCCAAACCAGATCGACAGAAGGTCGCGATCGGCCGGTTCGCCGGCCTTGCCGACGGCCATGACGACGCGGCCCCAATTGGCGTCCTCGCCGGCAACCGCCGTCTTGACCAGCGGCGAATTGGCGATCGACAGCGCGATGCGCTTGGCCGAGCGCGCGGATTTCGCGCCAGTAACGGTGACTTCAACCTGCTTGCGGGCGCCCTCGCCGTCGCGCACCACTTGCAGCGCCAGAGATTTCAGCACCTTGCCGAGTGCGCGGCGGAAGGCGCCGAGGCGCGCATCCTTGGGATCGCTGATGGCGGGCGCGCCGCGCTTGGCGGCGGCACCGGTGGCGAACAACAGCAGCGTGTCGCTGGTCGAGGTGTCACTGTCGACGGTGACCGCATTGAAGGTCTTGGCCGTGCCGCGCGACAACAAATCCTGCAGCACGGGGGCGGCGATCGGTGCGTCGGTGGCGATGAAGGACAGCATCGTCGCCATGTCGGGCGCGATCATGCCGGCGCCCTTGGAAATGCCGTTGATGATGACGTCGGCGTCGCCGAGCTTGACCGTCGCGGTCGCCACCTTCGGATAGGTGTCGGTGGTCATGATGGCCTTGGCCGCTTCGGTCCAAAGGTCCGGCTTGCCGTCCTTGACCAGTCCGGCCAGCAGATGGCTGAATTTGCTGGTGTCGAGCGGCTCGCCGATGACGCCGGTGGAGGCGAGGAACACTTCGCCTGGCGTACAGCCTGCAGCCTTGGCCGCCGCCTCGCCGGTCAGTTGCGTCGAGGCGCGGCCCTTCTTGCCGGTGAAGGCGTTGGCGTTGCCGGAATTGACGACCAGCACCCGCGCCTTGCCGGCGCCAAGGTTCTGCCGGCAGAAATCGACCGGTGCCGAGGGGCATTTCGATTTCGTGAACACACCGGCGACAGCGGTGCCGGCATCGAAGACCATGGCCAGCAAATCGGTGCGGTTCTTGTACTTGATCCCGGCCTCGGCGGTGGCGATGCGCACGCCCTCAATGGCAGGCATTTTGGGATATTTCTTCGGCGCGAGCGGCGAAATCGTTGCGGACATTGGAGACCTCGGGCGACGGGAAAACGCTGGGGAAGGCCGGTTTGCCCGATACCACGGCCCGGCGCAAGGGCGTTTTCTTTGCCGTCGGCACCGGCAAGCCACCTTGGATTAAGCTTGCATTTCAAATCCGTTGGCGCCACCGGGGCCTCCGGCGTTATGATATCGGCCATGGGCAGGCTGATTATCTTGGCGGTGGCGTTTATGGGGCTTTTGCTCCTGAGCGCCGATGCGCAGCAGGAACGGCGCGTGGCGCTGGTCATCGGCAACGGCACCTATGCCGAGGCCGGCACACTCACCAATCCGGTCAACGATGCGCTCGACATTGCCGGCCAATGGCGGATCGCCTCGGAAACCTCGCAAGCGATGAACTGATCGCTGCCGAGGGCGAGCCCTGCCCCCAAAGCCTATCTGCTGCACCGCGCTTGCCGACTTCCACAATATCGCTTGAAACGGGCCGTTTCGTTTGACTGCCGGCTCACCTATATTGCCGGCGAAAGTGTTGGCGAGGACAGACATGGGCGAGGATCCGGCGCGCAGATCGATCGGGGCGCGGCGAAACCCCGACAGCGCCGAGGCTATCCTGGAGGCTGCGGAGGCGGTGCTGGTCGAGGCTGGCTATGCCGGCTTTTCCATTGAAGCTGTGGCGCGGCGGGCGCGCGCCGGCAAACCCACGATCTATCGTTGGTGGCCAAGCAAGGCAGCCCTGCTGCTCGAGGTCTACAAACGGCAAAAGCGCGTCGACGTCCCCGATACCGGCAATCTTGAAGACGACCTCGTTGGTTTCCTTCAAAACCTCTTCTCGCACTGGCGCGACACATCCTCGGGCAGCGTATTTCGGTCCTTGGTGGCCGAAGCGCAGTCCGATGAAGCTGCGGCCGTGGCCCTGAACGGCTATGCCGATGGACGTCGGTCCCATACTGCCCGGATCATCGAGCGCGCCAAGATGCGAGGCGAGGTTGTGGCTGATGTTGATGCGGCGCTGGTCGCCGACCTCATGGCTTCCTACGCCTGGAAACACCTTTTGACCAACCGTCTCGACGAAGATGAGGTTACAATCCGCGCCACCGTCCGCTATGTGATATCTGGCATCTCTCGCTAATCGCCGACAATCGCCGGGGGGCGACTTGACCGAAAACGCCTTGCCGGTTCTGCCCGTCAGCCTGATCATCGTTTCCGACTATCTGACGCCGGATGGCGACGACGAACTGCGCCGGGCCGTGCGTGCCTACGCGCAGGACGCACGTGGCGTGCCCGCCGAAATCATCATCATGCTGCCGCATGGCCATGCATCGGCGATCGAAGCGGAACTGTCCGGAAAGCCCGCCTTTTTCTGCCCGTCGGTTATCGTCGCCACTCATGACAGCGATGAGTCCTCGCAACTGAAGGACGCAGCACTCGCCTATTGCCGCCATGACCTCGTCGCCGTGGTCGAGGCCGATTGCCTGACGCGGCCCGGATGGCTGGCGATCCTTTACGAAGCTGTCTTGAAAAACCCGAAGATCGATGCGATTTCCGGCCGCACCACTTACGGCAAGGACACCATGATGATGCGGGTGATGTCGCTGCTCGACCGCGGCTTCATTGAGCGCCGCAACCGCAACGGCCAGATCATCCATGTCAGCAACAATGGAGCTCTGTACCGGCGGCCGGTTCTCGAACGCTATCGCTTCGAAGCCGACCACGGACCTTTCGTCTCCTCGCATCTGCGGCAGCACGCGATGCTGAGGGATGGCGTGGCCATGGAGGTGGCCACCGAGGCGGTCTCGATCCACGCCTATGAGGGCCTGGGCTTCATCTGGGATGTCAGGCGCAACAAGGGCTACCAATACGCGCGCATGGATCTGCTGACGAAGGGCCGACGTTCGAGGCTGGGCCTCGCCTGGCGGGCCGTGAAAACGTCCTTCAAGGAAAACCGCCAGACGGCGCAGGCCGTCGGCACGGCGTTTTGCCGCTGGACGGACTGGCCGCTGTTCTGGGCGATGATGCTTCTGCTGCGCATCCCCGAATTCACCGGTGCCCTTGCCGCAGGCGATCCGGCGACGTTCAAGGCCTCCACCCACTATCGCTGACTTTCCGCCAGCCAAGGCTCGAAACGAAAAGGGCGCCAAACGGCGCCCTTTTGCATGCTTTTGGAGGCGCCGCCTTACTTGCCGGCTTCCATCGTGTCGACGGCCTTCTTCAAATTGGCGTCCGGGATTTCGACCTTGGCGGCGCCGCGCAGCTGCTTGACCAGCGCAAAATACTTGTCGCGGATGACCGCCTGCTTGGCCTGGTCCTTGACGTCGTCGAACGCCGGCGGCTGTTTGGTGCGCTTGTCCTCGAGCTTAATGACGTGCCAGCCGAACTGCGACTGCACTGGCTCCTTGGTGTATTTGCCGACGTCGAGGGCGAATGCCGCCTTGTCGAACTCAGGCACCATCTGGCCCGGGCCGAACCAGCCGAGATCGCCGCCATTGGTCTTGCCCGAGGGATCGCTGGTGTGCTCGTTGGCGAGCTTCTGGAAATCGGCTCCCCCGTCGAGCTGCTTGATGATCGCCTCGGCTTCTTCCTTCGTCTTCACGAGGATGTGACGGGCATGAACCTCATTGACCGGCGGCGTGCTGGCGATTTCCTGATCGTAGCGGGCACGCACCTCGGCGTCGGTAACCTTGTCGACGACGCCCTTTTCGACCATCTCGCCATGCAGCGCGCGCTGCTGCAGGAACGCCATGCGGCGCTGGAATTCGGGATCCTTGTCGAGCCCGGTGGCGACTGCCTGGGCGGCCATGACGCGGATCTCGATGGCCGCGGAAAGGGCGGCGGCGCGGCGCTGCTCGGGCGGCAACTGCGCGAACTGCTGCGACAGCTCACCCTCGGCAAGCCCAAGGTCCGCCTCGGTCAGCTTCTCGCCATTGACGGTAGCGACGACCGCGTTGGGATCGACGGGGGCGGCGGCGGGCGCTGCAGCATCGGCCGGTGCGGGAGCGGCTTCCTGGGCCATGACAGGCGACAGCGAAAGAGCCGACAGGCCGAAGACCAGGCCAAGGCTGGCGAGCGACGCACGGCGAAACAGTAAGGACATCAAGATTAACTCCAAGGGGGATTGGTCGGGCTTGCAGATCAGCCGGATTGTGGCGGAATTTGGCGCTGCCCATAGGGCTAACGCGGCGTTGACATCAGTTGAGCCCCCTCTTATCTGTCCAACGACTTTGCGTCCAGAACCGTTTTCCGGGCGCTTTTTGCGTTTGTCTGCGTTTCACGCGGAATTGATGGGGCCGGCCGGCGCTCGTCTCAAGATTGAGAATTCTATCGAAAGGACCATTGGATGGTCAGTCTCGGCGGTCTCGCCCGTAAGGTTTTCGGCTCCTCAAATGATCGCCGCGTCAAGGCGACCCGTCCGCGTGTCGAGGCGATCAACGCCATGGAAAACGAGATGCGGGCGTTGTCTGACGCCGAACTTCAGGCGCGCACGGAAAAATTCCGCCAGGATATCGCCAACGGCGCCACGCTAGATGACCTGCTGATACCGGCCTTCGCCACCGCCCGCGAGGCGGCGCGCCGCGTGCTCGGCATGCGCCCCTTCGATGTGCAGCTGATCGGCGGCATGGTGCTGCACAATGGCGGCATCGCCGAAATGCGCACCGGCGAGGGCAAGACGCTGGTCGCCACCCTCCCCGTCTATCTCAACGCGCTGGCCGGCAAGGGCGTCCACGTCGTCACCGTCAACGACTACCTGGCCACGCGCGACTCCGAATGGATGGGCCGCGTCTACAAATTCCTCGGCCTTTCGGTCGGCGTCATCGTCCATGGTCTCTCCGATGAGGAGCGCCGCGTCGCCTACGCCGCCGATGTTACCTACGCCACCAACAACGAGCTCGGTTTCGACTATCTGCGCGACAACATGAAATATGAGCGCGCCCAGATGGTGCAGCGCGGCCACAATTACGCGATCGTCGACGAAGTCGATTCCATCCTGGTCGATGAGGCGCGCACGCCGCTGATCATTTCCGGTCCGCTCGAGGACCGTTCGGAAATGTACAACACCATCGACGCCTTCATGCTGCAGCTCGGCCCGGCAGACTACGAGATCGACGAGAAGCAGAAGACCTCGATCTTCACCGAGGAAGGCACCGAGAAGCTGGAAAACCTGCTGCGCGCGGCCGGCCTGCTCAAGGGCGAGTCGCTCTATGACGTCGAGAACGTCGCCATCGTTCACCACGTCAACAACGCGCTGAAGGCGCACCGGCTGTTCCAGAAGGACAAGGACTACATCGTCCGCAACGACGAGATCGTCATCATCGACGAATTCACCGGCCGCATGATGCCGGGACGCCGCTATTCCGAAGGCCTGCACCAGGCGCTCGAAGCCAAGGAGCATGTGGCGATCCAGCCGGAAAACCAGACGCTGGCCTCCGTCACCTTCCAGAATTATTTCCGCCTCTACAAGAAGCTGTCCGGCATGACCGGCACGGCGCTGACCGAGGCCGAGGAGTTCGGCAACATCTACGGCCTCGAAGTCACCGAAATCCCGACCAATCTGCCGGTTATCCGCATTGATGAGGACGACGAGGTCTACCGGACGGTCGAGGAGAAGTACAAGGCGATCGTCAAGGAGATCAAGGAAGCGCGCGCCAAGGGCCAGCCGACGCTGGTCGGCACCACCTCCATCGAAAAATCCGAGCAGCTGGCCGAGCGCCTGCGCAAGGAAGGGTTCAAGGATTTCGAGGTGCTGAACGCCCGCCATCACGAGCGCGAGGCGGCCATCGTCGCCCAGGCCGGCAAGCCCGGTGCCATCACCATCGCCACCAACATGGCGGGACGCGGCACCGACATCAAACTCGGCGGCAACGCCGAGATGCGCATCGAGGACGAACTGGGCGACATGCCTGCAGGCCCCGAGCGCGAGGCACGCGAAAAGGAAATCATTGCCGATGTCGAGCGCCTGAAGGACAAGGCGCTGGCCGCCGGCGGCCTCTACGTGCTCGCCACCGAGCGCCATGAATCGCGCCGCATCGACAACCAGCTTCGCGGCCGTTCCGGCCGCCAGGGCGACCCCGGCCGTTCGAAATTCTTCCTGTCGCTGCAGGACGATCTGATGCGCATCTTCGGTTCCGAGCGCATGGACGGCATGCTGCAGAAGCTCGGCCTCAAGGAAGATGAGGCCATCATCCATCCGTGGATCAACAAGGCGCTCGAAAAGGCGCAGAAGAAGGTCGAGGCGCGCAACTTCGACATCCGCAAGAACCTGCTGAAATACGACGACGTGTCCAACGACCAGCGCAAGGTCGTGTTCGAGCAGCGCATCGAATTGATGGACGGCGAAGGCCTGTCCGAGACGATCGCCGAGATGCGCGAAGGCGTCATCGAGGAGATCGTCACCAAGAACATCCCCGAAAACGCCTATGCGGAGCAGTGGAACGTCGCCGGCCTCAAGGCCGAAGTCGCCGAATTCCTCAATCTCGATCTGCCGGTCGAGGACTGGGTCAAGGAAGAAGGCATTGCCGAGGACGACATCCGCGAGCGCCTGACCGAGGCCGCCGACGCCGCCGCCAAGGAGCGCGCCGAGCGTTTCGGCCCCGACGTGATGAGCTATGTCGAACGTTCGGTGGTGCTGCAGACGCTCGACCATCTGTGGCGCGAGCACATCGTCAACCTCGACCATCTGCGTTCGGTCGTCGGCTTTCGCGGCTACGCCCAGCGCGACCCGCTGCAGGAGTACAAGGGCGAGGCGTTCGAGCTGTTCCAGGCGCTGCTCGGCAATCTGCGCCAGGCCGTCACCGCGCAATTGATGCGCGTCGAACTGGTCCGCCAGGCCGCCGAAGCGCCGCCGCCTGAGGCGCCCGACATGTTCGGCAGCCACATTGACGGCACCACCGGCGAGGACGATTTCCAGGGCGGCGAGACGGCCCTTCTGGTCCGCCAGGAGAGCAACGCCATCGTCGCTCCCGAAGACCGCGATCCGAACAACCAGGCGACCTGGGGCAAGGTCGGCCGCAACGAAGCCTGCCCCTGCGGCTCCGGCAAGAAATACAAGCACTGCCACGGCGCGTTTGCCTGATTTCTCTTCCTTCTCCCCGTTTTACGGGGAGAAGGTGGCCCGCAGGGCCGGATGAGGGGCGGCGCTGCCGTTCGCTAGTTTAGCCGGCTAAACCACCCTCACAGCAACCCGGAATCGCGCGCCGCGGCGGTCGCTTCGCCGCGCGACACCGCATCCAGCTTGCCCAGCACCGCCGAGACGTGGTGATCGACCGTCTTCGGCGAAATCGTCAACTGCTCGGCGATCCGCTTGTTGGATAAGCCGCGTTCGATCAGCTGCAGCACCTGCATCTGGCGCAAGGTGAGGCCGGCCACGTTGGCGCGTGTCGACCGGCGCGGGCCGCGGGCGATGCCGCCAATGCCGTTCTTGCGCATGATATCGCGCAGGCGCTGGGCAGCCGGCCTTGCCCCCAGGCCGTCAAAGATATCCAGTGCCAGCCGCTGCCCCTCTTCATCGCCAAGGATGAGCGCCAAAGCGCGTTCGTATGGCGCATTCAATTCGGCCCACAATGCCGAAGCCGAACGCCAGTCGCCGGTCAAAAGCAGTCGGTATGGGGTGGCCATATCGGCAGTATCGCCGGCCGGCATGTCCGGAGCGAGCAATGTTCGCCACAGCGCCAGCTCGCCGACATGGGCGCGCGAGCGCATCGGCGTTTCGGCGCGGGTGATCAACGCCAGCGCCTCCTCTTTGTCGGCCAGCCCCAGCCATGCCTGCTCCGCCATCAGCGCTGCGTATGAACTCAGCATCTGCAGGTCCGCACCACTTCCGACGAACCGCGCCATTTCGGCAAACAAGGGCTCGGCCGACGGATCGCCACGCCGCAGTCGCAGTTTCGCCAACGCCAGCAGCGCCGGAAACCGGCCCACCGTCGCTGTCCGCTCATTGTCGATGACGTCGGTTGCTGTCGCGGCGGCCTCGTCCCATTGGCCCTGGCGCAGCTGTACATCGGCCAGCATGCCCCTGAGATAGTCGCGCCATGTGCCGAGGTCGTTTTCGGTGCAATAGTGGATGCCGCTCTCAAGCACCGGCCGCGCCGCGTCGTAGCTCATCTGGGTGATCTCGAAGCAGGCGCGATTGGTGAAGGCGCGCGCGGCGTGCTCCTGGAAATTGCCCTGCAGCGCGATTTCAAGGCTTTGGTCGAGGCGCTGGCGCCCGGCAGCCGGATCCAGCCACTGCTCGACGCAGCCGACATTGTTGAGGGCATGCGAGGCGATGTCGGGCCGGTTCATGCGCCCGGCCAGCGCCGCCGCCTTCTCGCCATAGAACAGCGTGTCCTCCACCCTTTCCGACAGCATCGCCAGATGGGAAAGGTTCGAATAGGCCATGGCGAGTTCCGGACCGGCGGGAGCAGCTTCCAGCATCGCCACCGCCTCGGCCCCGAAAGCGGCCGCCGCCTCGCGGTCGTCGCCCATTTCGCTCAGTCGGGAAAGCCATCTCAGGCTATCGCCTTCCTTCAGCCTGTTGCCGTTGGCTTGATGCAGTCGTCGTGCCTGTCCCTGCGACGCGAGCGCGTCGGCGATCTTGCCGATGAGGTGGCATTCGAAGGCATGTCTTTCGTAGAGTTCCGCACGTTCCGTGGCCGGCAGGCTGTCGGCCTGCTGCAAGGCGATCTCGTAGTAGCCAGCGGCATCGCGATGGGCGCCGACGCGCGACGCCTCGCGCGCGGCGATCGGCGCAAGTTCGCGCACCGCCGCCAGATTGTGGGCCTCGACCGCATGATGCACCAGGCGGCCGGTGGAGACGTCGCCATTCTCGAGCAGCGCAGCCAGGGCACGTTGGTTGAATTGCCGCCTGTGTGATGTCGTCAGCATCATTTCGATGGCGCGCCGCGCAATGTCGTGGCGGAAGGCGTAGCCATCGCCCAGATCATCGAGCAGGCCATTGGCGACACACTCGGCCAGCTGGCCGGCGCTGGCGACGCCACACAGGCCCTGCAAGGCCCAGGCGTCGGCCCGCCGCGGAAACACCGACACCGCATCGAGCATCGCCCGGGCGCCAACCGAGAGCCGCTCGGCCCGCGCCAGCACGGCGTCGCGCACGCTTGCCGGCAACGCCGTTTCGTTTTCGGCTGACAGCAATTCGGTAACGAAGAAGGCATTGCCCGCGGTCGCCCGATAGATGGCATCGCCATCGCGGCCGGCCGCATCGGCAAGCGACAGCACCGCTGCCTCACTGAGCAGCGGCACGTCGATGCGCGCCACGCTGCCTGCCGGGATTTCGCCCAGCGCGCGCCGCACGCGCATCTGTCCTTCGCTGCGGTCGGTGCGCGCCGTGAGCAACAGCAGGATGTGGGTGTTGGCGATACGCCGGCCGAGGAAGCGCACGAAGTCGAGCGTCGCATCGTCGGCCCAGTGCAGGTCTTCGATCACAAGCAGGCTCGGTCCCTTCGCCGCAAATGCGTCGAGCGCATCGGAAAACAGCGGCAATCTCTGCCCATGCCGGGCGTCGATCGCGCGCGGCAGCGCCCATTGCGCCTCACGGGCCAGATCGTAGAGCGGCCCCAGCGGATCGGGGATCGACAGGTCCTCGCAAGCGCTGCGCAACGTCACCGCGCTCTGCCCGACACGGGCCACGAACGCCTCGACAAGCGTCGTCTTGCCGGCGCCTGCCTCCCCCGCCAGCACCGCGACGCGGCCATGGCCGCCGATTGCATCGCCAAGCAAGGTCTCCAGCTGCTGCAGCTGGGTCTGCCGTTCCAGAAGCATCATCATCGTCTCGTATGATCGGAGTTTTCCCACCATGGCGGGCCGCTCACGATAGCCCGTGAAGAGAGCGCCGCAATGTGACTTTGCACACATTGCCGTGCCTCTTTCCACAAAGAACGACGCCAACATAGGGAATCGTCCCGCCAAATATGGGGAATCGTTCCGATGCGCGGGCCGGGCCGGCATGGTCAACGTCCAGCAGCGCTCCGATCGAGCGTGAATCAATGGAAAAGGAAGCCTTCCATGCCTCGCTATCTGATTGAACGTACATTCCCGGACGGCCTCAACATACCGATGACCGACATCGGCGCCAGCGCGGTGGGCGGCGTCGTCATGCGCAATGCCGAAAAGGGCGTCACCTGGATCCAGTCCTTCGTCACGCCCGACAAGAAGCGCAGCTTCTGCATCTACGACGCGCCCTCGCCCGAAGCGATCCGCAGCACCGCCCAGAAAAATTCGCTGCCGGTCGACAAGATCACGGAGGTACGGGTTCTTGACCCTTACTTTTACCTCTGATCGCGCGCTCGGTCGCTACAATGATGAGCATCAAACTGCCCTTCGCGGCCATGGCGAACTGCCTGATGGCCTGCCGGTCGGTGGAACCGAGCCTGTCCTGGGAAAGACCGGGCAGCCAACCTCCCTGCTCGGCCGTCTATGGCGGTTCGCGACGAAGCTGCCTGCGTATCTGTCTGAAAGGCGGCGCCTGCCCCCGGAAGGCGACTATCTGAGGAGCGACATCGGGCTCTCGGAACGGGAAGTTCCGCAGGAGTATTGGCAATATTACTTTTGGGATCGTTGATTTTGCACGGGTTTTAGCGGCGGCCGTAAGCTCGGCAACCGGCGCCGCATGACCATCGCATGAACCGGGACGGACAAGCCCGTCCCACCAATCCAACGCTGCCAGCGTTTCGGCAGGCCCGACCGGGTCGCCGTCGCCTCGAGCGTCAACAAACGAATGGAAAGACCATGACCACAACTCTTTGGACGACACGCTTCGCGGCCCTGGCCGCCATCTCGATCGCGGCCGGCACCGCCGCCCAGGCACATGACGCCAATCCGCTGGCCGAAAAGGTGCGCGCCGCCAACAGCCGCTTCGAGAATGTTGCAGCCGCCACAGCCGAAGGCTACGCCCCGATCCCTTGCGCCAGCGGCATCACCGGCGGCGCCATGGGCATCCACTATGTCAACGGCGCCTATCTCAAGGACGATGCCGTCGATGTCGCCAAGCCCGAGGCGGTGATGTACGAGCCGATGGCCGACGGCAGCCTGAAGCTGATAGCGGTCGAATACATCACCTCGAAGGGCCCGGCCTCGCTCGAAGGCCAGCTGTTCAACTTCAACAGCGCCCCCAACCGCTACGGCCTTGGGCCGTTCTACGAACTGCATGTCTGGGCCTGGAAGCAGAACCCGACGGGCGCCTTCGCAGACATGAACCCGAACGTGTCGTGCGACGCAATGAAGGGAATGTAACCCTCCCCATGTGACACCTCGGGCACCGGACACCCGGTGCCTGGCCTTCTCCCTTGGCGGGGGGAGGGGCGAGCGCAACGCCGACCCGGCTCCCCAAGCTTCCCCGGCGTTCGCTCGCCTTTTCGTTCTGCGACTGGCATACGATTGACGTACCTTGCACACGCGGCTGTCCTCGGCCGCTCGGCGCACCCGCACCTGCCCACGCTTTCTTAAGGTGTTTCGGATAGATCGAAACCCAGAAAAGAGGCGGAAAACGGAGTGTGATCGGAGTGCGCTTTTCCGCGGCGACGACGGCCGGGCGGTTCTTGCCGCAGCGCTTGGCGCTGCGCATGGGGCCGCTGCTTGGCCGCATCGATGCGGTGCTGTTCACCGCCGACGAGCGCGGCGAAGCCGGGCGCATGTCGCTCATCGCTTTTGCCATCCGCATCGTCAGCGCCGTCATCGCCTTCATCAGCCAGGTGCTGATGGCGCGCTGGATGGGCTCGTTCGAATACGGCATCTTCGTCCTCGTCTGGGTGACGATGGTCATCGTCGGCAACCTTGCCTGCCTCGGCTTCCACACCTCGGTCATCCGCTTCATCCCCGAATACCGCGAACGCAACATGCTGGCCGAATTGCGCGGCATCGTGGTCGCCAGCCGCCTGTTCGTGCTGATTGCCTCAACCGCGATCGCCGGACTTGGCGCACTGGGGGTCTGGCTGTGCGCGGACTGGATCGAGAGCTACTATGTCATCCCGTTCATCCTCGGCCTGTTCTGCCTGCCGATGATTGCCATGGGCGACCTGCTGCAAGGCCAGTCGCGCGCCAATTCCTGGGCGCTGTTTGCATTGTCGCCGACCTATCTGGTGCGGCCGGTGCTGATCCTGGCGCTGATGGCGCTGATGTTGGCAATGGGTTACGCGCCTGACGCCCGCACCGCGATCTTCGCCTCGATCGCCGCCACCTACGCCACCACGCTCGGTCAGCTCATCGGCGTTACCTCGCGCATGGGCAAGAACATCCCGGCCGGGCCGATGAAGGTGCATTTTTCCGAGTGGTTCATCGTCTCGCTGCCGATCTTCCTGGTCGAAAGCTTCTTCTTCCTGCTCACCAACGCCGATGTGCTGATGGTTGGCGCCTATCTGCAACCCAACGACGTCGCCGTCTATTTCGCCACCGTCAAGACGCTGGCGCTGGTGCATTTCGTCTATTTCTCCGTCAAGGCCGGCGTCGCCCAGCGCTATGCGCAGTTCACCCATGGCGAACCGGAAAAGCTCGCCGCCTTTGCCCGCGAGACCGTGTCGTGGACCTTCTGGCCCTCGCTGTTGATGGCGCTGCTGGTGCTGCTGCTCGGCGAGCCCATGCTGGTGCTGTTCGGCCCGGAATTCACCGCCGGCTATCCGCTGCTGTTCCTGCTGGTGTTCGGCGTCGTGGCGCGCGCCGCTGTCGGCCCCTGCGAAAGCCTTTTGACGATGAGCGGCAACCAAAACATCTGCGCCGCCGTCTATGCCATGACGCTGGCCTTCAACATCGGCCTCAACATAGTGTTGATCCCGCTCTTCGGCCTGTGGGGGGCCGCAATCGCCACCAGCCTTGCCATGGTCTTCGAGGCGAGCGCGCTGTCCTTCACCGTCTGGCGCAAGCTTGGTATCGTCATGTTGATCTTCATGCCCGCAGCCAGGGGAGCCGCCTGATGGCCGCCATCCCGTTGATCGAGGAGACCAGTGGCGGTCCGGCCGGCGCCATGGTGTCGGGCCTCGCCGGCCTGGCGCGCGACGCCGACCCGGCCCATCTCGAGATCCTCGCCAACAACCGGCCGCAGCGCAAGCTGGCGATCTATCCGGCCTCGGCCGGCTTCGAGCTGGTCGAAGAACTCGACTTTCTTTGCACCCGCACGATCGAACCCAACGTCTTCTTCAACCCACGCTTCCTGGCGCCGGCCATGCCCCGGCTGGAGGATCGCGAGGTCAAGCTGGCGGTGATCCGCGACGGTGACGAATATCGCAACCGCCTGCGCCTGCTGGTGCCGTTCTCGGTCGAGCGGCCGGCCGTGCCGCTCGGCGTTCCGGTGATGCGCACCTGGTCGAGCCCGTTCGGCCCGATCGGCACGCCGCTGGTCGACCACGACGACCCGATCGGCGTCGTCGAGGATTTCTTCGGCATGCTGTCGCGGCCGCACCTGAAGCTGCCGAAGGTCTTCGTGCTGCCCGACATGCGGCTAGACGGCCCGTTGGCGAGCGTGCTTGCCACCGTTGCCGAGACGCGCGGCCTGACAATGGTTACCACCGGCAAGGCGGACCGGCCGGTGCTCGAAAGTACGCTCGACGGCGAGGCCTATCTGAAGACGTCGCTGCGCGCGCATCACCATCGCGAATTCCGCCGCCTGAAGCGGCGCCTGGGCGATCTCGGCAAACTGGAACACATCGTGGCGCGCGGCCCGGACGAAATCCGCCATGCCATCGAAAGTTTTCTGACGCTGGAAGCCGCCGGCTGGAAGGGCCGCGAGCGCACCGCCATGGCCATCGACCGCTACCGCGCCGCCTTCGCCCGCGAGGCCGTGCACCGGCTGGCCGAGCACGACATGTGCCGCATCCATTCGCTGACGCTGGACGGCCGCACCATCGCCTGCCTGGTCGTCTTCGTCGAGGCCGGCGTCGCCTACACCTGGAAGACCGCCTATGACGAGACGCTGGCGACCTACTCGCCGGGCACGCTGTTGATGATCGAGGTGACCAAGCAGCATCTCGACGACCCCAACGTCATGATGACCGATTCCTGCGCCGTGCCCGACCATCCGGTGATGAGCCGGCTGTGGAGCGAGCGCAAGCCGATGGGCTCGCTGGTGATCGGGCTGACGCCGGATGCCGACCGCCTCGCCCGCCAGGCCGCCTCGCAGTTGCACCTCTACCGCGAGACCCGCAACATGGCCCGCCTGCTGCGCAACCGCGTGAAGAGTTTGCTGGGACGGCGCTGAGCCGTGTGCCCCGCGGGAGCCTTGAGAAAAGCCACTGGATCAACGACAAAACCCAAGCTATGGGTCGCGGCGGCAATTTCGGCCGGCCTTCACGACAAGCCATCCTGATGATCAGAACCTTTTTGCGTCACGCCAGTACCCGTGCGGCCTTCCTGCTGCTTGCGCTGCTGCCCGTCCGGGCCTGGGCCGATAGCTGTCCCGAGGATTGCAGCGAGCCCGCGCCGCCCGTCAACATCTACCGCCACACCGGCGCCGGCCACCTCAGCCCGGCCACGCTGGGCGCGCTGCCGCGCGTCTATGTGCCGAACCGCTCCTCCAACAGCGTCACGGTGATCGACGCCATCACGCTGAAGGAGGTCGACAGCTTCTCCGTCGGCAGCAAACCGCAGCACGTCGTGCCCTCGTGGGACCTGAAGACGCTCTGGGTCGCCAACAATGGCACCGGCAAGAATGGCAGCCTGACGCCGATCGACCCGATGACCGGCAAGCCCGGCCCGCAGATCGCCGTAGACGATCCCTACAATTTGTATTTCATGCCGGATGGCAACGCGGCCATCGTCGTCGACGAAGCCCTGGAGCGGCTCGATTTCCGCGACCCACACACCATGGCGCTGAAATCGAGCCTGCCGACGCCGACCTGCGCCGGCATCAACCACGCCGATTTCTCGGTCGACGGTTCCTACGCGATCTTCACCTGCGAATACGGCAATGGCGGCCTGGCCAAGATCGACCTGAAGAACCAGAAGGTGCTTGGCCATCTCGACTTCTCGAAAATGGGCATGCCGCAGGACATCCGCCTCTCGCCCGACGGCAAGGTGTTTTACGTCGCCGACATGATGAATGACGGCGTCTTCCTGGTCGATGGCGACAGTTTCAAGGAAATCGGCTTCATCCCGACGGGCATCGGGGCTCACGGCTTCGTCGTCAGCCGCAACGGCAAGCGGCTCTATGTGTCGAATCGCGGCTCGCACAAAATGGAGCAGGGCAAGGCAAAGGGACCGGGCAGCGTGACCGTGATCGACTTCGCCACCCGCGCGGTTGTCGCGCAATGGCCGATCCCCGGCGGCGGCAGCCCCGACATGGGCAATGTCAGCGCCGACGGCAGACAGCTATGGCTCTCCGGCCGCTTCGACGGCGCCGCCTACATGATCGACACGACATCAGGCGCCGTCACCAAACTCCGCGTCGGCGCCGAGCCGCACGGCCTAACGGTCTGGCCGCAGCCAGGACGGTACTCGCAGGGCCATACGGGAAATATGCGTTAGGTGCGTCTACGGGAAAAATAGTGCTCTTAGCCGGACCAGAAACACACATGAAATCGAGCACCTACAAAAAGTGGAACAAGTGACGGGCAGGAGGGGCATCGTTGCAACCGCGACGATCACTCCGGCACCCCGGAGATGCCCAGCGCCTCGACGTAACGCTCGGCGAACACCTTGTCCCGCCACGGGTTGATCTGCCTCTGCAGGGCGAGCGTGTAGGTCGGGAACGCCTCCATCAGACGCCGCGCCGCCGCCTGCGCCTCGTCCAGCCGGTTGAGTTTGACCAGCGCCATGATCACCACCCGGTGCGAGGTGCCGTAGTTCGGCATCTCCTGCAGCGCGCGTGCTCCCCATGCCAGCGCTTCCTCATAGCGCTCGAGCATCAGGTAGCTCATCCCGATGCCGGAGAGCGCGATGCCCTTCTCCGGGTCGACCGGGCTCAGCCGCATTGCCCTGTGAAAGTGCTCGATCGCGACGAGCGGGCAGCTGGAATGTGCGTTCACCCAGCCGCTGCTCGTATGGCCCTGCGCCGAATTGGGGTTGAGCAGCAGGGATCGTTCTATCGTGCCCAACGCCATCTCGTAGTCCTTCGCGCTGTAGGCGAGCACCTGCGCGGCGAAGCGTAGGCTGGTGGGGTCGTCGCGCGCTTCGGCCAGTACCTCGCGCGCCATGCGCACGGCGACCCGGCCATCGTCGGGCTCATGCCAGCACTGGCTCACGGATACGCTGCGAATATAGGCGCCGAGCCCCTTTGCCAGGTTGAAGCCAGGGTCGATGCTGAGCGCCTCGTTGGTGAGCCGGCGCACGTCGGCAAAGCCTTCGCGCGTCATGCTGTAGAAGCGCGGCAGCGCGCGAAGATAGAGGTCGTAGGCGCTCATGTAGTCGGTCGGCTTCATGCGCGCCTGCTTGATCTGCTCCAGCCGGATGCTCGGCTCGACAGCGCCGACGACGCTCTCGGTCACCTTGTCCTGCAGGTCGAAGATGTCGCTCACGTCGCCCTCGAAGCGGTCGGCCCAGACATGGTGTCCGCTGATCGCATCCACCAGCTGCCCACTGATGCGCACCCGCGATCCTGCTCTGCGGATGCTGCCTTCGAGCACGTAGCGGACGCCCAGCTCGCGCCCGACCTGGCGCAGGTCCACTGCCCGGCCCTTGTAGGTGAAGGACGAGTTGCGGGCGATCACGAAGAAGGAGTTCACACGGCTCAATCCCGTGATGATGTCCTCTACCAGCCCATCGGCAAAGTATTCCTGGTCGGGGTCTCCGCTCATGTTGGTGAAAGGCAGAACCGCGATCGAGGGTTTCTCGGGCAGGGAAGGCGGCGCAGCCACCGAGGCGCTGGCGTCGGTCTCGACGCGATAGGCGCGCACAGGCCGCTCGATGTTCTTGAGGCGCAGTTCGCCGAGCGGTGTGAAGCCGAAGTCGAGCTTGCCCTGAAGGTGGTCGTAGGCCGTGCCCGAGACGATCACGGTGCCGGGATCGGCGATGCTTTCGAGTCGGGCGGCGATGTTGACGCCGTCGCCGTAAAGGTCGCCGTCCTCCTCGCAGACCACGTCGCCGAGATTGACGCCGATGCGGAAGCGAATCCGCTCTTCCTCGGGCGTCTCTGCCTCGTGCTCTGCCATGGCCTGCTGGATCGCCATCGCCGAGGTCACCGCGTTAACGACGCTCGCGAACTCGCACAGCATGCCGTCGCCGGTGAGCTTGACGATCCGACCCTGGTGCTCGGAGACCAGCGGCTCGAGGAGATCCTTGCGGTAGATCTTCAGCCGCTCGAGCGTGCCGCGCTCGTCGCGCTCCGTCAGGCGCGAATAGCCGACCACGTCGCAAGCCAGGATCGCTGCGAGATGGCGCTGCGCGGTCATCGCACCGCTAAGCATAGCGCCTGCACGCGGGCCGCCCCGCGTCCATGTCCGGTCAACTTCCAGACGCCTCACCTGCATGGTATCCATCTCTCCCAGTTTCCGCCGGTCGCCGATACAGAACGGAGAACGCAGCCTGACCTTGCCCTCACGATACTTCGCTATCCCGCTTGCGAGGCGTGGAGCGTTCCAGTCGCCGCGCCAACAGCCAACCGACGACACGCCCACGCAGCCTCGGGGACGCTGACACGCCACTCCCCGAAGGCCGGAGATATTTCCTGCCCTGTGTAACCGGTTAACGTCACCGTGGCGGTGCTTTTGTATCGGACATCACACCAGACGTTCGCGCTTAGAGGCGATGGGACTGGTCAATCGGATGACTGATGCCTTCGCCTTGTCGGCCAAGGCACAGGCTGGGCGCGACCCCTCATAGAGGGTGCCAACGAGGCATTCCAAGGTGGATTTCGGGTGGATCAAAATCCACCGTGTTCCTTTAGCCTACTGGAAATAAAGCATTTCCAGGAGAGATTTGGTGCCCCTAGCCGGAATCGAACCAGCACTCCTTGCGGAACTCGATTTTGAGTCGAGCGCGTCTACCAATTCCGCCATAGGGGCTCAGGCCTGAGGGCCTAGATGGGCGCGGACTATACGGTTGGAGGCCTGTTCGTCAACTGGCCAAATGCGCCGCCCTGCCCTGCTTGCGGCAAAAGCCCGCCTTTCGGTTTCGTGTAGCTCCTGCCATTGTGCGGCGCAGAAAATCTTTCTAGACAGGCCGCGAGTGAAAGCGCGCCCGGCCTGAGAGATCGACGTGGCGCGCTTCGATCACTGTTTGTGCATGCCGTTGACCCGAAGCCGCTGCGCAGTTTGGGCGACCTGCATCAGGAGAGCCGATGCTTCGCGGACTTTACGACTGGACCTTGTCGCTGGCGGCACGCAAATCCGCCGAATGGTGGCTGGCCTTCATCGCCTTCGTCGAAAGCTCGGTGTTTTTCATACCTGCCGACGTCTTGTACCTGCCCATGGCGTTGGCGCGGCCCGAACGCGCCTATCGCTACGCGCTGACCGCCACAGTTGCGTCGGTGCTGGGCGGCATCGCCGGCTGGCTCATCGGTTACTATGCCTACGACACGATAGCACGGCCGATGTTGGAGCACTTCGGCGGCCTCGACACGTTCGAGAGGTGGCAGTCGTCCGGCACCGGGCTGATGCTGGTGCTGCTCGTCACATCCGGCGCCGCCCACTTGCCGCCGATGAAGGTGGTCACCATTCTGGCCGGGGCGCTTCACGTCAATCTCGTCGTCTTCATCGTCTCGGCCATCCTGGCGCGCGGCGCTCGCTTCTTGCTTCTCGCCTGGCTGCTGCGCCGCTATGGCGAGGAGATCAAGGAATTCATCGAGAAGCGTTTGGGATTGATCGTCGGCGCCGGCGCCGCCGCCCTGATTTCGCTCTATATCGTGGTCAAATACGCCTTCTGACCGCCCGCGATGGGCGGTGTTTCAGGACTATGCCGGCGAACGGCGAATTCAACGGACGAAGACCCATGACAGCGACCATGAATGCCGACACCGGACGCCAGCGGACGCGCACGGCTTTGTTTCTCGCCGTCGCCATGGCCGCCACGGTCGGTTCCGCGCTTGCCTTCCAGCACATAGGCGGCTACATCCCCTGCCACCTCTGCCTGGAGCAGCGCACGCCCTATTACATCGGCGCGCCACTGATGCTCTTGGCGGTGATCGCCTCAATGCTCAGCGCGCCGGCCTGGCTGACGCGCGGCCTGCTCGCCATCGGCGGCCTGCTGATGCTCTACGGCCTTTATCTCGGCGTCTATCACTCGGGCGTCGAATGGGCCTGGTGGCAGGGTCCGGCCGATTGCACCGCCGGCGCCGGCCCGGTCGACACCGGCGGCAAGGGCGTGCTCGACGCGCTCGACAAATTTGTGCCGCCGTCCTGCGACAAGGCGGCACTTCGCATCCTCGGCCTGTCGCTGGCCGGCTGGAACGCCATCGCCAGCTTCATCCTCGCCGCCGTCGCCTTCCGCGGCGCAATGGCCCGCGATTAATTCAGCGCGACGCAGAGTTCGTCCAGAAATTCGGCAGGCTGAGTCGAATGGCGCGGCTTTCGAGAACCGGAGTGGAGCGTACTTAAGTACGTGAGCACCGGAAGCGCCGAAAGCTGCGTCAGGCGGCCAGCATGGCGGATTTGGGCCGAACTCTATGGTTCGAGTTCGACATCCCAGTAGAGATAATCCATCCAGCTTTCATGCAGATGGTTGGGCGGGAACAGGCGGCCGTTGTTGTGCAGATCGTGCACGGTCGGCTGATAGGGCTTTTGCAGCGGCCACATCTTAGCGTGCGCCGGCATCATGCCGCCCTTCCTGAGATTGCAAGGCGAGCAGGCGGCAACGACATTCTCCCATGTCGTTGCCCCGCCGCGATGGCGCGGGATGACGTGGTCGAAGGTCAGATCCTCGGGCGTACCGCAATACTGGCACTGGAAGCGGTCGCGCAGGAAGACGTTGAAGCGTGTGAAAGCCGGGTGCCGGGACGGCTTCACATAGGCCTTCAGGCTGACGACGCTGGGCAGCTTCATCGAGAAGGTCGGCGAAGACACCGCATGCTCGTATTCGGCGACGATGTTGACTCGGTCGAGGAACACCGCCTTGATGGCGTCCTGCCAGGACCAGAGCGACAAGGGGTAATAGCTGAGCGGACGGTAATCCGCATTCAGCACCAGCGCGGGAAGCCCATCCGGAGATACGGCAACCGTCACCTTGTTGACCTCCTCGTTCTAGAACCGATCGGCGCGGATACTGTAAGCCCGACATGACAGGGATGTGAAGCGGATTGTCGCTCGCCTCAAGCGGCAAAAATGCAGGATTTTCATGCTTTTTTGCGGTTTCAGGCCGGTGGCGCGGCGTCCCTGCCCCTGGTTTCACGATAATAGGACCAGAAAAGCCGCGATGCGACACCTCGCCACGGGCTCCATGATTCGGCCAGCGCGATGAGTGTTTTCTCCGGCGGACGTGGATCTATACCGAGCGCATGGCCGACCGCGCTCTGCAGCGCGACGTCGCGCGCGGGGAAAATATCGGGGTGGCCGGCGGCGAACAGAAGATAGACCTCCGCCGTCCACGGGCCGATGCCCGGCACCGCTGTCATCGCCGCGATCGCCTCCTCGGCATCGAGCGAACAGAGGTGATGCAGGTCGAGCCCGTCGGCCACGGCCTGGGCAACCGAGATCAGACCGCGCTGCTTCGGCCGCGACAGCCCGGCCTCGCGAAACATGTCCTCGCCGGAAGCGAGGATCGCCTGCGGCGTCAACGGATCGACCAGTTTGACCAGCCGGCCGAAAATGGCATCGGCGCTCGCGCGAGAGACCTGCTGCGAGACGATGATCGAGGCGAGGCTACGAAACCCCGGCTCCGACAGCCGCAACGGCACCTCGCCGGCCATGCCTCGCACCTTTTCCAGCCGCGGATCGATAGTGCAAAGCGCATCCAGCCCCCGCGCAATGTCGTCCAGTGTCGCGATGCGTTGCATGGTATCCTTGTCCGCCGATGAGCAGCAAAGTAGCAATTGGCAAAACCGCAGCACAACCGGATTGCCGCCTCTGAGATGACGCTCCTGACATTCCGCTTCGCGCCGAGCCCGAATGGCGAACTGCATCTCGGCCATGCCTATTCGGCGCTGCTCAACCAGCAACTGGCGCGCGCTGCCGGCGGCCGCCTGCTGCTGCGCATCGAGGACATCGACACGACACGCTGCACGCCGGAATTCGAGGCCGGCATTTTTAGCGACCTCGCATGGCTCGGCCTCGAATGGGAACGACCGGTGCGGCGCCAGGCCGCACATTTCGCCGACTATCAGGCCGTACTCGACCGGCTGATCCGCGAAGAACTCGTCTACCCCGCCTTCATGAGCCGTGGCGAGATCAGGGCCTTCATCGCCGACAGCGAAAAGCGCGGCCGCGACTGGCCGCGCGACCCCGACGGTGTGCCGCTCTATCCCGCCGCTGACAAGGCGCTGCCGATCCGCGAACGCAACCAGCGGATCGCCGACAATGCGCCCTTCGCCTGGCGCCTCGACGTCGAAGCGGCACGGGCACGCCTCGGCATGGATCTGTCCTGGCGCGAATTCACCAACGAGACGCTGTCGGCGACGCAGCGTGTCGAGGCCCGGCCGCAGGATTGGGGCGATGTCACCCTGGCGCGCCGCGACATCCCGACCAGCTATCACCTGGCCGTCGTCGTCGACGACGCGCTGCAAGGCGTCAGCCATGTCGTGCGCGGCCGCGACCTCTATTCCGCGACCGGCATCCAGCGCCTGCTGCAGGAACTGCTCGGCCTCGGCCAGCCGGACTATTTCCACCACCGTCTCGTGCTTGGACCGGATGGGCGCAAATTGTCGAAGAGTTTTGGCGATACCGGCCTTGCCGCACTCAGGCAGGCCGGCGCTTCGCCGGACGATGTCAGGCGGCTCGTCGGTCTCTAGCTATAACCGTGCCAGCCCCGCCTTGAGCAGCGCCAACGCGCCGATAAACGCGAAGGCGCCGCCCAGTCCCCAGGCAACCGCGAGCTTCAGATCTCTAAGGACGATGCCATGCTCGTTCGCGACCATGATCGCGACGAAAAAACCAAGCGTGAACAGCAGCGTGTTGCCGGTCGACCCAAAACCGTCCTCCTGCATGATGGCGTCGAGCGCTGAGCCGAAGAAGAAACCGAACACGGCCACGCTTGCGACCGTCATCAACAGCCAGCTTGTGTCGAGATGCAACAGCATGCGCGCTTCCCTGTCGAAGCCGAAACGCCGTGTCGCCGGATCGGTCGACAGAAGTCGATTGCCCCGACGCCGCCCTTTGAATTCGGCCACTCATTACATTCCAATAAGCTTATGGATCAATTGTTTAGCTTTGCTTGCCGGATTGAACCGCATTAGAGCAATTGCCGTAGTTGACTCTTCACCCAATCGGGCCTCCTCCCCGGACACGAAACGGCTTCCCCCAAAATGCACAGTCTCAAGCGGTTCATCCCCGCCTCCTTCGTCGTCCTGTGGGCGACCGGCTTCATCGGCGCACGCTATGCCATGCCTTGGGCGGAACCCTTCACTTTCCTGGCGGTGCGCTTTGTCATTGCCGCCTTGCTGCTCGCCGGCCTGATGCTCGTGCTGGGCTCGAAGCGAGCCACAAGGGCCGAAGCGCTTCACGCCACCGTCGCCGGCATCCTCATGCATGGCGTCTATCTCGGCGCGGTGTTCTGGGCGATCCACCGAGGCATGCCGGCCGGGCTTTCGGCGCTGATCGTCGGCCTACAGCCGCTGATCACGGCGGTGCTTGCAGGCAAGTTCCTCGGCGAGGCCATCCTGCCGCGCCACTGGGCCGGCCTCGCGGTTGGCCTCATAGGTGTCGTCATCGTGCTGTGGCCGAAGCTCGGCGCGCTCGGTGGCGGCGTCACGCCGGAAACGCTGGTCGCTTCGCTCGTCTCGGTGCTGGGCATGAGCGCCGGCACCATCTGGCAGAAGCGCTATGCGTCGGGCGGCGACCTGGTGGCGGCGACGATGTGGCAATATATCGGCGGCGGCGCGCTGATGATCCTGGCTTCGCTGGCCTTCGAGACCCACACGGTCGTCATCAATGGCGAGCTGATCTTTGCCATGGCCTGGCTGGTGCTGGTGCTGTCGATCGGCGCCATCTTCCTATTGATGGTGATGATCCGCGACGGCGAGATGTCCAAGGTCGCGTCGCTGTTCTACCTGGTTCCGGCCGTCACGGCTGTCATCGCCTGGGCGCTGTTCGGCGAACAGCTCAGCCTCGTGCAGATTGTCGGCATGGCGATCGCGACATTGGGCGTTGGGCTCGCCACGGCCCGGCCGGCCAACGGAAAAACTGGGGAATTGAGTAATTGAGGAATTGGAGAATTGGAGAATTGGAGAATTGGAGAATTGGAAAAAAGCACACGGCGCCAGATATGGCCCCTTTTTCCTCACTTCCTCAATTCGTCAATTCCTCAATTCTCCAGTCCTTCAATTCCTCTTATCCGACCCGCGCCCTCGCTTCGAGATAGCGACTGATCGCGGCGTTGAGTTCGCCGCCGAGGATGAAGATCGCCGATAACATGTACAGGAAAACCACCGCGATCATGATCGACGCCAGCCCGGCATAGGTCGTGACATAGGACGAGAAGTGATCGAGATAGGTGGCAAAGACGGTTGAGCCGACAAGCCATGCGGCAAGCGTGAACAGGATGCCCGGTACGATCGAGACGAGGCGGCGCTTGCCCGCTGGCAGCCAGAAATGCACGGCAAACAGCCCGCCGACAATGACGGTCGAGGCGATGACGAACCGCCACAGCGTGATCGTGCCCATATAGGGTTTGATCCCTTCGATATGGGCTTCGGCGAGCCGCGCGAGCAGCGGCGCGAACACCAGAAGCACGCTGATCGCCAGGAAGCCTGCCGTGGCGATCAGCACGAAGATGATGCTCTGCACCCGGCGATAGATGATGCCGCGCGTCTCGGCGACGCGGTAGGCGCGGTTGAGCGAGGTGCGCAGCGCCTCGATGCCGTTGGAGGCGAAATAGGCGGCAAGCAGCACGCCATAGGTCAAAAGATCGGTGCGCCGCACGGTCAGCACGTTGAGCACCTCGCGCGCGATCGGCTTGGCAATCTGCTCGGGCCAGGTATCGAACACCAGATGCACGGCGGTATCGGCGAACGCCTGCGCGCCCAGGAAACTCGCCAGCGTGGTGGCAAAGATCAGGAACGGAAACAGCGCCATCAGCGAAGTGATCGCCAGATGGCTGGCCATCGCCCAGCCGTCGTCGGTGTTGAAATGGCCAAGCGCGTCATAGAGCACGCGGCGCAGCACGACGATATTCCGCATCAAGAGCCGCGTTCCCTTCGATTGTCTCGACGCCGCGAATATGGGAAGGGATTGTGGCAAATGGCAACCCTTGCTCAAACCACGATCCCGCCGGCGAAAGAGTTACGCACCATCATCGTCACCGGCGCATCTTCCGGAATAGGCGCCTATTGCGCCCGGGCGCTGAAGGCGGATGGCTGGCGGGTGTTCGCGACGGCGCGCAAGCGCGAAGACATCTCCGCACTTGAGGCCGACGGCATCGAGGCCTTTTATCTCGACTACCGCGAGCCGGACTCCATAGCAGCCCTTGTGGCATCGGTGCTGGAACGAACAGGCGGACGCCTCGACGCCCTGTTCAACAATGGCGCCCATGCACAGCCCGGTGCCGTCGAAGACCTGCCGGTTGCGGCATTGCGGGAGCAGTTCGAGGCCAATTTCTTCGGCTGGCACGACCTGACCCAACGCATCGTGCCGGTAATGCGCCGCCAGGGACACGGCCGCCTCGTTCATTGTTCCTCGATCCTTGGACTGACGCCGGTGCGCTTTCGCGGCGCCTATTCGGCCTCCAAGCACGCGCTTGAGGGCCTGATGCTGTGCATGCAGCAGGAATTGCAGGGTAGCGGGGTCCACGTCTCGCTGATCGAGCCCGGGCCGGTGACGTCGAAAATTGCCAGCAACGGGCTGTTCTGGTTTTTGAAAAACATCGACCACGAGAACTCCGTCCACCACGTCGCCTATGCCGCGCAACTGGCGCGGCTCAGGGCCGGCGGCAGCTCATCGCGGCTGAAACCGGGGCCTGAGGTGGTCTACACGGCCTTGCGCCATGCACTTCTGTCGCGGCGCCCACGTCCACACTATGTGGTAACAGTGCCGGCCAGAATCGGCGTCATGCTCAAGCGCATCCTGCCGGCATCGATGCTCTACCGCGTGCTTGCCAGGCGCGCCTGAGCGAAACGAACTGGAGCCGCCAGATGGTCACCGTCTTCAAAATCCTCGCCGTTGTGGCCATGGCCGCGGTCTTGATCGTGCTGGTCCGCGGCCTCATCAACATGATGCGCGGCGGCGACGGCGTCACCTCCAACAAGCTGATGCAGGCCCGTGTGCTATTGCAGGCCGTGGCCTTGGCGCTGATCCTGCTGGTGGTGTATTTCACCCGCAAGTGACGGCCGTTCGGGAGGCGACGTGGTCAAGCTCAACAAGATCTACACCCGCACCGGCGACGACGGCACCACAGGCCTCGGCACCGGTGAACGCAGGCTGAAATCCGACCTGCGCGTCGATGCCTATGGGACCGTCGATGAAGCCAATGCCTGCATCGGCATCGCTCGCCTGCACACAGCGGCTAGCCATCCGGCCATCGACGCCATGCTGTCCCGCATCCAGAACGACCTGTTCGACCTCGGCGCCGATCTCGCCGTTCCAGATGACGGCAAGCCGCTCGGCTACGAGCCGCTGCGCATCATCGCCTCGCAGACCGACCGCGTCGAAAAAGACATCGACCTTCTGAACAAGGAGCTGCAGCCCCTGAAATCCTTCGTGCTCAATGGCGGCACGCCGGCCGCCGCCGCTCTTCATCTCGCCCGCACCGTGGCGCGGCGCGCCGAGCGGATCATGGTGGCGCTGGCGCAGGACCCGGCCGAGCACGTCAATCGCGAGGGGCTGAAATACATCAACCGCGTCTCCGACTTTCTGTTCGTGGCCGCCCGTGCGGTCAATGACAACGGAAATGCCGACGTGTTATGGGTGCCCGGCAAGAACCGCTGAGTTTTCTCGAAAGCGGACGAGGATCCGGGGCATGTTTATCCCGCTTTACGACACCAACAGGCTGCGCCACATAAGGCTGCAATATGTCACGATCGGCCTGATCGCGGCCAACGCGCTGGTCTTCCTCGTCACCACGATCGGCGGCGAAAATTTCAACAACGCGGCCGTGCTCGGCCTCGGCTTCATTCCTTCGGTTGTCCACAATACAGCAGAGCTCTCGCCTGAATTTATCGTCATTCCGGAGAGCCTGAGCTACATCACCTATGCCTTCCTGCATGCCGATATCTTCCATCTCGGCGGCAACATGCTGTTCCTGTGGGTGTTCGGCGACAATGTCGAAGACGCGCTCGGCCACATCCGCTACCTCATCTTCTACCTGCTGTGCGCCATCGCGGGAGCCGCTTTCCAGGGGCTCGTCGCCTGGGATTCGCAAGTGCCGCTGATCGGCGCCTCCGGCGCCATCGCCGGGGTCGTCGCCGCCTATCTGGTCCTCTATCCCCGCGTGAAGGTCTGGGTGCTGGTCTTTGCCCGCATTCCGCTGCGTATCCCCGCCTTCATCCCGTTGATCCTGTGGATCGGCTTCCAGGTGGTGATGTTTGCCGCCGGCGGCGAAAACCAGATTTCCTGGGCCTGCCATATCGGCGGCATCATTGCCGGCGGCGTGCTGGTGCTCATCATGCGCAGCCGCGGCGTGCCGTTGCTTGCCGGTGACGACGGCGAGCCCGAACCCGCCGATCAGCCCGCCGTTTCCACCGGGCCAGCGCCGGCCGATCCCGCGCCCGCGCAGCCGGCGACGCGCTGGGGCCGCGGCAGCGCTCCCAGCTCCGACTGAACCGATTTGAGTGGTTTGGCCGCTGCCGTAGCATATTGACGTGTTGCGCTGCCACAACTACGGAGGACGCCACCGTTAGGCGGCAGAAGACAAGAATTCCGTCCGGCCAGAATTCCGTAATGCCGGAATTCAGTCAGGAATGTCGGCTTTCGACAACTCTGCAGTGGCGCACGCTGCTATAGCGCGCCCGAATATCTCAGGAGAGGTGACAGGCAAATGAAGATCCTTGTGCCCGTGAAGCGGGTTGTGGATGCGAACGTCAAGGTTCGCGTGAAGGCTGATGGTTCGGCGGTGGAACTCGCCAACGTCAAGATGGCGATGAACCCGTTCGACGAGATCGCGGTGGAAGAGGCGATCCGGCTGAAGGAAGCTGGCAAGGCCGAAGAGATCATCGTCGTGTCGATCGGTCCGCAGCAGGCGCAGGAAACCCTGCGCACCGCGCTCGCCATGGGCGCCGACCGCGCCATTCTGGTCAAGACAGATGAGCAGACCGAGCCGCTCGGCGTCGCCAAGGTGCTGAAGGGCGTCGTCGACGCCGAACAGCCCGGCCTCGTCATCCTCGGCAAGCAGGCGATCGACGACGATTCCAACCAAACCGGCCAGATGCTGGCCGCTTTGCTCGGCTGGGCACAGGGCACCTTCGCCTCCAAGGTGGTGCTCGACGGCGACAAGGCCAAGGTGACCCGCGAAGTCGATGGCGGCCTGCAGACGGTGGAGCTGAAGATGCCGGCGATCGTCACCGCCGATCTTCGCCTCAACCAGCCGCGCTACGCCTCGCTGCCCAACATCATGAAGGCCAAGAAGAAGCCGCTCGACGAAAAGAGCCCGGCCGATTACGGCGCCGACGTCAAGCCGCGCCTCAAGGTGATCAAGACCGAGGAGCCGAGTGGCCGCAAGGCGGGCGTTAAGGTCAAGAGCGTCGCCGAACTGGTCGACAAGCTCAAGAACGAAGCCGGCGTTTTGTAAGCGATCGGGAAAGGAACAGAAAAATGACCATTCTCCTCATCGCAGAACACGACAACGCAACCCTGTCCGACCAGACCGCCAAGGCGCTGTCGGCTGCCCTGCAGATCGGTTCGGACGTGCATGTGCTGGTTGCAGGCAAGGGCGCCAAGGGTGCTGCCGATGCCGCCGCCAAGCTGAAGGGCGTCAGCAAGGTGCTGCTGGCCGAGGCCGACGAACTGGCCGAGCGCCTCGCCGAACCGACGGCGGCACTCGTCGTCTCGCTGGCCGGCGCCTACGACACCATCATCGCCCCGGCGACCTCGTCGGGCAAGAACATCGCGCCGCGCGTGGCGGCCCTGCTCGATGTCGCGCAGGTGTCGGAAATCATCGAGGTGGTTTCGCCGGATACGTTCAAGCGTCCGATCTATGCCGGCAACGCCATCCAGACGGTGCAGTCGAGCGACGCCAAGAAGGTGATCACCGTGCGCACCGCTTCCTTCCAGGCGGCGCCCGAAGATGGTTCGGCCGCAGTCGAGACCGTCAAGGCAGCGGCCAACCCAGGCCTGTCCTCTTTCGTCGAGAACAAGCTGTCGGAGACCGACCGTCCGGAGCTGACCTCGGCCAAGATCATCATCTCGGGCGGCCGCGCGCTCGGCTCGGCGGAGAAGTTCCAGGAAGTCATCCTGCCGGTCGCCGACAAGCTCGGTGCCGCCGTCGGCGCCTCGCGCGCTGCGGTCGATGCCGGCTATGCCCCGAACGACTGGCAGGTCGGCCAGACCGGCAAGGTCGTGGCTCCCGACCTCTACATTGCCGTCGGCATTTCCGGCGCCATCCAGCACCTTGCCGGCATGAAGGATTCGAAAGTCATCGTCGCCATCAACAAGGACGAAGAGGCGCCGATCTTCCAGGTTGCCGATTACGGCCTGGTCGGCGACCTGTTCGTCATCCTGCCGGAGCTGCAAAAGGCGCTTTGACGCTCTCTGCCAAAGCGTATTAAATTGTGAAGGGTGGGGTAGACGAAGCTGCCCCACCCTTTTAGTTTGCACTGCACAAAAAGCAGGCCGCTAAGGCCTTTTCGACGGGATCGCTGCAAATGGCCAAGATCGAGACGATCGGCATTATTGGCGCCGGCCAGATGGGCGGCGGCATCGCGCATGTGTCCGCGCTTTCGGGCTTCAAGGTGCTGATCTACGATATCTCGCCCGACCGTATCGAGAAGGGCATTGCCACAATTAGCGGCAACATGGCCCGCCAGGTAGGCTCCGGCAAGCTTGACGAAAAGCTGCGCAACGATGCGATGGCGCGCATTTCGGCGGCTCCCGCCATGGCCGATCTCGCCGGTGCCGATCTGGTGATCGAAGCGGCGACCGAGGACGAGACGGTCAAGCGCAAGATCTATGCCCAGCTCTGTCCGCAGCTCAACCCGGAAGCGATCCTGGCGACCAACACGTCGTCGATTTCGATCACCCGCCTGGCCGCGCAGACCGACCGTCCCGAGCGCTTTATCGGCATACATTTCATGAACCCGGTGCCGCTGATGAAGCTGGTCGAACTGGTGCGCGGCATCGCCACCGAGGACCAGACCTTCGAGGCAGCCAAGAACTATGTGAAGCAGCTCGACAAGACGATCACTGTCTCTGAGGATTTCCCGGCCTTCATCGTCAATCGCATCCTGCTGCCGATGATCAACGAGGCGATCTATACGCTCTACGAGGGCGTCGGCTCGGTCGACGCCATCGACACCGCCATGAAGCTTGGCGCCAACCATCCGATGGGGCCGTTGCAGCTCGCCGACTTCATCGGCCTCGACACCTGCCTGTCGATCATGCAGGTGCTGCATGACGGCCTGTCGGATTCGAAATATCGCCCCTGCCCGCTGCTGGTGAAATATGTCGAGGCCGGCTGGCTTGGCCGCAAGACCGGACGCGGCTTCTACGACTATCGCGGCGAACACCCGGTTCCGACGCGCTAACCAAACGCTAGGTCCGTTCCGCCGTCAGGACGCTGCCGCGAGCGGCGGCTCGGCCTGACCATTTGACTCGTTATCGTCAGGCGCCACGGAAACACAGCCGCGGCCGGCGGCCTTGGCCGCATAGCAGGCGGCATCGGCGCGGGCGATGATCTCGTCGACTTCGCCGCTGCGGATCGGCGCCACCCCGATGCTGGCGTCGATCGCATGCGGCCGGCCGTCCCAGCTGAACTGCAGGCTGCGGATGGCATCGATGATCGAGCGGGCGGCAATCCTGGCGCCGGCGCTCGACCCCGATTTCAGGATGACCGCGAATTCATCGCCGCCGAGGCGGGCGATGATATCCTCCGGCTCAAGCGCGCCGCGAATAGCCTCGGCAACCCGCTTCAGCAGGGCGTCGCCGGCGGCGTGGCCGCCGGTGTCGTTGACCAGTTTGAAATGGTCGAGGTCGATGAACATGAAATGATGCTCGCCCGCCGGTGTTGCCGAGCCGGCCTTGCGGCTCCGGTCGACCAGCTCTTCCATGGTGCGGATGAAGCTTGAGCGATTGGCAAGGCCGGTCAGCGCGTCATGCGCGGCGGCGTAGGCGAGCTGGCGCTGCAAGGCGCGCGCATCGGTGAAATCCTGGAAGACGATGACCAGGCCACAGAACTCCTGGCGCTCATTCATGATCGGCGACACCACGTGGCGGATGCTGCAGCGTGTGTCGTCGCGACGAATTAGGACGGCGCGGCTGTTCTGATCGGCGGGGCTGGGGCCGCCGAGCGCCGGCCGCGTCATGCCGATCCTTTGCCCGGTCTCCTCATCCACTGCCCAGTAGACATGGCCAAGCGTCTTGCCGAGCGCCTCTGCGCCGGCAACGCCGGTCAGCTTTTCGGCGATCGGGTTCATGAAGGTGATGCGGTTGGCGGCATCGGTGCAGATGACAGCGTCGCCGATCGACTGCAGCGTTACCCTCAGCCGTTCCTTCTCGTCTGCCAGCATCGCCGCCGACACGATCAGGCTTTCCTCGGTCTGCTTGCGCTGGGTGATGTCGGTCAGGCTGCCGATGGCCCGGATCAGCCGGCCTTCGCTGTCGCGCTCGAGCGTCTTGCCGCGATCGAGTATCCAGACCCAGTGGCCGTCCTTGTGGCGCATCCTGAACTCGGCTTCGAAGAACGGCGTCCTGCCCTCCAGATGGGCGCGATCGGCCTCGGCCACATTCTCGCGGTCGTCGGGATGGATCATCGTCAGCCAGCGGTCGGGGTCGCCGTCCAGCTCGCCCTCGGCATAGCCCAGCATCTTCACCCAGGCGGCGGAATAGGTGGTGCCGCCCTTGCGCATGTCGAGGTCCCAGACGCCTTGTCCGGCGCTGGCCAGGGCAAAGTTCCAGCGCGTTTCGGCCTCGGCTATGCGTGCCTCGGATTGCTTGCGCGCGTCGATATCCTCGATCTGCGAGACGAGGTAGAGCGGGCGGCCGCTCTTCTCGTCGCGAATGACGGAACCGGCAAGATGGGCCCACACCGGCGTGCCGTCCTTCTTGAGGTAACGCTTTTCGAACTGGAAGGCGTTGACGATGCCCGCCCGGATGCCGTCCATGGTCTCACGGCCGATCTGTACATCGTCGGGATGCGTGATCTGGAAGAAAGTCAGCGCCTCGATCTCTTCCTTGCTGTAGTCGAGCATGGCCGCGAAGGCCGGATTGGTTTCGTGGATACGGCCATTGAGGCCGACAATGGCGATGCCGATCGCCGAATCCTCCATGGCGCGCCGAAAACGCTGCTCGCTCTCGGCGATCTGCCGGCGGTCGTCGAGTATCCGGTAAATGAACAGCGCGGCGAGCATCAGCGCCACGGCGGCGACCGGCACCGATATCAGCAGACAGAGCTTCAACACTTCGGCGCTGACGTCGAGCCGCGACAGCAGCATCGCCACGACGGCGGCGCAAAATCCTCCGGCCGCGAGCACCAAAGCCACGTGACCGTCAGCCCGCGGGCTTTTTCGTTTCCATCGCGTCACCGTGCATGCCACCCCGTGCGCAACACATTTCTGCGGGAAACCTTGGATGATCGATTTTAAGGAAAGGTTGCGCCTGAGCCACCGGCAACACGGTTAACCCGCAAACAATTACCGGCATGATTAAGGATCGGTGATTATTGCGGGCTATCTCAGGCGGGCCGGTTACCAGCGCACGAAGAACCGTCCCCCAAGCGCGCCGAGCCCGGCGAGAACGGCGATGGCGAGCGTATACCAGGTGGCGACGAAAAGCGGCGAATCGTCGAAGCAGTGGGCGGCGTAAAAGGTCGCCGCCAGTCCGCCGGCAAGCAATCCTGCGACCGCACCGGCAAGCACCGGCCGCGTCGGCGCGCCGTAGCGCAGCATCCACAGGAAGACGGCAAGCGGCCCGATGCCGATCAGCGGGATGAAGCCCATGCAGATCATCATGTTGGAGCCGACCATGCGCGTACTCCACATCCGCTCCGGCACCATGAACAGTTCGAGAGCTACGGCCACAGCCACAAGCAGCGGCGCAGCCGCCATCCAGGCTGCGGCTCTCGCCGTCGAAGCACCCGGTGTCGACAGTGCCCGGATCAGGCCAAACGCGGTGATGGCAAGCACGATGGTGAAGACGAATTTCGCCAGGAACCGCATCGTGTGCATGGCGATCATGATGTCGGGACGTGGGCCGATAGTGAGGAAGAACACCACCGCGGCGATCACCACCGCGGCAGCCCCAGCCATCCACCAGGCCGAACGCAGCGGCATCGCCTTGCTGCGTGTGTCGGCGTCGAGTGCCCTGATGAGATCTTCGGTTCTCATGTCACTGCCGCCCGAAGCGTTTGGCGATCGCGGCAAGCCCGCGATGCAGCGATACCCGCACCGCCGTCTCGCTGACGCCGAGCTTGACCGCTGTCTCGCCGATCGAGCGGCCGTCGACTGATATGGCCGAGACCACCGACCGCTGCGCCGGCGGCAGGCCGTCCAGCGCGCGATTGATGTCGCGTTCGCTGACGGTCTCGGTTTCCGGCTCGGCAAAGGTCTCGGCGATCTCGTCGATCTCGATCTCGATGCGCCGGCCGCGCCGCCGGAAGGCATCGATCAGCTTGAAGCGGGCAATCGCATAGATCCACGGCAACACCGGCGCGTCCTGGCGCCAGGTATGCCGTTTCACATGAATGGCCAGCAAGGTTTCCTGCACGACATCCTCGGGATCGACCCCGCCCTGTACGATCTTGCGCCTGACAAAGCCGCGAACCAGTGCGGCGATCCGGTGCAGAAAGTCGGCGTAAGCCCTTTCGTCTCCCGCGATTGCGGCCCGCATCAGCCGGGAAAGCTCGGCCTCATCCTTGCCGCTCACAAGAGTTCACTCCCCGATCTTCGCGCTTCGGCGCTGATTTGTTACGTGGCCAACGAAATAATGTCCAAGCCAAAGTGCCGCAAAATCACGAAAGTTTGCGGGCGAGCGACGGATTGAAGCAGCTCACCAATGTTGACTATGGTAATCAGGTATTGGTAGGTGCAGCCGTGCAAAACCAGAACCGCCGAGATCGAGGATGACGCCATGAAATATGCTCTTTCCACCCTGGTCGGCGCCACCGCGCTGGCAATCAGCCTGATCGCCGGTCCGGCGATGGCGGAAGATGCCGGCATTATCGTCTACAACGCCCAGCACGAGAGCCTGGCCAAGGAATGGGTCAATGGCTTTACCAAGGAAACCGGCATCAAGGTCACCTTGCGCAATGGCGGCGACAGCGATTTCTCCAACCAGATCGTCGCCGAAGGCGCTTCTTCGCCAGCCGACGTATTACTGACCGAGAACTCCCCGGCCATGACCCTGGTCGAAGCGGCGGGCCTTTTCGCGCCGGTCGACGCCGATACGCTGGCCCAGGTTCCGGCTGAATTCCAGCCGAGCAGCGGCAAATGGGTGGGTGTCGCGGCGCGCAGCACCGTCTTTGCCTACAACAAGACCAAGCTCATCGCCGACCAGCTGCCCAAATCGATGCTCGATCTCGCCGATCCGAGCTGGAAAGGCCGCTGGGCCGCCTCGCCGTCGGGCGCCGATTTCCAGGCCATCGTCAGCGCGCTGCTTGAGCTCAAGGGCGAAGCCGCCACCGCCGACTGGCTGAAGGCGATGAAGGAGAATTTCACCGCCTACAAGGGCAACGGCACGGTGATGAAGGCGGTCAATGCCGGCGAGATCGAAGGCGGCATCATCTACCACTATTACTATTTCGGCGATCAGGCCAAGACCGGCGAGAACAGCAAGAACGTCGAGCTGCACTATTTCAAGAACCAGGATCCCGGCGCTTTCGTCTCGATTTCCGGCGGCGGCGTGCTGGCCTCGAGCAAGCATCCGAAGGAAGCCCAGGCTTTCCTGAAATGGGTGACCGGCAAGGGCGGTCAGGACGTGCTGAAGACCGGCACGTCCTTCGAGTACGCGGTCGGCAAGGGCGCCGACTCTAATCCCAAGCTGGTGCCGCTGGCCGATCTGCAGGCGCCGAAGGTCGACCCGGCAAAGCTGAACTCCAAGAAGGTGACCGATCTGATGACGGCAGCCGGCTTGCTTTAGTCCGCGTTCGTCCTAAAAGGGCAACGTTTGCGCTCCTGCGAGGCTTTCCGCAGGAGCGCTCTGTTTTCGGGATGGCATTGTCCATGACGACACATTGCGTTTCCGGCCGCGCCTGCGGCGCCCCCGCTCCGGCGGCAGTGGCGCGGCCGAGCTGATGCAATCTGCGGTCGATCTCGCACGTTCAGGCCAGGCAGTCGGGCGATCCCAACGGCAGCCCATGTCCTGGATCGCTCTTGCCGCCATCATCGTCTCGCTGCTGTCGCTGCTGCCGCTTGCCTTCATCATCTGGATCGCCGTGCAGACCGGCTGGGACTCTGTCTCGGCCCTGGTCTTCCGGCCGCGCGTCGGCGAACTTCTGATCAACACCGTGCTTCTGGTGGCGCTCACCGTCCCCATCGCCATCGTCCTGTCGATGGCGCTGGCTTGGCTGACCGAGCGCAGCGACCTGCCCGGCGCTCGCCTCTGGGCCTGGCTGTCGGTGGCGCCGCTCGCCATCCCCGCCTTCGTGCACTCCTATGCCTGGATTACCCTGGTGCCGGGACTGCACGGCCTTTGGGCCGGCGTGCTGGTGTCGGTCCTCGCTTATTTCCCGTTCCTCTATCTGCCGATCGCGGCGTCGCTGCGCCGGCTCGATCCCGCTTTGGAAGACGCAGCCGCAGCGCTCGGCCTCGGACCGTGGCGCGTGTTCGCACGCGTCGTGCTGCCGCAGCTGAGACTCGCCATTTGCGGCGGCGCGCTGTTGGTTGGCCTGCATCTGCTGGCCGAATATGGCCTCTATGTCTTCATCCGCTTCGACACTTTCACCACCGCCATCGTCGACCAGTTCCAGTCGACCTTCAACGGACCTGCCGCCAACATGCTGGCCGGCGTCCTGGTGACCTGCTGCTTCGTGCTGCTCACTCTGGAGGTGTTGGTGCGCGGCGAAGAGCGCTATGCCCGCGTCGGCTCAGGTGCGGCGCGCCACCGTCAGCGCAGCAGGCTCGGACGCACCACGCTGCCTTGCCTGGCTCTGCCTGCCATCACCACGCTACTCGCCATCGGCGTGCCCTTCGTCACCATCGGCCGCTGGCTGGTCGCCGGCGGCGCCGATGTCTGGCGTTTCGACGAGATCGGCCTGGCGCTGGGCCAGACGCTGTTCCTGGCGCTCGCCGGCGCCCTGCTTGCGACCATCGCCGCCATGCCGATGGCATGGATCTCGATCCGGGCGCCGGGGCCGCTGCAGCGGCTGCTCGAGGGCTGCAACTACATTGTCGGCTCGCTGCCCGGCGTCGTCATTGCGCTGGCGCTGGTCACCATCACCGTGCGCATCGCCATGCCGCTCTACCAGACGCTGTTCACCATCCTGGTCGCCTATGCCCTGATGTTCCTGCCGCGCGCTCTGATCAGCCTCCGCGCGTCGATCGCGCAGGCGCCGATCGAGCTCGAACGCGCCGCCGCCAGCCTCGGCCGGCCGCCGTTGAAGGCGCTGTGGTCGACGACCATCCGCCTTTCGGCGCCAGGTGCCGCGGCCGGCATGGCGCTGGTGGCGCTCGGCATCATGAACGAACTGACCGCTACCCAGATGCTGGCGCCCAACGGCACGCGCACGCTGGCCATGGCGTTCTGGTCCTACAGCGGCGAGATCGACTATGCCTCCGCCGCCCCTTACGCCTTCATCATGGTGGCGATGTCGCTGCCGCTGACCTGGCTGCTCTATGTCCAGTCGAAACGGATGGCCGGACGATGAGCTTTCTCGAAATCAGCGGCCTCACCAAGCATTACGGCCCGGTCGCAGCCCTTGCCGGCATCGACCTCAGCGCCGCCAGCGGCAGCCGCACTGCGATCGTCGGGCCGTCTGGCTGTGGCAAGACCACCTTGCTGCGGCTGATCGCCGGCTTCGAGGCGCCAGACCAGGGGCGCGTCGTGCTCGACGGCCAGGTGCTGGCCAATGGCGGCCATGCCGTGCCGGCGCATCGCCGCGGCATCGGCCTGGTGGCGCAGGACGGCGCGCTGTTTCCGCATCTCAGCATCGCCGACAATATCGGCTTCGGCATGGCCCGCGGCGAGGACCAGCGCACCGAGCGTATCGCCGAGCTTGCCTATACGGTCGGGCTCGACAAGGCGATCCTCAAACGCCGCCCGCACCAGCTCTCGGGCGGCCAGCAGCAGCGCGTGGCGCTGGCCCGCGCCATGGCGATGAAACCCAGGCTGATGCTGCTCGACGAGCCGTTCTCGGCGCTCGACACCGGCCTGCGCGCCTCGATGCGCAAGGCAGTTGCCGAATTGCTCGAAGCTGCCGGGATCACCACCATCCTAGTCACCCACGACCAGGCCGAGGCGCTGTCCTTCGCCAGCCAGGTCGCGGTCATGCGCGAAGGCTTGTTCTCGCAGGTCGGCACGCCGCGCGAACTTTATCTGCATCCGAAGGACCGCATGGTCGCCGAGTTTCTCGGCGATGCCATCATCTTGCCGGCAAAGATTTCAGGCGGCTTCGCCACCTCCTCGCTCGGCCGCATCGCCGTCGACTCGAAGGAGCGCCGCGACATCGCCCGCATCATGCTGCGACCGGAGCAGGTGCTGGTGAACCGCACGTCGCGCGAAGGCATGTCGGGCCCGCCGGGCACGATCTTCGCCGAGGTGACGGACTCGGAGTTCGCCGGCTCGATGTGCACGATTGCGGTGCGGCTGTTGAACAACCCCGATCCGCCTGACGCAGCCGCGATCGGCAACACGCCGCTGATCCTACGCAAGCCTGGCATCGACGCGCCCGCCGTCGGCGAGATCGTGCGCTTGACCGTCTCCGGCAAGGCGCACGTCTTCGCCTAGCGAGATCAGCTCCTAGTCAACCCTCTGGCCCGTCGCCGGTGACCAAAGCGGCCAAGTCTCGAGGAAGTCGTTGTTGTGCACGACCACGCGTCGGGCGGCAGCGTCGATGAGCACGATGCCGTAGGTCGGCGGCGCCTGCTCGACAACCTCCTCGCCGACGAGGTCGAGCATGAAGCGGGCATGCAGGCCACGCTGCGCCGTGAACGGGATGCCGGCGACGGTGCCGGCAATGTCGCGGTGGACATGGCCGAAGAAAATATGGCCGACATTGCCATGGCGCGTCAGAACATCGAGAAAGCGCTGCTTCTGTTCGAGCCCGAGCGGGTCGAGCAGCGGCAGACCGAGCTCGACCGGCGGATGATGCAGGAAGATGTAGGCCTGCCGTCCCGCCGCATCGGCGAGTCGCGCGTCGAGCCAGGCAAGCCGCTTGTCGCAGAGTTCGCCAGTGACGCGGCCTTCGGCCAGGCTGTCGAGGAACAGCAACGATGCTTCCGGCGTATCGACGACCGACTGCACGAAGCCATTGTCGTCGGTCGGGTTTTCGGGAAATGCCGCCACCAGATTGGCCCGCCGGTCGTGATTTCCCGGCAGCAGCCGGTATGGCAGCGAAAGCCGGCTCAAGGCCGATTTGAGATCGGCGTAGCTTTCAGGCGCCCCGGTCTCGGTCAGGTCGCCGCTGAAGACGCAAAGGGCGGCATCACCATGGCGGGCATTGATGTGGTCGATGCAGCGGTCGAGCCGCTCATGCAGGTTCGCGCCATAGCGGATCTCGCCGCGTCGTCCCAGATGGACATCGGTGACCTGGATGATTTTCATGCGACTTTTCCTTGGGAGATTGCTTTGCCGTCCGTCCGAAGCGGACGGAAATGCGCTTGCCGATGGCTGCAAAATCAGAGTGCCGGTTCCGGCACCGAAGCCTTGAACACGTCGAGGCGGCTGCCGGTCTCGGACGAGAAGAAGTGCAGGTCGGCTTCAGAGAACTGCAGGCCGACCGTGCTGCCCGGCACCGGATGCACGGTCTCCGACGTCACCACCGAGAATGGTGCGCCGTCGAGATCGACATAGACGACGCGTCCGGCGCCGAGTTCTTCGACCAGATCGACGGTCGCTTCGAGAGCGCCCGGCGTGCCCGCCGCAACCAGACGTACGGACTCCGGCCGGATGCCGATCGCGACCTTGCTGCCGACCGCCAGGCCGGTGCGCGAAACGTTGAGCTTGCGGCTGTCGCCAAGCAGCGACAGGCCGTCGAGCGTCACCGTGCCCTCGAGAATGTTCATTGCGGGTGCGCCAACGAAGGTGGCGACGAAACGGCTCGCCGGGCGGCTATAGACTTCGGCCGGCGTTCCGACCTGTTCGACGCGGCCGCCATTCATCACCACCAGCCGGTCGGCCAGCGTCATCGCCTCGACCTGGTCGTGGGTGACGAACACCGAGGTAGCGGCGAGCCGGCGGTGCAGTTTGCGGATTTCGGAGCGCATCTGCACCCGCAGCTTGGCGTCGAGGTTGGACAGCGGCTCGTCGAACAGAAACACCTTCGGCTCGCGGATCATGGCGCGGCCCATGGCGACGCGCTGGCGTTGGCCGCCGGACAGCGCCATCGGCTTGCGGTCGAGCAGATGCTCAAGCTCCAGCGTGCGCGCAACCGCCTGGATGCGCTGCGTCCGCTCGGCGGTCGGAACACCCGATACTTTCAGCGAATAACCGATGTTCTGCGCCACGCTCATATGCGGGTAGAGCGCGTAGTTCTGGAACACCATGGCGCAGCCGCGCTCGCGTGGCTCGAGCTTGTTGACCACCGTGCCGTCGATGGCGATCGTGCCGCCGGAAATATCCTCCAGCCCGGCGATCATGCGCAGCAGTGTGGACTTGCCGCAGCCGGATGGCCCCAGGATGACGACGAACTCGCCGGACGCGAAGTCGAGGCTGACGCCGTGCACGACCTGCATCTTGGCGTAGCTCTTGGTGACGTCGCGGATGGTGATGGAAGCCATTGTTTGCTCCTTATTTTTCGGTGGCGATCAGGCCGCGCACGAACCAGCGTTGCATGAGCACCACGACGACCAGCGGCGGCAGCATGATGATCAGCGTGCCGGCCATGGCAATGTGCCATTCGGGCGCGCCGCCGACATTGGGGATGAGCTGTTTGAGTTCGGTCACCGCGGTGGCATGCGACTGGTCGGTTGTGATGAGCAGTGGCCACAGATACTGGTTCCACGCCCACAGGAACATGATGGTGCCGAGCGCGGCCATATTGTTGCGCGACAGCGGCAACAGGATATCGATGAAGAAGCGCAGCGGTCCGGCGCCGTCCATGCGCGCTGCCTCGGTCAACTCGTCGGGAACGGTCAGGAAGAACTGCCGGTAGAGGAAGGTGCCGGTGGCGGTGGCGATCAGCGGCAAGATCAGGCCGGGATAGGAATTGAGCATCCCCAGGTTGAGCGCGACATGCACGCCCGAAACCTTCTCGATCAGCCAGGATAGACCGGTCAGATCCATGATCGTCTGATAGGGTTCGAGCACATTGGCGACGACCGCATAGGTCGGCACGATGCGCACCTCCAGCGGCAGCATCAGCGTCACGAAGATCAGCCAGAAGATGAAGGTGCGGCCAGGATAGCGGAAATAGACGATCGAGAAGGCGGTGAGCGCCGAGATGATCACTTTGCCGGCGGCGACACCGGTCGCCATGATGAAGCTGTTGAGCAGCTTCGGCCCGAGGTCGGCCGTTACCCACGCCGTCTTGATGTTGACCCAGAAGTCGCTGCCCGGCAGCAGCGACATCGGCACGTCGTTGACGTCCTTGAGGTTGTGCGATGCGGCGATGGCCACGATGACGAACGGCGCGATGCAAAATACGAAGCCGACGAACAGGATCACATGGGTGAAGAAATTCAGGAACGGAGTGCGCTCTACCATGGTCATTTCACCTGTAGTGCACGCGCCGCTCGATGAAGCGGAACTGGAAGATGGTCAGCACGATGATGAGCAGCATCAAGATGATGCTCTGTGCGGCAGCACCAGAATAGTCCAGCCCTTTGAAGCCGTCGGAATAGATCTTGTAGACCATCAGATTGGTGGCGTTGGCCGGGCCACCCGAGGTCATGATGTCGACGATGCCGAAGGAATCCTGGAAGCTCTCGGTGATGTTGATGACGAGCAGGAAGAAGATCGTCGGTGTGATCAGCGGGAACTGGATGTCCCAGAAACGCCTGATGACGCCGGACCCGTCCATCGCCGCCGCCTCGATTAGCGAGCGCGGTATGGCCTGGAATGCGGCGAGGAAGAAGATGAAGTTATAGCCGACATATTTCCAGGAAAAGGCGACGATGATCGACGCCATGGCATCAGCGCCGTCAAGGCCGGGATCCCAGAAGCCGGGCCAGACCTGGTTGACGACGGCCATGAAGCCGGCTTCCGGCGCCAGGATGAAGCGGAACGCCAGCGCCAGCGCAGGCGCGGCGATGCCGTAGGGCCAGATCAGCACCACTCGGTAAAAGCGCGAGCCGGCAAGCTGGCGATCGGTGAGCGCGGCAAGCACCAGCGCGATGAACATCGCCAGCCCGGTGCTGATACCGGCAAAGATGAGGCTGGCGGTGATCGAGTTCCAGTAGTCTGCGTTGGACAGGATTGACCGGAAATTGTCGAGCCCGACCCAGATGTTGCCGCCGCCCCATGGCTGCTGCAACGTCAACGACCAGTACACCGCTTGGCCGGCAGGCCAGTAGAAGAAGGTGAAGATCAAAAGCAGCTGCGGCACCGCGAAGAGGATGCCGATAGTCCACCTGCTGAAGGTAACGCGTTTTTCCATTGATCCGCCCAGGCCGATGAACCGCCGGCCCGTTTTCCTGCATGGAGACTAGATACGAAATAGCCGCCCGTCGATTCTTGGCGGGCGGCCATACCGGTATCCGGGGTTAGGGCAGGGTCTTGCCCGGATAGGTCTGCTGGAAGCGCTCAAGGATGGCGTCGCCATTCTTGACCAGCGTGTCGAGGCCTTCCTGGACGCTGACCTTGTTGGCGAAGATCGCCTGCATCTGGGTGCCGAACTCGGCGCGGATCTGGGTGAAGTTGCCCAGACGGATGCCGCGGGTGATTTCGGTCGGCTCGGACGCGGTCAGGCTGGCGATCGCGGTTTCACGGCCCTTGTAGGGCGCCTTGTCGTAGAAGCCGGTGGACTTCATGTATTCGAAGCCCGACTTGGTCACCGGGATGTAGCCGGTGTTGGTCGACCAGAACAAAGCGGTCTTGGGGTCGTGGATGAAGTTCAGGAACGCGGCAGCGCCCTTGTATTCCGCATCCGACTTGCCCGACAGCACCCACAGCGAAGCGCCGCCGACGAGCGAATTCTTGCGCTCGGTACCGGCATAGACCGGCAGTTCGGCGACATCCCAGTTCATGCCTTCCTTTTGGGTCTTGCCGACGGTGCCGTGGTCGCCGACCGAGGTCATGATGACCTGGCAGGTACCGGTGGCGAAGGACTGGACCATATCCTGGCCGAGGTCCTTGGACTTGATCTTGATCAGGCCGGCATCATACCACTTCTTCAGATCGGTGACGTACTGGACGAACTTGGTCTTGTTGACTTCCAGACGCGCGTCGAGGCCATCATAGCCGTTGTTCTTGGTCGCGATCGGCTGGTTGTGCAGCGCCGAGAACTGCTCCATCAGCTGCCAGCTTTCATTGGCCGAGATGTTGATCGCCATCGGGCATTCATAGCCGGCGTCCTTCAGGGCCTTGAGGTCGGCGCCGACATCTTCCCAGGTCTTGGGCGCTTCGGTCTTGCCGATCTTGGCGAAGGCGTCCTTGTTCCAGTACATCAGCGGGGTCGAGGAATTGAACGGGAACGAGAGCATCTCGCCCTTCGACGTCGCATAGTAGCGGGCAATACCGGGGAAATAGTCGGCGTAGTCGATCTTGTAGCCGTTTTCTTCCATCAGCTTGTCTGCGGGCTTGTAGGCGCCCGACAGCATCATGGTGGCGGTGCCGACGTCATAGACCTGGACGATGGCGGGCTGCTTGCCGGCGCGGAAGGCGGCGATGGTGTTCTGCAGCGTCGCGTCGTAATTGCCCTGGCTGGTACAGACGACTTCATAGTCGGCTTGCGAAGCGTTGAAGTTCTTGCACAGCGTATCGACGACGCGGGCAAGGTCGCCCGACAGGCCGAACCAGAAATCGAATTTGACCGGTTCCGCGGCAGCCGGCTGCGCCAGCGCGATGCTGAAGGCGCCGGCGGCAAGGGCGGCAAGGCCCTGCTTGAAGATCGACATGGATTTTATCCCTCTTGAGTGGCTGATGACATCAGGCTTGCGCAAGTCCCTTGCCGCTCTCATAGAGAAGGTATGTGACAGTTCTGTTGTGCCCTTTCAGGCCTTGTGGACAGCCAGTCTCTCCTCCTCGACGGCCACGCCGGCATGAAACCGTCACATCGGCGCTCTAGGTAGCTAGGGCGCCTCGGAACGGCGAAAAGACCCGGCCGAAAGGATGATTATCCGGCTAATGTATCCTGCCAGATGACAGCGCCAGATGACGGGCTTGAGTGGAGAGACGAATGCTGGTCCAGCAATTGACGCATGTGCCCGTCGCCGACCGCCAGGCGATGCGCGAAGGCCCGCGCGACAGCGCCACCCATCTGCGTCATGCAGCCGCCATTCCCGCGCTCGGCCAGATCGAGATCGGCGGCGCGGCGTCGCGCGATAAGGCCGGCGAGGCCCTGACCGTTGTGGCCTGGAACGTTGAGCGGCTTCGCCATGGCGATACCATCGCCGCAACGCTTGCCGCCCAGTCTCCCGACGTGGTGCTTTTGTCCGAGGTCGACAACGGCATGGCGCGCTCCGGCAATGGCCATCCATTGCGGACGCTGGCTGACCGGCTCGGCCACGCCTATGCCTATGGCGTCGAATTCGTCGAACTCGGCGGCGGTAACGAGGCTGAGCGCGCAAAAACTGGCGAAGTCGCCAACAGCGAAGGCTTCCACGGCAACGCCGTGACCAGCGTCGTGCCCTTGCAGCGGCCCTTTCTGGTGCGCCTCGACGCGACCGGCGACTGGTTCCAGCCGGAGCGCGGCAAGCCGCGCATTGGCGGCCGCATGGCGATCGGCGGCCAGGTGCAGCTCGGCGACCGTCGGGTAACGGTCGTCTCCGTGCATCTCGAAAACCGCACCGATCCTGCCGGCAGGGCCGACCAGACCCGCCACCTCCTCGATGCCATCGACAGATACGATCCCGAGGCGCCGGTGCTGATCGGCGGCGACTTCAACACGTTGACCGCCACCCATGAGGAACGCAATGACGATCCGGTCGCATGGCGAGCGCGCATCGCGGCCGAGCCCGGCCGGCTGATCGATGACGTCGAACGCCACGAACCACTGTTCGCCGTCCTTGCCGGGCGCGGCTATGGCTGGCAGGCCGCCAACAATCTCGATTTGCCGACACAGCGGCGCGCGGCCGGCAATCCGGCACCGGTCGGCCGCATCGACTGGTTCTTCACCCGTGGCCTTGCGGCAAGCGCCCCCTCAGTTCTGCCCGCGGTGCTTCCGGATGGCAGCCCAAGCTCTGACCACGAAGCGCTGCTCGTGACCGTGCGCCTGGAATGAGTGAAGACCGCCGCAAGGTACAACCCGAAAAGCCCGCTGTAGTTGTGACGCGCATAACCGATACTTCAAGCGTCCCGCACTAATCAAGTCGATGGCTTGATTGCTGCGGGGGAGCAGGTGGGGCGAGATGCTGACGGTCTATAATTGCATCGTGCACGAGCACGATCTGAGACTGGTCGCACTGGCAGCCCTTATTTGCGGTATTTCTTCCTTCTCGGCGGTCAATCTGCTTCGCCATGTCGACCGCTCGAGCGAGCGCAACCGCTATACCTGGCTGATGATATCAGCCACTTCCACCGGCTTCGGTATCTGGGCGACGCATTTCATCGCCATGCTTGCCTTTTCTCCGGGAATACCCAACGCGTACAATGCGGAACTGTCGGCGCTTTCGCTCGCCGCTTCCGTCGCCCTAACAGCCGCCGGCATGTGGATTGCCACCTTGCGCCGGGGCATCGACTACGCCCTGGTCGGCGGGGCGATCCTCGGTGCCGGCATCGCCGCCATGCACTATATCGGTATGGCCGCTTTCGAGGTCGAAGGACGCATCGTCTGGAACACGCTTCTGGTCGCCGTCTCGCTGCTGGCAGGCGTCACCCTCGCCGCACTGGCGCTGCTGGTCGTGCTGCGGCGCCCGTCCATGCAGGCGACCATCGGCGCCGCCGTCCTGTTGACGCTGGCGATCTGCACCCTGCATTTCATCGCCATGGGCGCGGTGTCGATCTTCCCGGACTCCTCCATCGAGATATCGCGGTTCACGGTCGAGCCGGTATCGCAGGCCTTCGCCGCCGCTGCAGTCAGCCTGGTGATCCTGGTGCTTTCAGCCGCGGCACTGTGGATCGACATGCGCTTCCGTCGTCACAAGCTCGAGGCTGAGCGTATGCACGGCCTCGCAAACGCCGCCGTCGAGGGCCTGATCGTCTGCGACGGCACCCGCATCGTCAGCGCCAATGACAGCATCGCCGCGCTCACCGGCATGGCGCCGGAAGCGCTGAACGCGATGCTGCTCGGTGACCTTTTCGGCGAACGCACAGCTGCCAGCATGTCCGACTGCAGCGGACAGGCACAGGAAGCCGAGTTGAGAAGCCATGACGGCACCGCCATCCCCGTCGAACTGATCGCCAGGAGCATCGACTATTGCGGCAAGCGGCACAGCGTCGTCGCGGTACGCGACATCCGCGAACGCAAGAAGGCCGAGCAGGAGATCCTGCGCCTCGCCCACTTCGACCCGCTGACCGGGCTCCCCAACCGCCGCAGTTTCTCCGGCCGGCTCGAGGCCGAAATTGCCGCAATGGACCGCGGCGGCAAGGGCGGGCATCTTGCGCTGTTGTTGCTCGACCTCGACCGCTTCAAGGAAGTGAACGACCTGTTCGGGCACGGCGCCGGCGATGCCATGCTGCAGAAGGTGGCGCTATGCGCCTCCGGCGTGCTCCGCCAGGGGCAGATGCTGGCGCGTCTCGGCGGCGACGAGTTCGCCATCATCGCCCCGAACCTTTCTGATCCGCGGGCAGCCGGCCGCATCGCCGAGGCGGTGCTGGCGTCGATGCGCGAGGAAAACCGGCAGTCGGTCGGCGGCGGCCTGGTGTCGGCCAGCATCGGCATTGCGCTTTATCCGCTCGACGCCGACGAGCCGACAGCCCTGGTCAGCCACGCCGACACCGCGCTCTATCGTGCCAAAGCCGAAGGCAAGGACACCTACCGTTATTTCGAGGCATCGATGGGCGCCGAGGCGCGCGACCGGCGCGTGATGGAGCACGAACTGCGCCAGGCCATCGCGCGCAATGAGTTTCGCCTCGTCTACCAGCCGCAAAAGGAGATCAGCAGTGGGCGGATGGTCGGGTTCGAGGCGCTGATCCGCTGGCGCCATCCGCAGCGCGGTGACGTGTCGCCGGCGACCTTCATCCCGGTGGCCGAAGACAGCGGCGTCATAATTCAGATCGGCGAATGGGTGCTGGCGACAGCCTGCGCCGAGGCCGCCCGCTGGAAGAGCCCTCTCACCGTCGCGGTCAATGTCTCGGCGGTGCAGCTCCACAACCCGAATTTCAGCCGCAAGGTCCACGAGATCCTCCTTGCCTCCGGGCTAGCGCCCGGCAGGCTCGAACTCGAGATCACCGAAACGGCGCTGGTCAAGGATATGCCGCGCGCGCTCGCCACCTTGCGGCAGGTCAAGGCGCTGGGCGTGCGCGTGGCGATGGACGATTTCGGCACCGGCTACTCCTCGCTGTCCAACCTTCGCGCCTTCCCCTTCGACAAGATCAAAATCGACGGCTCGTTCATCAAATCGGTCGACAGCAACGGCCAGGTGGCGGCCATCGTACGCGCCGTGCTGGGGCTTGGCCGTGGTCTTGGTCTGCCGGTTCTGGCCGAGGGCGTCGAGACGCTGGGCGAACTGAAGTTCCTCGACGCCGAGGCCTGCGAGATTGGCCAGGGCTATTATCTTGGCCGGCCGAGCCCGATCGAGGCGTTCAGCGAACTGACCGGCGTCACTGCACCAGCTGAGGACGACGCCACGATCAAACCGCGCGGCGGCAGCATCCTGATGCTCGAACCGGCGGCGGCGCTTCGCTCAGCTTAAGGCGCGAGTGCGGCCTCTATGAGCCGCTTGGCATCCGGTCCCGACCATTCGGCCGGGCCATTCATATGCGCGACCAGGCAGCCTTCGCCGTCGATCAGCATGGTGACGGGAAGGCCTAGCGCCAGGCCGCGTGTCTTGACGTCGTTGAACAACGCCAGCGTCGAATCGCGGTAGTAACCGAGCTTCTCGATGCCGATGTCGCCAAGGAATTTCTTCGGCTTCACATCGTCGCCGGCGTCGACATTGACCGCGATGACCTCGAAGGCGTCGCTGCCCTTTTCCTTCTGCAGCGCATCAAGCGCCGGCATTTCGGCGCGGCAGGGCGCGCACCATGTCGCCCACAGATTGAGCAGCACCGTCTTGCCGGCATGGTCGGCGATCGTCATCGGCTTGCCGTCGGGACCGTTGAAGGCGAGGCTTTTCAGCGATTGCGGCGGATCGGCCGGCAACAATGCCGCAACCTGGCCCGTGGCCGCGGCGGCGACCTTCTTGGCGCGGTCGCTCTTGGCGGCACAGGCGACGTCGTCCTTGCTGCCGCCAGTGGCAGCTTGCGCTGGCGTGCTGCCGGAGGCTGCGTTGTTGCCAGAACCGCTCTCGCTGACATATACCGCGACCGCGCCCGCCAGCACGCCCGCCACCAAAGCGGCAAGGATCAGGCGCGGGGCCGGGAAGTATCTATTGCCGTCTGCCATTATTCTAAAACTGCTCCGGAGCACGGGTTATAGCGATGAGCGACAAGAAGGCCAGCAACCAGATGTGGGGCGGACGTTTTGCCTCGGGTCCGGCCGCCATCATGGAAGCGATCAACGCGTCGATCTCGTTCGACCGCAAACTCTATGCGCAGGACATAAGAGGTTCGATCGCCCATAGCGAGATGTTGGCTGAAACGGGCATTATTTCGGCGGCCGATCAAGAAAAAATCGCTCACGGCCTGAACACGATCCTGAAAGAGATCGAGGCCGGCACGTTCGAGTTCTCGACCCGTCTGGAAGACATCCACATGAATGTCGAGGCACGCCTCGCCGATCTGATCGGCTCGGCCGCCGGCCGCCTGCACACCGCACGCTCGCGCAACGACCAGGTCGCGGTGGACTTGAGACTCTGGGTCAAGGACGAGTGCTTCCGTGTCGCCGAGGCGCTGAAGGGTCTGATATCAGCCTTCCTCGAGCGTGCCGAGGAGCATGCGGCAACCGTCATGCCGGGCTTCACCCATATGCAGGCAGCGCAGCCGGTGACCTTCGGCCACCACTGCATGGCCTATGTCGAGATGTTCTCGCGCGACCTGTCGCGCGTCCGCGACGCCATCGAGCGGATGGATGAAAGCCCCTTGGGCGCGGCAGCCCTTGCCGGCACCAGCTTCCCGATCGACCGCCACCAGACCGCAAAAGCGCTCGGCTTCCGCGAACCGATGCGCAATTCGCTGGACAGCGTTTCCGACCGCGACTTCGCGCTGGAGTTCTTAGCCCTGGCAGCGATCTGCGCTACGCATCTGTCTCGGCTCGCCGAAGAGATCATCATCTGGTCGACGCCGCAGTTCGGCTTCATCAGGCTATCGGATTCCTTCTCCACCGGCTCCTCGATCATGCCGCAGAAGAAGAACCCGGACGCCGCCGAACTGGTACGCGGCAAGACCGGCCGCGTCACCGGCCATCTGGTCGGCCTGCTGACGGTGATGAAGGGCATGCCGCTGACCTATGGCAAGGACATGCAGGAAGACAAGGAATCCGTCTTCGACGCCGCCGAAACGCTCGATCTAATGCTGGCGGCGATGACCGGCATGGTGCGCGACATGACGGTGAACGCCGCCGCCATGAAAAAAGCCGCTGGCTCGGGCCACGCGACCGCGACTGACCTTGCCGACTGGCTGGTGCGCACGCTCGGCCTGCCCTTCCGCGAGGCGCATCATGTCACAGGCCGCGCGGTGGCGCTGGCTGAAGAGAAGAAGGTCAGCCTGGAGAAGCTTTCGCTGGAGGATCTGCAATCGATCAACCCCGGCATCACCCAGGACATCTTCTCGGTGCTTGCGGTGCAGAATTCGGTCAAGAGCCGCACAAGCTTCGGTGGCACCGCGCCGTCGGAAGTCAGGAAGCAGATCCGCATCTGGAAAAAGCGCATCGCCAAGGCATGATGCCGGGGTGCAATGCGCCGAGAACTCGGTTAAAAGCGGCAGCACATAGAAGTTTCGGACGGATGGATCGATGACCGCACGCAGGATTTTGGTGACGCTGACGCTGCTGACGGCGATGGTCGCCGTGACCGCCTGCGGCCGCAAGGCCGGTCTTGACACGCCCTATGAAGCAGCCGTCCAGGCCCGCAAGGACGCCGAGCGCGCCAAGCAGCCCGTGCCGCCGGAGCCGGAAAAACCGGTCGTGGACAAGAAGTTCATCCTCGACCCGCTGCTCTAGAGCCGACGAGACCGGCTTAGTTTATCTGGTCTCTTGCTCCAACTTCCGGAAACACTCTCGTGAACCATTTCGACTACCGCGACGGCGTGCTCCATGCCGAGGACGTGGCGATACCAGACATCGCCGCAAGCGTCGGCACGCCGTTCTATTGTTATTCGACGGCAACGCTGACCAGGCATTTCCGTGTCTTTGCCGGGGCCTTCGCCGGGCTCGACACGCTGGTCTGCTACGCCTTGAAGGCGAATTCCAACCAGGCGGTGCTGCGCACGCTGGCAAGGCTGGGCGCCGGCGCCGACACCGTCTCGGAAGGCGAAATGCGCCGCGCGCTCGCCGCCGGCATCCCGGCCAACAAGATCGTGTTTTCCGGTGTCGGCAAGACCGCGCGCGAAATGGATTTCGCACTCGAGGCCGGCATTCTCTGCTTCAACGTCGAATCCGAGCCGGAGCTGGAATTGCTGTCGGCCCGCGCCACGGCACTCGGCAAGGTGGCGCCGGTCTCGCTGCGCATCAACCCGGATGTCGACGCCAGGACACACAGGAAGATCTCCACCGGCAAGGCCGAGAACAAGTTCGGCATTCCGTGGCAAAGGGCGCGCCAGGTCTATGCCCGTGCCGCCGGCCTGCCGGGCATCAAGCCCATCGGCATCGACACCCATATCGGCAGCCAGATTACCGAGTTGCAGCCGTTTGACGACGCCTTCGCGCTTCTGGCGGAACTGGTCGGCGCGCTGCGCACCGATGGCCACGCCGTCGAGCACGTCGATCTCGGCGGCGGCCTCGGCATCCCCTACCGCACCGACAACAGCCCGCCGCCTCTGCCCGATGCCTATGCCGAGATCGTCAGGAAGCATCTGACAAAGCTTGGAGTGAAGGTGATGTTCGAGCCCGGCCGGCTGATCGTCGGCAATGCCGGCATCCTGGTCTCGGAAGTGATCTTCGTGAAGGAAGGCGACGCCAAGAACTTCCTTGTGGTCGACGCCGCCATGAACGACCTGATCCGGCCGACGCTCTACGATGCCTTCCACGACATCAAGCCGGTGGTGCAGCCGCCGGCCGACACGCCGCGCATGGCGGTCGATGTCGTCGGCCCGGTTTGCGAGACCGGCGACTATCTCGGCCTCGACCGTGACCTGCCCCGGCTGAAGTCTGGCGACCTGATTGCCGTCTCGACGGCCGGCGCCTATGGCGCGGTGCAGTCCGGCACCTACAACACAAGGCTTCTGGTGCCCGAGGTTCTGGTCGACGGCGACCGCTTTCATGTCGTGCGCCAGCGCCAGACCTATGACGAGCTGATCGGCCTGGATTCGGTGCCCGACTGGCTTGCATAGAAGCCGACGCGCCGGCTGCGCTATAGCCGGTTCTGGATGAGCATCCTTGCGTCGGCGATCTTGTCCTCGTCGCGGCGGTAGAACGTCCATTGCTTGATGCGCTTGGGGCGCAGCAGGCCGGCCTGGGTAAGCACGCGCATATGCTCGGAGAGCGTCGCCTGCGTAATGCCGAGCTTCTCTGCGATCAGCAGCGCGCAAACGCCGTCCTCGACCAGATCGCCGTCTGCCTGGGCCGGGAAGTGCGCCCGCGGATCCTTCAGCCAGTCGAGGATCTGCAGTCTGCGTTCGTTGGCGATCGCCTTGAAGACATCAACCTCTTGCATTTAGCCATTTTGCCAAGTTACTAATTGCTGTCAATCCCAAGGAGAAGGTCATGACCAACGGCAACAGCATCACGCGCGAACGCATTGCCGCGATGGAGCCGCGCATCCGCCCCTATGTCAGACACACGCCGGTGTTGCGCGTCGAAATGGCCGATTTCGACCGGCCGCCACTGGCGGTCGACCTCAAGCTCGAATGCCTGCAGCATTCCGGCTCGTTCAAGGCGCGCGGCGCCTTCACCAATCTGCTGGAACGGCCGGTGCCCGCAGCCGGCGTCGTCGCGGCGTCGGGCGGCAATCATGGCGCCGCTGTCGCCTATGCCGCCATGCGGCTCGGCCACAAGGCGACGATCTTCGTCCCTGAAGTCAGCCCGCCGGCCAAGCTTCAGCGCATCCGCGGCTACGGCGCCGAACTGATCGTCGGCGGAGCCCGCTATGCCGAGGCGCTCGCCGCCAGCGAGGCTTTTGCCGAAAACACCGGCGCGCTGCAGATCCACGCCTTCAACCAGGAAGAAACACTGGTCGGCCAGGGCACGCTCGGCCTCGAAATCGAGCAAGACCTGCCTGAAATCGACACGCTGCTGGTCGCCGTCGGCGGCGGCGGCCTGATCGGCGGCATCGCCGCTTGGTTTGCCGGCCGCATCAGGATCGTCGCAATCGAACCCGAAGGCGCGCCGACGCTGCATCGCGCCTTCGAGGCCGGCCACCCCGTCGATGCGCCAGCCGAAGGCGTCGCCGCCGATTCGCTGGCGCCCAAGCGCGTCGGCGAAATGATGTTCCCCATCGCCGAGGCCTTTGTCGAGCGCTCCATCCTGGTCACCGACGATGCCATTATCGAAGCGCAGAAGGCGCTGTGGGAACGGGTCCGGATCATCGCCGAGCCGGGCGGCGCCGCGGCCTTCGCAGCGCTGTTGTCCGGCCGCTACACGCCGGCGCCGGGCGAACGGGTCGCGGTCCTGGTCTGCGGCTCGAACACCGATCTAGCGAAATTCTGATTCTTGCTTTGACTGAATTGCGGGTGGAAACCCGCCAAAGCTCTTCAAGTTTTCGGAACCGCCTCGCCTTTGCCGTGTTTGCTGGTAAACTTCTGCTTGTTGAGTCCGGGCTATCCCGCCCGGGCAGGAAGGGCCGATGACGGAAAGCCCCATTTCCAGCGGCGATCGCAGCCTGGCCGGACGGCTTGCTCTAAGCCGGTTGGCGACACGGGTCTCGATGACGGTCGAACGCGGCTGGCCGCTGCTTCTGCCGCTGCTCATCGTCGCCAGCCTGTTCCTCAGCCTCTCCTGGCTCGGACTTTTCCCACGCCTGCCTGACGTCGCGCGCATTGTCCTGGTCGCGGCTTTCGGCCTTGCCGCGCTTGCAGCGCTCTATCCGCTGCGTTTCTTCAAGCTTCCCTCCGCCGCCGAGGTCGACCGCCGCATCGAGGCGGCCAACCAGTTGCAGCACAGCCCGGTGCTGGTGCAGACCGACCGTCCGAGCGGCAAGGAAAGCATCTTTTCCCAGGCGCTGTGGCGCGAGCACCAAAAGCGCATGGCCGACAAGCTCGGCGATCTTGGCGCCGATCTGCCGCGTGCCCGCGTGCCGGAACGCGACCCGTGGGGGCTGCGCGCCGTGGCGGCGCTGCTTTTGGTCACCGCTTTCGCCTTTTCCTTCGGACCGTCCGGCGGCAGGCTCTCCGATGGTTTCCGCGCCCATGCGGCGCGTGACATCGTTCCGCCGCGCATCGATGCCTGGGTGACCCCGCCGGCCTATACCGGCAAGCCGCCCATCTTCCTGACCACCCCAGTCATCGACAACAATGCCAAGCAGGCAACTGCCACCTTTACCGTGCCGCAAGGCAGCGACGTCTCTCTGCGCGTCACCGGCGGCTCCGGCGAGGAAACGCTCAGCTTCGCCGACAAGAGCGGCAATGCCCGCGCCATTGACCCGACCGGACCGCAGGCAGCAGCGATCAAGGCAGCGGCGGTCAACCCGGCAACACCCAAGCTGCGCCAGTTCACCGGCAAGCTGACGGCCGACGGCACGCTGACGCTGAAATCGGGCGAAGCCAATCTCGGCCAATGGGCTTTCGCGGTGATCCCCGACAAGCCGCCGACGATCCGCTTCGTCGGCGAGCCCAAGCGCGCCGTCAACGGCGCCTTCGAGCTCAATTACCAGATTGACGACGACTATGGCGCGGCCACCGCCAAGGCGGTTTTCTCGTTGGCCGATCCGGCGGCGCCCGGTGCGCATCCGCTCTACGGACCGCCTGAAATGCCATTGGCGCTACCGCGCCACGGCGGCAAGGCGAACGCCGCCAAGACCACCAAGGACCTCACCGAACATGTCTGGGCCGGCGCCAGCATCAAGCTGTCGCTTGTCGCCACCGACGATGCCGGGCACACCGCGACCAGCGAAACCAAGACGATTATGATGCCCGAGCGGCCCTTCGCCAATCCGCTGGCGCGGGCGGTGATCGAGCAGCGCCGCCTGCTGGCGCTCGATGCCAACGGCAAGCCGCGCGTGCTCGACCTGATGGACGCCATCACGCTGCGGCCCGAAGACACGTTCGACACCATGTCGCATTACCTCGCCATCATGAGCGCCCGCAGCCGGCTGAAGATGTCCGACAGCGACGACCAACTGCGCAGCGAGGTTGCCTATCTCTGGGAAATCGCGCTCGGCATTGAGGAAGGCAATCTCTCCGCGGCGGAAAAGCGCCTGCGCCAGGCGCAGCAGGCGCTGCAGGATGCCATCAAGCGTGGCGCCAGCGACGAAGAGATCGAAAAGGCGATGAAGGAACTGCGCGAGGCTATGAACGAATTCCTGCAGGAGTTCGCCGAGCGCGCCAAACAGAACCCGAACGCGCCGCAGATGCAGCAGAACGGCCGCGAGCTGCGCCAGAGCGACATCGACCGCATGATGGACCAGATCGAGAACCTGGCGAAATCAGGCGACCGCGACAAGGCACAGGAGCTGCTGTCGCAGCTGGAAAACATGATGAACAACCTGCAGGCCGGCCGTCAGCAGCAAGGCGGCGAGCAGGACAGTGAGATGCGCCAGCAGATGGACAAGCTGGGCGAGATCATGCGCCGCCAGCAGGAGATGATGAACGACACCTACCGCATGGACCAGATGCAGCGCGGCCAAGGCCAGCGAGATCAAGACCAGCAGCAACAGGATGGCGACCAGCAGCTCGGCGGACAGGATCAGGACAAACCCGGCCCCGGTGACGACCGCGATCCGCTTGCCCGCAAAAAGCAGATGACGGCGCAGGAATTCGCCGATGCGATGAAGCAGCTGCAGGAAGGCCAGGGCCAGTTGCAAAGCGAGCTCGACAAGCTGAAGAAGGGCCTGGAAGGCATGGGCATGCAGCCCAATGAAGGATTTGGTGAGGCCGGCAAATCCATGGGCAATGCCGAAAAGTCGCTTGGCGAAGGTGAAGGCGACCAGGCAGTCGGCCACCAGGGCCGCGCGCTGGAAGCGCTGCGCAAGGGCGCCAAGGAGATGATGAAGCAGCTGCAGGCGATGCAGGGCGACCAGGGCGGTAGCCAGGAAGGCGGCCGCCAACAGGACGCCGACCGCGATCCGCTGGGCCGGCCGCGCGCCAGCCGCGGACCCGATTTCGGCGATTCGGTGAAGGTGCCCGACGAGATCGACGTGCAGCGCGCCCGCCAGATCCTCGAAGCGATTCGCAAGCGGCTCGGCAACGCGCTCAGCCCCGACATCGAGCGCAGTTATCTCGAGCGGCTGCTGGAGCTGAAGTAGCCTCCAAGGCAACATCCGTCGAACTGAATGGTATCAGCGCCATGCCGAAACTCGGTGCCGTAACGCCCATCCTGCGCATCTTCGACATCGCCAAGGCGCGCGAATTCTACCTCGACTTCCTCGGCTTCGAAGTCGAGTTCGAACATCGCTTCGACGACAATGCGCCGCTCTACATGGGTGTAATCCGCGACGGCTGCGTGCTGCATCTGAGCGAACATCACGGCGACGGCGCGCCGGGCATAGCCATGCGCATCAAGGTCGAGGATATCGCCGCGCTGCACCGCGAACTGATCGGCAAGAAATACCGCTACGCCCGGCCGGGTCTCGAAACAACGCCGTGGCAGACCCGCGAGGTGACGGTCGGTGATCCCTTCGGCAACCGCCTGCATTTCTACGAGGATGCGGCAGGCCAGGCAGTTTCCCGGAAGGAGCTGTTCTAATCGGACCTGTTGACGAATGCGTCGCGGATCGCTTCCTGCATGCCGTCGATCGCCTCGCCTGACGCGTTCGGGTTGCGATGCATCACCACATTCGAGGAGTCGATGTGGCCGAACCCGTCGGCGGCAGTGAGCTCGCGACAGCCATCGGGAATGTTGCTGTGCGAAATCGGCGCGATCGCCAGGCCAGAGGTGACGGCGAGCTTCAGGCCGCCGGTGGTGTCGCTGGTATAGGCAACACGGAAGGCCAGCCCGCGCTGTTCCAGCGACTTGATGGCGAAGTCCTTGCACCAGCCGGCCCGGTTGTAGAGCGCGATTGGCACCGGCCGCTCCTCATGCATGTGATGCAGGCTCGATGTCACCCACACCGTCGGATCGTGCATCAGCACCTCGCCGCCGCCAGGATCCTGCCATTCGAAGACCACAGCGAGGTCGAGCTCGCCGGCAGCCAGCGCCGCCAGCTGCGCGCCTGAATGCGCATAGCGCACCGTGACCTCAACCTTGGTGTGGCGCTTGGAGAAGGCGCCGAGCGCCCGCGACAGGATGGCGTGGCCATATTCCTCTGGAATGCCGATCCGCACCGGCCCGCCGAGAGGTGCCGCCGCCATCGACGCCGCCGTCTCGTCGAGCAGCGAGACGATGCGGCGGGCATTGACGATCAGTTCGCCGCCACGGCGCGTCAGGGCTACGCCGCGCGAACCGCGTTCGAACAGGCTGTCGCCGACCAGCTCCTCGAGCTTCTTCATCTGCATCGACACCGCTGATTGGGTGCGGCCGGCCTGCTCCGCCGCCCGGGTGAAATTGCCAGCTTCGGCAATGGCGACGAAGGTGCGCAGAAGATCGCTGTCGAGGGTTGGTCGCATCGAATCCGTCATAAGCAAATTTGATCGCTGGTATCATTCCAATTCGTTTGCAACATGTCAAACGCCGGACGATAGTCAGCCTACCCATTGGATATGCGGCCGCGAAATCGGTTGCGGACCAATCGAGAGTCCTCACTCATACCCGCTGCCCGAAACGGTGGCGGGTTCTTTTTACTCCGCGGCCGGGCGGCTGCGGGCACTTCAGAATCCAATGGAGGAGCATGATGTCATCCGAAAACCGCTTCACACTTTTCGGCATCATGCCCTAGGGGCCGGCAGCAACGACATGCGCAACCGGATCGTTCTCGGCATCATCAGCCTGTGCCTTGGCGTGCTGGTGTTCTCGCTCCAGGACCCGCTCGTCAAGGCGGTATCGGGCGGCTATCCCGTCACCGAGGTGATGTGGATTCGCTCGATCGTCGCCTTGCCGGTCCTGATCGTTCTCGTCCACGCCGATGTCGGCCTGCGGGCCATCGCCTCGAAGCGGTTTGGCCTGCTGACGATCCGCGCCTTCATCCAGTTCAGCTCCTATACTGTCTATTATCTGGCAATCGCCGCCTTGCCGCTCGCCGACGCGGTGGCGCTCTACTTCATGGCGCCGCTGTTCATCATGGCGATGGCCGGACCCTATCTCGGCGAACGCGTGTCCTGGCAGACGCTCGCCACCGTGCTGATCGGCATGCTGGGCGTGGTCGTGATGCTGCGCCCGGGCGCCGGCCTGTTCGACTGGGCGGCCTTCTTGTCGCTGGGTTCGGCGCTGCTCTACGGCTTTTCGCAGCTGATGGCGCGCAAGATCGGCGACACCGAATCCTCCACCGTCATGGCCTTCTACCAGAACGGCGCCTACCTCGTCGGCGCAGCCGCGGTTGCCGGCACATTCTGGCTTGCGGGCATAACCCACGCGGTCCATCCAAGCCTCGAATTCCTGGTGCGGCCATGGGTTTGGCCGACGACACCGGATTTCCTCAAGATGGCGGCCTGCGGTTTCGTCGCCTCGGCCGGCATGATCCTTCTGTCGCAGGCCTACCGGCTGGCGCCGGCCAACCGCGTGGCTACCTTCGAATACACGGGGATCATCTGGTCGCCGCTGTGGGGCTTTCTGTTCTTCAGCGAGGTGCCGCGCTCGACCACCGCCATCGGTGCGGCGCTGATCATCGGCGCCGGCCTGCTGGCGCTCAACACCGAACGGCGCAGGAGCGTGGCGCCTGCCCTTGCTGCAAGCCAGGATGCGGCTTGAATAGCGTCAGGCAAAGCAGGCCAGCGCCTGTTCGACGCGGGAACGGATTTCGGCCAGCGTGAAAGGCTTTTGCACGACATCGATAATGATGCCGTTCAACTCCTCGGCGCGCTCGCGCTGGTCGGCATAGCCGGTCATCAGCAGGATCTTCATCGCCGGGAAAAGCCTGGCCGCCGCGATCGCCATCTCGATGCCGTCCATCTCCGGCATGCGGATATCGGAGACGACGAGGTCGTAACCGCCGCCCACCGCGCTGATCATCGCCAGCCCCTGCGCGCCATCGGCGGCAATGTCGATTGAATGCCCGGCGCGTTCGAGCGCGCGGGCGGCGAGGGTACGGACGGACTCATCGTCCTCGACGATCAGAAGCTTTGCCATGGGCCGGAATTTGGCGGGCAAAAGTTGACTTTTTCTGAAAATTTGAAGCGTCGATGAGACCTTTTTAGAATTCGCTCCGGTGAGTCAGTTGGTGTGGTTTGCGAGAACCGGCGCGCAGCGGACATTCAAGTCCATGAGCACCGGAAGCGCAGGAAGCCGCGCCAAATGGCCGCCGGAGTAGAATTATCAAAAGGTCTCAAGCGTCGCCTTTGACGACACCGACGAATGGCAATTCGCGAAAAGCGTGGGCGACGTCCATGCCGTAACCGACGACGAAATAATCGGGACAGTCGAAGCCGACATAATCGGCGTTGAGCTCGGTCTGGCGACGCATGCGCTTATCGAGCAGCACCGCGATGGCACAGCTTTTGGCGCCGCGCGACAGCATCAGATTGCGAGTGAAGGAGAGCGTCTTGCCGGATTCGAGAATATCGTCGATCAACAGCACGTCGCGGCCGGCGACCTCATTGTCGATGTCGCGCAGCACCCTCACCTCGCCGCTGGTGGTGCCGGCGCCATAGCTGGAGATGAAGATGAACTCGACCTCCGGCGACAGCCCGACATCGTGCATGGCGCGAATGAGATCCGCGGCAAAGATGAAGGAGCCTTTCAGCACCGAAATCACCAGCAGGTCGTGATAATCGTGCTCGGCGATCTCCTTGGCGAGTTCCAGATTGCGCCGCGCGATCGCGGACGCCGAAAACAGGACTTCGATGTCCTTGCCGCGCACAACTGGCATCAATAACCTTTCCGAGAGATCATCGCCTAACCGGCGAAAGTGACCGAGACGGCCTTTACACCGTTTCTAGGCACGTCGAGACGGCTGGAAAAGCCGAATCTTTCGCCGGGCGCCAGCGAACGGCTGGATGTCCCCAACGTATAGCGCGTAATGCGGCTGTCATTGCCGGTGACGCGGATTTCCAGCGGCGGCAATTGTTCCGCCTTCACACCGTCATTGACGGCCTCGCCATCGACGAACAGAACCGGGGTGGAGCCGGAGGCGTCGACATGCGACGTGACGCCGGCAATGCTGAGTACGGCGCCCGCCGACTGTTCGACTGTCCAGAACGGCGTCTGGCGCACCAGCGCGTGACCGCCCGAGACCCAGAAAGCGGCGAGCGCCGCACCGACGCCGGCGATCCAGAAGATCGGCCCGCCACGCGAAGCCGGCGGCCGCACGGTTGCGGCTTCCGGCTTGCGCAGCATGTCCATGCCTTCGATCGACGGCGTGGCCATGCCCCGCGCCGGCGACGACAGGGCTTCCACTCTTGGAACCAAGCGGGGCAGCACCTCATAATCGGCATCGACGATGTCGGTTGCCAAAGGACGCAATTCCGGCGCGACACTTGTCCCGGTCATGATTTCGCCGGAAACCGGGCGCGCGGTTCGTTGCTCAGCCATCATGGCCCCGCTGTTCGCTCTTCGTTTCTTTTGCGTAAATGGAAATGGTTAACGCTTCCCCACCGGAACCCTTGTGACGTATTCAAAAACAGCGAAAATTAACCGACGGTTAACCATGGCGGCCGATGGTCGTCGGACAGAAAGGGCTGGCACGCCGCCGCCACACATTTCAGGTCGTCGCACGTGATCCGCTTCGAAAATGTCGGCCTCCGTTATGGCATGGGTCCGGAAATCCTCCGCGACATCTCCTTGCACATTCCGGAGAGCTCCTTCCAGTTCCTGAGCGGGCCTTCCGGCGCCGGCAAGACGACGCTGCTGCGCCTTCTGTTCATGTCGCTGAAGCCGACGCGCGGGCTGATCACCATCTTCGGCAAGGACCGCTCGCGTATCTCGCGCGCAGAACTGCCGCATCTCAGGCGTCGCATCGGCGTGGTGTTCCAGGATTTCCGCCTGCTCGACCACATGACCACCTATGAGAATGTCGCCCTGCCGCTGCGCGTGCGCGGCCGCGAGGAAGCGAGCTACCGCACCGACGTCACCGAACTTTTGAAATGGGTTGGTCTCGGCGAGCGCATGCATGTGCTGCCGCCGGTCCTCTCGGGCGGCGAAAAGCAGCGCGCCGCGATCGCCCGTGCGCTGATCGAACAGCCCGAGATCCTGCTCGCCGACGAGCCGACCGGCAATGTCGACCCGCCGCTGGCGCGCCGTTTGCTCAGGCTGTTCATCGAACTCAACCGTCTCGGCACCGCGGTGGTGATCGCCACCCACGACCTCGGCCTGATGGAGCAGGTCGACGCGCGACGCATGATCCTGGCCGGCGGAAGGCTGGATATCTATGATTGAGCTATCCGCCGAACAGCTGCATGAAGCGGCCGCGCAGCAGGCAGGTACGCCGCAGCGCGTCCAGCGTCGCATGGCGCCGATCGTGCCCGCGCAGAACATTGCCGGCCGCGCTCTGGTGCTGGTCATCGCCATCATGACCTTTCTGTCTTGCCTGACCTTCGGCGCCGTCACGCTGGTGCGCGACACCGCCTCGGTCTGGGAGAACCAGATCTCGCGCGAGGCGACGATCCAGATCAAGCCGGTCGACGGCCTCGACATGGAGGCGGCCCTTGCCCAGGCCTCGCAGATCGCCGGTGAGTTCCCCGGCGTGAAAGCGACCAGGATCATCGACCGCGATGCGACGGCCCGCCTGTTGGAGCCGTGGCTGGGCTCGGGGCTGAACATCGACGAACTGCCGGTGCCGCGGCTGATCATCGTCACCATCGACGAGACCAGCCCGCCCGACTTTGCCGCCATCCGCGCAGCGATAACGCCCAAACTGCCCAGCGCATCGCTCGACGATCACCGCACCTGGGTCGACCGGCTGGTCGCCATGGCCCGCACCACCGTCACCATCGGCATCGCCGTGCTGGTGCTGATGTTGTCGGCGACGGTGCTGACGGTGGTGTTCGCGACGCGCGGCGCCATGGCCGGCAACGGCCATATCATCGAAGTGCTGCATTTCGTCGGCGCCGAGGCGCGCTTCATCGCGCGCGAATTCCGCTGGCATTTCCTGGTCACCGGCATGAAGGGCGCTGCCGCCGGCGGGGCCGCCGCGATCCTCGTTTTCATCGTCTTTTCCTGGTGGTCGTCGCGCAACATGGCAACGCCGCAGGCCGACCAGGCCACCGCTTTGTTCGGCAATTTCGCCATCGGATCGGCCGGCTATCTCGGCGTCGGCCTGATGGTGCTGGTGATCGGCGGGCTGACGGCGGCGACCTCGCACGCCACCGTCGTCGCCTATCTCAGCGACATCGATGTCCGCCAGCCGGATGCGGGCTGAACCATGACGGCAGAAGCGAAAAACAGTTCGGGGGCCAGGGACTGGAATAACGGAGCGATCACGGATCGAAAAACGACGTAACGCAATGTGCGCTTTTTTCCTTATCAAAGCGGCATTTCAGGATTAACCATAGGATGATGGACGCGCGGAACTCGACCGGGACGGCTGGACAGATGCCAGTGGTGGGTGCGCGTTCACGTGTGCGCACCGGCCCGGGTCGTTTGCGGACGGTGCTGCGTCTCGCCTCCCTCTGTCTGCTGCTGCTGGTGGCGCTGTTTGCCGGCGGTTTCGGCTGGTTCGCCAGCAAGGTCAGCCACATGACCACCCCGGCCGATCCGGCCAAGGCCGATGCGATCATCGTCTTGACCGGCGGTCAGGCGCGCCTCGACGCCGCACTCGACCTGCTTGCCTCTGGCAAGGGCGAGAGGCTGCTGATCTCAGGCGTCCATCCCTCCGCCAGCCGCCGCCAGCTACAGGCTGCGACCGGCAGTGACAAGGCGCTGTTTTCCTGCTGCGTCGACATCGACCGCGCCGCGCTCGACACGATCGGCAATGCCCAGGAGAGCGCCAAATGGGTCGAGAGCCACGCCTATGGAAGCGTCATCCTCGTCACCAACAATTATCACATGCCGCGCAGCCTGCTGGAGATGGGCCGTCTGCTACACGGCGCCAAGCTTGAGCCCTATCCGGTGGTCAACACCAATCTCGACAATGGCGACTGGCTGACCAAACCGGAAGCGCTGCGCGTGCTTCTGACCGAATACAGCAAATATCTGCTGGCGCTGGCGCGCGGCATCGTCCCGGCCCGCCAGACCGCCGACAGCGTCGCGCTGGCCGAGGTTTCGACCGCAAAGGACTGAGTGTCGATTACCCCTTGGCCGCGCCGTCCGAGGCGCCGCGCAGCCGCGCAATCTCCTGTTCGAGCCGCTCAATCCGCTTGTCGCGTTCGGCGAGTGCGGCCGCCACGTCGGCGGCCTCGAAACGCTGCGGAATGTGTTGCGGGCAATTGGCATCCCAGGCCGAGACCGTGAACAGGATGACCTGCTCGGGGCGAGCCTTGTAATCCTGCGGCATCAGCTTTGCCAAAAGCTCGGCATCGTCCTCGACAACGCGCGCCGTGCCCCAGATCTTGACGCGCTGTCGATGCGCATAGTCGATGAGGAACAGGAACGCCTGATTGTTGTCGGCAAGATTGCCCTGGGTGATGAACTGCCTATTCCCCAAGAAATCGGCAAAGCCGATGGTCTTTTCGTCCAACACCTTGAGGAAGCCGGCAGGCCCGCCGCGATGCTGGATATAGGGCTGGCCCTCGCCATTGGCCGTCGACAGGAAGACGCTGGTCTGCGCCGCGATGAAGGCGGCGAGGTCGGGCGTGATGTGGGCTCGCCATCCGCCGCGCTCCTCGGCGCTGGCATAACCCTTGCGCGACCCCTTGCGGGTCTGGATCGCCTTGACCGTCGGCGTGAAGGCGACGTCGCTGGTGAAGGTATGCGCGTTCATGAAAGCCTCCTCGAGGCCAAATCTCTGGCTATTGTGTGCTCTGATATAGAAGCTTCCATCTTTCGGATGTAGATGACATATTCGCAACCTCTCCTTCCATTTTCTGGAAGCAATGATGGATCGCTTCGAAGCCATGTCGCTGTTCGTCGCCGCGGTGGAGGCTGGCAGCCTTTCCGCTGCCGGCCGCCGCTTCGGAATTCCGCTGGCGACGGTCAGCCGCAAGGTCTCCGACCTTGAAAAGCATCTGCAGACGCGACTGCTGAACCGTTCGACCCGGCAGTTGACGCTGACAGATGCCGGCCAGGCCTATCTCGCCGCCTGCCGCCGTATCCTGGGCGAGGTCGGCGAGGCCGAGCGCACCGCCGCCGGCGAATACAGCACGCCGACCGGCGACCTGTTCATCACGGCCCCGATCGTCTTTGGCCGCCTGCACGTGCTGCCCGTCGTCACCGAGTTCCTCGCGGCCTACAGCCAAGTCAACATCCGCCTGACATTGGCTGACCGGATAACCCAACTGGCCGAGGAGCATCTCGATCTCGCCATCCGCATCGGCGAGCTTGCGCCTTCGAGCATGGTCGCCATCCGCGTCGGCGCGATCCGTCGCGTCGTGTGCGCCAGCCCTGCCTATATCGCTGCGCACGGCATGCCACTGGCGCCGGAGGATTTGGCTGCGCATGAATGCATCAGTTTCGAGGGGCCAGCCGCGCTCGCCAGCTGGAGCTTTGCCGGCGGCAAGGGCGAACTGATCGTGCCGATCCGCTCGCGGCTGCGCGTCAACGCCGCGGAAGCGGCGATCGATGCCGCGATTGCCGGCGCAGGCATGACGCGGGTGCTGTCCTACCAGATCGCGGACGCGGTACGCTCCGGCGTGCTCGTCCCGGTCTTGCGGCCCTTCGAGCCGCAGCCATGGCCGGTCAGCCTCGTCCATGCCGGCCAGGGCCTGCTGCCGGTTAAACTCAGGGCGTTCCTCGATTTCGCTGCTCCACGGCTGAAGCAGCGGCTGCTGCAGGCGACGTGGTAAGCTGAGGCTCACTTCTGAACGATGGCGAGCCGACCTATGTCAGGCCATTGCTGTGTTTCCTTTTTGCGCGCGCTTGGTGTAACCAACGCACACCTCCTCAACGGGCCCTTCCCCGCATGCTCTATATCCGCTCGCTGGCGTTCAACTTCGTCTTCTACGTCAACCTGATCGTCCAGATGATCCTCTGGACCCCGTACTATTTCCTGTCACCGCGCCACCGCGCCTGGTTCGTGCCGAAATTCTGGTCGCGCACCAGCCTGTGGCTCTACGACAAGATCGCCGGCACCAGGAGCGACATCACCGGTCTGGAAAACCTGCCGGAGGGCTCCTTCATTCTGGCGCCGAAACACCAGTCGTTCTGGGACGCGATCTCTTTCTTTCCGCTTCTCCAGGACCCGCTTTACATCCTCAAGCGCGAACTGACCTGGATCCCGTTCTTCGGCTGGTACATCATGAAGATGCGGATGATCCCGGTCGACCGCGGCAGCCGCTCCAAGGCGCTGAAGCAGGTCGTTGCCTCGACCAGAGAGGAAATGGCGCGCAACCCCCGCCAGTTGATCATCTATCCCGAAGGCACGCGCCGCGCGCCGGGCGACGAGCCGGCCTACAAATACGGCATTGTCGAGCTCTACGCGCAGCTTGGTGTTCCGGTGGTGCCCGTCGCCCATGTCGCCGGGCTCTACTGGCCGCGCCGCAAATTCATGCGCTATCCCGGCACCATCAAGGCCCGTTTCCTGCCGCCGATCCCGCCCGGGCTCGGCAAGGACGAGTTCATGGACCGGCTGATCGGCGAGACCGAAGCCGCCTGCGATCAGTTGCTGATCGAAGCTTCCCGCGCGCCGAACCCGCCGCCAATGCCGCCGACGGCGGTCAAGCGACTGGCCGAACTCGCAGCGGCCACGAAGACCCAGGCCTGATCTCGACACGACTCGGACTTACGGCCACGCTGCCAATGCCGTGGTCAGCACCAGTGTTGCCGCGAACACCAGATTGATGATCCGCGACGCCTGTGGCTGGCGCAGGGTGCGGGCGAAGGCCGCGCCGGCCAGAAGCCACAGCACATGGATGGCGACGATCATCAAGGTGAGAACCGCGAGCCTCGCCGGAACGCCGAGAGCATCGGCGCCGGCCGCCGTCGCAGAGCCGGCAAGGACCGCGGCAATCGCCACATAGGCCTTCGGATTGGCGACGGCGAGCAGGAACCCACCAAGAAAGGTCGGCAGCACAGCCCCGCTGCCACGTGCCGCCAGCGGCGGCGCGGTCGCTATTTTGTAGGCGAGATAGAGGATGTAAGCTGCGGAAGCGACCGCCAGCACCGGCGCAACCCCTGGCATCGAGGTGAGGATAGCCGTGATGCCGGTGGCCACCACCAGCAGCACAGCGACCGTGCCAAGAATGATCCCCCAGGCATAGCGAAGCGAATTGCGCAGGCCGAAGGCTGCGCCTATCGCCGTAACGCTGATCGTCGCTGGACCCGGACTGCCCATGACGACGGTTGCCGCCAGCACCAGCGCCAGCAATTGCTGCCAGGGCTGCGTCTGCGAAAGGATTTCTATGGCCACGCTGCTTCCGCCTCTGCCATGATACTGGGAAGCAGTGTGGCAAGGCGGACTTCCGTCGTCTTGAACGATCGTGCCGAACCTGATCGGCAGCCTTCGCTAGGCGCTGGCCCTGTCCAGCTCCGCGACATCCTCCGCGCTGAGCTTCAGCGACGCCGCGCGCACCAGGCTGTCGACCTGGTCGAGCGTTGTTGCGCTGGCGATCGGTGCGGTGATGCCGGGCTGCGCCATCACCCAGGCAAGCGCGACTTCCGCCTGGCCGGCCGAATGCCGCGCCGACACAGCGTCGAGCGCCGCAAGAATGCGCATTCCGCGCGCATTGAGATAGCCCTTCACGCCACCGCCGCGTTCACTTTTGCCAAGATCGGCCTCGCTGCGGTATTTGCCGCTCAAAAACCCTTTGGCGAGAGCGAAATAGGTGATGACGCCGATATCCTCCGCCACGCACAGATCATGCACCGGCCCGTCGAAGGACGAGCGATCGTAGAGATTGTATTCCGGCTGCAGCACGGCATAGCGCGGCAGCCCACGCAGGCTGGCCACATCGAGTGCGGCGCGCAACTGGCCGGCGTCGAGGTTGGAGGCGCCGATATGGCGGACCTTGCCCGCGGCGAGCAGCTTCCCGTAGGCGCCGAGCGTCTCCTCGTAAGGCGTGGCCGGGTCCGCCCAGTGCGACAGATAAAGATCGACCACATCGGTCTGCAGCCGCTTGAGCGATGCCTCGACCGCCCTCTCGATATGGGCGGCCGACAAATCCTTCTTGCCTTGCCCCATATCCGAACCGACCTTGGTGATGACGACGATCTTGTCGCGGTTGCCGCGGCTTTTCATCCATTTGCCGATAATCGTCTCGGATTCGCCGCCCTTGTTGCCGGGCACCCAGCGCGAATAGGCGTCGGCCGTGTCGATGGCGTTGAGGCCGGCGCCGGCGAACCGGTCGAGCAGATCGAAGGAGGTCTTCTCGTCGGCGGTCCAGCCGAAGACATTACCGCCCAGAACCAGCGGCGCGATGGAAAGGTCGGTTTGACCGAGACGGCGTTTCTGCAAGATGGGCTCCGTGGGCTGGGAGGGGCGGACGAACCCGAGCTTTCGACGGGCTGGGCCTAAGCTAGGTCCCGCAGCGCCGAGGTCAAAGGCCTGGCCATCTTTTCCGGCGGGCCAGCACTTCACAAAGGCGCGATCAGGCTCGCCACCTCTTCCAGCCAGTGATCGCTGATACCGAGCGCTTCGAGGTGCTCGACCGTGCTCAGCACATAGTCCTCATTGTTTCCGGACTGGCCGGCGGCGCCACGGACGACGCTCGCCGCATGCGCCGCATCGAGGCCGCCGGCATACTGCTCGTGCTGGCGGTCGACGATATAGGCAACCGCCGGGACCGTTTCGCCGCCGTCGAGGCGGATGTCGAGCACACGCTCAAGGTAGACGCTGGTCACCAGTTCGCGCTCGCGCAGATAGGCAAGCACCTCATCGCGCAACTCACCGGGCACGCGAAACGCCAGCCCGATGCAGGAGCCGCCACGGTCGAGGCCAAGCACCAGGCCCGGCCGCTCGCGCGTGCCGCGATGCACGAAGGAGTAGACGCAGAGCGACCGGCGGTAGCCGTAAAGGCGGGCGCGCCGGGTCTCGACATGCGCGAATCCCGGCCGCCAGATAAGCGAGCCGTAGCCAAAAACCCAAAAATCGCCCATATCGCCAAGCCTGATTGCACGAGAGTGACGCCACCGCATCGGAATCGGTGTTCTTCGGTCTATTTGCTTGTTGCGTAAGCCACAGTCCACTCGCAACACGCCCGCGTTAATGAAAGCCGCAGCATGACGTCAACTGACGAGCGTCCGTCAAAATTTCGCCGCCGGCTGTTCTGGCTCGCCGCTTTCGTCGTGATGCTGTTCGGCGTCTACAGCGCGATCTGGTTCTATGTCGCCGGCCGCGTCAGAAGCGAAGCCAACAAGGCGGTGGCGCAGCTGAACACCAGAGGCATCGAGGCAGGCTGCGCCAATCTCACCGTCAGCGGCTATCCCCTGAGCTTTGCCGTATCCTGTGACACGCTGGCCTACGAGGACGACACCAGAAACGTCGCCGCCTCGACCGGCAGCTTCAATTTCGTGGCCGAACTCATCCGACCATTGTCGCCCGCCGCCGAGTTGCGCGGACCGCTGCGCACTTCAGTACCCGGGATGACCCCGCTATGGATCGACTGGGACAATCTGCAGGCCGGTGCAAAGCTGTCCTGGCCCTTGCCTCGCAGCATCTCGTTGCAGGCCGAAGGCCTGTCCGGCCAGACCGACCCGGCCGACGACACCGATCCGGTTTCGCTGTTCAGCGCAGGGACCGCAGCGGGTGAGCTGCGGCCCGACGGCCTGGACGTCGGCTACGTCGGAAGCTTCACCGATCTGGAGATCGATGCCGACGCGATCGGCGGGCGCGTGCTGCCGCCGCTCGACGGCAGCGGCGACGCGACCCTGAAAAACGGCGTGGCGCTGATGCAGACCGAGGCAAAGAGCGTGCGCGGCCAGACCGCCGACATCCACAAGCTCGATCTGTCGTCGGGAACCGCGCGCATCACCGTCTCCGGCCGGGTGTCGGTCGACGCCAATGGCCTGGTCAACGCCGACCTGACGATCAAGCTCAAGGATCCCAAGGCCGTGGCGGCAATCCTCGCCACCGCCATCCCCGAGCAGAAGAGCCAGATCGAACAAGGCTTTGCCGGCTTGGCTTTGCTCGGCAACGAGCCGTCGATGCCGCTCAAGGTGGTGAAGGGCAAGGCCTCGCTCGGCTTCATTCCTCTGGGCAAGATCAAGCCGCTCGATTAGAGCATGATCCCAAAGGTGGGAACCGCTTTGGGGGAGGATCCATGCTTAGCCAAGCCAACGCATGAACCGGCCAGTAAAACTGCTTAGTGTCGGCGCGCTGACGCTGGATACCATCCTGCGCCTCGAAACCCTGCCCACGCACCAAGGCAAGTTCATCGCTTCGGACGGCGTCCAGATCGCTGCGGGCATGGCGACAAGTGCGGCCTGCGCCGCACGCCGTCTCGGCGCCGAGGTGTTCCTGTGGGCAAGTGCGGGTGACGATGCCATCGGCGACCAGCTGCTGGCCGGCATCGAGGCCGAGGGCGTCGATTGCAGTTTTGTCCGCCGCGTTCAAGGTGCGCGTTCGGCGCTGGCCTCGATCCTCGTCGACGCCCATGGCGAGCGCGTTATCGTGCCGTTCTATGACCCGAAGGCGCAGGCCGACCCTCAGGCGCTGCCGGTCGCCGATCTTTCCGGCTTCGACGCCGTTCTGGTCGATGTGCGCTGGCCGGGCGCTGCCGCCCTTGCCCTGACCGCCGCGCGCGACGCCGGCAGGCCGGCGATCCTCGACGCCGACACAGCGCCACTCGAAGTGCTGGAGCTTCTGTTGCCGCTGGCGTCGCACATCGTCGCTTCCGAGACAGCGGCGCGCATTGTCTGCGGCCACGCCCTGGATCCGGAGACCGCCTGCGCCGATCTCGCCAGCCGCACCGATGCCTTCGTCGCGGTGACCGGCGGAGCGGCGGGAAGCTGGTGGCATGACCGGTCCTCAGGCTGCGTGCGCCACATCGCGGCGCCGAAGGTCAAGGCCGTCGACACGCTGGCCGCTGGCGACATCTTCCACGGCGCCTTTGCCGTTGGGCTCGCCGAAGCCATGCCTATCGAGCAGGCCTTGCGCTTTGCCAGTGCCGCCGCCGCGCTCAAATGCCAGCGTTTTGGTGGCCGGCTCGGTGCCCCGGACCGTGCCGAGACAATGGCCATGGTCGCGGCGACCTGGCCTGCCTGAAACGGATTTTAGCTCTTGGCGGGGTGTTCCACCGCTTGGCGACCAAAATCCGGCACATCGATGTCCTGACCGGCCTCGATGATCGAGCGGCGTACGGCGCGCGTGCGGGTGAACAGGTCGAACAGCTTGTCGCCGTCGCCCCAGCGGATCGCCCGCTGCAGGAAGGCCAGATCCTCCGAGAAGCGCGCCAGCATTTCGAGGATGGCATCCTTGTTGTGCAGGCATACATCCCGCCACATGGTCGGATCGGAAGCGGCGAGACGGGTGAAGTCGCGGAAACCCGAAGCCGAATATTTGATGACTTCGGTCTTGGTCACCGATTCCAGGTCGTCGGCGGTGCCGACGATGTTGTAGGCGATGATGTGCGGCAGATGCGAGACGATCGCGAGCGTCATGTCGTGATGCTGCGGGTCCATCGTGTCGATGTTGGAGCCGCAGCGCCGCCAGAATTCCGACAGCTTCTCCAGCGCGGTCGGATCGGTATCGGCCAGCGGCGTAAAGATGCACCAGCGGTTTTCGAACAGCTCGGCGAAGCCGGCATCCGGGCCGGACTTTTCCGTACCCGCCAGCGGATGTCCCGGGATGAAATGCACGCCGTCCGGCACATAGGGCTGCATCTGTGCAATCACCGAGGCCTTGGTCGAGCCGACATCGGTGAGGATGGCGCCCATTTTCAGCGCCGGCGCGATCTCTTGCGCCACCTCGCCCGACGATCCCACAGGCACCGAGACGATGATGAGGTCGGCATCGCGAACCGCTTCTTTTGCGTCCGTGGTGTAGGACTCACCGAGACCGAGCTCCTTCGCACGCGCCAGCGTGGTCGGGCTGCGCGTCGCGATGGCGACATGGGCGGCCAGGCCTTCGCGGCGGATGACGCGGGCCAGCGACGAGCCGATCAGGCCGATGCCGACCAGCGCGATCTTTTCGAACATCGGTGATGTCATTGTTTCAGCTTTTCAGGAATGTCGTGAGGGCGTCGATGACGCCGCGATTGGCTTCTTCGGTGCCGACGCTCATGCGCAGCGCGTTGGGGAAGCCATAGCCGGTGACGCGCCGCAGGATGAAGCCGCGCTGGGTGAGATAGTCGTCCGCCGCCTCTGCCGAATGCTTCTTGTCATTGGGGAAGTGGATGAGCACGAAATTGCCGACACTCGGCGTCACCCTGAGCCCTAGCTTTGTCAGCTCTTCATTCAGCCAGGTAAGCCAGGTTTCGTTGTGCAACGAACTGCGCTCGACATGGGCGCGGTCGCGGATGGCGGCAATGCCCGCCTCGATCGCCGTCGCGTTGACATTGAAAGGGCCGCGGATGCGGTTGATGGCATCGACAATGTGCAGCGGGCCGTACATCCAGCCGATGCGCGCGCCGCCAAGGCCGAGCTTGGAGAAGGTGCGGGTCATGACCACATTCTGCGCGCTGCCGACCAGCTCGATGCCGGCCTCATAGTCGTTGCGCCGGACATATTCGGCGTAGGCCGCGTCGAGCACCAGAAGCACATTGCCAGGCAGGGCGGCATGCAGGCGACGGACCTCCTGGAACGGCAGATAGGTGCCGGTCGGATTGTTGGGATTGGCGAGGAAGACGATTTTGGTCCGCGGCGTAACCGCAGCCAGGATTGCGTCGACATCGGCGCGCTCGTCGGTCTCCTTGACCGTCACCGGTGTCCCGCCGGCCGACTGGATGTAGATCTTGTAGACCATGAAGGCGTGTTCGGTAAAAATCGCCTCGTCACCCGGCGCCAGATAGGTCTGCGCCAGCAGGCCCAAAATCTCGTCCGAACCGTTGGAGCAGATGATGTTTGCCGGGTTGAGGCCGTGCACTTCGGCGATCGCCTCGCGCAGCCGCCTTGCGGTGCCGTCGGGATAGACATCCAGCCTGGCCGCGACTTCACGCGCGGCCTCGATTGCTTTCGGCGACGGGCCGAGCGGGTTCTCGTTCGACGACAGCTTATGGACCTTGGCGACGCCAGCCGGCGCCGTGCTCTTGCCCGGCACATAGGCTTCTATGTCCATGATGCCCGCGCGGGGCGTCGGCCGTGCCTTGTCCGCTGTCTTGTCCATGTCGCAAATCCGTCGAGAATGCCTCCGTCCGAAGGCCGCAGCGGAAATACAAGCCGTGGCTCCGAATGTCGAGAGGCGCCTGCGGCGGCAATAGCTTGCCGTTGACGCCGGGCCGCGCGAGTTCTAGAAGAACGGGAACAGTTCCGTGGTGATTTGGCCGGTCGGCTTGCAGCCACGTTAAACAACTCGCTAAAGGGCCGTTTGCGTGACGTAACCGGCTTTGCGATCGCATTGCCGGTTTTTTATTGCCTGACGGCGGGCAAGGAGAGTCACATGACCGCGCTCCGCGCCGCAAAAACCAACAATGAGGCCGACAACCCGTCGAGCCCGGTGTTGCGTTTTGGCCCTGACAAGCCGCTCAAGCTCGACGCCGGCACGCTATTGTCGCCGTTCCAGATCGCCTACCAGACCTACGGTACGCTGAACGACGCCCGCTCCAACGCCATCCTGGTCTGCCACGCGCTGACCGGCGATCAGCATGTCGCCAACACCAATCCGGTGACCGGCAAGCCCGGCTGGTGGGAAGTGCTGATCGGCCCCGGCAGGATCATTGACACCAATCGCTTCTTCGTCATCTGTTCCAACGTCATCGGCGGCTGCCTCGGCTCGACCGGCCCTGCCTCGACCAATCCCGCCACCGGCAAGCCCTACGGGCTCGACCTGCCGATCATCACAATCCGCGACATGGTGCGGGCGCAGCTGATGCTGGTCGACCATTTCGGCATCGAAAAGCTGTTTTGCGTGCTCGGCGGCTCGATGGGCGGCATGCAGGTGCTGGAATGGGCGTCATGCTATTCCGAGCGCGTGTTCTCGGCGCTGCCGATCGCCACCGGCGCGCGCCATTCCTCGCAGAACATCGCCTTCCACGAGGTCGGCCGCCAGGCCGTCATGGCCGACCCGGACTGGCATGGCGGCAAATATTTCGAGCACGGCAAGCGCCCGGAAAAGGGGCTGGCGGTGGCGCGCATGGCTGCCCACATCACCTATCTGTCGGAAGCGGCACTGCACCGCAAGTTCGGCCGCAATCTGCAGGACCGCGAAGCGCTGACCTTCGGTTTCGACGCCGACTTTCAGATCGAGAGCTATCTGCGCCATCAGGGCATGACCTTCGTCGACCGCTTCGACGCCAATTCCTATCTCTACATGACCCGTTCGATGGACTATTTCGATCTCGCCGCCGACCATGGCGGACGGCTGGCCGATGCCTTTGCCGGCACCAAGACGCGCTTTTGCCTGGTCTCCTTCACCTCGGACTGGCTGTTCCCGACCGAGGAAAGCCGCTCGATCGTGCATGCGCTCAACGCCGCCGGCGCGTCGGTCTCCTTCGTCGAGATCGACACCGACCGTGGCCATGATGCCTTCCTGCTCGACGAACCGGAACTGTTCGCCGCCATCAACGGCTTCATCGGCTCGGCGGCCCGCGCCAGGGGGCTCCGCGCATGACCCCGAAAAGTTGCAGACTTTTCGCACCGGGATCATGCGCCATCCAAGGGGCGAAGCCATGAGTGTCAACCGCGCCCAGCGCGTCGACCTCGAAGTCGTTGCCGGCCTCATTCCGCCGCTCTCGCGGGTGCTCGATGTTGGCTCCGGCGACGGCCTGCTGCTCGAACTCCTGCAGGAGACCAAGCAGGTCGACGGCCGCGGGCTGGAACTGTCGCAGCGCGGCGTCAATGAATGCGTGGCGCGCGGCCTCTCGGTCATCCAGGGCGATGCCGACACCGACCTCGAATTCTATCCCGATAAGGGTTTTGATTTCGTCGTCCTGTCGCAGACCCTGCAGGCGACCCGCAACCCGAAGCTGGTGCTCGACGAGCTGCTGCGAATCGGCAACCGCGCCATCGTCTCCTTCCCCAATTTCGGCCATTGGCGGGTGCGACTGTCGCTGTTCTTCAAGGGACGTATGCCGGTGACCGAGGACCTGCCCTATTCCTGGTACAACACGCCCAACATCCATTTCTGCACCATCCGCGACTTCGTCAACCTGGTCGAGGAGCTCGGCGCCTCGGTCGAGAAAGCGACTGCGCTGGACGGCAACGGCCAGAAGATCGGCCTGTCGATGCCATGGTGGTTCTGGAATTTCTTCGGCCAGCAGGCGGTGTTCTTGCTGAAGCGTTAGAAGGTGTCTTCGACTCGGCCTTTTTGCTATTCATCCTTCCGGTCGAGGCGGAAAATGATTCCAGAGCAATATTCAATTGTACTAGAGACGGAGAATGCCAAATCCATCGACTGGGATGAAATCGGTGTCGGACTAAAAGCGCTGGCGCGCGAGATCGTTGTCGTTTCCTCAACCGGCTTGGCGAGGCCAAAGGTAATTGTCTCGCATGGAGGGCAGGAATCGGACGCCGGTGCGCTGAGAACTAGTTTCGCAGCCGAAGCGCCGGAGTTGCAGCAGGTTAGCTGACCTGGTCTTTGCAGCCTGCCCCGGCGGCCGCTATTACGACCTCAAGAACCATGCGATTCCTCTGGCCGAAGGGAATATCGTCGTTTTCATGGATTCCGACACGGTTCCCCAGACGACTTGGCTCTCGAGCCTTCTGAGCCCCTTTCAAGATCCCGAAACCATCTGCGTGAATGGCCATACCTATCTTATGCACGATGATTTCTTTTCGAGAACCTTCGCTTTGATCTGGTTCTTTCCGATGGCGCGGGGAGACGAAAGATTCGCCTCGAAACGTGCCATCAATGCCAACAACATCGCCTTCCGGCGCGACTGGATAGCCGATCATCCCTTCCCAAAGCACAACGGCTTCAAGGTTTCTTGCACCCTGCTGATGCATCAGCTTTGGCGGGAGCGTCGTAAAATCGTGAATGTCGACGCGCGTGCCTATCACTACCCGCCGCGAGGCTGGCGCTTCTTTCTATGGCGCGCATTGGTGACCGGCCGGGATGCCGACAGGAAATTTGTCGAACTCCATTCGCCCAATCGCGTCCAGCGCATCGTCAAGTCCTTCAGCCGATGGGGCACCATGTCGTGGCGCACGACGCGGCGCGTGATACGTCATGCGCCGCAAACGGGCATGCCGCTTTGGCAGGTTCCGTTTTCGCTGCTTGTCGGCCTCACATTTTACGCCCTGGCGTTTTTCGGCCATTTCAGCTTGGCGATAGGGCTCGTTCGCGACGAGATCGAAACCGTGCCGGACTATGTTGGGCACAGCTAGGCACCGAGAATAACGCCGTCATCCCCATCCAAGTACGTCGATGGCCTTGTGTGGATGCCGAACACCCTCGGCCAGCACCACGTCGGCGTGGGAGTTGTCGGTACGCAAGGCCAGAATCTCCCGATAGGCTGATGAGTCGTACCAGCCGCGCGCATTCTCCCTGTCCGGAAACTCGATGATGATCAGGTGCCCGGGCCATTCGTTCTCGATGACGTCCAGGTCCCCGCCATGGACAAGAAACCGCCCGCCGAACGGCTCCAATGTGGCGTCGATCCTCTGCAGATACTCGACGATCTGCGGGCCCATTGTGACTTGGCGCATATGGGCGACGGCGTAGGCGGTCATGGCTGAACTCCCTGCTCGATCGAAGCGTAATAACCGGCTCCGTTGGCGCAATCTGCGGAAATGACGGCCATCGGTCGATTACGTCAGGGGTAATCGGCTGGCCTACGGGCATCCTGGGCTCAACAGTTTGTGATGACATTGCCACCGGTTTTTTGTAGCGTCGAATCGAATGCCGTCCCGAGGTAAGGCTTGGAAGGGCGACCCATCAAAGCATCCGGCCCTCCAGGGAATTCGGGGCATAATCGAAGCAGCATGTCCAAGACAACCGACCTCGCTCCGCTGATCTCGGTGATCACGCCGACGCACAATCGCCGCAGCAAGGTGGTGCGCGCCGTCGAGAGCGTGCTGGCGCAGAATTTTGCCCGGTTCGAGCACATCGTCGTCGATGACGGCTCGACCGACGGCACGGCCGCCGCACTCGCCGAAATCCGCGATCCACGGCTGATCTATGTCGGCTCGAAATGGCGTGGTGCCAATGCCGCCCGCAATGCCGGCATCGAGCGGGCACGGGCGCCGGTGGTGACATTCCTCGATTCCGACGACGTCTATTTGCCAGACCGGCTGGTGCGGACGCTGGAGCAGTTCGACAACAATCCCTCGCTCGAAGTGCTGATCAGTTCCTTCGTGTCGCTGAAGGGCAATCGCCGTACCAATTGCGTCAACCGCGAGGCTCTGCTGAGCCGCGACTCGCTGGAGCGGGCCCTTGTCGCGCAGACCATCTTCATTGCCGGGTCGGCAATCACCGCCCGGCGCGAGTCGCTGCTGGCCATCGGCGGCTACGACAGCGACGTCACGCGCATGCAGGATCGCGAATTGCTGCTGCGCTTTGCCCGGCGCAGCGGCGCGCAACTCTCCGAAGTGATCGACTGGAAAAAATACAATTCGGAGAATTCCATCTCCGGACAGCGCGATGGCTATGTCGAAGCCTATGCCAGTTTGATCGACAAGCACCCCTATATCGCCGACCGCTACCCCCACATTCCGCCCTACATGATCGCCCGGCAGCTCATCGCCGACGCGCTCAAGGGCAGGGTTTCGCAGGCGTTCTCCGGCTATCTGGCCAACCGTTCGTCGAAGGCGCTCGGCTATTCGCTGCCGCAACTGTTGCGCGGCTATGTCGGCGGCCGGCGCTGGCGCCGCGATCTCTACACCGAATTTCGCGACAAATACGGCGCGCGGCCGGCCTAGAGCCGGTTGCATCGCCCGAAGACAGATCTCACTTATCGAGTTCCGGGAAATACGGATCGGAATAGAACCGCCGGTCGCGTTCGCCCTGCAGGCAGTCTATCGGTGCGGCCGCGTCGATCGTTACCACGGTCGCATCGGCAATGCCGCTCACCTCCAGGATAAGCTTGCGGCGTATGGCGGTGGCGAATTCGGAGGCCGCGTAGATCGGCAATACGAAAGAGCCGGGCCCACCAGTGACGCAGTCGTCATAATACTGGTCGAGATGGCTGAAGGTCGGTAACGGGCTGATCAGGATCGGCAGACCGTTGATGACGATGCCCTTGGCCACCGCGGCATCGCGTGTGGTGGCGACCGGCAGCCCGGTGTTGTTGGGGCCGTCGCCGGAGATGTCGATCACGCTGCGTGGCGCGTCGAAGCCGGTGCTGTCGAAAAGCCCGGCGCCGAAGGCAAGCGCGCCGGAAATCGAGGTGCCGCGAAAGCTGCGGAACGGCCGCGCGGCTATTTTGTCGGCGAAGGCGTCGGCGCTCTCTGCGCTGTCGATGACCTGCCAGGCGATGACGCCATCCTCGCGCACGACGCCTGCCCATTCGAAATAGGCAAGCGCGATGCGGCCGGTCGTGCCCGAGCGCACGGCCTTGATGAAATCGGGATGCCTGAGCGCCTCGACATAGCCGGCGCGCTGCAGGGCGAACTCCCGCTCATCCATCGACTGCGAGATATCGACGGCCAGCACCAGCTCTACATCGACGGCAACGGCATTGGCCGGGGCTGCCACGGGCGTGACCGGAGTGCAGGCAAGGCAGGCAAACAGGCTGAGCGCGTCGAGCATGGCCGGACCCACGATGTTTCCACCGGAATCTTCGCCGCGATCGCGGCGAAATAAAGCCTAATGCATGTCGCTCAAAAGTGGCCCCGGTTTTGAGAGAACGACATGCATGAAACAAAGACCTAAAGCGCGTCGCGTGAATCCTTTCAAATGCGACGCGCTTTAGGCTACTCCTTTCGCGGGCGAGCCCCTCTCGGCGGCGGGTCGATGGCGCCGGCCCTCACGCGAGCGGGCTTCAGCGCCGGCGCACCGGAATCTTTCACGATCGTCAGGCCGCGCGGAAAGAACTGAGTGTTGTGCTGGCCGCGCCCGATATTGATGATCGCGGCTCCCTTCAGATGCTTTTCCAGCATCGCCAGCACTCGCCTCAGCGAGGGTCCGTCAAACGCATCCATCGCTTCGTCGATGATCACCCATTTCGGCCGCCGCAACGCGAGCCTGGCCACGCCCAGTAGGCGCTGTTCGTCATCGGCCAACTCATGGTCCCAGCGCCCCACGCGGTCGAGCGACGATGACAGCCGTTCAAGACCAACCTCGGCCAGCACGGCCGAAATGTCGGCATCGTTAGCGGGCGCATGCCCGTTCGCATGATTGAGCACCTCTCGCAACGTGCCGGCCGGCAAATATGGGACACGCGGCACGAAGATGAGGGTTTCTCCAGCCGGTAGGCCGATCCGCCCCCTGCCCCATGGCCACAGGCCGGCAATGGCGCGGAAGAACAGCGTCTTGCCGGCGCCGGGCTCGCCCGTGATCATGACGCGCTCGCCGGGATGGATTTCGACGTGGCTGTCGGCAAGCTTGGTGCAGCCCTCCGACGAGGCCACCTGGAGCTTTTCGAACGTCAGGCTGCCATTGGCGTTGTCGCCGAATTCAATGCGCTTTTCCTTGTCGTGCAGCACATCGGTTTCATCGAGCGCGATGCGGAAGTCGGCAACGCGCATCAGCGTCGCGCGCCAGTCGGCGATGCCACCGATGTTGTTGATGAACCAGCGCAGCGACGAATGCACCTGGTTGAAGGCGCCGACCGCCATCATCAGCCCGCCAAAGCTGATATCGCCCGAGAAATAAACCGGCGATGCCACCAGGATGGGCGCCACGACGGTGATCCAGCCATAGGTATCGGTCACCCAGGACAGGTTGATCTGTGCGGTGTAGATGCGCCGCATGGCGCCCAGCACCATGCCGAGGTCGAGTTCGAGCCGGCGCTTGGCGTCGGCTTCGCCATGGTAGAGCGCAATGGCGTCGACATTCTCGTTGACGCGCACCATCGAGGAGCGCAGCTCGGCCTCACGCGTGTAGCGATCGCTGTTGAGGCGGATCAGCGGCCGCCCGACCAGCCAGCTCAGCCATGAGGCGATGCCGGCATAGAGGAACGCTGCCCAGACCATGTAGCCCGGTATCGCCAGCGACCAGTCATTGATGTGGAAGACGAAGCCCGACGATAGCTGCCACAGCACGCCGACGAAAGACACCAGCAAGATGAAGGATTGCAGCAGGCCGACGCCGAGGTCCGTCGTCAAATCGGACAGGTGCGCGGCATCCTGCTGCATGCGCTGGTCGGGATTGACGCCGATGGCGCCGGCATTGGCCAGCCGGAAGGCCCGCGCCGGCCGCATCCACTGGTCGATCAGGTCGAGCGTCAGCGCCTCGCGCAGCTTCAGCCGGATCATCTGGTTGAGCCATGTCTGAGCGATGTTGAGCACCAGCAGCGTGCCGGCGATCATTGCAAAGATCATGAGCTGGTGCAGGAAGGCCGCCATGTCGCGGCGCGCCAGCGCATCGTAGAAGGGCTGGTTCCAGCGGTTGAGCAGAACCTGGCCGATCGACGTCGCGACGATGACCGCCATGATGCCGACCGACGTCCACACCAGCCATTTGCGCACCGGCGACCCGACCAAAGCCCGTTTGATCGTCGCCACCTGATCGCGCAGGCTGCTGGCCTCAACGGTTACCGGCTGGGCTGTGGCGTTCGCGTCCGGTTGATCAGCCATGACCTGAATCCTTGCGTTCAACAGCGGTGCTTAAACCGAATGGAGGGACTTGAAGGCATCCGCAGCTCAAACGGCCTGTGAATGCATCTGCGACAGATAGGTGGGAAAACCCCACGCAACACCAGTTTTAATCGTGATCACGAAGGTGTCACCTGACGCTTGGTCGATGTCACCCCTTCAGCGCGGCGGCCAAGCCTTGTCGCGCCGTGCGGCGACAGCACCGGCACGAAGACGCGGCGCGAGGCGCGCTGGGCGACCGGCACGCCCTGATAGAGCCGCTTCTGCGCCTCGACCACGATGACGCCGGAAAAGATCGGCCAGAACCGCCTGCCGGCGCGCTCCAGCACATTGTGGAACCGCATCATGAAGCGCCGCGGCGATGGCGGGAAGAACAGCGCGTCGGACCAGGAAGCCGGCGTGAAATTCGCCTCGCGAAGCAATTCGGTGAGCTGGCCGCGCGAGAACGGCCGGCCATTGCCGAACGGCGTGTGCTCGAACCGGGCCCAGACGCCGCGCCGGTTGGGCACGACGATGACGACACGCCCCGCCGGCGACAACACCCGCCAGATCTCGTTCAGCGTCTCGCGCGGGTTTTCGACATGCTCCAGCGAATGCACCAGCAACATGCGGTCGATGCAGGAATCGACCAGCGGCAGTTCCTCGTCGAAGACCAGCGCCGTCGACGTCGGCCCGCTCGCCGGCCAGACCACCGCACCTTGGGTGGCCGGCATGAAGGCAAAGACCCGCTCGGCATCGGTGCCGAACCGCTCCAGCCACGGCAAGGTATAGCCGAGCCCGACCAGCCGCTCATTGGGCACGGCAGCCCATATCGAGGACAGCGCCATGGTGATCGAGCGTTCGGCCAGGCGGCCGAGCGTGGTCGAATAGAAGGAACGGAGATCGACAATATCGGAATGCATGCGCGGGACGGTAGCTGCGATGCCGCTGAAGTTCAACAAAGGTGCCAAGTTCCGGATGACATCGGCGGGCAAGCGCCCTATGTCTGCGGCGACAGATGGAGAGATGAAATGCCGGTCGAAATCGAACAGTTCATGTGCCGCAGCGACAATTTCGGCGTGCTGGTGCATGACCCCAAGAGCGGCGAGACCGCCATCATCGACGCGCCCGAAGAAGCGCCGATCCTGGCCGTGATCGAGCGAACCGGCTGGAAGCCGACGCTGATCCTGACCACCCACCACCATGTCGACCATGTCGAGGCCAATCTGGCGCTGAAGGAGCGCTTCAAGCTGCGCATCGTCGGACCGGAGGCGGAAAAGGAAAAGATCCCCGGCATCGACGAGACCGTCGGCCAAGGCTCGGTCGTCCATCTCGGCGGTGAGCGGATTGATGTCATCGCCACGCCCGGCCACACGGCGGGCCACGTCTCCTATTACCTGCCGGCCTCGAAAGTAGCGTTCACCGCTGACACTCTGTTCGCGCTCGGCTGCGGCCGGCTGTTCGAATGCAAGCCGCCGGTGATGCATGAATCGCTGAAGAAGCTCGCCGCACTGCCGGCCGACACGGTTATCTATTGCGGCCATGAATACACGCTTTCCAATGCCCGCTTCGCGCTGACTGTCGACCCGACCAATTCAGCGCTGAAGGAGCGCGCCGCCAAGATCGAGACGCTGCGCGCCGACAACAAGGCGACGCTGCCGACCACGATTGGCGAGGAATTGTCGACCAATCCGTTCCTGCGCTGGCACGACCCGGCGATCCGCAAGCATCTCGGCATGGAAAAGGCTAGCGATGCCGACGTGTTTGCCGAGATTCGCAAGCGCAAGGACAATTTCTGACCATCGTGACATTCAGGGAGCAGCCATGACCAGCGCCGCTGAAATCATCGCCACGCTTGGCCTCAAGGCGCATCCGGAAGGCGGCTGGTATGCCGAGACCTTTCGCGACGGCGCCGGCGGCGCGCGTGGCCATTCGACGGCGATTTATTTCCTCCTGGAAGAGGACCAGATTTCGGCCTGGCACCGGGTCAAGGACGCGGCCGAGGTCTGGCATTTCCATGCCGGTGCGCCGCTGGCGCTGTCGATGTGCGAGGAAGGCAGTGCCATGATCGAGCAGGTGCTCGGCATTGAACTTGCGGCGGGCGAGCGGCCGCAGATCGTAGTGCCGGCAGGCTGGTGGCAATCCGCGCGCAGCCTCGGCGAATGGACCCTGGTCGGCTGCACCGTGGCGCCGGGCTTCGACTTCGCCGCCTTCGAAATGGCCGAACCCGGCTGGGAACCTAGCTTAGCAAAAAGCCAAGCGTAATTGCCAGCTGGGCGGCATAGTAAAGCACCCAGACCGCATAACGGATACCGGCGCGATAGGGCGCAATTGCCGGCACCAGGAATTTCTCTGCGGCAAGCAGCCCGTCCGACGCCATGAACAGTACGGCGCCGCCGATGACCCACGGATTGTTCAGCGTCAGCGCCGAGATGCCCATCGCCAGGATGGCGACGATATAGACGGCGATCGGCGCTCGCAGGCCGGGACCGACACGGCGCCAGAGTGCCGCCAGCATGACGACGACGAAGGCGGCCATGGCGAGTGCGATGGCGCCGCGCCATGTCTCGGTGCCCAGCACATCCAGCCCGCCGCCGCTGCGCAGGAAGAGCGGCACATAGAGGATATGCGCCGCCAGGAAGCTAGCCAGCCCGCCGAGGAAGGCCTTCTCGCCGTCACGCGACAGGAAGGCGTCGCCGACGGCGCTGAGGGCCAGCGCCGCGATGAGCAGCAACGGACCACCTTGCATGAAAGCCAGCACCGCAAGCATGGCCACGGCCAGCGTCTTTGCCGCCGAGCGGGCCAGCGTCGGCCGCATATCCAGGGTAAAGGCGTAGATCACCGCCGCCACCAGCGAAAAAATCAATGTCGCATTGGCATTGGCGTCGATGCCGCCGGCAAACGGCATCGTCATGCCTTGGCTCCGATCTCAGCCGGCTTGCGCAGAAACAGCGATTTCGCCGCCAGGGCCGCGCCGCCGGTGATCAGCACGCAGGCGGCAAGGATGCGTAGCGACGGCTCGGCGACGCCGGCCGCGATCAGCACCAGCGTCGACAGAAGCGGCGCCGCATAGCTGGCAGCTCCCAACACCTGGATGTTGCCGCGCTTGACGCCGATATCCCAGGCATAGAAGGCCGCACCCACCGGCATCAGCCCGAGACCGAGCACCGCCAGCCACTGGCCTGGACCGTCGGGCAGCACCGTCTGTTCCAGCAGCAGATGGCAGACGAGCGAAAGGGCTGCCGTGGCGGCGCAGAACCAGGTGACGATCGACGTCGGCACCGCCGGAAAACGCCGCGACAGCAGCGAATAGGACGACCACAGCAGCGCGCAGACGGCGGCCATAGCGTAGCCAAAGGCATAGCGCGCATCGAAGGCAAGACCGCCGCCCTTGGTGACGATGAGGACCGTGCCGGCCAGCCCGAGCAGCGCGCCGACGACATGGTTCCAGGCCAGCTTCTCGCCCGGCATCAGCGCCGAGCCGAGCACGATCAGCAGCGGCCACAGATAGGCGATCAGGCTTGCCTCCACCGCCGGCGCGTTGCGCAGCGCGGTGAAGTAGAAGAAGTGGTAGCCGAACAGGCCGGCAATGCCGATCACCCAGACCTGGCGCGGGATCTTCTGGCTTTTGTCTGTCCCCGGCATGAACAGCCGCGCGACCAGCCCGACCGCGGTGCCGATGGTGAAGGTGATGGCCGAGAGCAGGAATGGCGGCACGACGCCCGAGGCGTCGGTGAGCAACGCCAGCAGCGCCCACATGGCGACCGCCGAGAAACCGATCAGTGTTGCGCGCCCCATGCCCGTCTCCGGCGGCGCGCCAGGCGCCTCTAGCAATTCCAGGAAAAGTGTCCGGCGGTTTTCCGTCCGGAATTGCGTAAAAACAAATTATTCAACAGCTTCGAACCGCCCCGCGCTGACGGTCAAGGTGCCGATCTGCGTCCCGACCGTGGCGTGGATCGGCGCATATACGCCGGTTTGGCCGAGCGGTGCAAACGTCACCATCATCTTGCTCTTGTTCTTCAGGTAATTCAGCGCCTTGCGGCCCTTTCGGTAGCCCGCCACCGGCTCGAAGCTCATCTTGCAGGTGACGGTGTCGCCCTTGTAGCCCTTGACCGAGATCGAGCCTTTCGAGGCATAGGTCAGCGTCAGGTCGGCGCGCATCTCGCCATCATAGAATTTCACCTTGCGCCCGCAGACCTTGTCGAGGCTGTCGGCATGGATGACGGTGGCTGCCATCGGGTCGAGCACCGATGTCAGATCGTTGCCACCCAGCGGTATCCAGGTCTTGGGATTGCGCTTTTTCGGTTCGGGGACGACTTGGGTGGCGGTAACCGCGCCATTGGCAAAGCGGATATCGACCACAGAAGCCTTCTTGCCGGACTTGTAGTCGGCGCGAAACGCCTGCGGCTGCATCTGCTTGCCCAGGATCTTGCCCTTTGACGAGATCGTGCCGCTCGTATCGTCGAACAAAGTGGCGATACCGGCGCTGGAGACGGTGCCGTCGATGGAATAGCTATCGCCTTCGTAGTGGCTGTTAAATTTCGCCTTGGCCACCGAAAGGCCGAGGAACGACACCGTGTATTCGCCCTTGAAGGACTGCGGGGCAGCTGCCGGTGCGGCGGCGAGGGCTGACGTCGGCAAGGCAGCGGCAAGCACGGCGACAACGGCATGTGACGGACGAAGCATGGCGGGGATCGTTCCTTGAATTTTCAAGCCGCAGATGGGCAACTCCGGCCTGGCATGTCCCTATGCGACCGCTTATAGGCTGAATTTCGGCCTTTATATGAAAGGACCGCCGCATCCCGAGGGAAGCCGGAGCTTGACGCCTCGGCGAAATGCAACTATGGAACGCCAACTTTTCCATAAGGCCGCCTGACCGAAACCGCGCGCCGCCCGGCGCGGGCGAAAATGGTTTGGCAGGCTTAGAAAGAACTGAAGGTTAGAACCATGTCCCGTACCTGCGAACTCACTGCCAAGGCAGTCCAGACCGGCAACAATGTGAGCCACGCCAACAACAAGACCAAGCGCCGCTTCCTGCCGAACCTCGTCAATGTGACGCTGATTTCGGAAGCGCTGAACCAGAATGTGCGCCTGCGCATTTCGGCCAACGCGTTGCGTTCGGTCGAGCATCGCGGTGGCCTCGACGCCTTCCTGGCCAAGGCCGACGCCAAGGAATTGTCGCAGCGCGCGCGCCTCTTGAAGAAGCAGATCGCCAAGAAGCTGGCCGACCAGCCCGCCGCTTGAAGACTTTAAGGCGGGGGACGACCGCCTTGAGCATCGGAGCGATCCGATGCTCAAAACTTGCAAGGCAGCGCGATCCGCATTTCGGATAGCGCCTGGCTGGTTCCATTACCCAGGATAAAAAAATGACTTCCTTCTCGCGATATCTGCCCTTTGTGGCCGCCATGGCGCTTGTCGTCGTGGCATCGAACATCCTCGTGCAGTTCCCGATGCAGGGCCATGTCGGCGGCCTGTCGCTGGCCGACATCCTGACCTGGGGCGCCTTCACCTACCCCTTCTCCTTCCTGGTCACCGACCTTGCCAACCGCCGCTACGGCCCGACCCTGGCGCGTCGCATCGTTTTTGTCGGCTTCATGACCGCGGTGATCTGCTCGATCCTTGTCCCGCCCTTCCTGTTTCGCCACGGCCTGATCGAATTCGAGACCGCAGCCGACCGGCTGGTGCGCATTGCGACGGCTTCGGGTGCGGCGTTCCTTTGCGCGCAATTGCTCGACGTCACGGTGTTCAATCGGCTGCGCCGGCAGAGCTGGTGGCGCGCGCCGATCGTCGGCACGCTGGTCGGCTCGGTGTTTGACACGCTGGTGTTCTTCAGCGTCGCCTTTTCCGCCCTCTTCGCCTTCGCCGGCCCGAACGACAGCTTTGCGCTGGAGACGGCGCCGCTGATGGGCGTGCTGCCGGTCGAGACCATGCGCTGGGTCTCCTGGGCGCTCGGCGATCTCTCGGTGAAGCTGATCATCGCCGTGGTGGCGCTGATCCCCTACCGGCTGCTCGCCGCCCGCTGGAGCCAGCCGGCCTTGGCCGCTTGAGGCCATGATTCCCTGGGTCCAGCTCGATTCGGCCAAAACACCGGATGGCGGGCAGGAACTGCGGTTAAAGCAGCGCGGCAGCGAGTTCTCGATCATGCTCGGCACCAACGAGCTGATGAACAGCCGCCTCAGCGGTTCCGAGGAAGAGCTGGCAAAACTGTCCTGCGACAGGATTGCCGGACACAGCCGACCGAAAATCCTGATCGGCGGCCTCGGCATGGGCTTTACGCTGCGCGCAGCGCTTGCCGAACTTGGCGCAGACGCAGGCATCACCGTCGCCGAGCTTGTCCCGGAGGTCATTGCGTGGGCGCGCGGCCCGATGGCTGCGCTTTTTGCCGGCTGTCTCGACGATCCCCGTGTGAGCGTCCGCGAGGCCGATGTCGGACACATCATAAGATCCGACAAGGCGGCCTGGGACGCCGTCCTGCTCGACGTCGACAATGGTCCCGAAGGCATCGTCTACGAGGGCAATGACGCCCTTTACGGCGCCGCCGGCCTCGGCGCGGCGCGTGCCGCATTGAAGCCCGGCGGTGTGCTGGCGGTGTGGTCGCAAGGGCCGGACAGCGGCTTCACGCGCAGGCTCAAGCAAGCGGGTTTTGTCGTGGACGAGGTAAAGACGCGCGCCAATGGCAAGCGCGGGGCGCGCCACGTCATCTGGATCGCAACCAACCCGCGATAAGCCTGCTGCTCTCAATCCTTGTGCAGGATGAATTCCAGATAGAGGTTGCGCTGCAGGATCGAATGGTTGTCGTCCGAGATCAGCGACACCATCACCGCGCCGTCGTCGCGGGTCCAGACGTCGAGCCCTTCCATATTGTCGATCTGGTAGCCCATATCGGCTTCCATCAGCACCGGTCCGTCGGCGACAGCGCCCTTCTCGACGCTTTCGCCATAGATGCGTCTGAGCCGCATCTTTACCCCGCCGGCCATCGAAAAACTGCGCTCTAAGAGCAGCAGGTCGCCATCCGGCAGGAAGGCGCCGTCGGTGATGTCGAAATCGCCATTGCGCTTGACCGTGAAGACGCCCTTGTGCGGCCCTTCGATGATGGCGGCATAGATGTTGCCTGCCTTGTCGAGGCTCTTTTCCGAGACCACGACCAGCCCGCCCTCGTGCTGGCCGTAAGGATTGGCGTGGGTGACGGTCTCGAAGCCGCGGTTCTGCCTGAGTTCCCGGGCCGGAACCAGGAAGTTCAGCTGCTTGAACGGCGCCTTCATATTGTCGGGGTCGATCTTGAACTGGGCGACGCGCTGGTCGCGCTCGAAGCCGACGGTAGCGATGCCATCCTTGACCGCCAGGCCTTCGGCGTCGACCTGCCATTTCTTGTCGATCGGCCGGCCCGAGGCATCGACCATCTGCTGCATGCGGAAATTCTGGATGCCGGACGGCCGCTTGTCGGCGTCGTGGGCTATGGTGCCGAAAAACCAGAAGCCTGTATCGGCGACGCCGATGAAATCGCCGCCAGGTTTGAGGAAGCGAAACGCCGACAGCGCGCCGAAATCGCGCGTCGTCGAGGTCATCTCAAGACCGCCGACGAACTCCAGCGGACCGAACTGTTTGTCGGCGCTGCCTATATGGAAGGCGCTGATCGGGCGTGCCGAGACTTGGACCGGCTCGACCGCGCTTGGCCCGGCGGCGATGGCTGGCGCCAAAGCCACGCCAAACAAGGCAGTGGCGGCGAAAAACGTCTGCCTGAAGCCACCGCGCAAAGAGATCATCCGGCGCGCCGATAGCCGCCGCGGCGCGTGTCGCGCGCGTTTTCCTCGGCAAACAGCGAGGCCAGCTGCTCGGTCATGGCGCCGGCCAGTTCCTCGGCATCGACAATGGTGACGGCGCGCCGGTAATAGCGGGTGACGTCATGACCGATGCCGATTGCCAGAAGCTCCACCGGCGAGCGTGTCTCGATCAGCTCGATGACGGCGCGCAAATGGCGCTCGAGATAGTTGCCCGGGTTGACCGACAGCGTCGAATCGTCGACCGGCGCGCCGTCCGAGATCATCATCAGGATCTTGCGCTGTTCGGGCCGGGCGATCAGCCGGTTGTGCGCCCACAGCAGCGCCTCGCCGTCGATGTTTTCCTTGAGCAGGCCTTCGCGCATCATCAGGCCGAGATTGCGGCGCGCCCGCCGCCATGGATGATCGGCAGACTTGTAGATGATGTGGCGCAGATCGTTGAGCCGGCCGGGATTCGGCGGCTTGCCGTCCTTCAGCCACTTCTCGCGCGCCTGGCCGCCCTTCCACGCCCTTGTGGTGAAGCCGAGAATCTCCACCGAGACGCCGCAGCGCTCGAGCGTGCGCGCCAAAATGTCGGCGCAGGTGGCGGCCACCGTGATCGGCCGGCCGCGCATCGAGCCCGAATTGTCGAGCACCAGCGTCACCACCGTGTCGCGGAATTTGGTATCGCGCTCCTGCTTGAACGACAGCGGCTGCATCGGGTCGATGACGACACGCACCAGCCGGGCTGGGTCGAGATAGCCTTCCTCGAGGTCGAAATCCCAGGAGCGGTTCTGCTGCGCCATCAGGCGCCGTTGCAGCCGGTTGGCGAGCCGGCCGACGACGCCGGAGAGATTGGCCAGCTGCTTGTCGAGGAAGGCACGCAGCCGGTCGAGTTCTTCCTCCTCGCACAATTCCTCGGCGCCCACCGTCTCGTCGAAGGCGGTGGTAAAGACCTTGTAGTCGATTTCCTTCGGCAGATTGGTGAAGGGATTGTCGTTGCGGCGCGCTTCGCCCGGCGTTTCGGCGTCCGCGTCATCATCGTCGGACAAATCGTCGGCGGTGGCGTCTGATGCCTCCGTCTCGGAGGACTGTTCGTCGTCGGCCGACGCTTCAGCATCCTCGGACTGCGACTGCTCGGAGCCGGAATCGTCTTCGCCGCCCTCCTCGCTTTGCTCCTCGCCTTGCGGCTGGTTCTCGTCATTGTCCTCGGAGTCTTCGGTCTCCTGGTCGTCGCCGAGTTCCTCGGCCATCTCCATGGACGCAAGCATGTCGCGCACGACGCGGGCGAAGGCCTGCTGGTCGCCGAGCTTGGCTGACAGACCGTCGAGGTCGGCCTTGGCCTTCTCCTCGACCCAGGGGCGCCAGAGTTCGACCAGCCGCTCACCGCTCTTCGGGATCGGGCGGCCGGTCAGCTTCTCGCGCACCATGAGCGCAAGCGCCTCCTCGATCGGCGCGTCGGCCTTGTCCTTGACGTCGACAAGATTGGCCTTGGCGTATTTGTCCTCCAGCATCGAGCCGATATTGTCGGCGACGCCCTGCATGGCGCGGCTGCCGATCGCCTCGACACGCGCCTGCTCGACGGCGTCATAGATCGACCTCGCCAGCTTGCCTTCCGGCGCCAGCTTGGTGTGGATGCGCTGATCGTGGCAGGCCCGCTTCAACGCCATGGAATCGCCAAGCCCGCGGGTGATCGCGATATCCTCTTTCGAGGCTTTCTTCGGCAATTCAGGCAGGCGGGCACGACTGCCGGCAAGGGCGGGCCGGTCCTTGGCGAAGCCGACCTCAAGCTCCTTGTCGCCGGCAATGGCGCGCATGCAGACGGTGACAGCGCGCTTGAAGCTGTCGGCTTCAGAGCCCGTTTTCGACTTGTTGCGCGTGTTGTCGCCCGGACCCGCCATCGAGGCTCTGCTTAGCCCAGCACCACGTTGGCGGCGCTCTCGGGCAGATCCTCGCCGAAGGCGCGCTGGTAGAACTCGGCCACCACCGAACGCTCCAGCTCGTCGCACTTGTTGAGGAAGGTCAGCCGGAACGCCATGCCGATATTGCCGAAGATCTCGGCATTTTCGGCCCAGGTGATCACGGTCCGCGGGCTCATCACGGTCGACAGGTCGCCGTTGATGAAGGCCGAGCGCGTCATGTCAGCGACGCGTACCATCTTGTTGACGATGTCCTTGCCCTTGCCGTCGCGATAGTGCTTGGCCTTGGCCAGCACGATGTTCACCTCATTGTCGTGCGGCAGATAGTTCAGCGTGGTGACGATCGACCAGCGGTCCATCTGCGCCTGATTGATCTGCTGCGTGCCGTGATAGAGGCCGGTGGTGTCGCCAAGGCCAACCGTGTTGGCGGTCGAAAACAACCGGAAGGCCGGATGCGGACGGATGACGCGGCTCTGGTCGAGCAGCGTCAGGCGGCCCGACGATTCCAGCACGCGCTGGATGACGAACATCACGTCGGGACGGCCGGCATCATACTCGTCGAAGCACAGCGCGACATTGTGCTGGTAGGCCCAGGGCAAGATGCCGTCGCGGAATTCGGTGATCTGCAAGCCGTCCTTGACGACGATGGCGTCCTTGCCGACGAGGTCGATACGGCTGACATGGCTGTCGAGGTTGACGCGCACGCAAGGCCAATTGAGGCGGGCGGCGACCTGTTCGATATGGGTCGACTTGCCGGTGCCGTGATAGCCAGACACCATGACGCGGCGGTTGTAGGCAAAGCCGGCAAGGATCGCCAGTGTCGTCGCCTTGTCGAACAGATAGTCCGGATCGATGTCCGGCACATGCTCTGATGTTACCGAATAGGCCGGCACCACCATCTTGGACTCGAAGCCGAATTTTTCCTTCACCGACACCGTCGTGTCCGGCAAATTGGCGATGTCGCGATCGACCTTGTTCATCTCTATCCACGTCTCCACGGGCGAAAAGCCTGATTTCGCCGGCAATCGATTTTGTCCGGGGGCGGTCTTAGAGCCTTTTCCACCCTTATGAAAGTTGGAAAACGACACGAACCGTTGGGTCGCTCAGCACAAACCCGCCTGCTTGAGCACGCGATAGGCCTGCAGCACATCGCGGAACCGGTCTTCCGAACCTCTGTCGCCGCCATTCGCATCCGGATGGTGGCGCTTCACAAGTTCCTTATAGCGCGCCTTGATGTCCTTGCCAGTCGCCTTTGTATCAAGGCCAAGCGTTTCCAGCGCCTTGGCCTCAAGCGGCTTGGCCTTGCGTTCGCGCGCCTCGCGCGGGTCTTTCGGGCCTTTGAACAGGTCGAACGGGTCGCGCATGCGGTTGTAATAGCCGGCGCGGCCGGAGCGCATCTGCGCCATATCGGGGGAGGAGCGTGTCGAAGCGCCGGCGAGGCCCATCTTCCATGTCGGCCGGTGGCCGGTCATCGCCTCCTTCTGGAAGCGGGCGATCTCGGTATCCGGCACGCCGGAGAAGTAATTGAAACCCTTGTTGTATTCGCGCACGTGGTCGAAGCAGAACTGAAAATACTCGCCCTCCTTCATGCGACCGACCGGCGCGCGATGGGTGCCGGCCTCCTTGCAGCCGTCCCACTGGCAGATTGGCGAGCGCGACTTCAGCTCCGCGTCCTTTTCGGGACGGATCCGAATCTTCTCGAAATATTTGGGGTACGATTTCATCTCACCCATTTATGGGCTGTTCGCACGTGCGAAACAAGAATTGACATTTTCGCCATGATCGCCCTAACCGCTGAATCGCGGCATAAAGCAGGGCGAATGGTGATTTTTGAGGCGGCCCGGCGAGATCGATCCCGATTTCCCGATCACGCCTTGCAGATATGGTGAAGGGAAACGGCGATGTCCATACAGACGACCATGGAAGACAAGCTGAACAAGGCGTTTTCGCCGGAGCGGCTGGTTATCGTCAATGAAAGTCATCTCCATGCCGGCCACCATCACCACGGCTCCGACCATCACGGCGCCTATGACGGCACCGGCGAGACGCATTTCCGTGTCCGCATCGTCTCGCCCGTCTTTGCCGGCATGAGCCGCATCGACCGCCACCGCGCCGTCAACGAACTGCTGGCGGCGGAGCTGAAGGCCGGCGTCCATGCGCTGGCCATCGAACCGGCAGCCCCAGGCGAAAAGACCAGGTGGTAGACGTCAGGCGACCGTCGATTTCAAGAACGCCAGCGTTGCGGCCGTCAACGCATCGCCGTCCTCGCCAAAGTCATGGTTGATCGACATATGCGTGTATGCGCTACCGTCGAACAGCGTCACCGCCGTGCCGGTGGCGCGCAGGCGCTTGGCAAAGGCCGTCGATTGCTCTTCGCGGCCATCGGCGCGCGAATAGGCGATGAAGGTCGGCGGATGCTTGCGCCCGTCGACATAGCTCGCCGGCGACAGAGCCGCCCATTGTGCCGGGTCGGAGAAGACACGCGCATAGGCCCGAACCATGCCGCCATTCCTGGATAGCGCGGCAAGATCATAGGCCCTGGTGTCGTCGAGGATCAGCGCGGCGACGCCGGCCAGTCCGCCGCGCATGCCGGTCAGCGCGATCAGATGGCAGCCGGCCGAATGGCCCATGCCGACGATGCGGTCCGGATCGCCGCCATGCCGGGCGATGTTGGCGCGCACATAGGCGTAGGCCTTTTCCACATCGCCGGCCTCGGCTGCGACATCGGCTTCCGGCAGCATGCGATAGTCGATGGAGACGAAGCAGAAGCCGTTGGCGAGCAGGAAGGCCGGCTTGGCGCCGACCTGGCTGCGCTTGCCGAACCGCCAGGCGCCGCCATGGACGAAAAACACCACCGGCAGGTTCTTCGCGCCGGCCGGCGCGTAAATGTCGAGCTTGGCCGGTCCATAGTCGAACGTCTGCGGTTGCGGCTGGCGCTGCGGCTTAGCTGCCGTTCCACCGGCAGCCAGCATCGCTGCGATGGATGCCGCGATGAAGCTGCGTCGATCGATCATCGTCATCTCCGGCCAAGTTTAGGCGACAGCGCGCGGACGCTCGCCACGCACCTCATCTACGAACCAAAAATGACAACTTTCGGTGCGAAAACAAATCCTCTCCTTGACGCTCCGCCAGCAATCACCACGTATCTTATTAGGCGAGCATTTTCGGCCGAATCGGGCATCCCCGAAGGCCGATGTCGGAGTGCGGTGCACTGTCCCTTCAGGAGAAGGGAACCACACTGCTTTCCGGCAGTTGATGGAGCGATGAGCCGATTGGCTGCCGGTCGGCTCCGAGGCGAAGCATCATGCGCGAGAATCAATCAGACGTCTTCGACCTGTTTTCGGAGATTTATTCCAACGCGGCCCAGGAAGAGATCAGTCTCCAGCAATATCTGCTTGCCTGCCGCGAGGACAAATCCATGTATGCCTCGGCGCCAGAGCGTATGGTCGAGGCCATCGGCGAACCGAACCTGATCGACACCAGCAAGGACGAGCGGCTCGGGCGCATTTTCTCCAACCGCACCGTCAAGGTCTATCCCTCCTTTTCCGATTTCTACGGAATGGAGGATACGATCGAGCGCATCGCCGGATATTTCCGCTACGCCTCGCAGGGGCTCGAGGAGCGCAAGCAGATCCTCTATCTCCTCGGTCCGGTCGGCGGCGGCAAATCCTCGCTGGCTGAACGGCTGAAGAAGCTGATGGAGGAGCGCCCGATCTACACGCTGAAGGTCGGCAACAAGATCAGCCCCGTCTTCGAATCGCCGCTCGGCCTTTTCCATCCCGACCGCATGGGCGATCTGCTGGAGGATAAATACGGCATCGCCCGCCGCCGCCTGAACGGACTGATTTCGCCCTGGGCGGCCAAGCGCCTCGACGAACTGTCGGGCGACATCTCCAAATTCAGCGTCGTCAAGCTGATGCCGTCGCGGCTGCGGCAGGTCGCCATCGCCAAGACCGAGCCCGGCGACGAGAACAATCAGGACGTCTCGGCGCTGGTCGGCAAGGTCGACATCAGGCAGTTGGAGAATTTCAGCCAATCGGATCCTGACGCCTATTCATACAGCGGCGGCCTCAACCGGACCACGCAAGGGCTGCTCGAATTCGTCGAGATGTTCAAGGCGCCCATCAAGGTGCTGCACCCATTGCTGACGGCAACCCAGGAAGGCAGCTACAACGGCACCGAGAATTTCGGCGCCTTCCCCTATCAGGGCATCGTCGTTGCCCATTCCAACGAATCGGAATGGCAGCAGTTCAAGAACAACAAGAACAACGAGGCCTTCCTCGACCGCATCCTCGTGGTCAAGGTTCCCTATTGCCTGCGCATCACCGAGGAAAGGCAAATCTACGAGAAGCTGCTGCGCGAAAGCGAACTGGCAAGCAGCCCCTGCGCCCCGGAAGTGCTGGACATTCTCAGCCGCTTCACCGTCTCGACCCGTCTTGCCGAACACGAGAACTCGTCGCTGTACACCAAGATGCGCGCCTATGACGGCGAGAACCTCAAGGAGGTCGATCCGAAAGCCAAGTCGGTCCAGGAATATCGCGACGCCGCCGGCGTCGACGAGGGCATGACCGGGGTCAGCACGCGCTTCGCCTTCAAGATCCTGTCGCAGACGTTCAATTACGACACCAAGGAGGTGGCGGCCGACCCCGTGCACCTGATGTACATCCTCGAGGAGGCGATCAAGCGCGAGCAATTCCCGAAGCAAACGGAAGCCGCCTATCTCGAATTCATCAAGTCGGAACTCGCGGCCCGCTATGCCGAGTTCATCGGTCACGAGATCCAGAAAGCCTATCTGGAATCCTACAGCGAGTACGGTCAGAACCTCTTCGACCGCTATATCGCCTATGCCGATGCCTGGATCGAGGATCAGGACTACAAGGACCCCGACACCGGGCAGATTCTCAACCGTGAGGTCCTGGACAAGGAGTTGTCGCAGGTCGAGAAGCCGGCCGGCATCGCCAATCCCAAGGACTTCCGCAACGAAGTGGTCAAATTCACCTTGCGCGCCCGGGCGCGCAACCATGGCCGCAATCCGTCCTGGACGAGCTACGAAAAGCTTCGCGAGGTCATCGAGAAGCGCATGTTCGGCCAGGTCGAGGACCTGCTGCCGGTGATCAGCTTCGGCTCCAAGCAGGACAGCGTCACGGAGAAGCGGCACAACGAATTCGTGCAGCGGATGGTGGAACGCGGCTATACCCAGCGGCAGGTGCGCCGGTTGGTCGACTGGTACATGCGCGTGAACAAAGCGGGTTGAGCAAAGCCGGGACGGTTCCATGCCGATCTTCATCGACCGCCGCCTGAACCCGAAGGACAAAAGCCTTGGGAATCGCCAGCGCTTCCTCAGGCGCGCCCGCGAAGAGCTCAAGCGCAGCATCCGCGACAAGGTCCGCGCCGGCGGCATCGCCGAGCTCGATCGCGAGCACGCCGTGCCGATTCCGCGCAAGGGCACCGGTGAACCGACCTTCGGCGACGACAAGGACAGCGGCCGGCGCCAGCACATCCTGCCCGGCAACCGGACGTTCAGCCCTGGCGATCTTATCGACAAGCCTGGCGGCGGTGGAGGCTACGGCTCGGCTCCGGGGACCACGGAATCCGAGGACGACTTCCGCTTCGTGCTGTCGCGCGAGGAAGTGCTCGACCTCTTCTTCGAGGACCTCGAGCTGCCGGATCTGGTCAAGCTCAGCCTCAAGCAGATACTCAGCTTCAAGCCGAGGCGGGCGGGCTTCGCGGCAAGCGGCGCGCCGACCAACATCAATGTCGGGCGCACGATGCGCAACAGCCACGGGCGCCGCATCGCGCTCAGGCGTCCAAAGCAGGCCGACGTGGACGCCATCGCCCAGCAGATCGCCGAGCTGGAATCCAGGCCGCCGGGGGCAAAGACAGGCGAACGCATCGAGGCTCTGCGCGAAGAGCTCGATCGGCTGGAGCGCCGGCGCAGGCGGATCGCCTATGTCGATCCGGTCGACATTCGCTTCAATCGCTTCGACCCTCAGCCGCGGCCGAATGCCAGCGCCGTCATGTTCTGCCTGATGGACGTCTCCGGATCGATGGGCGAGCGCGAGAAGGATCTGGCCAAACGCTTCTTCGTGCTGCTGCATCTGTTCCTGACGCGGCGTTATGAGCGGACGGAACTCGTTTTCATTCGCCACACCCATGAAGCCCAGGAAGTGGACGAGCACACCTTCTTTCACCACACCCAGAGCGGCGGCACCGTCGTTTCCACGGCGCTCGAGGAGATGCATCGCATCATCGAAGAGCGCTATCCGGCGTCCGAATGGAACATCTACGCCGCCCAGGCCTCCGACGGCGACAATTTCGCCACCGACTCCGAGCGCTGCATAGAACTGCTCGACCGCAAGCTCATGCGGCTTTGCCAGTATTTCGCCTATGTGGAGATCATCGACGAACGGGAAAGCCACATTTTCGGCTCGACCGAGAACGGCACGTCGCTTTGGCGCGCCTACAACGCCGTCGACGGCAAATGGCCGAACTTCCAGATGAGGCGCATTGCCGCGCCGGCCGACATATACCCGGTCTTCCGCGAGCTGTTTGCCAGGCAGCCCGACCTGCGCAAGAGCGCTTGAGCGCTTCGGCAATGGTCAGCCAGGCGCGCAAGTCCGAACTGCTGTTTTCCGGGTCCGACTGGGATTTCAACAAACTGTCCCGGGTCTATGACGAGATCGAAGCGATCGGCCGCGAAGAGCTTCGCCTCGACATCTATCCGGTGCAGATGGAGATCATTTCCTCGCAGCAGATGCTCGACGCCTATTCGTCGATCGGCATGCCGCTGATGTACCGGCACTGGTCGTTCGGCAAACGTTTTCTCCACGACGAGCTTCTCTACCGCAAGGGCGCGCGGGGTTTGGCCTACGAGATCGTCATCAACTCCAACCCCTGCATCGTCTACCTCATGGAAGAAAACACCATGGCCCTACAGGCCTTGGTGACCGCGCATGCCGCGCTCGGGCACAACCATTTCTTCAAGAACAATCATCTCTTCCGGCAATGGACGGATGCCGGCGGCATCCTGAGCTATCTGGACTTCGCCAAGAGCTACATAGCCCGGTGCGAGGAACGGCATGGCATGGCCGCCGTGGAGGCGATCCTGGATTCCGCGCATGCGCTGATGGAGCAAGGTGTGTTCCGTTACCGCCGGCCGCCGAAACTGTCGTCGGAGCAACAGCGCGAGGGACTGCGCGAACGTCTCGAATACGAGGAGCGCTCCTTCAACGATCTGTGGCGGACACTGCCGCCCTCGCAGGGCAAGAGCAAGCCGGAAGCAGGGGACGAAATCCTTGCCGAGCGGAAGAAATCGCTCAATCTGCCGGAGGAAAACCTGCTCTATTTCCTCGAGAAGAACAGCCTCGTCCTCGAGCCCTGGCAGCGCGAGATCGTCAGGATCGTGCGTGTCGTCGCGCAATATTTCTACCCGCAGCGGCAAACCCAGGTGATGAACGAAGGCTGCGCCACCTTCGTGCATTACACGCTCATGAACACGCTGTTCGATCGCGGCCGCATCAACGAAGGCGCCATGCTGGAGATCCTGCGCAACCACTCCAACGTCATCTTCCAGCCGGCCTATGACGACCCGCGCTTTTCCGGCATCAATCCCTATGCGCTGGGTCTCGACATGATGCAGGACATCCAGCGCATCTCGACCGCGCCGACCGCCGAGGACCGCGACTGGTTTCCCGACATCGCCGGCCGCGGCGACTGGCGCGACACCTTGCTCGACGCCTGGGCAAACCACCGCGACGAATCCTTCATCCGCCAATATCTAAGCCCGACGCTGATCCGCAAATGGCGGCTCTTCGTGCTCGCCGACGGTGCCGACGAGCCACACTATGAGGTGGCCTCGATCCACAATGAGCGCGGCTATGCCAGGATACGGTCGGCGCTCGCGCAAAGCTACGATATCGGCGCCAGCCGTCCCGACATCCAGGTCGTCGACGTCGATCTGCTGGGCGACCGGCATCTGCGGCTGCAGCACAATGTCAAGAACGGCATCATGCTCGACGGCAAGAGCCGTGACGCGACGCTTCGCCATATCCGAAGCCTCTGGGGTTATGATGTCAGCTTGGCTGCGATCGATGCTGAAACCGGCGCGACGCTAAGCCAGCGCTCGACCAGGGAATTGTGATATCCACGGCCGAATTTAGCTAACTTCCCCCGCGGGCCGGATCCTGATCTTGGCGATCCGGTTCTTGTCGCGCTTCATCACCACGAAGCGCTTGCCGTGGAAGGTAAAAGCCTGCTTTTCCTCGGGGATCGACTGCGTCTCGTGGATGACCAGCCCGGCAATGGTGGTGGCTTCCTCATCCGGCAGGTTCCAGTCGAGCGCCCGGTTGAGATCCCTGATCGGCACCGTGCCGTCGACGACGACGGAGCCGTCGGCCTCCTGCTTCACACCCTGGATGTCGACATCGTGCTCGTCGGCGATCTCGCCGACGATCTCCTCGATGATGTCCTCCAGTGTCACCAGACCTTCGACCTCGCCATACTCGTCGACGACGATGGCAAAATGCGCCTTGGCGCGCAGGAAGGCGTTGAGCTGTTCCTGCAAGGTCGTGGTGTCGGGCACGAACCATGGCTTGGACGCGATCTTCATCACGTCGATCTTGGTAAAGTCGTTGCCGACCTCGTTCAGCGATCTCAGCAGGTCCTTGGCGTGCAGCACACCGACAATGTTGTCGAGCGAGCCCTTCCACAGCGGCATGCGGGTGTGCGGGCTCTGCAGGATCTCGCGCACCACCGCTTCCGGCGCATTGTCGGCATTGACCGAGCGCATATTGGTGCGGTGGACCATGATGTCGGAGACTTCGAGCTCGTCAAGGTCGAACAGGCCGCCGACACGGTCGCGGTCCTCGCGCACCATCTGGCCGTCACGGCGGAAGTCGTCGACCGCACCGCGCAACTCATCCTGGGTGGAGCGCTGCGGCTCAATGCGTGACAGCTCATAGCCGAACATGGCAAGCAGGCGCGTGCGCACGGCAATGAAAAACAGGATGAGGATTGCGAGGACGGCGACAACGATCCAGCCGGTGTCCATCTCAGCCGGCTTTCCCGTTCGCCGGATGGTTTTCCCTGAGGAACGACAGCACTTCGGACGCCGGCACATCCTTGGCAATAAAAGCCTGGCCGATGCCGCGCGTCAGGATGAAGGTCAGCGCGCCGCGCGACACTTTCTTGTCCTGGGTGATGAAGCCAAGCAGCGCCTCGGCGTCGGGCAGTTCGCCAGGGATGTCGGACATCCGCCAGGGCAGCCCGACGGCGCGCAGATGCGCCTCCACCCTTGCCGCGTCGTCCGGGCTTGCCAGGTTGAGCCGCGCGGAGAACCGGTGCGCCAGCGCCATGCCGATGGCGACGCCTTCGCCATGGACAAGACGAGCGCCGTCATACTGTGTGGCCCCCTCCAGCGCATGGCCGAATGTATGGCCGAGATTGAGCAGCGCGCGGTCGCCGGTTTCGAACTCGTCGCGGGCAACGACATCGGCCTTGGCGCGGCAGGCTTCGGCAATCGCCTCGGCCCGCTCCGCACCGCCGGCGAATACCTTTGTCCAGTTCTCTTCCAGCCAGGCGAAAAACGCTGGCCGGTCGATCAGCCCGTATTTGGCGAGCTCGGCATAGCCGGCGCGGAATTCGCGGATCGGCAGCGTGTCGAGCACCTCGGTGTCGGCCAGCACCAGCTTCGGCTGGTGGAAGACGCCAACCAGATTCTTGCCGCGCGGACTGTTGATGCCGGTCTTGCCGCCGACCGAGGAATCGACCTGCGCCAAGAGCGACGTCGGAATCTGCACGAAATTCATGCCGCGCCGCACGATCCCGGAGGCAAAGCCGGTGAGGTCGCCGATGACCCCGCCGCCGAGCGCGATGACGACATCGCCACGCTCCAGTCTGGCGGCCAGCACGCCGTCGACCACCTCTTCGAGATGGGCAAAGCTCTTGGTCTTTTCGCCGGCCGGCAGAGTGATGACAGCAGGTTGGATGCCGCCTGTTTCCAGACCGGCCTTCAGTGCGTCGAGATGTGTCGCCGCGACATTTTCGTCGGTGACCACCGCCGCCCTCGTGCCGGGCAGGCGGCGCGATATCTCGGCGCCGGCGCGCGCCAGAAGGCCGGGGCCGATCAGGATGTCATAGGCGCGCTCGCCAAGGCCAACCTCGACAGTGACCGGCTCGCTCATGGCCTCACCTCGTCCGGCGCCGTGGTGGCCGGAATGCCGAAATGCCCGCACAATGCGTCGACGACCTCGGTCGCAATGACCTCCTTGCGGTCGTCGCGTGTCGCCACGGTGACGTCGGAGGTCGCATAGACCGGATAGCGTTCGCCCATCAATCGCTCGAGCACGGCGCGCGGATCGGGGTTTTTGAGCAAAGGCCGGTTCTGCTTCTTGGAGACGCGCTCCATCAGCAAATCGAGCTCGGCCTTCAGCCACACCGAGACACCATGCGACGCGATCGCATCGCGCGTCTGCGCATTCATGAAGGCGCCGCCGCCGGTCGACAGCACCTGCGGGCCGTTTTCCAGGAGGCGCAGGATGACGCGCTGCTCGAGCGCCCGGAATTCGGTCTCGCCATAGCGCTCGAACAGCTCCGGCACGGTCATGCGCGACACGCTTTCGATCTCCTGGTCGCTGTCGGTGAACGGCAGCGACAGCAAGGCCGCCACCTTGCGGCCGATCGCTGTCTTGCCGGCGCCCATCAGGCCGACAAAGACAATCGAGCGGTTGCCCAGCCTGTCGAGCAGCGCGCCATGGCTCTCGCCAGGAGGATTTGCTGGTAACGCGTTCATGAGACCATGCTGTTTGTAAGCCGTCTTTGCCGGCGTATCGACATCAAAAGCCGGTTTGCGTCAAGCATCGCGCCCTGAGCAGGTCTCGGAAAGTGCAGTGGTTTTCCCGCATGTACCTGCGTTAGACAAAACCCTTCGTCCTTGAATTGGCCGGATTGGCGTCCCATAAGGGCACAGGGTTTGGAATCGCAGAACAAGAAGACGGGCGAAAATTGATGCCGACACTGTTCCGCTTTGTCGTGACACTGATGATTCTTGCCGGCATTGCCTATGGTATGATGGTGGCGCTGGCGATGTTCGTCGAGCCGAAAAAGGCGGAAATCACCGTGCGCATTCCGCCGGAAAAGCTGAACCCCAAGAAAAACTGACCCGAAGAAACTGACCGCAGGGACATGAACAGCGCGGCTCGCATCGAAGCCTTTCTCGAAATGATGAGCGCCGAACGCGGTGCCGCCGAAAATACGCTGTCCTCCTATCGTCGCGATCTCGAAGACGCCTCGCAGCAGATTGGCGGCGGGCTTGCCGGTGCTGCTGCGGCCGACATCCGCGCCTATCTCGACGACATCGCCGCGCGTGGCTTTGCGCCGACGTCGCAGGCGCGCAAACTGTCGGCGATCCGCCAATTCTTCAAGTTTCTCTACGCCGAGGGTCTGCGCGGCGACGACCCGACCGGCACGCTGGACAGTCCGAAAAAGGGCCGGCCGCTGCCCAAGACGATGAGCGAGGCCGATACCGGCCGGCTGCTCGACCGCGCGGCCATCGAAGCAGGTGATGGCGTCAATGGCGACCGGCTGGCGGCGCTGCGCCTCCACGCGCTGGTGGAGGTGCTCTATGCCACCGGCCTGCGCGTCTCCGAACTGGTCGGCCTGCCGGTGACCGTCGCCCAGCGCGACGACCGCTTCTTCATGGTGCGCGGCAAGGGCGACAAGGAGCGCATGGTGCCGCTGTCGGCCAAGGCGCGCACGGCGATGCGGGCATGGCTCACGGCCCGCAAAACGGTGCCGGCTTTCGCCGACAGCCCGTTCCTGTTTCCGGCCGCCGGTGACAGCGGCTATCTCTCCCGGCAGGTCTTTGCCCGCGACCTCAAGGGCCTTGCCGCGCGGGCCGGCATAGCGGCGGCGAAAATGTCGCCGCATGTGCTGCGCCATGCTTTTGCCAGCCATCTCTTGCAGAACGGCGCCGATCTCAGGGCGGTGCAGCAGTTGCTCGGCCATGCCGATATCTCGACCACGCAGATTTACACCCATGTGCTGGAAGAGCGGCTGGTGCGGCTGGTCAACGATCATCATCCGCTTGCCGACTAGGTCTCATATCGCTATGTGAGGGCACGTTCCACCGCGCGGCGCCCCGCTTTTCAGGGTTCCGTCAGTCTTTGCCTTCCGACGCATCGGTCCGCTCAAGAATGTACAATTACCTCGATTTCGAAAAGCCGGTGCAGGACCTTGAACTCAAGATCCTCGAGCTGAAGAAGCTTGCCGAGAATGGCGAGGCGGTCGATGTCGGCGACGAAATCAGCCGGCTTGAGAAGCGCGTGCGCGACGCGCTGCGCGATATCTACAAGGCGCTGACGCCGTGGCAGAAGGTGCAGGTGGCGCGTCACACCGACAGGCCGCATTGCGTCGACTACATCAAGGGCCTGTTCAGCGATTTCACGCCGCTCGCCGGCGACCGCAATTTCGGCGAGGACCAGGCGATCATCGGCGGCTTCGCCCGCTTCCGCGGCGAACCGGTGGCCGTCATCGGCCAGGAAAAAGGCTCGGACACGGCGAGCCGGCTCAAGCACAATTTCGGTTCGGTCCGCCCTGAAGGCTACCGCAAGGCGGTGCGGCTGATGGAGCTTGCCGACCGCTTCAAGATCCCGCTTCTGACGCTGGTCGACACCGCCGGCGCCTATCCCGGTGTCGGCGCCGAGGAACGCGGCCAGGCCGAAGCCATCGCCCGTTCGACCTCGGCCTGTCTTGGCCTCAAAGTGCCGTCGATCTCGGTCGTCATCGGCGAAGGCGGCTCTGGCGGCGCCATCGCCATCGCCACCGCCAACCGCGTCTACATGCTGGAACACGCCATCTATTCGGTGATCTCGCCGGAGGGTGCGGCCTCGATCCTGTGGCGCGACACCACGCGTTCGAAGGATGCGGCGACCAACATGAAGATCACCGCCCAGGATCTTCTGGAAATGAAGATCATCGACGCCATCATCCCCGAGCCGCTTGGCGGCGCCCAGCGCGCGCCCGAAACGGTGATCGCAGCCACCGGCGACCTCATCGCCAAGACGATGAAGGATTTTGCAGGCGCCAACACCGATTTTCGCGAGCAGCGCCGCGAAAAATACCTGGCGATGGGCCGCAGCCTCTGATTTCAGGCCGGCCGGGCGCCGCAATGTGGCGTCGGCGAGCAATTTCGCCACAAAATTGCCGCCGCATTCGGTTCAATGAAAAGTCCGTGACATCGAGCGAATTGCCGTGGGGGCAGCCGTCCGGAGCTTGCGGTAAGGAATTTTCAAGGTTAACGGGCTTAGTGTCCGTGAAGGTTTAGTGTGTTGGCCTGCGGCTGCGAAGCCCCACGCCCCGGGAAAAAGACATAGCCGTAACCATGTTTGCCAAGCTTGCCCGCACCGGAATCCTGATCGCCGCCCTTGGCGTCGCCGGCTGCAACGATTCCTCGATGAAGGATTTCGCGCCGGAGGCCAACAAGCCGCTGCCGGACAAGATCCTCGCCGACATGAAGGCCAAGGGCATGGTCCGCACCTCGTCGGTGATGGCCCGCATCTTCAAGGAAGAAGGCAAGCTCGAGATCTGGAAGGCCAAGACCACCGGCCGCTATGAGATGGTCGCCAGCTACGACATTTGCAAATGGTCGGGCAAGCTCGGACCGAAATACACCGAGGGCGACCGCCAGGCGCCGGAAGGTTTCTACACGGTTCGCCCGTCGCAAATGAACCCGCGCTCGAACTATCACCTGTCGTTCAACATAGGCTATCCCAACGCCTATGACCGTGCCAATGGCCGCACCGGCGCCAATCTGATGGTGCATGGCGCTTGCTCGTCGTCGGGCTGCTATTCGATGACCGACCCGCAGATCGAACAGATCTACGCTTTCGGCCGTGATGCCTTCCAGGGCGGCCAGACCGAGTTCCAGATCCAGGCCTTTCCGTTCCGCATGACCGCCGCCAACATGGCGCGCTATCGCAACGACCCGAACTACGAGTTCTGGAAGATGCTGAAGGTCGGCTACGACAACTTCGAGATCACCAAGGTGCCGCCGAAGGTCGACGTCTGCGAGAAGCGCTATGTCTTCAACCAGGTGGCGCCTGAGGGCACGACCTTCGATCCGACCGGCGCCTGCCCTCCGACCACGCAGCCGGATTCGCTGAAGAGCGCCTACAACGCCTATCAAAGCAGCTATGACGCGGCCTTCACCGGCGCGGTCAAGGCCAGCGTGCCGGCGCCCAAGCCGACCATTGCCGGCATCAAGGAAGCCAGCATCGTTTCCGACTGGTCGAAGCGGCGCGCCCGCGGCGAACGCGTGCCGATCGATCCGCCGTCGCTCAATTCCGACGGAACGGTGACCGAGACGGCGCGCATGGGCCGCATCGATTCGCCCGCCGGCCGCAAGATGGCCGCGCTCGACGCCGAGAAGGAAGCCAAGCGCAAGGCCGAGGAACAGCGGGTTGCTGCCATCGAGGCAGCGAAAGCCGCCAAGGCCCAGGCACTGGCTGAAAAGGAAGCGGCCAAGGCCCAGGCGTTGGCCGAAAAGGAAGCAGCCAAGCAGGCCGCCCAGCAGCCGGTCGCCACCGCCAGCGTCGAGGCAGCCCCGGCCGAGCCGCAGGCCGATGAAAGCCGGCTGTCAAAGATCAAGAACAAGCTGCTCGGCATGTTCGGCGGCTGAGGTTTCACCTTGGCCGCGATCTATGATCTCAAGGGGCTGAACTGCCCCTTGCCCGTTCTCAAGGCGAAAAAACGCCTGGCGGCGATGCAGCCGGGCAGCCGGCTGTGGCTGGAGACCACCGACCCGCTGGCGGTTATCGACATCCCCGCCTTTTGTGCCGACGCCGGCCACCAGCTGGTTGAAACCGCAGCGGTATCCGGCGGTCATCGTTTTCTGGTCGAGCGCGGCACGTAGCGCATTAACGGCTCTAGCCCCCGGCAATCGCCAGCGGATTGCTCTCCAGCGCCGCACGATCCGGCGTGTCGATCGACGGCCGGTTGGTGAAGGCGGCGAACAGTCGGCGCACATAGTCTTCCGGCATGTCGAGCGTGATCAGCACCAGCCTGGTGCCGCGCTGGCCGTCCGGCCAGGCCGGCAGCCGCGCCGGCGGATGCAGGATCTTCTGCACGCCGTGGATGACTAGCGGCCGCGACGGGTCTTCTGCAAGCTCGATGACGCCCTTCATGCGCAAGAGCTTATCGCCATGCGCGGAACGCAACAGGTCGAGGAACATCTCGATCGCCGAAAACGGCACCGGCCCGTTATGGACCAGCGAGTAGGAGCGCACACGGGAATCGTGGCGATGCTCGGCGTGATCATGATCGCCGTGCCCATGGTGATGGTGACCGCCATGATCATGGTGATGTTCATGCGCGGCTTGTTCGCCGAGCCAGCGCTGGACATCGGCGGATTTTGTCGCCGGATTGTAGAGGCCGCAATCGAACAGCGCCGCGACGCCGGTTTGGCTGTCACCGGCCTCCAGCACTTTGGCGCCCGGATTGAGCTGATGGAGCCGCACCCGCAAAGCCTCGACATCGGCGGGATCGCCGGCCAGATCGACCTTGGTCAGCACGATACGGTCGGCCACCGCCACCTGCTTGACCGCCTCGACATGGCCATCGAGCGTCGCATTGCCGTTGACCGCGTCGACAAGCGTGATGACGCCATCGAGCCGGAACGCCTGGACAAGCGCCGGATGCGCCATGATCGACTGCAGCACCGGCGCCGGATCGGCGAGCCCGGTGGTCTCGACGACGACACGGGCTAGCTTTGCGATGCGGCCAGTCTGCAGCCGGTCGACGAGGTCGGCCAGCGTGTCGACCAGTTCGCCACGCACCGTGCAGCACAGGCAGCCATCGGACAGCTGGATGATGCCGTCCGAGGCCTGCTCGACCAAGAGATGGTCGATCGCAACCTCGCCGAATTCGTTGATGATGACGGCGGTGTCGACGAGCGCCGGGTCTTTGAGCAGCCGGTTGAGCAACGTCGTCTTGCCGGCGCCGAGGAAGCCGGTGAGCACAGTGACGGGTATCGGAAAACTGGCCATCGGCCTAGTTCGCGGCCTTGACCGGCTGGTCGCCTTGCACTGCGCTTGCCGAACCCACCACGACCGGTTCCGAGCCCTTTGGCGCCGGGACGTCGGGCCGCCAATTCGGCAGCGGCACATCGGCGAATTCCTGGCCGCCCTGGTCGAGCATTGCCTTCGGCGCCGGCCCGGTGGCGCCGCCAAGGCCGACGGCAACCAGCGTCGGCACATGGTCGAGCTTCTCCCGATAGGGCGATTTCGGTGCGGCCGTGGCGTTTTTTGCGGCGACCGGCGGTGCTGCCTCGGACTGTTCTTCGGGGGCCTTCTTCTTGCAGATCTCGTCATGCATGTCGTTGGGCGACATGGTGTCGCCATAGGAAGGCATGGCCGCAACCGTGAGCCAGTTCGGGTCGGACATGGCAAAGCCCTGATCGAGCAGCCTGGCGGCGGTCTCGGCGCGGCTGATCGCCGATTTTTCGCCAAGCACGACGGCGACCAGCGTGCGGCCGTTGCGCGTCGCAGAGCCGATCATGTTGAAGCCCGAGGGACAGACGAACCCGGTTTTCATGCCGTCGGCGCCCGGGTAGCGGCCGATCAAGAGATTGTAGTTGGAGATCGCCTTCTTGCCGACGGCAAGGCCTTCGATCGAGAACCAGGGCGCGTATTGCGGGAATTCCTTGCGGATCGCCATCACCAGCAAGGCAAGGTCACGCGCCGTCGTATACTGGTCCGGCGAAAACAACCCGTTCGGGTTGACGAAATGCGTCCCGGTCATGCCGAGCCGCGCGGCTTCAGCGTTCATGCGGATGGCGAAGCCGGCCTGCGAGCCGCCTATATTCTCGCCGACGGCCATGGCGATGTCATTGGCCGATTTGACCAGCATCATCTTCAGCGCATTGTCGAGCCGCATCACCGAGCCCGGCTTGAAGCCCATCTTGCTTGGCGGTTCGCCGGCGGAATGCTTGGTCACCTTGATCGGCGAATCGAGCTGGACCTCGCCGGCGGCAATCGCCCGGAAGGTGACATAGGCGGTCATCAGCTTGCTCAGTGAAGCCGGATACCAGCGGCTGAAGGCGTCCTGATGCTGTAAAACCTTGCCGCTGTTCAGGTCGAACAGGACAATCGGATTGGCCGAAGCCGGCCCGGCCAGCATCGGCAGCGCCAAGGCGCCCGTTAGCAGTAATTTGAGGATATGGCTGTGCCGCATCATGGAATCCGAAATCGCCTCTTGCCGTAGTCGCCCCTGGCTCCGTAAGATTTCGTTACGCGATGGCCAGCATGATGAGATCCGGCCCTCAATTTCCGGATCACGTTGTTTGCGGTGCTATTTACCCTATGTGACGCCAAGATGGCAAAGTGCCTGTCAATCACAATTGCAAAGCAGCAGGCCATACCGTCTGCTCCAACAGCGAGATGGAACCAATATGCCGATTCTCAACCGCGCCGCCGAGATGCAGGATGAAGTTGCCGGCTGGCGACGTCATCTGCACCAGACGCCAGAACTGAATTTCGATGTCTTCAAGACCGCCGCCTTCGTCACCGAGAAGCTGAAGGAGTTCGGCTGCGACGACGTAGTGACGGGCCTCGGCAAGACCGGCGTCGTCGGCATCATCCATGGCCGCAAGGGCGATGGCGCGACCATAGGCCTGCGCGCCGACATGGACGCGCTGCCGATCAATGAGATCACCGGCAAGCCCTATGCCTCGACCGTTCCCGGCAAAATGCACGCCTGCGGCCATGACGGCCACACCGCAATGCTTTTGGGAGCCGCCAAATACCTGACCGAAACGCGCAATTTCGCCGGCTCGGTGGCGGTCATCTTCCAGCCGGCCGAAGAAGGCGGCGGCGGCGGCAACGAGATGGTCAAGGACGGCATGATGGAGCGTTTCGACATTTCCAGGGTGTTCGGCATGCACAACATGCCGGGCCTGCCGGTCGGCCAGTTCGCCATCCGGCCAGGCCCGATCATGGCGGCGACGGCCGAATTCACCATCACCGTCAAGGGCCGCGGCGGCCATGCGGCGATGCCGCACGGCACGATCGACCCGATCGTCATCACCAGCCAGCTTGTCGGCGCCCTGCAGACGGTTGCCTCGCGCAGCACCGATCCGGTCGAGGCGGTGGTGGTGTCGGTGACCAAATTCCACGCCGGCGACGCCTATAACGTCATTCCCGAGACCGCCGAAATCGCCGGCACGGTACGCACGCTGAAAAAGGAGATCGCCAAGAAGTCGGAGGAGCGCATCCGCGCCATTTGCGACGGCATCGCCACCGCCTTCGGGGCGACGATCACTGTCGACTATGACGCCAACTACCCCGTGACCTTCAACAATCCGGAAGAAACCGTCTTTGCCAGCGATGTCGCGGCGAGTGTCGCCGGCGACACCCAGGTCCACCGCGCCATCCAGCCGGTGATGGGGGGCGAGGATTTCTCCTACATGCTGGAAGCCCGGCCCGGCGCCTTCATCTTCATCGGCAATGGCGAGACCGCCGGCCTCCACCACCCGGCCTACGACTTCAACGACGAAGTCATCCCGCACGGCATGAGCTACTGGGTGAAACTGGCCGAAACAGCGCTCGCCGCCTGACCTATGCCGCCGAAAGGCCGGTCGATTGCCTTCGGCCGGCCTCTTGATTTGCCTTCGGCGAGCCTCTTGGCGAAACGGTCCGAAGCGGCTATGTGTCTGGCCGCGTGGTCCCGTAGCTCAGTAGGATAGAGCGGCAGATTCCTAATCTGTAGGTCACAGGTTCGATTCCTGTCGGGATCACCATTCAGTCACTGTAGATATAGCCCATATCGGCCGGCTCGAAATTCGGTCGACTTATCCGAGGGTTAGCCACAGCAGCCTCAGCACAGTAGGGCTGATCCGCGCAACCCGTCTCTGTTTCCGCCGAGCTTTCAAGGCCCGTCTTTGTGACCGGCCTTGCGTGCCCTATTGTTTTCGTAGTCGATGCAGAGAGATCGCCTATGTGCCCCGCTCTGGATGGAAAAGCAGAGCGGACCGTCAGTGACTAAAAGCCTAGAACGGACTGCTGCAGGTTCCAATCAACTGGCAGATCGGTGAGTCGAGCGAGTCGCCGAGCGGTTAGACTGACAGGTTGATTGCCCGCCAGAATGTCGTCCACGATCGCCGGAGACAGGAAGGCCAGCGGCAAGGCCTTGCTGAGGTCAGCACGATGGATGCCGGTAACTTTCGAGAGTTCAGAGATGCTACGAGCCGATCCATTCGTCAGTGCTGACAACATCGAGTGTGACCTTGCCAGCAGGTTGACGAGGCTCGGGTCAGGAGCCTTGTCGCGCTTTGGTTGATCCCCAATAATCAGGCGTGCTTCATTTCCACGCCTCTGAATCTGACATGCGACGGTGACCTTATGAGTCTCCACAGCGATGACAGGTTTCTGGCGGTCTTTTGTGTCAAAATCGGCGCCCACCGATAGTGAGATCGCCCTCGCCAAAGCAGCAGGATTAATTTCGAGCTCAATCGTCTGGGACGAAAGCGTTATCCTGACGACCGCACTTTTGACGATCGATCTACGCTTTGCCTTACGTCCTGGCGAGTCGCTCAAGAGCCCGTCCGCCTCGTTCAACCCGCTCGCGATCGCCTCCTTAGAGGCGTGTCGCTCGATCCATTCGGCCAACAGCGATTTGCCTTTGAGCAAAGCGATTAGCTGCTGGTCGACGAAAGCTTCCAATTCGTCAGCCGGAACTCGCCAGCCAGTATCGTCCTTGCGCCTTGCGACCTTCAGCCGGTTGGAGATGTAGTAGCGGTAGCGTTTGCCGTGATTGTTCGCATAGGCAGGACTCAGCCGATCGCCGGTCTCGTCAAAGACGAGGCCTGTAAGCAGATGCAGATCCGCGGCATTCGATCGCGATCGGCGTTTCGGCCCTTGCTCCTTCAACAGCGCCTGAACCGACGCAAACAATTCCGCGTCTACAATCGGCTGGTGAGCGCCTTCGTAGCATGCGTCCTTGTGACGGGCCTGACCGATGTAAACGGGGTTTGAAAGCAGGTGATAGAGCCTCCCGCGGCTCACCGGAGCTCTAAGGGGGTTGGCCTCGCCCACAGCTTGGCTTTGATTGAGCTCATCGGCCAGCGCTAGGACCGACTTCAATTCCAGATAGCGCTGGAATATCGACCGGACGATTGTCGCTGCCGCTCCATCGACCACCAACTTCTTAGCAACGGCACGGTAACCGAGCGGAATGGTGCCACCCATCCATATTCCTTTCTTCCTGGATGCAGCGATCTTGTCGCGGATACGCTCTGCGGTCACTTCCCGCTCGAACTGAGCGAACGAGAGGAGCACGTTGAGCGTCAGCCTGCCCATCGACGTCGTTGTGTTGAACTGCTGTGTAACAGAAACAAAGGACACGCTGTGGGCATCGAAGGTCTCAACGATCTTGGAAAAGTCCATCAGCGAGCGCGTAAGCCTGTCGATCTTGTACACGACCACCACATCGATTCGCCTGTCACGAATGTCTTGAAGCAGGCGTTTTAGCGCTGGCCTCTCCATCGTACCGCCTGAGATGCCGCCATCGTCGTAGAAGTCGGGGACGAGCTTCCAACCCAGACCGATCTGCGAGGCAATGAAGGCCACGCAAGCTTCACGCTGCGCATCAAGTGAGTTGAATTCCTGCTCAAGGCCCTCTTCGGTGGATTTACGCGTGTAGACCGCGCAGCGCAGTTTTTGCTGATAGCTCATAGTCCGAAGAACCTTGGACCGGACCAGTGGGCGCCGGTGATCTCGCGGGCGATGGCCGAGAGCGAGCGGTAGAGCTTCCCCTCGAATAGAAAGCCTTCTGCCAGGACGTCGACAACGTTGGCCTTGCCATTCCAATCGCGAATTAGCCGAGCACCCTTCGATAGGGATTGACGCGGCTTCAACGCCGAGCCGGCATACCTGGCAGCCCCATGCATCTCATTTGACGTCTCTGACGCCGAGCCTAACTCCATTCCCAATCCATTGACGCCGGCCTGTCGGATTGCCTGGGCTAGTTTCCTCTTTGTCTCGACCGAAAAGCCTCCAAGTCTCTTCGCCTGCAGATGCCAGGCTGCTGCTCTGACCAGGAGTTCGCGCCGCACGCCACTCGGCGGCGGGCATCCATACGTCTTGTTCCATCGAGTCGCGAGTTCGTCGCGAGAGAGGTCGCCGAGCTCGGCGACCTCCTGTTCGAGTTTTACATCGATGGCCATGGCTTCAATCAGCCTTGGCCTTGTTGTCGAGCCGATAGCGCCGGACACCGTCCTTGCCAACTTCGCTGATAAGTGGCAGGCTAAGCTTCTTCCTCACTGTTCCAGACAGAAACCCGCGCACCGAATGAGGCTGCCAGCCGGTCGCCTCCACCAAGGCCTCGATCGCAGCACCCTTGGCCAACCGAAGCTTCTTCAGGACCATCTCAGTCTTGGTTTCCGCAGGTTTGGAGTTCTTCGACTTGTTCGCAAGTTCCGCATCAGTGGCAGGCACCTTCTGAAGACGCCTCCGAGGCGTTACAACGGCTTGGAGCGAAAGGTTCTTAGGCTCCACAATTCCAGCGTTTTCGCCTTGGTCAGTATCAGTAGCGCGCATTGCTTTTCTCCATCAATACCGGCATCGGACCATCCGGTGCCTGTACTGACTTGAGCCCGCACTGGCCGGGCCTGGAGCCGAGGCGATTTCATTCCCCGGTCTAGACAGCAACGCTTGCCGTCCCAACGAAGTCCAGCGAAACTAGGAATTTCTTCTGTGACCGCTTTGCGTCTACCGGTCGTAGAAGCAATTTTTTCCCTCGCCGGAAGCTGACATTGCGAAAGCCGGCGGCAGTGGAGTCCACTTCGAAACGAGCAACGAGATCGGGGACTTGATCCCTACAGCGCGGAGCGAGCCGCGTGCACGAATCCGCTGTAGGCGCCGCCATCATCTTTCAACGCTTGTCGAAGTCCGGCGTTGATCTCGAGCTGCACGCCTGCACAGGTAATTCCACGATTGCAGATATTTTGTTGCTCCATGCCGCCGTACTGGCCTTCCGTCACAACATTGCTGTCGAAACCCGCAGCGCGCAAAGATTTATGAACACGGCCCCGCAATTCAACATCTCGTCCTCCGACTTGCAAGGATGGTGCATCTCCCGCGAGCCCATGAACGCTGAGCACCTTTTCGCAAGGCCCGATCAGTGTCAGTGCCCGCGGCTCGTTGAACCGGTGTGAGGTGATGTGCAGGACCCTATTGCCGGTCTTTTTGATCCCTTTGAATGCGTAGAAATTGTGATCCGGACCTGCAATGGAGTCTGCAAGCTCTGCCGTGAGGAATTCGATTCCGCCGCCATGCGGAGCCACAATAGCGATCACGCTTCCGGCGACGGGTCGGACGGTGACGCGGTAGTCGATACCTTCTTCTTCATTCTGACAGAGTTCTTCGTAGCTGGCGTACTTGTCCTCATGCGCCATTGCTCTCTCCTGAAGTAGCTTACCTTTTCGCCGAGGGGATAGTAACGTTGGGGGGCAGCACTGTTCATAGTACTCCCCATATAGCGCCTAGGCTCCGAAAAGGGTAAGTCTGAATCCCTAGGGGAGCGAGCAACAATGACTACCCATCTATCGGCACGACTTACTTGGCACGATTCAGGTTGGAACGGCCGCATCTGTCAGGCCCCGGCGCTCAATGCTGGATGTATGGAGCATGAGCACGTCCGCGAGGGGCGCGACCTCACCTTCGAGGGGCCGAACCCAGGCTGCGCGCTCGCGCAGCTAAAAGCGGACACCGGATATCTCCCACCGTGTTCGCGCGATACGAACGCCTTTGGAGGCGAGACGTACATGCTCGGCCATAGAGATCCGGTCCCGGGACGCGGGCTGCCCTCAGTAGATGAGGAACTTCCGCCGTTTTCACTCTGCCCGACGCCGTATCGCTGGATGCTGGAAAGCAGCTTTCGCGACATCTCCGAGGACGAGAACCTGATGATCCGCGGACCGTCTTCGACGCCTGGCACATGGGTTAGGGAGGATGACCGCCAGCGCGCGTTGCTCGAACGGTTCTGGGGCAAGCTGAAACGCAAAGTTTCCCTAGTGTTTTTCTACTGCAATCGGGGCAACGCGGTGGACGACGAGGCGAACAGGTTGATCGTCGGCGTCTCTCGCATTGGCGATGTAGCCGAGCCCGTCTACTTCGGGCGTAGTCCCAAGCTGCCCGGCCGCTTCCCCGTGTGGTCACGCCGGATCAGTCATCTCTGGCCGAAGCAGGGGGTGCGTATCCCATACCAGGAGTACATCGCGGCAGGTCTCAACGTGGAGGCGATCACCTGCCGGCCTCCGCGCGACCTGTCGTTGCCGTTTTCCTACGTGGCCGAGCACCTAAGCGACGGGCAAGCTGTCTCAGCCCTTCTCGCGATAATTTCGGTGGTGGAACGCCTCCGTGCGGACCAAGCCGCCGGTTGCGGCGTGAGCGGCGACTGGGCCGGTACGCTTGAATGGCTGAATGGCGCGCTGGATGAGGTTTGGGCAGGGCGCGGCGGCTATCCCGGACTTGGCGCCCTGTTGCGTCACCTGGGCTATGAGCGTGGTGTGGCATATCATGCGACTGTGCTGCGCCGGATTGAGCGCGACGGAAGTGATCCGTGGGAGCATCTTAGGAGTATTTTGGAGGGCCGCGCCGTCCCAGAGCCGGAGCACGCCGAAGGTCTGGCGCGGGCCGCCGCCGAATGGCAGAAACAGAAGCTGTCTCGCCAACTCCTCGACCTGCTCATCCGGTTCGAACTCACCTCGGACCAGTTCTCCGGTATAGCCAACGCTGCCGCGCGAAAGGAGCGCGGGATCGAGGCGAGCAACGAAGCCATCATAGAAAATCCTTACCGCCTATACGAGCAGGATTGCGGGACTGATGTCAGCACCCCGATTGGGCTCGAGGTAATCGACCAAGGCATGCTGCCGGAAGGCGAAGCCGCGCGATTCCGGGCCGAGTCTCCCATTGCGCGCAACGACCGCCGCCGAGTCCGCGCAGTGATGCGGGCGGTGCTCCGAGACGCCGCCGACGGGGGCGACTCTATCCTTCCTTTCGAAAGCCTCATCACGCGCACTGCCGCATATTTCCCTGAGACCCGACGTTGCGCACCCGACCCGGCGGTCGCCTGGGGTTTAGAGGACCGCAAATTTCACGAACAAATTATCTGGTTCAAGGCCATTGAGGCGCCGCAAACTTGGCGCCGCGACGAGATGACGCCAGACTCCGAGACCGCCCTCTCCGACGAACTCGCCGAATTGGAGGAAGATCTTGGTGCGGCCAAGCCTGATCCAGACGTCGTCCCCGAAGTGCGCATCGCCGCGCTGAAGAGCGTACGGCGATGCGAGCTAGAGATCGCCGACTTGGTCAAGAAACAGGTTGGGCTCCTTTCCGATCTCCCGAAGGAGGAACCCAGTTGGAAAACAATCTTGACGAGACCAGCCGAAAAGGGCGGTTTCGGTGAGCCCGCAACGGAACGCGAGGGAGAAGCTCTCGACGAGAAAGTCGCCGCGCTCGAGACCCTCTACCGCAACCGGCTAAGCGTTCTCACTGGCGGCGCTGGCACCGGTAAGACGTCGGTCCTACGGGCATTTCTGCGCACGCTACGCGAGATCGAGGGACCACGGGCCACGTTGTTGGCCGCCCCGACCGGCAAGGCCCGAGTCCGCCTGCAGACCGCGTCCGAGCGCCCGGCATCGACGATCCACCAGGTGCTGTCGGACACCGGGATGCTGGGGAACAACTGGCGCATACTCGAAAAGCCGGCGAAAGGACAATTGTCATATACGACTGTTGTCATCGACGAGAGTTCGATGCCTTCCGTCGAACTGCTTGCGGCGCTGTTCCGCGCTATCAAAATAGGCGCTGTCATGCGCCTCATTTTTGTCGGCGACCCCTTTCAACTGCCCCCAATCGGCCCTGGACGTCCGTTCCTCGACATCATTCGCTGGCTGCGACGAGAACGCCCGGGAAGCATAGCCGAGCTGAGGACGTGCATGCGGGTCCACCAGGTTGACGGTATGGAGGTTGTTAGCTCAGGCCTCCAGCTGGCGGATGGCTACCGGGACGAAAGCGGACCTGGAGATGACGAGATCATTGCACGCGCTGCGCGCTGCGGGACGCTCGGTGACCTGACGCTTGTCACATGGAACGACCACGAAGACCTAATGGCGAAGCTCGACCGAGCTCTTGCAATGCTCGGCATTGCTCCCGGCGATGGCGCCGGCTTCGATCGATCGCTCGGGATCGCGGAAAAGGATTGGAAGAGTGCGGAGGCATGGCAGATCCTCACCCCGACTCGCATCCATGCGTTCGGGGCCGCGGAGATCAACCGGGTCGTCCAAGACCGCTACCGTAGCGGTGAGATAGCCAATGCGACTGACGCGCGCACTGTATGGCCCCGTCCGATGGGGGAGCAGGGCATCGTAATCCACGATAAGGTGATGCAGGTCGTAAACAGGCCGAAATGGCTTCCGAAAGGCACGAAGGGCCTAGGTTTCGTCGCCAACGGCGAGATCGGAATCGTGACCCAAACATGGAAGAAGCAGGAGATCGATCGAACTGACAAGGCATACGTCGTATTCTCGACGCAGCCGAAAGCCGAGTACCGCTACCTAAAGCCGGAGGTAGAGGAATGTCTTGAGCTCGCATACGCTCTTACCGTTCACAAATCGCAGGGCAGCGACTTCGGGGCCACCGTTCTTGTCCTCCCCCGCAAGGCTGCCACCCTCTCACGCGAGTTGCTATACACTGCGCTCACACGCTTTCGCGAGCAGATGATCGTACTTGTTGAGACGGACACTGCAATCCTCGATCGTTTGCGTAACCCTGCGTATTCGGAAACGGCTCGGCGCAGCACATACATGTTCGATCTCTTGATCGGCGAAACTGCGAGTGACCTGACGTTGCCCGATCGCTATAGGCCAGAAGGGTTGATTCACCGGGCCCAGGACGGCACGCCCATGCGATCAAAGAGTGAGGTGATTGTCTACGAGGTCTTGAAGGGCATGGGTTTGGAGCCGCTTTATGAGCAGCGCCTGTACTCTCCCGCAAGCGCGACTGATTACTGCCTGCCTGATTTCACAATCCAATCCGGTGGGCGCACCTGGTATTGGGAACACCTGGGCATGCTGGACCGGCGCAAATACCGTGAAGACTGGGAACGGAAGCAGGCCTGGTACGCACGGCACGGCTATGCAGATCGCGTTTTGACCTCTCGCGACCATCCCGGCGCGCCGGGAGGAGTTCTTTACGCCGACGAGATTCGCGCTCTCGCAGGTGAGAAGATTCTCGATGGAATGGCTCATAGAGCCGCTGAGTAGAGGCGCTACAAGCATGCGCCCCCTGTGCCCACGAAATGATGAAGCGTTAACGTTTCCGAACCTGTTGGGTCTATTGCCGTCAAAGTCCGATCGGATGTCAGATCGTGACCGTTCGGAGCCGCACCCTCCGGTCATCAACGCTGTTGCTTGACAAGCGATACAGCAAACACCGAGCTTCATGCTTTCCTTTACAATCATTGCCTGAGAATGACCCGGACCGTTCGCCAAACCAACGTCCCCTATGACAAGCGTGAAGAAGCGCGCCCTCGCCCTTTCTCGGATTTCGAAAGCGCGCCGAACCTTGTACTTCTGGGTGATCCTGGGGCAGGCAAATCCCATCTATTCGAGGACGCGGCCGGGGTCGAAGGCGCAAAGCTGATTACGGCTCGGGCATTTCTCGTAACGCCGCCTGCCATACTAACCGGCAAGGTGCTTTTTATTGACGGTCTCGATGAAAGGCGCGCGGGGCGCGGCGACCTGGACACAGTCGGCGCGGTGGTCGAGAAGTTGTTCGCAGTGACCCCGGCCAAGGTTCGGATTTCATGCCGGGCCGCAGATTGGCTGGGGGAAAGCGATCTGGCCGCTTTTCGCCCCTATTTTGAACAAGCGGGTACCCCGCCAGTCCTTATGCTCCAGAACCTTTCGTCTGGTGAACAGCGCGGAGTGCTCACGGCGGAAGGCGTGCAACCGGGCGATGCGGATGCGTTTCTTGCTGAAGCCGAGGCGCGCGGGCTCAATGACTTTCTTGAGAATCCGCAAAACCTCATCATGCTGTGGCGTGCAGTGCAAACGGGCTCATGGCCTAAGACACGCCGCGAGCTCTTCGAGCTATCAACGGGGCTCATGCTTCGGGAGTTCGACAAGGATCGCGCACGCAAAGGCGCCGGCGTTTATTCCGCTGCGGAGTTGCGCAATGCCGCCGGCGGAATCTGCGCAGCGCGCCTGATCGCTGACGTCGAGGCAATCGGCTTGACTGAGCAGGAAGGAACTCTGGACATACCAGGCTATCGGTCCCTGACCTTTCTCGATCCAGTAAAGGCTCGAGCGGCATTGGGTCGAAGGATCTTCGTCGCAGGGCCAGAGCCCGAAACAGTGGACTATGCACACCGCACCACGGCTGAATATCTGGCTGCTGCCTTTCTGGCCGAGCATGTGCGCAACGGACTGCCTTTCGGCCGGGTGATGGCACTGATGGGTGTCGACGGCCATCCCGCACCGGAATTGCGTGGCCTTCATGCGTGGCTTGCGGTGCATCTTCCAGAACATACCGACGCACTAATCGATACAGACCCTTATGGTGTCCTTACCTACGGCGATGCGGCTTCACTCTCGCCTTCGTCCTGCGCCGAACTTGTGCGTGCCGTTGGCCGGCTTTCCAAATCCAATCCGTGGTTTCGGTCGGGGAGATGGGAGGTGCCTTCCATCGGCGCTCTGGCGCGCCACGACATGATCGGAGAGTTTCGCGCCGTTTTGAGCGACCCTGATGCCGGTTTTGGAATCCGCTCGGTGGTGGTCGATGCCCTTCAGCTGGGAACACCTCTCCAGGAGATGGTGCCCGACCTCGCTGCAATCCTTGTGCGGAAGGCGTCGCCCTATGTGGAGCGGGTACATGCTTTGCTTGCGCTGCTGCGACTTAGCGAGGAAGGACAAAACGCGATCGTGGCCGTCTTCCGGGAAGGGCTTGGAAACTCGGCGAATGATCTGCGGCTTCGTGCTGAAATCATTCAGCGCCTCTATGGACAGCCCTTCGGCCACGATGACGTTACCCGACTCGTGAACGACACGCTGGTAGCAATAGACACGCTTGCTACAGGTTCGTTGTGGGGTCTCGCCGACAACGCACCGCTCGCCGATCTGCCGTCCATACTCGATGGCGTCAACGCGCCTCAAGATAATGACACCGGCTACGACCGTAGAGCCTATGAGGTGAGCTCTTTTTTTGCGCGCATCCTCGTGCGCATTTGGCGCGGGCCTGCTGTTTTTGACGCGACACGGGACTTGAGTTGGCTACACAAGCGCCTCCTGTTCAAAGGAATGGAGCGTGAGAGTCGCGCGCGGGATCTTCGGGCTGCGATGGCTGAAACGCCCGACCGGGTCCGCGCTATAGCAAAGCGTTTTTTGAGCACATTTGTCGCGGACGATGACCGCTGGACAAGCTATTCGCAATTTCTGCAAGCCATGTTGAACCAGCTCTCTGTCGAAGAGCTGCTCGATATGGTGATCAATCAAATCGCAACGGAAGATGACGGCAGCGAAAGACAGCACTTTTTCTATGAATTGGCTTTCGCTCTCTCATATCAGGCGGAGCAACCAATCGGCGCGATAGCGTTCGAAATTCTCTACACCATAGCTGACGCCAAGGCATGGCTACAGCCGGTACGCGCCGGCTGCACCGCCTCGCGGTTATATGACAGATATTTCGAGGGACGCAGGGGCCGCAGGCCTGAAGGAAACGACAGCAGCGACCGTGAACGGCAGCGCCGTGAGTTCGCGCAAGATGCCGAGAACATCCGCAGCGGGGCACATCTGGGCTGGTTGTCGCATGTTGGGAAAATCTATTGCGCTTTGTACGATGATGTGGACCAAAACCTGGAGCCCCGCGACAGGATCGCGGCGTGGCTCGGCGAAGAGCACACCGAAACCGCACTCGCTGGCCTGCGCGCTGCGCTGTCCCGGAATGATTTGCCCAAATATGCTGACATCATGGCGCTGACCGCGAAGCACCAGAACTATGAATGGTGGCATGCGCTGGTCGCGGGGCTGAACGAACGCTGGGCTATCGGGGAAGGATTTGGGGACCTCTCCGATGATTTTCTGAAGGGCATGTTGGCTTTCGATCTCACGAACCCGGTGGCCAATGAACGGAACAACACAGTCACCTGGCTTTCTCATCCATGGAAGGAGGCGCTGCTCGAACGACGTCCCGAACTGGCGCGCGACGCTTTTCTTGCCGTCGCGCGGCTGCGACTGTCATCCGGGGACCAGGGCATCGACGGCTTGAGCGAGCTTTTGACCGGCGCAGCTTTTGAACACTATCGAAAAGACACTACGCTTGAACTGCTAGGTGATTTCCCGAACGCAAACCCCTTTCGCCTTGGTGAAATGCTGGATGCCGTAGGAAACCTGCCTGAGGCGCATACGGAGCTTTTGGCGCTTGCGGAGAATGTTATTTCGGGTGCCGTCGCCGTCGATGACCAGCAACGCGGCATGTGGCTAGTGACAGCCTATCTCATCTCCCCTGCCCGGTTTGAGCAAAAGGTCGAGGCTTCAGCACAGGTACGCCCGGGGCTCGTCTTCGAGCTGCGTGACCGGAGTGGTTTCCGGCATCGCGGGCAGCCCGCGGAAACGGCACTCTCGATGCCGCAACTGGAATTCATGGCGCGGTTGGCGGGAACGCTCTTCCCGGAAGCGCCACTCCCCTCCAGCGGATGGAGCGGTGATACAAACCCTTGGGACGCCGCTGAATATTGTCGCACGCTCTTTAACATGATTTCGGCGCTGCCGAGCGAGGCCGCGACGAACGCGCTGGAAAGGCTGGCGGAGAACAAGGACTTGGCCTCGTACAGCCCGCATATTCTCCACGCTCTTGCAAACCAACGCCAGCGTCGGCGTGATGTTGAATATGATCGCCCGAACTGGCCGCGAACTGTGGCCGCGCTGTCAAACGGTGCGCCTGGAACGGTCGCCGATCTACACGCGCTGCTGGTTGCTCAACTCTTCGATTTGAAAAAGCGTATCGAGCGAGAGAATACCGATATCTACAAGCAGTTCTGGAATCTCGACCCATACGCCAAGCCGACCAACGCGCGCCCCGAAGAGGCCTGCCGGGACGATCTCCTCACATTGATGCGGCCTGCGCTTCAGGCGCTTAGCATTACGGCCGAGCCCGAAGGGCACATGGCCAGGGACAAGCGGGCGGATATCGCCGTGTCGATTGCAACTCACAAGATTCTTTGCGAGCTAAAGCGCGATAGCAATGCTGGGCTATGGACCGCACCAACGGAGCAGTTGGACCGTTTTTACACGCCAGACCCGGGGGCAAAAGGCTTTGGCATTTATTGCGTCTTCTGGTTTGGCGACAAAAGGACGGGAACAATCCCTGCCCCGCCGAGAGGACTGAGCCGCCCAACTTCGGCGGATGAATTGGAACGGATGCTGAAGAAGCTACTTCCCGAGAATGCGAAAAATCGCATTGCGATCATTGTCATCGATGCGTCGGGGCAAATTTGATCGGTGGACGTCAGGCTGGCCACGTGGTCCGATCTTGTCGCCACAGTTTATTGTGAAGACATGTATTGATTTGAACGGATCATTTGACCCCCCATCGGGCTTTCCCTTAGTTTCAACTGATGTTTGAAATCACGCGCGATGATATTGCCGCATTAAACGACGAAGACTTGCGAACGCTGATCGGCCTTTTGTGCGAGGCCGCTTTGCGGCGCGCAAACCTGCCTGTCTCTGCCGCAACTTGGGGCGGCGATCAAACCGCCAAAGATGGCGGCCTTGATGTGCGGGTCGCACTGCCTGCAGGAACCAAAATCGAGGGCTTCATTCCTAGGGCAGCAACCGGCTTTCAGGTGAAGAAACCCGACATGCCGCCATCGGAGATCCCGAAGGAAATGAAGCCGAAGGGCGTCATTCGCCCAGTGATCGAGGACTTGGCTGCTGTGGGCGGTGCCTACGTCATCGTGAGCTCAAGTGGCTCCACTGCTGATTCCGCATTGAGGAATCGCCGCGCCGCGATGGCGGATGCGGTGAATGGTTGTCGAGATGCAGCAAAGCTGCATCTCGACTTCTACGACCGCAACCGCGTTGCAAGCTGGGTACGTGACCATTCGGGGTTAATCCCTTGGGTTCGTTTCCGAATTGGAAGACCCGTTCTCGGGTGGAAGTCTTATGGTGGCTGGTCGAGCGTGCCGGCTGGCGCGGATAGAAGTTATCTTCTCGATGACAAGACGCGTATCAAGACAGGCAGCAAAGAGGATGGCGACGGCTTGTCGGCCGTTAACGGCATCAACCGCATTCGGGACGCGCTCCGAAACCCAGGTCAGGTTGTTCGCCTGGTCGGCCTTTCAGGTGTTGGCAAGACACGGCTGGTCGAAGCCTTGTTTGACAATACTGTGGGCGCGAATGCGCTGGACCCTTCCCTTACCTACTATACCGACATTGCAGATGCGCCTGATCCACAACCGAAGGCCCTTGCCTCCGACCTGATCGCGGCCCGCACGCGCGCGATTTTGGTGATCGATAATTGCCCTCCGGAAACGCACAGGCACCTATCGGAGGTAGTACGCGCCGCGGGCTCAACGGTCAGCGCCATCACCGTTGAATACGACATCCGCGAGGACCAGCCAGAAGGCACAGACGTTTTCTCGCTGGAAACATCGTCGGTGCCTTTGATTGCAAAATTGGTGGCGGGACGCTTCCCGGATTTATCACAGCTCGATAGCCGCAGGATTGCCGAGTTTTCCGGTGGCAACGCGCGGATAGCGCTTGCGCTTGCGAGTACAGTAAAGAAAACGGAGACTGTCTCTGGCCTCACTCACTCCGAACTGTTCAAGCGTCTCTTCCAGCAACGCCACGAGCATGATGCAGGGCTGTTGCAAATCGCGGAAGCCTGTTCGCTGGTTTACTCATTTCAGGGGGAAGACCTGACGGGCGAAAATGCGGAACTGCCCGTGCTCGGCGGATTGATCGGCAAGACCGCACAGCAGGTATTCACTGCGGCGGCCGAACTAAAGCGGCGCGATCTTTTGCAAAAGCGTGGGGAATGGCGCGCGATCTTGCCGCACGCCATCGCAAACCGGCTAGCGGAGCTGGCTCTTCAGAATATCCCCTATTCCGTTATCGAACCCGCGATCGTGAATGGGTCATCGGAACGCCTGTTGCGCTCTTTCTCGCGCCGCCTTGGCTATCTCGACAGCAGCAAGGAGGCGCAGACGATTGCGAAAGGCTGGCTTGCACCGGGCGGCCTTCTTTCCGATGTGTCGAATCTAAATCCGCTTGGCCACGCGATGCTTGAAAACGTCGCGCCGGTACAGCCTCGAGCAACACTTTCCGCGCTTGAGAATAGCTTCGCCAATGCAGACGAGGATACGCTGCTAGCCGGCGCACCTCTTATCCGGCTGTTGCATGCGCTCGCCTATGACGCTGAATTGTTCAAACGTTCTGTGACACTGTTGTGCAAGTTCGCAGGCATGCATGGTGAGGTGGTTGACAGCGACGCCGAGAAGGCAATCGCGCCCCTCTTCTACGTCGCTTTTTCCGCGACCCACGCACCGTTGTCGATGCGCCTCGACGTAGCGACAGAACTTCTAAAATCAGACAAACCGGTTGAATGCCATCTCGGCGTCAGGGCGCTGGAAGCCATGATGACGACCGAGCACTTCAGGCCCTATTCCAGTTTTGAATTCGGCGCGCGCTCGCGCGACTATGGCTACCATCCGAAGAGCAAAGCCGAGTATGATCAGTGGTTTGGCAATGTTCTTAGCACAGCAGAATTTTTCGCTCTGCACGACAGCAAAGTCAGAGTGCGTGTACAGAAAAGCATCGCCCGTAAATTTTGGGGCCTGTGGGCGAATGCGGGCCAGTTCGACGCGCTGGAGCGCATTTCCAGGGCAATCGCCAAGGACGGTTTCTGGCGCGAGGGTTGGATCGCAACGCGGCAGTCACGGCGATATAGCGCGAAAATGCTGGATGCCGGGGCAGTGCAACGCCTTGCCAAACTGGGGGAATTTCTAAGACCGAAGGACTTGATCGATAGCGTGCGGGGAATCGTCCTCGGAGAAAGAGGCGGCAGCCTTGATGACTTCGAGGATGATGACGAAATGGACATTGCCGAGCGGCTGAAGCGCGTCGCCGAGGCTGTTGTGGAATTTGGAAAAGCAGTCGCTGCCGACGAAAAGGTGCTCGCCACACTCCTTCCGGAACTCATTGGCGGCCATGGGCGGCTTTTCGAATTTGGGCAGGGACTTGCCCTGGGCGCAGACCAACCGCGCATCATGTGGAAGCGATTGGCCGCTAAAGTGGCTTCAGCCGAACAGCCAAATGTGCAACTGCTGCGTGGTTTCCTAAATGCGCTCCAAACAAAGGCCCCCACGGCAACACAGGCATTCCTTGACGAAGCCGTAGAAGATGCCGTGCTCGGCAAATGGCTAGTCGATCTTCAGGCGAGCGTGACGATCGACGAGGCAGGTGTTGGTCGCCTCCATCGCGCCTTAGAGCTTGGCAAGGCCACCATCCATGACTTCTTCGTTCTGGTTGGCGGGCGCGTCTGTGATCCAATTCCGGGGCCTGCATTTCGTGACCTGGTAGTTGCGATTTGCGCCAAACGCGACGGCAGTCCCATCGCCCTGCAAATCCTTTTGATGCGGCTCCATTCGGACGGTAGCGCAGGGCGAAAGCCACTGCCCGAAACGCTTGAGGCTGGTCGCATTCTTCTTAGCCGGCATACGTTCGAGCCAGACTCCAGGCGTATTGATCGCAGTGACCACACACTAGGCGTTGTTGCGAGGACCTGCCTGAACGGACCGGAGGGCGCACCCGTTGCGCGCAAGGCGTGGCGCGACCTAAAAACGGCGATTCAGAAACACGATGTCTATGCTTGGGACCACGACGATTTCTTGCAGGCCCTATTCAAGACCCAACCTGCAACAATGCTGGATGAGCTTGCTGCGGGTAGCGACCAGGATCGCGCGAACAATATCGATATCGTCCAGGATGTGATGCACGGCCATCCAAACCCCGTCAGTGTGGTTTCAGATGACGTCATCTTGGAATGGTGCGCGGCCGACCCGGAACTGCGCTATCCCTTTGCCGCTGCCGTCGCCCAGTTGTCCACCCGCTCCGATGACAAGGCAGATCTGGAATGGCGGCCAATCATCAAAGCACTTCTGGAGCGCGCGCCTGACCCGATCGCGGTATTCCAAGCGATAAACCTCTGGCCAAGAAGCTTTGAAGGGTCGTTTGCGACAGAATGCGAAATTCGACTCCGCTTGCTCGACCGGCTTGAGACCGGGCCCAACCCGGGCCTAATCGCGGCAGTTAAGGAAACGCGCGCCAAGCTTGCCGCGACGATAGCCAAAGAACGACGCGACGAGTTGGAGGAAGACCGGGCGGAAAGCGGTCGCTTCGAATGACATGACCAACCCATGCTGCTAATTCGGCCGAACTTCGTTGCTCTGGATTCCTCGCATCTTGGCAAGGTCGCGGAAGACAAAACGAGCAAGGATAGCGCGCGTCGCCAGCGTGCTGCGGCTTTCGAAAAAGGCTTCGAAGAAAGCGGTGGTGTGCTGCTGCTTTGTTGGCATCACTTCGAAGAGCTGTTCTCGCATCGAGGCGAGGATGTGGTGGCGCAGCGCGTCGCCTATCTTCAATCACTGCCAATGGTCGCTACCATCGCCTCGTACCGAAAAGACGACTTGATTGGTTCAATCCTTGACCTGCAAGCATTTGAAGTTGCGGCGGCGTTCGAGAATAAGGCAGCGGATGCCGTGGCGGTGCGCAACACAGTTGCCAAGAGCATGTTTCGGCTCGCCAGCGGCGCCGATCTCGTTCGGCCCTTCCTGGAAAACTGGTCGGCACTCCGCGCTGGTTTCATCGAGGGGGAACAACGAAGCCAGGAGGTGATTGCAATATCCAAATCCGTTTTCGCAGACAATTCCGATGCCAAGATCGTTGACCTCCTCAAAGAGCGGCTTCGCGCATCGGATGATATGCAACGGCAGTTTCAACATATGCATGGCCGCCTTGCGGCGGATATCCAGAAGCGTGGCGACGAGCGTATCCCCGACCCGGAACGGTCCTCACGGGAGTTTCTGGAAGTAGTCAGGCGCCAAATGGGGACGATCCGCGCTGACAACCCAGCGTTGCGAATATTGGAAGCTCTCAGCATCGACCTATCCGAGATTGGTCCCGACACAACGGTTGCCGATGTCGGCGACATGGCCGCGTTTCGAAAAAAATTGACGGTGCTGAACGAAAGACTGCGCGTCTCGCTTCCTGAGGTCATCGCTAGGGTGAAGGAGGATCGCCTGCCGTCCGGCATCATTTCGAACGCCATCAGGAGATTCCACCCGGATACACGGAAATGGGACGGGAGCGAATTGAACGACCGGCACCTTGCCTGTCTCTCAGCCTATGCCGACGTCACTTATGTCGACAAGCGAACCCATGAAGCGTTCAGACTAGCCCGGCAGAAATCACAGACCTTTGTATCCCTCGTACGCCATGTCGAGAAGGCCGGAGAATACCGTGACATTGCGGCGCAACTCGCGGCTCGTTTTGGAAGCCAGCCTGACGATACAGCACCCGGATCAGAAAATGCCAAAGGCACCTAAACCGACCCAGAAAGTCGCAGAACATCATTTATGGAGCGCCGAAAGCGCTAGGCAAAAGTCGCATGAGATGCAGATCGGAATTCAGCCTAATCTAGTCTATCCATAGAGACTTGATGCGCAACCCGGTCGGCAGCTGGGACTTAACGGTCCGGCAGGTTTGGCAACTAACCGCAGAACCAGCCGTTCCCGAAGTTCCAAGCGAATTTCAAGACCGGCCGGCGTCACAATGGGCGCCGGACGAGTCCCCCGCCCCAGTACAACTTTTCTATATGGATTAGCTCTGTAGGCGTTCTGGAGATGGGGCCGCCTTCAACGCCGACCCACATTTGAGGGGCGATGAACGTCACGCTGGGTTTGAATGACAGTCGCATCCACCGCTAATCTCGGCCCAGTTCGCCGAGCGTTTTTCTGATTCTCGCTCCCTGCTCCGCATCCATGTCCAAGTTCGCTTCCATCTGCCTGATGGTCGCCAATAGTTCCTCCTGGCCGAGCTCAGGAAACACTTTGGTCGCGGCGAAGAGGCTCGGCACTTGTCTTTCAAGTACGTCGCGCAGCGACTTGTGAGCCTTCGCGATGCGGACCTCCGATAGGATGGCCGCCAATACCCAGCGCGAGATAATCGTGAGCGTCGTGATCTGGATTGGAAGAGTGTCGGCCTCAACCGTGAACTTCAACCGGCGGATCAGACTTCGCGCAAAATCTGGTCCCCAAATCGCCGCGATCGATTGCGCCGCAACGAACAGAAAGCTGTCACGAAAATCCTCACCCGGACCACCGGTGAAAGGGATTAGAACCGCTTCCTCGCCATCTTCGGTCCTGTATCGCTTGGTGCTGCCGTGGAGCATCAGGTAAAGCATGAACAGCGATCGGGTGACGAAATTGAGATCGAGCGCCGCGTCCGAGTCCTTCGCCCGCCCCAGGAAGTCCTTAAACTTGCTGATCCCGCGCCAGAGCGCTGCCTGATTGCGCTCAAACTCGCTGTCGGAAACAATCTCTGGTCCCATATCTGCAGCGGCTACGGGGCGAGGTAGGGCGGCCACGTCATCTGACTGCCCGACATCGTCCTGATCCTCCCCAAGGTCGTGCCCTTTTGCAGTGGCGACGTCATCGGCATCGATCCTATCGATCGTCTCGACATTAACCATCCCGCGCAGGACGATCTGCAGAAGCGCTTGAAGAGCCGGATTGTCGCCATGAGCAAGCCCGGCTGACTTCATGCTCGCGCGGAGATTGAGCGCCTTCCTGAACTCATCAGGTGTAGCGAAATCCCGTCCTGCGATACCGCGAGTTGCGCTTCGCCCGCCTGCAGCGCGGATTCTCTCCAGTGCCGGCCCGCTCTTGGCATCGTCTTCCAGCAGAAGGTGGATGTCTTTTGCTAGGCCGATCAGGTCGGCGTCGCCGCTGAGGACTGCATCAAGCTTCTTCCTGATGGCGTCGGAGACTGGAAATGGCGCGAAACGCATCAGCTCTTCGGGACTGGCGATGATCATTGGTCGACTGATCCTGCCGTCAACCAGGCAGACTCGCGCGATATTCGAGTCGAGCTCCACATCACCAGTGTCGGCGATCCACAGTCCGTCTGCGCGTTTAGCCAGCGGGAAATGCGGCTCGCCCACCTTTATCGACGCCACAGCATCCGGGACATTTGAATTCGGCGACCAGACCAATCGTCGCGCGCGCCGCTCAACGGACCCCGCCATAAAAGTCGCCGTGTCGGAAGCGGCTTCGGATTTGTCTGGGGGCACTGCAATGTCGACAACTGCAATCTTGGATTTGTAGGAGAGGTTCAAGTGCTTCTTCGCAGATCCACGCGGGAGCTTCCGGAACAGGAGGCATTCGTGATTTACGCCTGCTTTGCCAGGCACCCCCAAAGCAGCGACAGTGCAGTTCGCGCTGCCGATGAAGAGGAAATCGTGATCGCTGCCATGAAAGAGGAACATCTTGGCGTGAAGGAAGCGATCGTCGCTTTCACCGCTCGCCCCAATGGGGTGAAACTTCAACGCCAGTTTGCCGATGGCGCCAACCGGAAATGTAGATGATCGAGAAGGGCTGCGGGCGTTCTGCGACAGAAAGATGCGCAGGTCCGGCTCGCCGACCGCAGCATTCAGTCGCTTCAGGGCGGAAAGTTGGTTATCCCAATAAGGGGAGATAATCGTCAACCGCTCAACAGGCTCATCGACCAGCTTGAGCATCCTGTCAGCGAGGCCGCTTGTGTTCGACGGATCGGATAGCAACAGGTCGATCTGAGACCCGTCCGACAGGTTGAATGGGGTGTCTCCCTCCAGCCCATCATCGTCGATCCAAGGGGACTGGCTGCGTAGCAGCTCAAGCTTGTACGCGGCCTTGTTGTCATCGGCGGGACCGATCAACGTCGACACCCATCGATGTGCCCTGACGAAGAGCGTACGATGAATTTCGCTATCCTGGTCCTCATCTCGCGCCTGCCACGACAGGGTCGAGACGAGTTCCAGATTGCCTGCCCAGCCCGCCGAAGTGACATTCGCGGATCCCACGATCAGTCTGGCTTTCGCCTTTCCATACCGCAGGGCTAATTTTGGATGGAAGCACGATGTCGTTGTAACCGGGACCACCAGATATTTCCGGCCAGCGTTCGCGAAGGCGTCCGGGATTGCCTCCAGCGACTGCTCCAGCATCGAAGCATCGGCGAGCAACAGATTATTCTGACAGCCGAGTCCACGCAGCCTAAGTTGCAGGCTAGCATCATAAAAGGCAGGATCGACGCTGAAAGTCGACAAGATCGAGCTGTGAAATCCTCCCTCCTTGAAGTCATCGAAGAGGCTATGCGGCATTAAGAAATTCCGCGCCGGCAGCGGTAATGGTCCCTGTACTCTCGTCCACCAGATGAGCATCGCGCGCGAACGTAAGCAAATTCGCTATTCTGGGCTGAGTATAGGTATATTCGCCAAACTCGCCGTCCACCAGGCATCCATCGTCGAGCGTGAACCTGTAGGTGAAGCGCCCTCCAGTCGCCAGCTTCTGGCCGGCAATCATCAGATGGTTCGATACAACGAACTTCTTGATCAGTTTGGCGATCGTGAGCCTGGCATTTGCTGCCGAGTTGAGGTCGAGAAATCTGAAGACTCCTTCGGCCGACCGTCCTTCCACGGTTTCTCGGAGCAGCTCATCACGAACTTGCGTAGCTTCTCTCCAGCGAAGCCAAAGCGACAGGATAAGTTTGGTGCTGCCCGTGACGGCCGATGCCTCGGGCCTCTTTTTGGTCGATGCTGCTGCAAGCAACTCTGCTCCCAGATCATGTTCTCCACCGAGGCCACTCAAGGCTAAGCTCGCAGCGAGGTCCTCTGTAGAAGCTTTCTCATCGCTGACCGCGGTCGATGCGAGGCTGGATGCTAGTGCTTCAACTGAGGTCGGCTCGGCGACCTGGTTAGACAGCCCGACGATGTCGTTGAGCCATACCTCGAGTGCGATATGACAAAACTCGTTCAGAAAATAGGCGCGCCATCTCGTCAGGTTTTGGCCGCCTTGGGACGGGGCGCCAAGGCTTCCAGACTGTACATAGAGTTCCCGGCGCAGATCAAATTCGCCCTTTGAATCGGAGACCACCGCCAATACATTGCGAAGCGAAATTCGCCTCGCCTCGGCGGTCGGATCATCGGCTCGACCGCCTTGTAAAAACTCTTTCAGCAATCGCGCTTCTCGACTTGAAGGGTCAAGATAGGACGGATGGAGTGCCTCGGAAATCGTCTCGCAGTCCGACCGCGAAATTCGACCTGACTTGACAGCTTTCAAGAGGAGTGCGCAGGCCTCCGGATGCTCTTCCTGAACGGCAACGGCGAGCGCTTTTCCAGCGGTGCTCGTCACGCCATAAACGCGGGCAGAGGCGCTGTCGATCAACCCCATTTCCAGCATGCTTGCGGTGTAGAATTGGCCGAAGTTGCCGTACTTCGCCTTCAGATACTGACCGTCTTCACCGGGCCTGTTTGTTGGTTTGATAAGATCGAAAGTCTTCTTTGACGTATCAGCAGCTTCGTATCGCCACCACTCCGAGCCCGCCATGCCTAGGGCATTTGCGGCGTCTCCGATCTGACACGCCAGCGCTATCGCCGCTTCGCAGCGCCGGATGAATTCTACCCATTTATCCTCTTTGGTCGTGTGATGGATTTGCTCAAATTGCCACACGACCCAACAATAGAATGAGTAGTATCGAAGCCGATTGGTCACGTTTGTTAGGCCTGGCACAAGCGAGGTGTACAGCCTCACGGATGCAGCCTGAAAGCCGAGCGGATCCCGGCCCGCTGAGAAGCTCCCCGGCTTCGTCCAGTCTGTTATATTTGTCATATCCCCCATCACATCGGCCTGCGGCGTCGAACGTCAGCGAGTGGCAGCTATACCACCGTCGCCGTCAGGAAGCTGCCGGACCGGAAAGGCGTCATTAATACGTTTGTCGGACCAACCAAAAAAGCCAATCCAAGCATCGAAGTCGCAGAATTCACTTATGGGACAGCGCGCGTGGCTCGAAGCTTAAGCTCTATCGCGCGCAGCCTTTTTCGGTTGGTTCGCCGGGAAGATCCAGGCGCCTTAGTGCTGACTGACGAGCAGTCAAAATGCGTTGATCAAATCGCGTAGGGTGCAGACTGGAAATTCAGGCCAGTGTCTATTTTCCAACATTTGAGGTTCAGTGTAAAGATTCGAGCGTCTGCCTTGGGGTCAGAAACTGACGTGGCTCGCGACTGAATCAGTGTTTCGTTTCAATCATCGCTGAACATCCATGTTGCCCAAAAGCTGCCGCTAAGAACTGATACGCGTCCGTTCAAATGGAGTTCATCGCAAGTCAAAATCGGTACCGTCATCATAGCGGTAATCGTGCCCCTGATAAGATTGCCGGAACTTGCACAATGCCCCTGAGAGGGAAGCCGAACACTGTTACATCTTCACCCAATCTGACGCCCGTCCTTATTTGTGCAACCGCCACACCGATGCCGTTCTCTTTTTACGACAGCCAAATCATTGATTGGATCTAACACCACTACCTTTCCAGGTGATCGAACCGCACCAACGGATGTATCAACGTGACCGTTCGTTATGCACCTGATCACTTACTACAAAAAAAGCCAGTCTCTGAGTATGCGATCACTGCCGTTTAGCAATTTGATGGAGCCGGCGCACTCACCAAGAAGACCCAATTCAGTGCTTCAGGACTGCTGCAACGCCCGGGCTTTTTCAACACTATCAGTGGAGCGCTGACGATAGCAACAATTGTGATGCTCGTTGGATATTGGTGACATCCTCATCCGCCTGCACAATCGCCCGTGTCACCGATTGCGCTCGCTTGGCCAAGAATTCGTTTTCCTTTTTCTCCTTTATCAATTGAATGGCCGCAGGCTGTCTTCCTTCCGAAACCGATATACGTGCAGCTTGTAATGAGCGACTTGCCCCGCCACCCTTGGTTGCCAACTCCTGCAAGCGCGCCTCAAGTGTACCCGGTTGGGACGCCAGCTTTGATGTCTTACCACCGGCTTGAATGGCTACCCACTGGTCGAACGCTGACCGATAGGCGGTGATAAGCCCAACTCGATCCGACTCAGTAACGTCCGGAGAGGACGCCACTTCAACAAGCAATTTTGAAAGCAAGAGATTCGCCGCATCTCGATCTCCTTTTAATAAACTTTCCCTCGTGGAAATCCAAGTTCTATGAAATGGCAGTATCGAAACCTGACCAAAATTTTCGTCAACTATAGTGTCTCGCTTCTCCAATGCCAACACCATATAGTCAATATCGTCAATTGTGGTTTCCGTTCCGTCGTCTCGCTTAACATAAAGCTGTCCGTCACGCATTATCAAAGATCTGGTGTTTAACATCTCCTTGGAGACGCCTGCGAAGATTCGATATCCACTTCTGTCCAAAATATTTCCCGTCAAGGTGCCAAATTTCGTATCGACTCCATCGGCTCCAAGAAGCGCGGCCAATCGACCGGTTAGGTCGGCGCCTGTTTCGATCGCAACGGCTCCGACCGGGCCCGCGATAGCGCTCGCTGCGTCGGCAACGAGATTAAGCAATCCTTTCGCAAAGCCGGTGTTTGCGAAGCGACAAAGAGCGGCATACATCACCACCCCGTCCGCCTTGACTGGAATATTACGAGCCGCGTATATATTACTGAAAGTGATGTTTTGAGCCGCCGTTTTGTCCTCGGATTTTTCCAACCCACTGGTTATCATTTCGCTTCCTATTACAAATGGGACGCTTCGCAGAGAATCTCCATAAGTATATTTTAAGAAACAGCTACACATAGGGACAAAATCAACACCATAGCGCCCGGCTTCAGCCAATCGCATCTCTACTATACGAACGCTAAAGTAACTGCGTTCGGCTACAAACGGTTCGCCCTCAAGCAGACCAGATTTCTGATCGCCGGCGGCATCTTCGGTCAAGCGACCGGAAAACGTCCGCGTGTTCGCCACGGCTGTAGCCTCACCAATCGACCCAAGCACGTTAGCTAACCAATTCGTTTTCATGGTTTGTTGAGCCTTTCTATTCGTCATTTACGATTGCGATTGCCGAAGCCCATATCGGATCTCCGCGATTTCTGTTCATCGCCTCGTAACACGCAGAACGAAACGCCTCGCTGACCCGATTACCGTCCAGAAGATAGCTGCGATAGAAGCTTTGCACGTAGGTCACTGCGGTTGCCTCGCTAACTTTCCAGCGAAAACCCATAACGTTGTTCACGCCTGCCTTTGTCATTTCTATCGCGCTGCGGATCGATCCGCTTTGGCATGACGAAAGAAAGACTAGCTCAGGGATTTGACTAGAGTTGGCTAACCAGGATGCAATGGCTCTGACGGACAATGCACTACCCGTAAAAGGATCAGGCCCCGGGACTATGATGTATGTACCACGCGAATCCCCCACCGAATGCCCATAAAAGTGAACGACATCGAAAGACCCACTCTCAAGCTGCTTCCGTAGCTCTCTYTCAAAACTAGCCGCCGAACTGCCGGGCCCCAAAATCGTTAGCGCTGAACCGCTACAATCGGCGCTGCCTTTTGCCTGCAGCTCCAGCGTTAGCCGACGCATAAAACTTTCCACGTCGCTGGTTAGCGCCAAAGTGTCGAGTTGCTCTGCAGTCTTCTGGCCAGTGATTTCGTCGGAGATCTCAACCACCCCTTGCGTCGCTCCAATCACAAGAAGGATGCGGCCACCCTTCTTTTCACCTACGGGAGACCTACTCTGAAGCTTACGAGCCATAGGAATTGACGTACAGAAGAAATTCTCAGGCGTCAGATCCTCATTTGCAACTTCAAACGGCAATAGGAACAATTCCTCCAGGTTTTCATCGTCAGCATCGAGATGAAAACGAAATTCAAGCGACCCTTTATCTGTTTTCATTTGATTAATTAGTGTCGTACCAAATACGTCTTCCAAAATGAAGCCATAAAGCTCCCGGCCATAGCCTTGCAACAGCGTCTGCCAACCCGGATTCGGATTACCATCTATGAATGAGAGAAACTCTTTGGAAAGGCGTATCAGCGTCTCAGGTTGCCAAGACAGACGATAGAACCTATCGATCTCAAAGGTGTAGTTGCGATCCCGTATTAGGTAGTGCGCTGACCTCAATTTAACAGTAACAACCACTTGCCGAGACTGCATAGATCTGTGCCGACCAAGGACGTCGATAAGTGCGTCAGTAAACTTCACTCTGGCGCGCTGAATATCCTCAAGATTTTCAGGAACGGGGGGGGACCAGATAATTACATCCCATCGCTGTAGTACTTCGTAAATAACCTTCTCGAGATTGCCGTGGCTAATCACTAAAATTGCGACCTTCGCAATCTTGCCGTCCGTCTCTTTGCATCGAAGGAACCTAAGGAATTCGGCGGCAGGCGCTCCGTCGGTGGGTTCAGGATCGGTAGGTTGCGCTCGTACTGAGCCATCTAGGATAATGCATTGCGGAATCTGCCCTTCATCGAGCGCAGCTCTCTCAGCCTTGATCGAAGATTTACGATAGATGTCCAACCTAGGAACGCCGAAGCTCAATGGAGACATACAGAGGTCTCTGACCAATTCGTCGAGCGCATCATCATCAGTCACTAGATGGACTGCATGGTTGATGTTATCCACCCCCTCATCGAACGAGCTTAAGGACACAACCGCACTCATTGATTAACTCCGGCACCGTTAACCTTCCAGTTTAGAGGGGAAGTTCATTGTGAACCCGGCCCAGAACCACGCAGATCCCGCGGTCAGGCGAAAGCGTCGTATGCTTCCGCCATGTGCTTGGACTATCCTCTCTATGGTCGCTAAGCCTAGACTGCTCTCGTCCCGCGCAGCGATCTGGCTGGCCTCAAATGGGTCGCGCGAAATATTCACCTCTTGTGTACTCTCAGTCAGAGCCAGACCATCGATCCGAAGCATGAGCTCGATCCCATGCCCTTTGTGGAATACCTCTACAACGACCCGCGTCGGCTTGTCGTCAAACACCGGCCGAGCTCGGAGCAGATGACCGAGCGCTGATCTAATGGCGAAGCGCACTCTTCCTACATCGCCTTTCATGACGACTTTGTCAGAGAGAGACAGGGTTATGTTAGCTCGATCTCGCGAGGGTAACGCAGCGACAATTTTCTTGATCGCCTCTGTGAGATCGAAGCTTTGCTCTTCGCGCCGCGGCTCTTTTGTCGCTGAAAGCGCCTCGGCTAAACGTTCAAAAGTTATGTCAACCTTCCCTATCTCTTCCAATGCCCTTTCGACAATCTGTGTGGTCACAACTCCGCTCTCTACATTCGACGCGCCGGCCGCAACCGTCTGCAGAAAGTGTGAGGCAAGCATTAACGAGCCGCGGGTCTGTTGCGCGACGTCGTTGACAACCTCTTGAAGGTAACGATACTCCACATTCCAATTCAGGTTCTCCAGATCGACAAAGAACCATACCGAGATAGGAAAATTATCTGCTAGGTCATAGCGATTTGCCAGTACTGGGTGCACTTTTCCATCCGGCCCTTTCAGACTGATCCTTCGACATGTGTCGGGCAATCGACCCGAAAGAACTTCTACCGAAGTGACATCCGCTGCGTAATCCTCTAATTTTTTCGACGGTTCTTTGGCGACCCCAAGCAATCGTTCAGTGGCGACCTTATTTCGCTCAATTATATCTCCATCTGAGTCTGTTATTACGATGCCATCTGGCGATTTGTTAACCAGGAGGGAATTCAACTGCGCCCGATAAAGACGGTCAAGTTCTCTCTCAGCGACCGGGACTATTCGATCAAGTGTCTCTAAATCTGGACCATGAAATGCGTTCGGCTCCGTATCCTCGATGTCCAAGATCCAATACCATGAATTGTGCAACGCAATCGGATAAGTGATCGCCGACCTGAAAGCAGTTTTTCCACGAAAGTAGCCATAGGCAGGTTCTCCACATTCGGTCTCATCTATCTTCAAGCGAACGCGTTGTTCTACGCCCCTCCCTTTGTTAGCCTCGAAGGTTGCACCTAACATTCCTAAATTAATTGGCTGAACGCGTCGTTCGTGTTCCTTAAGCTGCTCTGAGCACGCGGCCTGAGCGACAAGCTTAAACTGCTCGCGTCGTTCATCGACAAGATAGATCCCAACGTAGTCCCATTGCAGACTCGATTGAATCTGGCCAACTAGCCGCGTGGTCGCATCGTCCAAGTTTGCGGCTGCGCGTATTTCTCGCTGGACGACCCTCCGCGTCACTTCAACCTCGTCGTTGTACGCGCTTTCAAACTGGAGGAGGAACTGTGGGAGACGAAGCTCTTCAAGGATCACTCTAGAATCTGCGCTGTAAGTCTCCGCTTCGTTAGATGCGAGGGACAAGGAACATGAAAGCCGGTGGGGACCTCGTATTGGCAGGACAACGAACGAGCGGATTCCAGTAGCGAGGTGCCTACGGAACACAGGATCATTTTTGAGTTCAGGAAAGGCTTCCGCATATCTATCGATGTCGGGCGACCAAGTGTCAGTAGTATTAAGCCAATCAGAGGTGGCACTGGAAATGGGCACCCAACGAGATGGCCAAAGCGACGGGTTGGGCGGCACGATGAGAATGGGTCGAAAATGGAGATGTGAGTCCGAATATATACCGAATGTCGCCAAGTCGAACGGCACGTAGCGCTTCACGACGTCCAAAACGCGTCTGATGCGATCACGCCAAGGCTCGTCGGATAGCACGGCAGATTGGATCTCTTCGCGCCCTCGCTCCATACGAAGAGATTCCATCACTGCGACGACACCAAGAATGGTATCGTCCGGTCCCATATCTGGCGAGATCGCCACCAACACAGGATCGTTAGGAGAAGCTGCAACTGTAATTCGCAAACTGCTACTTTTCCTCTGCGACAAAGCAGCCTCAATCGCGTTGCCAACAGACTCACCACTCTCTAACTGAAAGAGCTCAGAGAAAGTTTTGCCGAGTAGATCATCAGGGGCAGAGACAAACTCAGCACCGGTATGGTTGTTGTAAGTGATCGTGCCGCGGTCGGTCAGGCGGAAGACCCCATAGGGAACAACGTCGAACCTGGCTGTCTCCGCGTTGCGGAAAGGCTGACCGTCATTGAGCAACGCAATAAGCTCGGCTCCGTCCATTGCCTCAGCAATGAGGCTCACAGACACAGGAATCCGTTCAGGACCGCGTTTTGAGTACCCCTGCAGTCTCTCGCCAACAGTCAGCGGTCCTCCCGCTGAGCGTTTAAGATTCAGCAACTTGGTCAAGTTGCCGCCAGTGTAGTTAGGTAGGAGGTCGCGAAAGGCGGAGCCTACAACTAGAATCTTGCCTGTGGTATCGATTGTGCAACAAGGAACCGAAGATGATAGCAGGAAGCTCGCAACGTTGGATTGCGTATGTAAGGTTGGTGCATCGGACTGGGTAGCCACTTTAATCACCAAACCTTCCTAGCGTTAGGCGACTATGTCCACTGACGCAATCGAAGTACCATTGTCTCATTGTCGTTAATTTAGTGCAAGGGTTCTTTCATATCTTGTTTTCAAATATTTAGCTGAAATGTCGAAGTGGTAATTTTAAAACAACTCATACGATGCCAGTTAGCTTGTGCTTCCCTTTCGCTGCGAGTTGAGCGGCCATTTCAGGACGGTACTCCCAATGCCAGGGTTCGCCGCTTACCGTACGAATAAACCCGAACTTTGGGCCGTTCTGACTCAACCAGTCATAAACAGGATTGCCTTGGAAGCCCCCGACGTTTAGGTCGAAGGCCTGACCATGCTGGTGATTAGAAAATCCAGGTCGCGCAGCCGTCGCAAATCCTGGTTGGTGATTTTTGAAACCTTCGTACAGATACGCTTGCTCGGCATAGGTTCGGAATCCACTCCGCAACGCCACTGTGACCTTGGATTGTTCGGCGGCTGCAACGAGCCTGAGATATGCCGGCAATGTCTCGAGCGTAATCTGTTCCACCTCGAGCGTGCTGTCGACGATATTCACCAGTTTCTTCTGCCCGACGAAGTTTCCCTTTTCCCAAGCCGCCGTAGCGCCCCTTGGATCATTGTCAGTGGGGTCGACTTCGCCGAGAATTTCATTGACGAACCGGCCCCTCAGATTGCGCGACGATGTCCACCCGATTGTCGTGGGAGGGTTGGCGTCGGTCGCAGCTTGAACATATACAACTCCATTGGGGCCGATGCGGGTTCCAAGCACCCGGATTTTAGTATCGACCGGTATCCGCTTGAAATCTCCGGCGTTTCCGCCGGCTAATGCGGCCTCAGAGGCAGACAAAGTGACGAAGCTGAGCAAGTCGTCGTCCCTCCGAATGCGGGCATCTGGGTTTTCCACCACAAACGTCTTGTCAAGATAGCTGCTGGTGGTCATTGCTTCCTCCAATTGCGCATAGGTCGCACTGCACCCGCAATGTCACAGAACTGGTACTGCGGCCCCAACGGCGGCTTGAGCGTCCTTGGACAATGCGGCCATGGTCAGATCATCCAGCTGGTCAGAGGCTGCCAAACCGATCTTGGTCCTGTATTGATTGAGCGCAGACTGAGTACGTTTGCCCCAAATTCCATCAATGGTGCTGGGATCATAGCCAAGATACATCAGGTAAACCTGAGCCGCTCGGACGCGCAGGTCTGGCAAAGCACCCGAAATTAGTTTTGCGTACCAGCTGCGCAGGTGCTCGTCGTAGTTGTTTTTCCAATATGCGGGACCGTTGTAGCCGGTGGCAAAGGACTTCCAGTCATGTGCGGCGAGGGCACCGGCGAGATCGGAGGCGAGTATCTCCCTAACGCCGGCCAGGAGTTGTTCATCCTCTGAATAAAACATCTGCTTGACCATTACTTGTGGTGTGGCGAATCCGAGGCGCTTGAAGTTAGCGCCTAAGGTTTGAGCAATACCCCAGCTGGCGCTTTGCAAGGCCGCAGACTCGTCCAAGGCGGCCGCTTGCTTCAATCGAGCATATTGATGCGCACCGCTGGCGCCGTAGTTTCCGGCATTAGGCGAGCTGATGTCCGGATGGGCCACGTCGAATTTGCCTTGTGTCAACCGATGGAAAATGTGCTGCTCGTAAAGAATTTGGGGCGAGCCATTGGCCCAAAAGCCGCAATAGGGTGGATCGGTTTCGGTAAACAGAACAGCCCAGATTTCGGATGCCTTTACAGCGAGCTTCTGGCAGGCATTTTCCAATCCGGCTTGGGTAAGTGGGATCGCTGCACCGGTCGGAACGATGGGATTGGCCGCCGGCGCCGGCCCCGCCGCTACCGACCCTGGGGCACGAGCGGTGACCGGGCCGCGGGCAGCAGGATTCAGCGCCACAGGCGCGGACGGCAAACCAACCAGTGCAGCTTTCAGGCTTGCCGTAGCTGCCGCAAGAGCGGGCGCCAAGTTTGCGAGGGGTGACGATTTGCCGGAATCTATCACCGCCTGAACGGCAGCCGCAGCATCGCGTACCTTTTTCGCGGCATGCTTCCAATCGTCATCCACTCGCTCCTCGTAGATCGCAAACAGTGCATCGTATTGAACTATTAGTGCGTCCCTGTCGGGTGGCACTGGCGTTTGGTTGATGCGCTCCTGCAATGCTGCAAGGGCGCGGCTCATCGTGTCGGCCAGTTCGCTCATGTGACCTCCGAGGTATCAAATTCCGCTTCGTCGCAACGCTACGAGGCTCTGTCGCGCGGCGCTCACGTTAGCCTTCAATTGGGCACTAGCATCGACAAGTTCCGCTAATGTGATGGGATTGCTGGGGCGATCGAAGGCGATGATCAATTGCGAGAAGGTTGAGTCTAGCTTGTCGATCAAAACCACGTAATTCGCGACGGCGACGCGATATTCTTGCAGTCTCTCGTAAGGTGCTCGTGTGCGACGCAGATCCAAAGTCAGATATTCGTACATTGCCGGCGCGCCATCCCTAAGCGCGGCGAGAAGATCGTGCACGGCCCTCGCTCCGCCTACCGCCATGTGCCGCGCCTCCGCGACGTTGGCCGCAGCGGTAATGCGATCAAGAACGGGGAGCAAAGCCTTGGCGACGACCGCGACCTCCGGGGCACCGGCTATAGCCGAAATATTGGCCGCCAACGTTTCAGCCTGAGCGTGAACGGCGTCAATTCCGGAGCCGTCAACCAGACTCTGCAGCACATTTGCATAGTCTTGAAGTACAGTTAGGCCATTGCGATAATTTAGAGCGGCAGGCGTTTCACTGATTGTTGAAACATAGTAAGCGTTATTCAGCTCGAAGACTGGATCTTTTGCGTGAAGCCGCGAATATCGAGCCTTTTCAGCGACATTTATTTCATCAACGAGCATATCCGCGGCAGACTTTACGGTATTCACTGCTGATACGAAGGCCTTGGTCTCCTGAAGAGGCGGAGTCGCGCAGGCCGCTAGGGAGAGAACAAGAACAAGAGATGACGCAGCATAACGCATGCAAAACATTCCTAGAAACCCAACGGTGACCCGCATCAGCGAGCATAATAACCCCAACCAATTCACTTCGAACCCTCGGGTACTTTTTGTATTTCCAGTTCTAAAATCTCCTGTGAGGAACCTGGGGGAACAGCGCTGTCGGTAGCCTTAAATGTGAATTGGGTCTTCGCTAAAGGCCCTGTTGGCGTGCCACTGATCTTTCCCGCATCAGGGTCCAATAGGATGCCATCCGGCAAATTGGGAGAAACCGACCATTTAACTGGCGGCGTTAATCCGGATTCTAGAGTTATGGTCGGATAGGGAGTACCGACGGCCCCTTGCGGCAGGATTATTTTTAGTGCTGATACGCGCTGCTCAGTTGGGTGATTGTCAGCATCTGGAGCGGAGCCAAAGTAAAAACCAACGATCGTTCCCAATACGCCAATTAGAATTGTAAGAATTTGTTTTCCTCTGTCGAATCTTTTGTCCGCATCTGCCGTTTCATTTAACATAATAGTTGAGATGGCGATGATCATCGCAATTCCGACAGTCGCAACTGCTATTAGGAACGTGATCAACCCCCTTGCGAACTCTTTGTGCGAAAGCTTTGTCAGAAGGTTTTCAGACCATATTCCCCAAACAAGTAAACCGACTACAATTAGAATAAGTAATGAAAACAATACTGCAGGTAAATACTGAGTAAAATTTGGTTCAGGTCCAGAAGATATTTCAAGCGTGATCACCGACCCCGATGGCGCCGTTGCCCCAGCAGGCGGATTTGTTGCCAAGATACCGCCGGTCGGAACCAAATCGGTGTGTTGATTTTTGACGGCGCCGATTTGGAGACCGACACCTTTCAGAGCTAATTCTGCGGCGGGTTGCGTCAAGCCGGACACGTCCGGCACGACGACCTGCGCTGCCGCTCCGCCCGACAGCTCTAGATCTACGGTCGAACCCGTAGCAACTTGCGTGCCCGCACCAGGATTCATCTTGCTGATCCGGCCGGACGGTACCGTTGCATTGGGCGCGGCCGTCACTGYGCCAACAACCARCCCCSCGCTCGTCAACCGCGCTTCCGCATCTACCTGGGTCAAGCCGGACACGTCCGGCACGACGACCTGCGCTGCCGGTCCGCCCGACACTTCCAGATCCACGCTCGAACCCGTTGCAACTGACGAGCCCGCAACGGGGTTCATCTTGCTGATCCGGCCGGACGGTATCGTTGCATTGGGCGCGGTCGTCACTGCGCCAACAACCAACCCCCCGCTCGTCAACCGCGCTTCCGCATCTGCTTGGGTCAAGCCGGACACGTCCGGCACCTGCACGTCAGCCATATTGCTCAAATTCCTCAAAGGTAAGGTTGGAATTGGAATCAACCTTTCGACGGCGACTAGCTTCCCTGGTAACTGGGTCACTCGTGCCCAAGCCTTACGGTTGCAGCCCAATAAGTCCGTTGCAAACTGGAGCCGTTAAGAAGATTCTGCCTCCCAGAATTCCCGCAGTTTTGTTTCATCTCCATTGAACATGTCGCGGTCGGAACGACCGATTCCACGAACGGTGTGGGGTTCAGGGCCAAACGCGCCATCAGTATACTGCCACATTGTCCAAGTCGGCCAATTTGGAGGAACTACTGGGGTCGGTCCGTATTGAGCCAGCCAGAACCAACATTGCCCTAAAACAGGGTCAGAATTGGTGCCAAGTAGCTGTTTAATGTAATGGCCGGAATACAGACCGGGGAAGTGGCCAGTCTTTTCACGGACGTGAGTGACAAAGGCTCTGGCCTCTTCAAGGCTCATGCTGGGGCCAGTTGGGTTTGGTTCGAGATCGAGGACCAAAAGTCCTGTGTTTCCAACTACGCCGAGAAAATTTTCTGCTTGCCTGACTCCATCGCTCCCCGTACCGAAATGGTACGCGCCCCATAGTAAATTGGCAGCCGCCGCCCGCCCGCGATTCCTAGCATAGGTCGGATCGACGCCAGTCTGTCCCTGAGTCGCCTTTTGTATAACTCCAACGATCCCGTCAGTTTGAGCGGTGGCCAAATTGACGTTGCCATTGTGATGCGAAATGTCGATTACGCCGTTGAAATTAGGCATTCTCCCGCTCCCAATTGGCCTAAACTACTCGTCCGGTTGAATATCGATAACGTTTTAAGGCTCGCCGTCGATAACAACCCAAGCGTTGTCGATAGGTTGTCCGTTATGATGGGGAAAGGCGGTCCCCGCGAATGTTTGAAGGTCAGAGATAGCCGCAATAACTCGATCGCGGCTGTCAACGAAGGGTATGTCAGTATTACCGCTCGCTAGGGCGCGAGTCAGATTGATGCAACCGATACTCGCCAGAAACCCGTGGCCAGGATGGACGAGTATTTCCGAACGGTTTCCCGTCTGGCGCAACTCCAGTCCAGGCTTGGGTGTTTGGTCAGAATCGTTGCTAATCAAGTAGCCCAAAGTGACATAGTGTGGGCCGGACTGAGTGGCCAAGGGATATGTCCCTGCCTCAACCCTTCGGCCATTTCCTGCCACCTTATTGTCGCCTGGGCCCTTGGTTTCGACCGTAGTGCCTTTGAGCGTCTCTTGGGAAACCCCGTTGTGATAGATTTGGTAAGTGCCAATAGTGCGTCTTCTGCCCTGCCTTTGCTGAACATTCTGTCGGACTATATGTAATTCCCATCCATTTCCTACAATTGGCATATGCTCCTCCCTCCCTTTGATACTCGCTACCATTGGTTCCTTTCCGCAGGTCAATTCCCGGCGTGGGTTTGCCAATAGTGGGATTCGAACTGTCGGTTCGCGGTGGAGCTCTAGGCAACCTTGTTGAGTTTGTGAGCGGTTTCGATGAACGGCAATTGCAACCCTCGACGAACCAGCAGGGAATGGTCGATACCAAGGATTCTGCGGACACTGGCGAGAGCCGCCTCATCCACCTCGATGTACGCGACAATGTACCATTCGCCGTTTTCTTCCCGCGCCATGCCCATCGGCTCGGCCCGCCATTTGAGCGCTCCGTGGTGCGGCATGAAATAGGTTTCCTGGATGCCGCCTACTGCGCTGAGGCCCTCGTCGAGCGCATATTCCATCACCGCGCAGCACAGCTGCGTCAGCGTGCCGCGCAACCCGGTCGAGCGTTTGTCGGTGACCACGTACGTGCGTGTCCATTCGGCCCAGTCGGGGCGCCTCGGAACGCCCGATTTTTCGCACATATGAGGAAAGACTTCCGAGACCATATGCGGTTCGCTGGTTGGGATCAGCCGCGCAGAGGTGACCACGCGGCCTTCTTCGATGCCAAGCAGGTATGTGGCCGCGTCCGTGTCGAATTGGTCTAGCTCGCGGCCATCAGGGCTGGCCGGCCGCCAATGTTTTTGATGGACGAAAAAGTCGTGGCGCCGACGCAAGAATTCGTCGAATTCGCTTTCATAGAGATGCTTGTTCAGCGCATTGACGACATGGGCTTCTATCATAGCGCAATCCCCCATCGTTCCCAGTGGGATAGTCGCAGTCGCGCTAATATACGTCACCTGTCCGATCGGACAGTTGACGCGCTCAGGGATGAATCAAGCGCCTGCGCACTGCTTCAACAACAGCCTGCGTGGTTGTCGCGACGCCAAAAGCTTCCCGAGCTCGCGTAGAATGCCATTTGACGGTGCGCTCAGTCAGGCCAAGAATCTGAGACGTTTCCGACGAGGTCTTGCCGGCCGCGGCCCACAAAAGGACCTCTTTCTCCCGATCGGTCAGGGGACCTTCATCCCCCTCATCGTCATTTGACAAAGCCTGAATCGACATGCCCGCGTATACCGCCATGGTAACCAGTTGCACCTGTTGGCGGGGCGACAGACTGCATCGCTTCGCGGAAGACGCGAAGGACAGCACGGATTGCCAATGGTGGACGCTTAACATCGGCACGGCGAAACCGCTGCAGATGCCAAACTCCGTTGCTTCGCCGGCAACTCGTCGCGAGCCTTCGGTATTAGACCATTTTGCTGGCACGTCAGCCCAAAGAAACGGCTTCAAAGTCTTCGCCGAATAGATGCAGACGCCATCGACAGCGGCATGTTCGGCTTCGACATAACGCTCGAACCACCCTGCGGGCCAGCCATTCAGTTCGACCATCGGCGCAAGCTTCTGCCCGCCAAGAGGAACGCCGCTCAAGATGAGGTGTTCGAAGCCGAGATTTCGCACGGTCTCCAGCAGGTCGCCCAGCAGCGGCCCCGTCGCCGTGTGGTTTCTGCAGCGCTCGACAAAATCAAATACGTCTGCATCGATCATGTAAGCGATCCCTGCGGCACCCAATCCATATAAGTCTAACCTGAATTAGGAAATCCGAATACAGGATTTACAGAAATGTTCTCACGCGTGGAGAACTGCAGCTGCCTTAGAGACTAGTGCCGGCTCCAACCACTGCCGATCGCCTTTCTGACGACGCTGGCGCCAAGAGGAGGTATGCTCTCTATATCTTCGATGGTCCGCAGGACTGTATAGTGGTCGATAAATTCGGAGTAACGCCCGGGATTGACTCCAAACCCATAGAATACAGTAAATATGTGGTTTTCATTATGATAATCATCCTCATCGAACGTCACTATCAACAGACTGTTGTTTTTCCTCGACCAATTGGCGTAGCCACCCAGGTGATCTTTCAGCCAGGTATCGGCCTGCTTTATCGTGCCATCGTGCATGTCATTTTTGAGATTGGGGATCACGAAGCTAACGGATGGCAGCCTCGCATAATCGTACGGGAAGTCAGTCAAAGACGTCTCAAATCCCTTTGCGTCTGCAAACGATTCCCAAGGATTGTGTTTTCGCGGCGATCCGGCTTCGATATAACCTGCAAATGTCTTGCCATGGGCACGAAGACGAGCGGCCAAGTTCGGCCCAGCAAAGCTGTGCATGCCATCGTCATGGACCCCATGTGTCAAGCCGCTGAAGAGTGCGAAGTAATTGGGTTGGCTGGGATGAGCGACGCCATAGGAGTTCTCAAAAATCGCGCCACCCTTCGCTAGTCTTCCCAAATAGGCAGCTGATCCTGCCTGAGAAATCTGATCAAAGGAGTGGTTCTCCAGGATGACGACGACGACGTGGTCATATTTTGGGGGCCGGCTCGGCGAAGCGACAGCAATACCAGCGGCGCTCAGCGCGATGCTGATCGTTAGGACAACTATAGAGAACCGTTGAAGTGACGGGTACTCACTCTGCTCGCACATGGAATTCCCTCTCGATGATGCAGGTCGACGCGGTAATGCTGCTATGCATTGCCATTCATTTCGCGGTTCTCTTCGATTGTTTCCAACCACTCGCGAAACACTATCCGAATGAGATGTAACCTGGCAATTTTCGTTTCGGCAGCAATGGAGCTGAGGACGCTCTCAGTCGCCGGTTCCAACGGTAAGGCGCGGACATTTCTGGGCGGAGCGCCGATGCCGCTGAATCCGCCCTTCTGGGCTCGCACCAATCTTTCCGGGACTTCGCTCGCGTTTGCAGCGCAACGGCTGCCAGTTCTTTAGCGTCAGTGGATGTGAAAAGATGTCCCATGCCGGGTATGCCCTCCATCATTCGAACGCGAAGCCCCCCTCCTCGAAAAACTCTCGTGCCGTTTCATCGAAATGACCGTCCGCGATCGCATCGAGGTCTAGATGGCCGCCTCCCACAGCTGCCTGCAGATCACCCATCAAGGTAAGCTTCTCCGCCGCCCAACCAAGGCTGGGAAAGAGCTGTCCGCGCTTGAATTTCTTGCCCAGCTTGCGCCAGGTCGAATACACCTCCTTCAATAGCCAGCGTTTAGGATGACGCGAGTAGAAATCGACCCGATCGAAGATCGACCACTCAGCGAACCGCAATCTTGGTGGCAAAGCCCGGTTCATGAGCTTTGCAAACTCGATGGCCGCACCCGGTCCACTGCGCTGGTCGTCGTCTGTCGACGGAGGCATGAACCGCTCATCCAGAGCCGCCTGAAGAATGAAGGCATGCCGATGGTCAATAGTGTCCTGCGTCTGCTTGGCGCTTTCCTCGTCGAACGGCCCGATGATGAGTGCGCCGCTCTCGTCGTCGAAGATGATGTCGTCGGGGTGCGGTACAATAATAGGTTCGCTCTCACCTTTTGCCCTTGCTTCGGCAATGAGCTCACGGGCAACCCGTTGGTAGGTCCGCCAATAATCGCGAGATTCCCTGATCTCTCGAGCCTTGACTTCGTCGGCCGTTCGCAACCAATCACCCAATAGGCCTTGAGAGCGAGCATTGCCATTTAGGGCGTTGGCATACACCGAGTGTACAAACGCCGCACGCGCGGGAACCTGCGTGACCTTGCCACCCTCGCGCATAGTGACCTTTTTGTCGGCCCCTTTGAGCACGGCTTCAAGCATGGGTTGCTCAGCAAGTGACAGATCGGGCGGTGCCTTACGTGGTCGACCCTTTGGGTTTGGCGAGGGGGCGCCTTTCTTGAAACGCGTATGTTCTGGTGGACTGCCGTAGCCGGCGCCGAAGATAATGCGTTGCGTGATCTCATTCTGGACATCCTGGCTGAGCTCAGCCGATTTTGCCTTCTTGGAGGCGCCTTTTCCCTTCTCAGCGGACATTGGAGCGCCTCCGTTTCGAGACTTGGCCGTTGGCGCTGATAGGAGACACTCCGCGCTGGCTCGCAACAGTGTCGAAGTCGGCGCCATTGTCGCCCGTCAACGCTCGTTTGCCGGTGTAGTTTTGCCAGCGCGTGATGATGGTGTCGCAATAGGCGGGATCGTACTCGATGAGCCTAGCCTGCCGTCCGCAGCTCTCCGCGGCAATCAAAGTGCTGCCTGAGCCGCCGAATAGATCGAGGACGATCTCGTTGCGCCGCGAGCAGTCCTTGATCGCATCCGCGACCAGTGCGACCGGCTTTACGGTCGGGTGCATAGAGAGTTCGTCAAGGCGATTGGCCCCCAGGCTGCTGATACCTGCATAGTCCCAGACATTCGTGCGGTATCGCCCCGTCTCGCCAAGGCCAAAGCTGTTGGTGTGCGGAGCAGTGCCTATCTTGAAGACGAACACCAGCTCATGCTTCGAACGATAGAAGCTGCCCATGCCGCCATTCGACTTATTCCAAACACAGAGGTTTTTCAGTTCGGTGAACGCCACCTCGCCCGCATCCTGAAGCTCGCGCATATGGCGCCAGTCCATACAGACAAAGGCGATGGCGCCATCCTTGGCAACACGCGAGGCATTCGACAGCGTCGCTGTCAGGAACTCGGTGAATTCGGCACGGCTCATTTCGCCGGAGGCGAAGGCAAACTCGCGGTGTCGGACGGATCCGAGGCCACCGACATTGCCATCGATGGCGACGTTATATGGTGGGTCTGTGAAGATCAGATCCGCTGTCTCGCCTCTCATCAAGCGAGTGACATCGTCGCTCGACCGGGCATCGCCGCAGATCAGCCGGTGGCGGCCGAGCAGCCAAAGGTCACCCTGCTTCGAGACCGCCTCGCCTAGAAGTTCGGGAATGAGATCGGCAGCATCATTTGCGGCCGCGGAAGCCTGTTTCGCCTGGTCGAGTGTCAGGTCGATTTCCGCGAGCGAGAAGCCGGTCAGCGTTAGATCGAACTCAATATCGATCAGTGCCTGCAACTCGATTGCCAGGATCTCCGTGTCCCAGCCGGCGTTCAATGCAAGTTTGTTGTCAGCCAGAACGTAGGCGCGGCGTTCCTCGGTACTAAGGTGTGAAAGCCTGAGCGTCGGTACAGCTGCAATACCCAACTCCTTCGCGGCCATGACACGGCCATGACCCGCGATGATCTCACCGGCGTCACTCACCAGGACCGGATTGGTGAAGCCGAAGCGCGAGATGCTTTCGGCAATTTGTCGGATCTGCTTCTTTGAATGCGTTCGAGCGTTGCCGGCATAGGGCCGAAGGGCCGCAACAGGCTGCATTTCGATCGATGGAGAATTCATCTCTAAATATCCGCTCGGCTGATTACATAGTAGATGCGGAAATGGAGACGAGGGCGGCGGAAAAAATCAAGGCTTACTGATCAAGATGGCGCCAAAAGGTTGATTTTTACTGTATTGCCCGTTTAATACCGATTTAAGAACACCTTCTCGCCACGTTTAATGAGTGCAATTGTTGCACTCATTTCAAAAATGCGACCTAAGCCGAATCAGTCACCTGACTTCTCCCCGGCGCTCGTTTCAAAAACGCTGCTGGAAAACAAGCAGAGGAGGCACTGCACCGGGGCGCAACACCTGGACGGAAGCTATTCCTTTTTCGGTCGAACGCCTGATCCGATCGAGATCCTCCTTTGTAACAGGATCGCACGATTTTGGGTCGGTTTCGTCCCATAGGTTCTTGGCGACAAAAGAGTCCACGGCGGTATAGATCGCCGAGGGCGCCGCCTCTCGCTTCGGCACCACATTCTGTTTGATGAGCGCAGAGATCACCCCAGCGAGTAGATCAGCAGATTGCCTGAATGTCACTTTCGAGACGATCTTGGCCTCCTCAGCATCTCGTGGATCCAGTGCCCCAGCCTGACTGGTGGACAGACAGTGGTGAGCTGCGAACAACCAGTCATGGACAATGTAAGCCGGACCGTAGCCCCAGGGTGATAGCCCCGCGAGACCCCGCACCAGGGGCGGGATTGAACCTCCGTCGGTGTAGTGCAAACCGGCTCGGATTTCAGAGACATTGAGATCCTGTCGTAGTTTCTCCGGGAGGTGATAAATGAGGGGTTCGCCATTGTAGGGGTAGTAGACGAATCTGTCTTCGCCGACCCAAAAGATCATCAAATTCCCGGATATCTTGCCCGGGTCCTTCAGATCGATGCTTGGGCTCGCGCAGCTGACAAGCGCGGTCAGGGCAGTCGCGAACCACCAAAGCTTTCTGGATCGCAATACAGTTAGCTTGGACAACACCCTTAACTTCGACATTGAGCCTCCGAAAACAATCGCATTCCAGAAATTTTGCGACAGTTTCGTTTTTCTTGCTCAATTTCACAATACGACAAATACATCCCAGTCAGCCGCACTCCCCATTCGGGAGTGCGCAAACAGATTCCACCAATATTCAATTCGCAACCGCACTCGTCCAAAGGTTGCTCGCGAAACAGTAATGGATTCCCAGCTAAGGACAATTCGATCCCGCGAAACGACAATGGCATCCCGCGGAATGGCAACGCATTTTCCCTGTTAAATGCTGCAGCCCACAGAATTTGCCTGATATCCAATCGAATTTCCCCGATTGGCGGCGCAGGAATTCCCCGCTAAATGATTGAAATCAAACAGTAATATCACAAACTTATCCGCGGCGGGTAGTGTGTTTCGCAGAAATTCCCTGTTTTTTCCTGTTATCAGGGAATATCAAACGGAGACTGGTTCGCCCGTGACTGCTCGGTTCACCAACGTTTTCAAACACTTAGCGAAATTGTCGCCGTACTTTTTTGCGAAGTTTTTGCGAAATAAGTACGGCGAATTTCGTGGACCTTCAGACTCCGGACACGCAGCTTGCCGGGTCGTGAAGACCGCCTACTCATTCGACGCTCCCTTGAACATCGTGGTCGGTCTGCCGATTTCCTGGTCAGAAGCCTTGATCCCAGTCAAGAATTCGGTGAGTGCTGTTACTAAACTCGACATCGGCTATTTGTGCTTCGCCACCCGCAGTCTGTATTGACGCGCGCCGGCCGTTTGGGTCCAGGAGACTTCCGCTACGCCAATAGCAGAAGAATGCCTCTTAGTGGGCCTTGAGATGTAGCGCTCTCCAGCTACCACACTTCCCCAAGATGATCCCTGGCCGTCATGCTTTTCAGCGGCGCAAAAGCCAAGGCCTGAACGCCAATAGACTTAGGTCTCGCGCGACCTCATCCGCTCCGACCGACGGTGGCATGTGCAAGGCTGGTTGTACGAGATTGCGCACCTTGCCGGCCATGACAATCGCGTTGCGATCCGACACGCCGCGAACATCGAGCAGCCTTACGTCAGCCCAAACATTGTTCAATTTTGCGGCGACGCGATCGGGCATCAGATCAAGGTCATGGCCCGCATGAACATTGGCGAACAAACAGCCGGAAGCATTTTTCAGGCGCGTCTGAACAAGGCCGAAAAATGTCTCGGCGCATAGGTGCTCTGGAATGCGTCTTCCGGAGTACGCATCGAGGACAATCGCGTCGTAGCGATGCCGGTCGGCACGCAGGAAATTGCGCCCGTCAGCAGCATGACAATCGACCTCACGAGGAAGCCCGAAATACTTGTGAGCGATCCGAAAGGCGCTTGGATTGATGTCAATTATCGTCACGTGCACGCCGGCTCTGTCCAACATAGTGGCCAGACTGCCGCCGCCACAACCGATCATCAACACATCCGATGCTTGCATTTGCGCGAGAAGGCCAAAGATCGCGTGTATGTAAGGGACGACACTTACGCCATCTGGGTCGCACTCGCTTTGATAACAGCCACCCTGCCGATAAATGAACGAGCCGGTGTCCTTCGCGCGAAGAACTTCGATATTGCCGAAATCGCTGTGATATTTTGCTATCCGGATCATGATTTAGCCATCGTAGCCAGGGTTCCAAATCCTGAAGTTCAACCAAGCATGGTCTTGATCTTGAGGAAGACTTTTGAGGGCTGGGGTCCTTCAAGGGTACGCGCCCCGGTTTGCGCCGTCTGCCTGGAATAGCCAGCCATCCAGGACTGACATCAAAAAATGATATCTAAAACATCATTTATTGACTGTAGCACATTTCAATGTATGCTGCAACGCGTAGGGCTTATGTCTCAGAGCTGAGAAAGGGGCGATTTGTGATAACTGCTCCGCAGTTGCGCGCCGCCAGGGCGCTGCTCGGCATCGATCAGCGCAGACTTGCCGAATTGTCCGGCCTTTCGGTGCCGACAATTCAGCGCATGGAAGCCAGCGAGTGGATGATCCGGGGTAATGTCGATTCCCTGATGAAATTGATCGCGGCGCTTGAGGCTGCCGGCATCGAGTTGATCGGGGAAGGTGCGACCAGCCAGGCTGGCGGGCGTGGGGTGCGGCTCAAGGTGGGCTTCAACCCAGCCAGGATTTCCGGCGCCGACGATGCGGAGACCGGCTCCGGCGAGAGCCTGCCGTGACGCCGATCGTTGCCCTTCCCTTGTGGGGCGTCGCCGCGCTTCTGGGAACCGCCATAGGGGCTGTCGCGGTCAGCCGGCGCGGTTCGGCGACACGTCTGGTCTATGGCGCAACGCTTGGCATCTCGGCCGCCCTGTTCGTGATCGTCACAAGCGCGCTGGCAGGCGATCCTGCCGGCGTCTCAACCGTCACGCTGCCACTTGGACTGCCATGGATCGGTGCTCACTTCCGTCTGGATGCGCTGTCGACTTTTTTTCTCGTCGTCGTCAACCTCGGCGGTGCGCTCGCCAGCCTCTACGGACTGGGCTACGGTCGCCATGAGGCTACTCCACACCGGGTGCTGCCGTTCTTCCCGGCGTTCCTTGCCGGCATGAACCTTGTCGTGCTGGCCGATGACGCCTTCACCTTCCTGTTGTGCTGGGAATTCATGTCGCTCGCGTCGTGGGCGCTCGTCATGGCGCAGCATCGCGAACAGGACAATACGCGGGCAGGTTACATCTATCTGGTGATGGCAGGCTTCGGCACGTTGGCGCTGCTGCTCGCCTTCGGTCTGCTGGCCGGACCGGCCGGAACCTACACATTCGACGCGATGCGTGCCGGCGAGCCAAGCCGGTTCGTCGCCGCCGCGGTCCTTGGCCTCATGCTACTCGGCGCCGGCTCCAAGGCCGGCCTTGTCCCTTTGCATGTCTGGCTGCCGCTCGCGCATCCGGCGGCGCCGAGCCATGTCTCCGCCCTGATGAGCGGCGTCATGACCAAGGTCGCCGTCTATGGCTTCATACGCGTCGTTTTCGACCTGCTCGGCGAGCCGGCCTGGTGGTCGGGCGTCGTCGTGCTCTTCCTCGGCGGCCTGACCGCGGTTCTCGGCATCCTCTACGCATTGATGGAAAAGGATCTCAAGCGGCTCCTCGCCTACAGCACGATCGAAAACATCGGCGTCATCTTCATAAGCCTTGGCCTCGCGCTTGCCTTCAAGGCGAACGCGATGCCGTTGGCTGCGGCGCTGGCGCTTACCGCCGCGCTGTTCCACGTTCTCAACCATTCCTTGTTCAAGAGCCTGCTGTTTTTCGGCGCCGGCGCCGTGCTCACGGCGACCGGCGAGCGCAACATGGAGAAACTGGGCGGTCTTATCCACCGCATGCCGCTGACCAGTTTTGCCTTTCTCGTCGGTTGCGTTTCGATCTCCGCGCTTCCGCCCTTCAACGGCTTCGTCTCCGAATGGCTGGCCTTCCAGGCCATCCTGCAGAGCCCTGACCTGCCGCAGTGGGGTCTGAAGGTCATGGTGCCTGCCGTTGGTGGCCTGCTGGCATTGTCGGCGGCGCTGGCGGCGGCATGTTTCGTGAAGGCGTTCGGAATTACATTTCTCGGCCGGCCCCGGACCGCCGTGGTGGAGCGTGCGCACGAGGTCGATCGCTATTCGCTCGCGGCAATGTTCATCCTCGCGGCACTTTGCCTGCTTGCCGGCATTCTGCCGGGCCTCGTCATAGACGGTCTTTCACCGGTAACGCTTTCGCTCATCGGCAACCGCATGCCGGTGCAGATGGCCCAGCCCTGGCTGTCGATCGTACCGGTCGCCGAGAGTCGCAGCTCCTACAATGGCCTGCTGGTGTTCCTTTTCATCGCTGCTTCCGCATCGGTCGCGGCAGTCGTGATCCACCGCTTCGCCTCGCATGCGCTCCGCCGAGCCCCCGCCTGGGGCTGTGGTTTCCCGGACGTTACGCCGGCCGCGCAATACACGGCAGTCAGCTTCGCGCAGCCCATTCGCCGCGTCTTCGGCACATTCGCGTTCCGGGCCAGGGAAACGGTAGAGATGCCACCGCCCGGCGCGACTGGCCCGGCGCGTTTGACTGTCGAAATGCACGATGTGGTCTGGGAGGCTTTTTATCAGCCGATCGCTGGCGCCATCGATTTTGCAACCCTGAGGCTGAACCGCCTGCAGTTCCTGACCATTCGACGCTATCTGACTCTCGTTTTCCTCTATCTCGTCACCTTGCTCACGGTGCTCGCGCTATGGCCCTGATCCTTCAGTTGGCTGTCCAGGGCGCACAGATGATGCTCGTGCTTTTGCTTGCACCGCTGCTGACCGGCTTCGTGCGCAAGGTGAAGGCGAGACTGCTGCGGCGCCAGGGGCCCTCCCTGATCCAGCCCTACCGCGATCTGTTGCGGCTTATGCGTAAGGAAGTCGTCCTGGCGGACAACGCATCCTGGCTGTTTCGCGTCATACCCTACCTGATCTTCGCCGCCACCTGGCTCGCTGCCGCGCTCATCCCGACATTCGCAACCGGCCTCACCTTCAGCTGGACCGCCGATCTGATAGCCATCGTCGCGCTGCTTGGCAGCGCACGCTTCTTCCTAGCTCTGGCAGGGATGGATGTCGGCACCAGTTTCGGCGGCATCGGTGCAAGCCGCGAGGTCATGATCGCTTCGCTGGCCGAGCCCGCTATGCTTCTGATCGTGTTCAGCCTGGCGCTCGTCGCCGGCGCGACACAACTTTCCACGGTCGCCACCTTCATGAGTTCACCCGAGGTTGGTCTGCGGGTATCGCTCGGCATGTCGCTCATCGCCCTCGTAATGGTGGCGATCGCCGAAAACGCCCGCATACCCGTCGACAATCCGGCGACCCACCTGGAACTGACGATGGTCCATGAGGCGATGATCCTGGAGTATTCCGGCCGCCATCTGGCGATGATCGAGTTCGCCGCATTCCTCAAGCTGCTGCTCTATGTCTCGCTGATTTCCTGCGTCTTCGTTCCCTGGGGACTGGTGACTGCTCAGCCCGGGCCGGCGTCCTACGGCCTGGGCATCGTCGCCTATGTCGGCAAGCTTGCCGTCTGCGGCATTCTCCTTGCCGTATTCGAAACCGCCATCGCCAAGATGCGTGTCTTCCGCGTTCCGGATTTCCTCGGCGCGGCGCTCATGCTTGCCCTGCTCGGCACACTCTTGCTGTTCGTCTCACGGAGCCTTTGATGAACGGTCTCACCTTCGACATCGCTCATCTGCTTGCCGGCGGCCTGGTGCTGGTCAGTTTCATGATGCTGTATCAGGATCGCCTCTTTGCGCTGATCAACGTGTTTGCATTGCATGCGGTCGTCCTCGCTCTGTCCGTGGCCTGGCAGGCATACATCCAGGACGCCCATCATCTCTACGTGACCGCCGCGATCGCCCTCGTGTTCAAGGCGATCGTCATTCCCGTCGGGCTTCACCGCATCATTCAGCGGCTCGGCATCCATCGCGACATCGAGACCGCCGTCGGCATCGGTCCGACCATGCTGGCGGGAATTGGTCTGGTGACGCTCTCCATGGTCCTGATGCTGCGGGTCACCCCTGAGGCCGATCCGCTGGCGCGCGAGGATCTGGCCTTCGCGCTGTCCATCATTCTGCTCGGGCTGCTGGTGATGGTCACCCGCCGAAATGCAGTCAGCCAGGTTGTCGGCTTCATGTCGCTCGAGAACGGCCTGGTGCTGGCCGCCACGGGCGCCAAGGGCATGCCGCTGGTCGTCGAGATCAGCGTCGCTTTCTCGATTCTGATCGCCTTCATCGTCATCGGCGTCTTCCTGTTCCGCATCCGCGAAAGGTTCGACTCGGTGGATGTTGGTGCGCTCGACGACTACCGGGGAGAACGCCATTGACTGGGTTTTCCTTCGATGCGGTGGCCGCCATTTTGCTGATACCGCCAGCGGCTGCGGCACTCATGGCCATGCTACCGAACTATCGGGTGACGGCACGCCTGAATGTCGTCGCCAGCTTCCTGACCTTGCTTGCCGCGCTGTCGCTTCTTGTCACCGACCGGCCGCAGCCGGGGCAGTATCTGCTGGTCGACGATCTCAACATCGTTTTCATCGTGCTCAACACATTCGTCGGCTTCACCACCAGTGTGTTCAGTGCCTCCTACATTGCGCACGAGTTGGACACCGGCCGGCTGACCGCAACGAACTTGCGGTTCTACCACGCCATGTACCAGGTCATGATGTTCGGCATGAACCTGGCGTTCGTGTCGAACAACATCGGTCTGATGTGGGTGGCGGTGGAACTTGCCACGCTGACCACCGTGCTCATGGTCGGCATCTATCGCACTCATGAAGCGCTGGAAGCCGCCTGGAAATATTTCATTCTGGGAAGCGTTGGCATTGCGCTCGCCCTCTTCGGCACCATTCTCGTCTACATGGCCGCACAACCAGTGGTCGGCGAGGGCACGAACGCCATGGTGTGGACCGTGCTGATCGAGCATGCCGCCCGCTTCGACCCGGCTCTGCTCAACGTCGCCTTCGTCTTTCTGCTGCTCGGCTACGGCACCAAGGTCGGCCTTGCCCCCTTGCATGCCTGGCTGCCCGACGCGCACGCGGAAGGCCCAACGCCGATTTCCGCGGTGCTGTCGGGCTTGCTGCTGAATGTCGCGCTCTATGCCGTGCTGCGCTTCAAGCTGTTGCTGGCCGCAAGCCCGCAGGCGATACCCCCGGGACCGTTGATGGTCACGATGGGGCTCACCTCCCTCATCTTCGCCGCTTTCATGCTCTACCGCCGCCGCGACATCAAACGCCTGTTCGCCTACTCTTCGATCGAACATATGGGCATCATCGTCTTTGCTTTCGGCATGGGTGGTCCGCTCGCGAACTTTGCAGGCCTGCTGCATATGGTCATGCACAGTCTGACCAAGTCGGCGATCTTCTTTGCGGTCGGCCACATCGCGCAGGTCAAGGGGACACAAAAGATCGCCGACATAAGAGGGCTGACGGAAAGCCATCCCGGGCTTGGCTGGGCGCTGGTCATCGGTGTCGTCGCCATCGCCGGCCTGCCGCCGCTCGGCATCTTCATGAGCGAATTCCTGGTCGTGAGTTCGACTTTTGCCAGGCAACCGCTTCTGGCGATCCCTTTGGTGTTCGGGCTTCTGCTCGCCTTCGGCGCCCTGCTGCTGCGGCTGACCGGCGTCGCCTTCGGCGAGCCGCGCGGCGGCACCGCGCCCGTCGAGGCATCCTACGTGCCGATGTATTCCCATCTGGCGTTGGTATTTGGCGCCGGCGTATATCTGCCATCACCCCTGGTCACGTGGTTTCAGCATGTCGCGGCCATTCTGGGATGAAGCGGATGAGCAAAAGAAGCATGCCGGCGCTGGTTGACCTCATCGAGGCCGGCCGCTCCGCCAAACATCACGCGCCTTCAAGGCGGGCCGTGGTGCCCCCGAAAATCTGGAGCCTTGCCGTCGAGCAGCTCGCTGAGGGCCGCTGGAGCCTCCTCGGCCTCTGGGGGGAGCCGAACACCGTCCACATGGCGCTTCTCGACGAGGTTCGCGACATCGGCGTCATTAGTCTGCAATGCCTTGGCGGCCGCTACCCATCGGTCGGCCAGCGGCATCCGCCCGCTTTGCGGCTTGAGCGTGCTGCCGCGGACCTTTTCGGGTTGCTGCCGCAGGGGCTTCCCGATACCCGTCGCTGGCTTGACCATGGCCATTGGGGGGGCAGCCATCCCCTGGCGACTCGGCCACAGCCTCCAGCCGCGGCGTCTTCCTACCGCTTCCTTGCCGCGGACGGCGACGGCCTCCACCAGATTCCGGTCGGGCCCGTGCATGCCGGCATCATCGAGCCTGGGCATTTCCGATTCACCGCAAGCGGCGAAACGGTGGTGCGGCTGGAAGAGCGTCTCGGCTATGTTCACAAGGGCATAGAAGGTTTAATGGCGGGTTCGCCCATCGATCGCGCCGCCGGACTGGCAGGCAGGACCTCCGGCGACAGCACAGTGGCCTATTCGCTTGCCTTTGCCCGCGCGGTCGAAGCAGCGCTCGGTGTCGAGGTCCCGCCGCGTGCCCTCTGGCTGCGGGCACTGATGGCCGAGCTGGAGCGGCTTGCCAACCATCTCGGCGATATCGGCGCCATCTGCAACGACGCGGCCTTCGCACTCATGCACGCCCATTGCGGCGTGCTGCGCGAACGCGTTTTGCGCGCCAGCGATGCCGCCTTCGGCCATCGTTTGATGCGCGATTGCATCGTGCCTGGAGGGGTGGCAAGCAACCTGCGCGAAGAGGGAGAGCGCGCGGTTCGGTCGGTGATCGCGGAGATCAGGCAACGCTTTCCTCGCCTGATTGAACTCTACGACAACACCGCCTCGCTGCAGGACCGCACCGTCGGAACCGGCCGACTCAAGGTGGAGCTTGCCCGGCAATATGCAGCCGGCGGCTATGTCGGCCGCGCCTCCGGCCGTCACTTCGATGCACGGCGCAGTCCGGGCTACCCCCCTTACGACGAACTCACTTTCGACGTACCTGTCCTTGAGGAGGGCGACGTGAATGCCCGCGTCTGGATCCGCATTCGCGAAGTCGAGCAGAGCTTGTCGCTGGTCGAGCAGATCCTGCAACGGCTGCCGGGTGGCGCCGCGGCGCGCGCCAATGTCCCCTCTACGAACGGCCCGCGTGAAGGTATGGCGCTGGTCGAAGGATTCCGCGGCGACATCCTGGCCTGGCTGCGCATCGGCGAAGGCGGCCTGGTCGAGCGCTGCCACTTGCGTGACCCGTCATGGTTTCAATGGCCGCTTCTTGAAGCGGCGATCGAAGGCAACATCGTTGCCGACTTTCCGCTCTGCAACAAGTCGTTCAACTGCTCCTATTCCGGCCATGATCTCTAAAGGCACGCCATCATGCGCAAGCTTCTCTTCGACAGCCTGATACGCCCCCCGCTCACCGAGCGCCCACCCTTGGCACGGGAAGCCGCGATCGACGAGCTCGCCCACGCCCTTGATGGTGCCGCTCGCAAACGGCTGGGACGTAGCCTGTCGATCCGGGCGGTCGACGCCGGTTCCTGCAACGGTTGTGAACTCGAAATGCACGCGCTCAACAACGCTTTCTACGACATCGAGCGCTTTGGATTCCGTTTCGTCGCGTCGCCGCGCCATGCCGATGTGCTGCTTGTCACAGGGCCGGTCACAAAGAACATGCGCGAGGCATTGAAGAGGACCTGGGATGCGACACCCAACCCCAAATGGGTTGTGGCACTCGGCGACTGCGCCAGGAACGGCGGCTGTTTCGCCGGCAGCTATGCCGTCGTGGGCGGCGTGTCGGAGGTGCTGCCAGTCGATCTGCATATTCCAGGCTGCCCGCCGCCCCCAATCGAGATTCTGAAGGGTCTGCTCGCCTTGATTGAGGTGTGAATGCAACGACTGGTGCGCGGCAACGAAGAAGATAACGCAGATCATCTGAACGTGGGGAAAGGCGGTAGCGCTCTACCGACCCGAACCCCGGAACACGTTTGAAGCCGTTAGTCCTTCCTGATCATCAGTTCAGAAGGCATGCGTCTGGCTGGAAGCGTGGGCCAAGCGGCAGTGCGAAGCTCCGATTCCTTCTGTCGTGAGCGACCCGCGTCGAGCAATCTGTAGGTCACAGGTTCGATTCCTGTCTGAATCGACAATATTTTCAATCGCTTAGCGAACTACCGCCGTACTTTTCTGCGAAATAGGTACGGCGAATTTCGAGGACCTTCAGACTTTGGGCACGCCTGCCCTAGGGACGAAATGGCCGAAATCTGAGATTCAGTCTGAAGAGTGGAGTGTCAGCTTTTGGCCAGAGCTTCCGCGCTTTCAAACCTCCGCCGGTATTGAGATTGATCTCGCACAAGGACGAAAGGCTCTTGATGGCTACGTTCCGCGCATGATCCTAAATCTGTTCATCGGCACCATCGTCATAAGCCTGACGGTCTTGATCCATACCTTTGGTCTGATCGCCGTCACACACGCGATGGGACACCTAGTCGCCCGGTTTCGCATGCACGGGCGCCGCAGCCGGATTGTCGCGATGATCAGCGTCGTTATGGGGCTCTTCACCGTCATGACCGCAGAGGTGTGGCTCTGGGCAGGACTGTACCGGTTGCTTGATATCTTCGCCGATTTCGAAACCGCACTGTACTTTTCGACCATCACCTTCTCGACGGTCGGCTACGGCGACATTGTGCCGGCCCATGCGTGGCGTGTCCTGGCGGCGCTCGAGGGCGTAAACGGGTTCTTGCTCATCGGCTGGTCGACCGCCTATCTGGTCGCGGCAGGCACCCGCATCGGCCCATTCAAGGCCGGCGAACATTTCTGACCGCAGCCGATGCTCGGGTTTGCTCCTGATCAATGAACGCGCGCCATTCTGTTGGTAGACTTTCTCGATGGAGCAGCCGTCGATTGGCCAATGATGGGCAAGAGGGAGAGATCTGCGTCTACTTCTTTCGACGAATTGACTATGTGCCGATCGAACCGCAGACCGGTCGGACCGGGAGGAACGACACCAGGGCTGGGAGGATAAGTATGGGCGAAGATCTATACGGTCATCATGCTGACCGCATCCAGGCCGCGATCGCCTCGGATGCTGCAGCGAAGTCCGCGCTGGTTGCCTCCTGGCGCCGGTCTTCCAATTTGCATCGGCTCGATCCGGCCGACTGTAGCCCCCCACATTATCTGACAGAGGCGGAACTGGGGGAGGCCCGGCAACATCTCGAACCACTCATCCGGGTTGCCCAATCGAGTCTCGACCGTCTCTATTTGGCGGTAGGCGGCGTCGGATGCTGTGTCCTGCTCGCTAATCGTGACGGTGTGCCGGTCGAACGGCGCGGCGCGCCCGTCGATGACGAGACGTTTCATTCCTGGGGTTTGTGGACTGGTTCCGTCTGGAATGAGGAAAGCCAGGGGACGAACGGAATCGGCACCTGTCTGGTCGAGCGGCGCGCACTGACAATCCACCGTGACCAGCATTTCCACACGCGCAACACGGGCCTGAGCTGCACCACTGCTCCGATCTACGATCATGAGGGGGATCTTGTAGCCGCGCTTGACGTCTCCTCCTGCCGGGCAGATCTGACCGAAGCCTTCGCCAATCTCATTTCAGTGGCCGTGACCGACGCGGCGCGTCGGATCGAGGCGGAGAACTTCAGGATGGCGTTCCCCAAGGCGCGAATTCTTTTGGCGCCGGTGACCGACAAGGGCTCCGGCGCGCTGATCGCGATTGATGCGGACGACCTTGTGGTCGGTGCGACCCGATCGGCTCGCCTGGCGCTTGGAATGACGCAACACTGTCTCGACAAGCCGATGCCTGCGGCCGATCTGCTCGGTTGGGCCCAAAGCGGCCCCGAAGTTCTCGCCGAGGCGGAGCGCGGCGTTCTCCAGCGGGCGCTTGCGCGGGCAGACGGAAATGTCTCCGCTGCGGCTCAGGCGCTTGGCATCAGCCGCGCGACGCTTCACCGCAAGCTCAACCGTTTGGATGTCCACCGGTCTCACTGACCTTCCAGGCTCTCGTGACTGTCGCAATTCTGCGACACATCATGCCCGACCGCGGTGACCGGTGGGGTGACAACTACAGGCGGAAATCGCAAGTCTCTTCCGAAGCGTCGCATCCCGCGACGTCAGCTTTGGGAGGAATGCACATGAACAAGGTTGAATTCTCACGCTCGGTCAAGGCGCCCTTCGACAAGCGCTATGGCAATTTCATCGGCGGCAAATGGGCCGAGCCGCAGTCCGGCCGCTACTTCGAGAACTACTCGCCGGTGAACGGTCAACTGTTGTGCGAGGTGGCACGCTCGGATGCCCAGGACATCGAGGCGGCCCTGGATGCGGCGCATGCCGCCAAGGACGCCTGGGCACGCACGAGCGTGGCCGAGCGCTCGCTCATCCTCAACCGCATCGCCGATCGCATGGAGGAAAACCTCGATCTCCTCGCATGCGCCGAAACCTGGGACAACGGCAAGCCGATCCGCGAAACGACCGCGGCCGACCTGCCTTTGGCCATCGACCATTTCCGCTATTTCGCCGGAGCCTTGCGTGGCCAGGAAGGCAGCCTTTCCCAGATCGACGACGACACCGTCGCCTATCATTTCCATGAGCCGCTCGGCGTGGTCGGCCAGATTATCCCCTGGAACTTCCCGCTGTTGATGGCATGCTGGAAGCTTGCTCCCGCGCTTGCGGCCGGGAACTGCGTGATACTGAAGCCTGCCGAACAGACTCCGGCTGCCATCTTGCTCTGGGCGGATCTTATTGGCGATCTGCTGCCGCCAGGCGTGCTCAACATCGTGAACGGCTTCGGCCTCGAGGCCGGCAAGCCGCTGGCATCCTCGCCGCGCATTGCCAAGATCGCCTTTACCGGCGAGACCACGACCGGCCGGCTGATTATGCAATATGCCAGCCAGAATCTGATCCCCGTCACGTTGGAACTGGGCGGCAAGTCGCCCAATATCTTCTTCAAGGATGTCGTCGCCGAGGACGACGATTTCTTCGACAAGGCGATCGAAGGCTTCGTCATGTTCGCGCTGAACCAGGGCGAGGTCTGCACCTGCCCGAGCCGCGCGCTCATCCATGAATCGATCTACGATACGTTCATGGAACGCGCCCTCAAGCGTGTCGAGGCGATCGTGCAGGGCGATCCGCTCGACCCGGCAACGATGATCGGTGCACAAGCCTCGTCCGAGCAGCTGGAAAAGATCCTGTCCTACATCGACATCGGCCGCCAGGAAGGCGCCGAACTGCTGACTGGCGGCGAACGCAATGTTCTGCCCGGTGATCTGGCCGGCGGCTACTACGTCAAGCCGACGGTGTTCAAGGGCCACAACAAGATGCGCATCTTCCAGGAGGAGATCTTCGGGCCGGTGGTATCGGTTACGACCTTCAAGGACGACGACGAAGCGCTCAGCATAGCCAACGATACGCTCTACGGGCTCGGTGCCGGCGTCTGGACGCGTGACGGCAACCGCGCCTACCGCTTCGGCCGGGCAATCCAGGCCGGCCGCGTCTGGACCAACTGCTATCACGCCTATCCCGCGCATGCGGCCTTCGGCGGCTACAAGCAGTCCGGTATTGGCCGCGAGACGCACAAGATGATGCTCGACCACTACCAGCAGACCAAGAACATGCTGGTCAGCTATAGCCCGAAGAAGCTGGGCTTCTTCTGACAGCTGCTTTGACTTACAGGCGCGGCTCCGTGAGGAGCCGCGCCCCAGGCTGGAAATCGGAAAACACAATGCAAACCAAGGTCACAGCGACCCCGGCAGCCCTTGACCTGATCGCGGAGATTGTCGCCGAGCACGGTCCGGTTCTGTTTCATCAATCGGGCGGCTGCTGCGATGGCTCTTCGCCAATGTGCTATCCGCGTGCCGGTTTCATCGTCGGCGACCACGATGTGCTGCTCGGCCACATCGGCGACGCGCCTTTCTACATCGGGGCCTCGCAATTCGAGGCCTGGAAACATACCGATCTCATCATCGATGTGGTGCCTGGCCGCGGCGGCATGTTCTCGCTCGATAACGGGCGGGAGAAGCGATTCCTGACGCGGTCGACGATCTGCGCTGTTCAGATCGGGATGTAGGCCTTCCCATCCGACTGCAGCCGATGCTCAGACCGCTACCGAATGCCTGGCCTTGCCGGTTTCGAAATATTTGTCGAACTTTGCCGCGATGCTCCTGACAAAGGGCCGGCTTTCGGTCGGTACGACGAAGCGGTCTCCGTCAAGCTCAAGCAACCGCGCAGGATCGTGGAGGGCCGTGGAGCTCGCTTTGACGAGAAGTCTTTGGCCGGCATCACCAAAGCGCTCAACCAAGTCGATGGCCGAGAAGGCAAAGTCACACATCAGCCGCTCGATGACCCAACCGCGAACGCGGTCGTCGTCGGAAAACGCGATGCCCCGAACAGCGGCCAGCCCGCCGTCATCAACCATGCGTCTATATTCGCTGGTTGAAGGCATGTTCTGCGCATAGCCCTGCCGAAACTGGCTGATGGATGACGGGCCGAGCCCGATCAAGGTTTCGCAGCAGTCGTCCGTGTAACCCTGAAAGTTCCGGTGCAATGTTCCGGCGCGGGCGGCAAGGGCCAGGGCATCGCCCGGTTTGGCGAAATGGTCGAGGCCGATTGCTTCGTATCCCTGGTCCATGATCGCCCGCGCCGCAAGTTGCGATTGAGCAAACCGCTCCGCGGGACCGGGCAGCCATGCCTCATCGATCATCGTCTGATGTTTCTTGAACCACGGCACATGCGCATAGCCAAAAAGCGCTATCCGGTCCGGCTCCAGGGTCAGTGCCTGCGCGACCGTGGAGGAGACGCTCTCCCGGGTCTGGTGCGGCAGGCCATAGAGCAGGTCCAGATTGACCGATTCGACACCGCGCGAGCGAACCCCGTCCACAACCGCCTTGGTCTGCAGAAAGCTCTGCTCGCGGTTGATTGCCTTTTGCACCTTCGGATCGAAATCCTGGACGCCGAGGCTCGCCCTTGTCATGCCGATCTCGGCCAGTGCATCGAGGCGAGCATCGTCCATATCGTTGGGTTCGATTTCGACACTGATCTTTGCACCGGGAACGAACGCGAAGCTGTTGCGCAGGACGGTTCCCAGCGCCACCATATCCTCGGGCTTGAGCATCGTCGGCGAACCGCCGCCGAAATGGACGGCACGCACGCGCCCCTTACCTGTGACAAGACTGGCGACGGTGGCGATCTCATCATGCAATGACCGCAGATACGCAGTCACCGGTTCGTAGTGGCGTGTCTGCTTGGTATGGCAGGCACAGAACCAGCAGAGCTTGTCGCAGTAGGGGATGTGCAGATAGAGCGAGATCTCGGCGCCCTCTTCGAGCGCCTGCAGCCAGTCACGACAAACGGCAGCGTCAACGCTTGCATTAAAATGCGGCGCGGTCGGGTAGCTCGTATAACGCGGCACGTTCTCACCAAGTCTGGCAACTAATTCTGGCCGCATGTCTTTGTCCGCTCCACTTTGCATGGAGCGACATTGGTCACATTGGACGCCGGCAGCCTTGATTTCGGTCAAAGCACTCTACGGACAAACTGCCGCAAGGATTTTCCTGCCGCCGATGCTATCTTGCCGGCACTTTGGGTCCTCGGACGATCATGATGACAATGCGTCAGGATGTTCACAACGCTGGCATTCCCGTGCTTTGCCAATCATGCGAAGCACGCCACCATGGCGTCTGCGGCGCGCTCGATCCTGATCAACTGGTGGGGCTGGCCAAGACCTCGTCGAAACACAAGGTTGAGCCGGGCGTAGAACTGATTGGCGACACCGAGACCGTCGACAGTTATTCGAACGTGCTTTCCGGCGTGGTGAAGCTCACAAAGAGCCTTTCAGACGGACGCCAGCAGATTGTCGGCCTCCAGTTCGCCCCCGATTTTCTAGGCCGGCCGTTCAAGGTAGAAAGCGCGATCAATGCCGAAGCCGCCACCGCCGTTTCCGTGTGTTCGTTTCCAAAGGCCGCCATCGAACGGATGATGAAGGAATCACCGGAACTCGAGCATCGTCTGCTCAAGCAGACGCTGAACGAACTCGACGAAGCCCGCGACTGGATGGTGACGCTGGGCCGCAAGAACGCTTCGGAAAAGGTGGCGAGCTTTCTCCTGATGATCGCCAGGAACATCGACCCCACGCTCGACCCAACCGCCCAGTCGACAAGCTTCGATCTGCCGCTGACCCGCGCCGACATCGCCGATTTCCTGGGTCTGACGATCGAGACGGTGAGCCGCCAGCTGACCAGGCTACGATCGGATGGCGTGATACGGATCGAGAACAACCGGGAAGTCACAGTCGACAACTTGACCCGGCTGCAGCGACGCTCTGGCGTCTAGGATCAATCGACGACCCCGATCATCGGCAAGACGTGCTCGCGTTCAAAGGCGATATGCCGGCGCAAGCTTTCGAAGAAGCCGCGCAGCATGAAGCCGACAGCTTCGGCATTGTCGACCGTCTCGCCATGGCCGATCGCCAGCAGGATTTCAGTCAACTCGCCGGCAAAACATTCATCCTCGACGTGTTCGGCGCGCAATCGCCGGATTGAAGCAAGGTTGGCGTTACCGCCGGAGGCAGCTTCATAGGCGGGAAAGATAATTGTCTCTTCGTACTGATGGATACTGCGCAATAACGGAACGATCGCGTTGGCCGCGCCAATACATTTCAGGCGATCCGCGGCCGGCAGCGCATCGGCGATCATTTCCAGGGCGTCACAGAGCCGCAGCTTTTCCCCATGGGCACGTTTCATCACCGCGCCAGGAAGGATCTCTCCATCGGACCGTCCGGCAGGCATGAAAATCTCACGGCGGGACAGTGATGATTTCCGCTCCTTCTCCCTGTTCAACGGAAGCCTCCTAATCTTTTTTCGAGATTGGACGCTGCCCAATCCAAAAGGACGTGGCTTTGACATGGATCAAGGCAGCCAGGCGGCGACTGCTGAATTGGTGTTAGGCGGATTGGCGTCCGCGCATCGGAATCGACGTCGGGGACATGTCATGAAGTTCGGCACGCAAATCTTCGCTTTGGCCCTTTTTACATTTGCGGCTCTTGTGGCTGCCGGGTTCGGTGTGGACGAGCCCTTCCGGCAGCATATGTGGGTGCTGTTCTTCGTGCTGCTGGGTTTTGTCGCCATCCTCATCCGCAACACGAATTTCGTAGTGCCCGCTCCGATCGACCCGTCCGCTTACATGGACGGCCCAATCCGCTACGGCGCCATCGCCACCATGTTTTGGGGTGTCGTCGGCATGCTGGTCGGCGTGGTCATCGCGCTGCAGCTTGCTTATCCCGATCTCAACATCCAGCCCTGGTTCAACTTTGGCCGTTTGCGGCCACTGCATACGTCGGGTGTCGTTTTCGCCTTTGGCGGCAACGCGCTGCTTTGCACGTCCCTCTATGTCGTCCAACGCACCTGCCGCGCCCGGCTGTTCGGCGGCGATCTCGCCTGGTTTGTGTTCTGGGGTTACCAGCTCTTCATCGTCATGGCCGCGACCGGCTACCTGCTCGGCATCACCGAGAGCCGCGAATACGCGGAACCCGAATGGTATGTGGACATCTGGCTTACCATCGTCTGGGTCGCCTATCTCATCCTGTTCCTCGGCACGATCCTGAAGCGCAAAGAGCCGCATATCTATGTCGCGAACTGGTTCTACCTTTCCTTCATCGTGACCATCGCGATGCTGCATGTGATCAACAACCTGTCGATGCCGGCCTCCTTCCTTGGTTCCAAGAGTTACTCCGCCTTTTCCGGCGTCCAGGACGCTCTGACGCAATGGTGGTATGGCCACAACGCCGTGGGCTTCTTCCTGACCGCCGGCTTTCTCGGCATGATGTATTATTTCGTGCCCAAGCAGGCAAACCGGCCAGTCTATTCCTACCGTCTGTCGATCGTCCATTTCTGGGCAATCATCTTTCTCTATATCTGGGCTGGGCCCCATCACCTCCACTACACCGCTTTGCCCGACTGGGCGCAGACGCTGGGCATGGTGTTCTCGATCATGCTGTGGATGCCGTCATGGGGCGGCATGATCAACGGCCTGATGACGCTGTCGGGAGCCTGGGACAAGCTGCGTACCGATCCCATCATCCGCATGATGGTGATGGCCATCGCCTTCTACGGCATGTCCACCTTCGAGGGTCCGATGATGTCGATCAAGGCGGTCAATTCGCTGTCGCACTATACCGACTGGACGATTGGCCACGTCCACTCCGGTGCGCTCGGTTGGGTCGGCATGATCTCGTTCGGCGCGATCTACTTTATGGTGCCGAAGCTGTGGAACCGTGAACGTCTCTACTCGCTGCGGCTCGTCACCTGGCACTTCTGGCTGGCGACGCTCGGCATCGTTGTCTACGCCGCCGTCATGTGGGTGTCCGGCATCATGCAGGGCCTGATGTGGCGCGAATACGACGAGCAGGGCTTCCTGGTCTACTCCTTCGCCGAAACCGTGGCCGCCATGCACCCCTACTATGTCATGCGCGCCATCGGCGGGGCCATGTACCTCTCCGGCGCCCTGATCATGGCCTGGAACATCGGCATGACCATTCTCGGATATCAGCGCGAGGAGGAGCCGATGGCCGGCTCTGTTCCCGCCCTTCACCCTGCCGAATAGGGAGCCAGAAAATGGCCTTGATGGACAAACACGCATTGATCGAGAAGAACGCTACACTGCTTCTCGTTGGCTCTCTTCTTGTGGTGACTGTCGGCGGCATCGTCGAGATCGCACCGCTCTTCTATCTCGACAATACGATCGAGAAGGTCGAAGGCATGCGGCCTTACTCGCCGCTCGAACTTGCCGGGCGCAACATCTATGTGCGCGAGGGTTGCTACCTCTGCCATAGCCAGATGATCAGGCCGTTCCGCGACGAGGTCGAGCGCTATGGACACTACAGCCTGGCGGCCGAGTCGATGTACGATCATCCCTTCCAGTGGGGATCGAAGCGCACCGGGCCGGATCTCGCCCGGGTTGGCGACCGCTACTCGAATGTCTGGCACGTCGACCACCTCTCCGACCCACGTTCGGTCGTGCCGGAATCGATCATGCCGAGCTACGCGTTCCTCAAGGACGCGCCGATCGACGTGAAGAACTTCTCGACGCATCTGGTAGCCAACGCGCGCGTTGGCGTCCCCTACTCCGACGACATGATCGCCAACGCCAATGCCGATTTGATGGCGCAGGCCGACCCCAACGCAGACACGTCCGGACTCGAGGCCCGCTACCCCAAGGCCAAGATCGGCGACTTCGACGGCAACCCGCAACAGGTCACCGAAATGGATGCGCTCGTTGCCTATCTCCAAATGCTCGGCACGTTGGTCGATTTCAAGAACTACGACGAAGCCGCCGGCTACCGTTGAGGAGTTTTATCCATGGATTACAATTTGATGCGGGAGTTTGCCGACAGCTGGGGTCTGGTTGCCATGGCGCTTTTCTTTGTCGGCGCTATCGCGTTTGCCCTTCGCCCCGGCAGCCGCAAGCTGGCCGATGAAGCTGCCCGGATTCCCCTTGAGGACGAGTGATCATGAGCGACGAGCACATCGATGAAATCTCTGGTGTTTCAACCACCGGTCATGAGTGGGACGGCATCCGGGAACTCAACAACCCGCTTCCGCGCTGGTGGATCTGGACGTTCTACATCACCATAGTCTGGGCGATCGGCTACACCATCGCTTATCCGGCATGGCCTCTTCTGCACACGGCAACCAAGGGTGTGCTCGGCTATTCCAGCCGCAACGATGTCGGAAACGAGTTGTCCGCGGCTGAAGCGGCCAAGGGCAAATATGTCGCCGCGATAGAGTCGAAAAGTGTTTCGGCGATCGCAGCGGACGACACGCTGCGCGAATTCGCCGTCGCCGCCGGCGGTGCCGCGTTCAAGCTCAATTGCGTGCAGTGCCATGGTTCCGGCGCCCAGGGCTCCAAGGGCTTCCCCAACCTCAACGACGACGACTGGCTGTGGGGCGGCAAGGCGGACCAGATCCAGCAGACGGTTACGCATGGCATTCGCTTTGCCTCCGATCCGGATACGCGCCTGTCTGAAATGCCGGCTTTCGGGGACATCATCACCGCAGACCAGATCAGACAGGTCAGCGCCTATATTGCCAGCCTGTCGCAGACCGTCAGCGATCAATCGCTGGTGACGCCCGGTGCCAAGGTTTTTGCCGAAAACTGCGTCGCCTGTCATGGCGACAATGCAAAAGGCAACAAGGAGCTCGGCGCTCCAGATCTGACCGACGCCATCTGGCTCTATGGATCAGGCGAAGCGGCCATTGCCGCCCAGGTCACCGCACCGAAACAGGGCGTGATGCCGTCCTGGGGCGCCCGCCTGGGCGAAACCAAGGTCAAGGAACTGGCAGTCTATGTGCATTCGCTAGGCGGTGGGGAATAGGAAGGGGAGCCTGTTCCCTGCCCTTCACCGCCCAAGCGACGAGGCCCGGCTCTGCCGGGCCTCGATCTGTTTGCGTGCAGGTGCCGATTGACCTGCATCAACGCGGCGCGATCCGATGGGCGGCACAATCCGATCAACGCTGTATCTCGCGACCTGTTTGCCCCAGCTAGGTCACGTGGCCGGCGAAATCACAAGCTCCGATGGGAGAAACCAGTGCTGGACCAAACGCAGGTAGAACGGCTCGAGGCTGAGGCGGTCAACTCCGCCAAGGTGCGCCAGCCAATGTATGCCGCGCGCAAGAAGATCTTCCCGAAGCGGGCCTCGGGCAGCTTTCGCCAGTTCAAATGGCTGGTGATGGCGGTCACGCTTGGCATCTACTACCTGACGCCGTGGCTGCGCTGGGACCGTGGCCCGTTTGCCCCGGACCAGGCGGTGCTGCTCGATGTCGCCAACCGGCGCTTCTATTTCTTCTTCATCGAGATATGGCCCCAGGAATTCTACTATGTCGCCGGCCTTCTGGTCATGGCCGGCGTCGGTCTTTTCCTGATCACGTCGACTGTTGGCCGCGCCTGGTGTGGCTACACATGCCCGCAGACCGTGTGGGTCGATCTGTTCCTGGTCGTCGAGCGGGCCATCGAGGGCGACCGCAACGCTCGTATCAAACTTGATGCCGGTCCCTGGACCCCCCGCAAGCTTGTGCTGCGGGTATCGAAACACGCCATCTGGCTGGTCATAGGCGCGCTGACGGGCGGCGCCTGGATCTTTTATTTCGCTGACGCGCCGACGCTGCTCGGCGAACTCTTCACCGGCACGGCGGCGCCCGTTGCCTACATCACCGTCGCCGTCCTGACGGCGACGACCTACACGTTCGGCGGGCTGATGCGCGAGCAGGTCTGCACCTATATGTGTCCATGGCCGCGCATCCAGGCAGCCATGCTCGATGAAAGTTCGCTCACCGTCACCTACAATGACTGGCGCGGCGAACCGCGCTCACGTCACGCCAAGAAGGTCCAGGCCGCAGGGCAGCCGGTCGGCGATTGCGTCGACTGCAATGCCTGTGTCGCGGTTTGCCCGATGGGGATCGACATTCGCGACGGTCAGCAACTCGAATGCATCACCTGCGCGCTCTGCATCGATGCCTGCGACGGCGTCATGGATAAGCTCGGCAAGGAGCGCGGGCTGATCTCCTACGCGACGCTCTCCGACTACAACGCCAACATGATGCTGGCCACCGCCGGGGGCGCCAGCTCCGTCAACCCGGCGCTGGTCAGGACCGATGACGGACTGTTTTCGGACAGGCTGGCGCATTTCCATATCCGCAAGATCTTTCGGCCGCGCACTTACGTTTACATGGCTATGTGGTCGCTGATCGGCATGGGCCTGCTCTTTTCGCTGCTGACGCGCGACCGGCTCGAGATCAATGTCCTGCACGACCGCAACCCCCAATTCGTGACGCTCTCCGACGGCTCGATCCGCAATGGCTACACCGTCAAGCTGTTGAACATGATCCCCGAACCGAGAACGATTATCGTCACCCTTGGGGGTTTGCCAGGCGCGGAGATGAGCATCGTTGGCGTCGACCTCCCCGCCGATCGCTCTTTTGCAGTCCAGGTCGAACCCGACCGGCTGAAGATGCTGAAGGTTTTCGTGCGCCTGCCCGCCGATCAGATTAATCGCGAGGCGCAGACCTTCACATTCCGCGTCGAAGACAAGGTCAGCTTCGAGTCCAACGAATACACCGCCACGTTCAATGCGCCGGAGATCGCCAGATGACCGCCACCACGCGAAGACCCCGCGAATTCACCGGCAGGCACATGTTGGCCATCATCCTTGCCTTTTTCGGCGTGGTCATAACGGTCAATCTGACGATGGCGACGCTTGCCAACACGAGCTGGACCGGCCTTGTCGTCGAAAACACCTATGTGGCGAGCCAGCAGTTCAACAGCAAGGCCGAGGAAGGGCGGGCGCAGGCAGCCCTCGGCTGGACCGGCAAATTGACCATCGGATGGGGTGAAGTTCGCTATGGCCTCATCGATGCCGTCGGCAAACCGGTTCCCTTGCATGGCGTGAAGGTGCTGTTTCGCCATCCCGCTTACGAGAAAGAGGATGAGTCCGTCACGCTCGCCCTCGCCTCGGACCAGGAGTTCGCAGCACGGCACATGCCAAGGGATGGCGTGTGGATCATCGAAATCGACGCCGATGCCGGCTTGGCAAGACCTTATCGCGACGTGCGCAGGATCATGATTTCCAATGGAGCGCTGAAATGAGCTGCTGTGCACCGGGCGCTGAAATGGCGCTGGGTCTGGTCAGCCCCACTTCGATCCTGCCGTCAAGCCAAGAGGTCAAGCTGGCGAGCCGATCGCTTGGCGAGGACCTCCGTCAGACCGACCTTTCGGTACCGGCTGTTCACTGCGGCGCCTGCATCCAGACTATCGAGACGGCGTTGCGAAAGCTGGATCACGTCGAGGCCGCCCGCGTCAACCTGTCAACGAGGCGGGTGTCTATCCGCTGGCGCGGCGACGACGTTCCGCCATTCGTCGCTATGCTCGGGCGCCTGGGCTACCAGGCACATCTGTTCGAAGCCGACACCGATGCAAAGGACAAGACGCTGTCGGAGCTTATCCGCGCCGTCGCCGTTGCCGGCTTTGCGGCGGGCAACATCATGCTGCTGTCGGTATCGGTCTGGTCCGGGGCCGAAGGCGCGACCCGCGACCTGTTCCACTGGGTCTCGGCGCTGATCGCCATCCCCGCCCTCGCCTTCGCCGGCGGTATCTTCTTCAAGTCGGCGTGGAATGCACTGCGCCACGGCCGCATGAACATGGACGTGCCTATCGCCGTCGGCGTGTCGCTGGCCTACGCCATGAGCCTCTACGAGACGATCACCCATGGCGACCATGCCTATTTCGACGCGTCGGTATCGCTGCTGTTTTTCCTCCTGATCGGCCGCACGCTGGATCACGTGATGCGCGAACGCGCCCGCACCGCTGTGAAAGGCCTGTCACAGCTCGCCGCACGCGGCGCCATGGTGCTGCGCGGCGATGGTGCACGCGACTATTTGCCGGTTGGCGAGATCGAACCAGGGATGCAACTGCTCATTGCAGCCGGCGAGAGAATCCCCGTCGACGGCAAGATCATTCGTGGGGCGTCTGATCTGGACTGTTCACTGGTCACTGGCGAGAGCACGCCGCGAAACGTCGCGCCAGGTGAGGCCGTGCAGGCCGGTGTCCTCAACCTTACCGGCTCACTGACGATCGAGGCCAAAGCCGCCGCGAAGGATTCGTTCCTGGCCGAAATGGTTCGGCTGATGGAGGCCGCCGAAGGTGGTCGCGCCCGGTATCGCCGTATCGCCGACCGCGTGTCGGCACTCTACGCGCCCGTGGTTCATCTCACCGCCTTGGTAACGTTCCTGGGCTGGATGGCGGCGACCGGCGACTGGCACCGGGCGATGACGATCGCCATCGCTGTTCTCATCATCACGTGCCCCTGCGCGCTTGGCCTCGCCGTTCCAATCGTTCAGGTGGTCGCAGCACGGCACCTGTTCGAAAACGGCATCATGGTCAAGGACGGCTCGGCCATGGAACGTCTGGCGGCAATCGACACGGCGGTGTTCGACAAGACCGGTACGCTCACGCTTGGCCAGCCCACTCTGGTCAACGCGTCGTTGATCGATCCCGCCATGCTGGCAATCGCTGCCGACCTGGCCGCGCACTCGCGTCATCCATATTCAAAGGCCATTGCCGGCTTTGCCGTCAGCAGCAGCCTGCACAAATTCGATGCGGTGACCGAGCACCCGGGTTTCGGGATCGAAGCCACAGCCGCCGGTAGCACCTGGCGGCTGGGCAGACGCGGATGGGCTGGCTGGAAGGCTCGAACCGGCGGCGAAGGCAGACATGGCTATGGCGGAACAGTCCTGACGAAAAACGGGATGATTGTCGCGTCCTTCGTTTTCGAGGATGCGCTACGCATCGATGCCAGGGCAGCCATCGATCAACTGCACAACGCTGGTATGTGCGTGGAGATGCTGTCGGGCGACACCGCGAAAGCCTGCGCCGAGGTTGCCGACGCGCTTGGTGTCGATGACTTCGTTCCCTGCCTGCTGCCGTCCGGCAAGGTTGAACGCATCGAGAGCCTGGCGAGAGACGGGCACAAGGTTCTGATGGTTGGCGACGGGCTCAACGATACGCCGGCGCTGAGCGCTGCGCATGTCTCGATCGCACCCTCCACGGCCGCCGACATTGGCCGCAATGCAGCCGACTTCGTTTTTTTGCGCGAAAGCCTCTTGGCGGTCCCGCTGGCGCTGGACGTGTCGCGCAAGGCGGGAAGTCTGATCCAACAGAACATAACGATTGCGATCGTTTATAATGCTGTTGCCGTGCCGATCGCCATTCTGGGCCACGTTACGCCTCTTATCGCGGCGGTCGCGATGTCTGCCTCGTCATTGCTCGTGATTGGAAATGCCATGCGTCTGCAAGGCTTCGCAATGGGCGCGTCGTCCAAAACCGCGCGGCGAGACAGGCGCGCGCGGGCCGGCGTCTTGGCCGAATCGTCATGACGACGCTCGTCTACCTCATCCCGGTAGCGCTATTCCTTGGTGTAATAGGCCTCTCCGGCTTCCTGTGGGCGTTGAGAAGCGGCCAGTACGAGGATCTCGATGGCGCGGCGGAGCGCATTCTCATCGACAGCGACGACGGCGCGGAGAATGCTCCCCGGTCCAAGTGACTCAGATCAAAGCGCCGCGGGTCGGGATGTCCTATCGTCGTCTGACGAAAAATCAGGAGGGTGAGGATGCAAGCCGAAGCCATAATGACGAAGCCGGTCATTACGACGGATGCGAACGCGACGATCGCCGAAGCGGTCGAGCTCATGCTTTCAAATAAGGTCAGCTGCCTGCCGGTAACGGACAGCGTCGGTGCCCTGGTTGGCATTGTAAGCAAAAGCGACTTCTTGCGCCGAGAGGAACTTGGGACTCAGCGGGTGCGTCCTCGCTGGCTGGAGTTTGATCTTGGTCCGGGCACAACCGCCAATGACTATGTGCGGTCGAACGGACGGATCATCCATGAGGTGATGACCACAGCCGTCATTTCGGCGCCTCCAGACGCCTCGATTCCTGATATTGTAAACTTGATGATGCAACACCGCATCAACAATGTGCCGATTGTCGATCGCGAAAGGATCGTCGGCATCATCACGCGAACTGATTTGCTGCTTGTCCTGATCCGCGCCATGCCGCAACAGGACACCACGCCAACCGATGACGAACTGATCCGCAAGGCTATACTTGCCGAGCTGCAGCCACAAACTTGGGGCGGTGGTGACTTGATTGATGTGAGGGTGAGCGACGGCGTTGTCGAACTGAAGGGGGCGATTGTCGACGAGCATCAACGGAAGGCAGCGATCGTTGCGGCTGAAAAGGTTGCCGGCGTCGGGCAAGTCAAGGACGRCCTCTTCCTCACTACGGATCCGTTCTCGGTGATGGTTTCGTAGCTGCGAAAAAGCGGACGCGAAGCAGAGTCCCATTGGGTTCTGCTCCCATCCCACATCCCTTGGACATGAGGCCGTCTGCGAGTTCCTCCGGCGTATAACGCCCGTCCTCGTTGGCGAGCACGCTTTCGGCAGCGAAGACGCCTGTCCTGACGGAAATGCGATGGCCGTTGCCCTTTTCTTGGTGGGCCTGGCCACCGAGCGAATTCTGATCTTCTGTAAAGGCAATGGCGGCCGCTGATCTTCAGGGAGCCAATGACTGCGGACGCTTGCAGAAACCGCGACACCAAACTGCTGCATCTCAAACTTGGCGCACAAGATTGCCACTGTCCAAGGGCTGTTGCTCCTCCAATTAACACTCACCAATTTGCGCCAGCGCAAAGAAACGCCGCGTCAGGTCAGTTACCTTCTGCTCATCCGCAACGGTAGAGATAGGAGATTGATATGATCACGCGACGCGAAGCCCTCTTCGGAGCAGCGATTGGCGCTGCCGCCGTGGCGGCACTGCCCGCACTGTCGGCAACAGTGACGAAAGCAGACATTCGAGGACTTCCCCGCGAGAAGATCAAGCTCGTGGCACCGCCTTTTGTGCATCCGCACGACCAGATCGCCCAAGGCGGTCCGAAGGTCGTCGAATTCACCATGACGATCGAGGAGAAGCCGATGGTCATCGACGCCGACGGGACGCAGCTCAATGCAATGACTTACAACGGCTCGATCCCAGGCCCGCTGATGGTCGTCCACCAGGACGATTATGTCGAACTGACGCTCATCAACCCGGACACCAACACGCTAGCCCACAACATCGATTTTCACGCAGCAACAGGCGCGCTGGGTGGCGGCGCCCTCACCTTGATCAATCCCGGCGAACAGGTGACGCTACGCTTCAAGGCGACGCGAACGGGAACGTTCGTCTATCACTGTGCCCCCGGCGGACCGATGATCCCGTGGCATGTCGTCTCCGGCATGAACGGCGCCATCATGGTGCTGCCGCGCGACGGGCTCAGGAACGACAAGGGCGAGCCGGTCAAATACGACAATATCTTCTATATCGGCGAGAGCGACTTCTATATTCCGCGCGATGAGAAGGGAAACTTCAAGAGTTACGAATCGGCCGGTGATGGGTATGACGATATCGTCAAGGTCATGCGCGGGCTGATCCCGACGCATGTGGTGTTCAACGGCAAGGTCGGTTCGCTGACCGGCGACAACGCCATGAAGGCGAAGGTTGGCGAGACCGTGCTGATCGTCCATTCGCAGGCCAACCGCGATACGCGGCCGCATCTGATCGGTGGTCACGGCGACTATGTCTGGGAACAGGGCAAATTCGCCAACCCGCCGGCCAAGGATCTGGAAACCTGGTTCATTCGTGGCGGCTCTGCCGGATCCGCGCTCTATACGTTCCTGCAGCCCGGCGTCTACGCCTACGTCAATCACAATCTGATCGAGGCCGTGGAACTCGGGGCGACCGCTCATTTCATGGTCGAGGGCGAGTGGAATGATGATTTGATGACGCAGGTCGAGGCGCCGAAACCCATCGCCACCAACTGACGGCACTCCAAATTGCCCGGACAGCGTCGCTGTCCGGGCACGGACAACAGCCATGTCTCGTTACATCCTGAAGATTCTCGCGGTCGCCATGGCGGCCACTTCTGTGCCGGTGGGTCTGTCGATAAAGGCGGCCAGTTGGGACCGGCAGCCTCACTCCGCCGCAGCCACGACGACCTTGCAATCCGGCTCCATAATCTATCCGGCACCTGGCGAGTTCATGAAGGACGGCCGCCCGCAAGGCAATCCCCGCCTCAAGCGCCAGCTCAACAAGCCGCTCGAAATCATGACCTATCAGGTCAGCGCTGACGACTATGCGGACTGTGTGTCGGCCGGAACCTGTCAGCCGGCACAGGAGACGCGCGCAATCCCGAGCAATGCTCCCGTGACCGGCGTCAGCTACCTCGATGCGAATGCCTACGCCAGGTGGTATTCGCAAGCGACCGGTGACGACTGGCGATTGCCGTCCGACGAGGAATGGGCGTTTGCCGCGGCGGAACGGTTCGCGGGTGAGTTCGAGGGTGTCGAAAACGACGCCAACAACCCCGCCAGACGTTGGCTCACCAGCTACAAGGCCGAGGTGGACCTCAATCGCAAACCGGATCCATTGCCCAGGAGCCGTGGCTCGTTTGGTTTCAATTCCCTCGGGCTCGCCGACTTTTCCGGCAACATCTGGGAGTGGACTTCGACCTGCTACGTCCGCACCACGCTGGCTGAGGATGGAAGCGGTGTTGCGAGTTCGGTCGACAATTGCGGCGTCCACGTCCTTGAAGGACTTCACAGAGCCTACATGTCGAACTTCGTCGGCGACGGAAAAAGCGGCGGCTGTGCCGTTGGCACGCCTCCCGACAATCTGGGTTTCAGGCTGGTCCGGGCCCACCGGGGGTGGGCGAACCGTTTCCGAGGCTACCTCGGCATTGCCTGACAAATCAGAAGCGGCTTGTCCATTCACGTTTGGGCGGTCGCGTGCTCTCCTGCCGCCTCACCGCGCCTTTGGCCTCATCAACGCAGTTCCATAGATCAGACTGAAGCCGGCAAATGCCGCCACCCATGCGGTGCCGGCCATGTCGATCGCCACGTCAAAGGGGACGAAAGCAGCCAGGATCCTCAATGATCCTGCGAGGAGGACGCTCACGAAGATGAACAAGGCGCCTTTCCCAGCTTTGAGCTCTTGCCCGGTATGCCCGAGCGTCGCGCGGGTCATCACGGCGAGCGTCATCGCGCCGACCGCACCAGTTCCGAGCGCATGGAGTCCTGCAGCGGCCGGGACGATGGCAGGATAGAAGATCGACGCCGAAACGAAGGCAAGACCGACAGGCACAAAGGCATATGCAAGATGGAGGATGAGCACCAGCGGATCCCCCAAGGTGCGGTCGCCGGCCCAGCGCGACAGACGCCACGCCTGGCAGACTGCCGCGACGGCCATGAGCGTTCCTGACGCGCCGTGGTCGGGAGCGAACGTCCACGCTCCAAGTGCCATGACTGAGATGACAAGCGATGCGATGTCGAAACGATCGAACGGCGCAGGCAGCCGCCCAGGATTTTCGCGGACGAGCCAGTTGCGGGTGAAACTTGGAATGATGCGCCCCCCGATCAGTGAAATGAGCATGATCGCGGCGGCCATGCCGAGCCTGCGACTGACATCGGATGTGCCGTGAAGGTGGGCCTCGATGTGGAACGCCCCGTTGGCGCCGGCCAGCACGGCAAGCGGCAGCAGCACGTTGAGATTGCGCCAGTTCCGTCCGGCGACGATTTCGCGTGCCGCCGCAGCACAGACCGCAAGCAGAAAAGAACCATCGATCAACGCGGCTGCTTGCCAGGCAATATCGGCTGAGAAGAAGACAGCGGCACGACCGGCGAGCCACAGGACAACCAGCGCCAGCAGCGGCAGGCCTTGCACCGGCAGCCGGCCGGTCCAGTTCGGGATGGCGGTCAGCAAGAACCCGGTAACGATCGCCGGCAGATAGCCGAACAACATTTCATGGATGTGCCAGTCGACCGGGACAAACGCACTGTGGGCATCGAGTTCGCCGGCATAGATCGGCAGCCAAAGCAGAACGGACAGCGCGGCATACAGCGACCCGAGTAAAAAGAAGGGCCTGAACCCATAGGAAAGGAGTGCAGGCCCGGCGTAGGCCCGCAGGCGTGGAATTCCCATGATTTGTGTCTCCAAAATGAACAGGGCCGGATGAACCGCCGCCCCTCGGTCCGTCCGGCCCGTGCCCGCCCTTTATGCGGCAGGCATGCCTGTATCGATTGCTGTCAGTTGGCAGGAACCTGGGTGAATAGGTCGGCGAACATCGTTTTTGCCTTCCCGGGATGCTTGACCGCCTTGGCGGTATCGAGATTGACCGGCTTGCCGACAACGATGAGTGCAACCATCCCCATGCCGTAGTGAGGCGCGCATTTGACGCCGTAGACACCCTCCTTTGTCAGCGTGACGGTGATTTCCTCATTGGTTTTTCCCTTGAAAGGCTCAGCGCCATCCGGGATCATACCCTTGATCGACTCCGCATCGTGGCCCTTGTCGGTTGGCACGAACTTGACGGTGTCGCCGGGTGCCGCCTGGACGAAGGCCGGCTGGAAGACCATGGCGCCTTTTTCGCCCTTGTTGAGCATTTGCACCACGTGCTCTTCCGCGCTTGCGCCGCCGGCGAGCGCGAGGATGGAGATTGCGGCGGCGAGGATGGAGAGTTTCATCGGTTTGTCCTTTGTTTCGTCTTCGCGGCAGTGCGCCGTTCCATGCCATTTAGCCTGATGCGGCACGGGACAATTTGCGCTGGCGCAAACTCGGGATAAGAAAGGTCTCCCGCATGACTGATGCGGAACCGTAGGGCTGTGAGGGATCCGCTTGGCTGCGCTGGACCGATCGCTGATATCGCGGCTGCCCCTCTTCCAAGGGATGGCGCCCGAAGAGCAAAGCGAGATTCTCAGAAGTGCCCGATCGTCACGCTATGCCAAAGACTCAACGATCTTCGAGCAGGAAGCCGAAGCCCATTCCTTCTTCGTGCTGATCGCCGGGCACATACGGGTGGTCCGCACAACGCCGGACGGACAGCAGGTCATCGCCAGATACATCAGCGAAGGCGAGATCTTTGGCGTCGCCGCGGCCCTCGGCCGGACGACCTACCCTGCCAGCGCAGTCGCGGCGGTGGACTGCGTGGTGCTGGCCTGGTCAAACGATCTGTGGCCTGATCTGTCGAGACGCTTTCCCCTGTTTGGGGCAGCCACCTACAGGACGGTTGGAAGCAGGCTGCAGGAGACGCAGACGCGGGTGGTGGAGATGTCCACGGAACAGGTGGAGCAGCGGGTTGCGCATGCGCTTCTGCGACTGGCTAACCAGACCGGCCGAAAGACCGACAGTGGCATTGAAATCGACTTCCCGATTTCGAGGCAGGACATTGCGGAGATGACGGGAACGACGCTGCACACCGTCAGCCGGCTGCTCAGCAAATGGGAAGAGAACGGAATAATTGTCAGCGGGCGCCAGAGGGTCACGGTCAAAGATGCGCATCGCCTTGTGGTTCTCGCGGAGAACCGGGAAAAGGACTGACAGTCATCGTTCTCCTCGAATGGCAAATTCGAGTTCGACCAGAAAGTCGCCCTCATCGACTTGATGTTCCCGGCATGCCTCGGTCACCGTATGGAAAGCGCCTATCGGGCAGCCGACGCAGAGCATCTTGTGTCTCAACACCACAGCGACCGTTGCCGGCCATTTCCTCATGATTTCGTCGACGACCATATCGGGGTCGATCGAACTGCGCTGTTTCATGATGACGTCTCCGCGATTTGCGAAGCTTCGTGATATCTCCCCTCCGCGCCGCCTTCGTTGCGCTTTCACAACTTCATAGAACTGGCGCCGAACCCTCTCGGGATTATTTTGCGGGAGAACGGGCGCCTCCGGCATACGCTGGGATCAAGGTCGCAGGACCGTCAGATGGCAGTCCCAACAACGGCACCAATACCTGCGGTCAGCGCCATTGCCAGCGCCCCCCAAAAGGTGACGCGAACAGTTGCCCTCAACACATTGGCGCCGCCAGCTTTGGCCCCAATGGCGCCCAGAACCGCCAGGAACAGGAGCGAGGCAACAGACACCGTTGCGGCAAGCCAGGCGGCCGGCGAAACAAGCACCATCGCCAATGGCATGGCCGCGCCAACCGAAAATGCAGCCGCAGAGGTCAGCGCGGCCTGGATCGGCCTGGCCGTCGTCACCTCCGAGATGCCAAGTTCGTCGCGAGCGTGGGCGCCGAGCACATCCTTCGCCATCAATTGGTCGGCGACCTGCAAGGCCAGCGTTGGCTCCACGCCACGTTGGACATAGATGTCCGCAAGTTCCTGTCGCTCGAAATCTGGCTGCGTCGCCAGTTCCCTTCTCTCCCGCGCAAGGTCGGCTTGTTCGGTATCGGACTGCGAGCTGACCGAGACATACTCGCCGGCCGCCATCGACATCGCACCGGCGACCAGTCCGGCGACGCCGGCCACCAGAACGTTGGAGGCCGCGGCATTGGCTGCCGCCACGCCAACGATCAGGCTGGCTGTCGAGACGATGCCGTCATTGGCGCCGAGAACGGCGGCGCGCAACCAGCCGACGCGCGATACGAGATGGTTTTCACTGTGCAGGCGGCTCATGGCATCACGGCGCACGCCGTCCAGCAGGCCGCAGCATCCTGACCAGCACATCCGATTTCACATAGAAATGTTGCCACAGCGCCGCCGCGGCATGGAGGCCGACGACAATGATGATCACCGGCTTGGCGAGTTCGTGAATCTCCCCCATCGCTCGAAAGCTGAAGTACCATGCCAGCGCCCCGGTAATCGGCATCCCGAAAATGAAAAGATAAAGCAGGAAATGCGCGGCCGCAGCAATCCGCTTCAGCAGGATGCTCTCTTCGGGAGGCGCCACCGGCACGCCATCCCGTAGACGGATTGCAAACCGCCAGATCGCCAGTACGAGAACGGCCAAACCGACATAGACATGAATGTTCGCGTTGAAGATGTCGCCAGCTGCCGGCTCGGTACCGCGCGAGAACGCCCGGTAAGCCGGCTTGATGTCCTCACCGATCACAAGCTGCAGGACGATCAGCGCCGCGATTGTCCAATGCAGAAATATCTGGGTTCCGGAGTATCCGGCCGGCTCGTTGGCAACAATCACAGGCAGCTACCTCGTTCAGAGAACCTTCCTACCTCGCTGCTTATGCGACGATCTTGATCTAGGACAAGTCAATTTGTCGTCCCTTGAGCTTTCGCGGCGCCCTCGCAGCTCAACCTCGGCTGACAGCCAGTTGTCAGCTTGGTCGTGGGATATTGCATCCGCAGCGCACCAGATGGGGTCGCCTCTGCAAGGTTCAGTGTGGAAACGAAATTCCGATGAAACAGATTGCCCTGTCACTTTTGGTGATCGCCGCCTCGGGCGCTTATGTCTGGGATCAGACCGGCAAGGGTCCGGCAAACGATATGCTCGGCGAGGCGCTGCCGGCCGACGCAGCCGAAGCGCCTTTCGTGCAGCCAAAAGAGCCCGCATCCGCTGCGGCTTTGCCGATGCTCCGCACCTCGCCGGCGCCCCTCGACCCCCGGTTCAGAACAAGGTTCCCGATTGCCCGGGAAACGACGGCTGGCATAGCCGTGCCCGCCGAACGGCCGAATGATCCAGTCAAGCAGACAGTGGTTCCAGTGGCACCACAACCGTCGCCAACGCTGCCGGCGCAGCCAGTGCCGCCGGCTGTCGCCGATCCTGCGTCATCAACGCCTTCATTCGCCGTAACACCCGCCATCTACATACCAGTCCCGCAGCCGAGGCCGGCATATCCGGATGCACCAGCACGTGTCGCCCGGGTGGGCATGAAGCTCGCCGCAAAGGGCTATGCCGATGGCGTCTACACCGGCCCCACGGCCGATGCCTACTACGGCATCATCCAGATTGAGGCCCTCGTACAGGGCGGGCAGCTTTCGGCGCTGAAAGTACTCAAATATCCATCCGATCGCCGCACCTCCATCAGCATCAACAGGCAGGCGCTGCCCATGCTGCGCGACGAAGCGATCCGCGCCCAAAGCGCCAATGTCGACATCATTTCAGGTGCGACGCTGACCAGCCGGGCCTTTATCCAGTCGCTGGGCGGCGCGCTGAAGAAAGCATCGTCCTAGTTCCATGCGTGAGACGCGTATTTTGATGGGAATGCCCATTACGGTCGACGTCGGCGGCGCGTCGGGCGGTGAGCTGATCGAGACGGTCTTCGGCTATTTCGAGCATATCGACCGGCGCTTCAGCACATACCGGGTCGACAGCGAGATCACGGCTATCAACCGCGGCGACGTTCCGGTCATCGACTGGAGCGGCGAGATGACGGAAGTGTTCGCTCTCGCCCAACAGACGAAAAACGAGACGGCCGGATACTTCGATATTCGCAAGCCCGACGGGTCGTTAGATCCTTCCGGCATCGTCAAGGGCTGGGCCATCCGCAATGCGGCAGGCATCGTTCAGCGAGCCGGCATCAGCGATTTCTTCATCGAAGCGGGAGGCGACGTCCAGTCATGCGGCAAGAATGCTTCGGGCCATGATTGGAGCGTCGGCATCCGCAATCCCTTCAACGCCCACGAGATCGTGAAGATCGTCTATCCCCGCGGTCGCGGAGTGGCGACCTCCGGAACCTATGTCCGCGGTCAACACATCTACAACCCGCATGGAATTGGCAGTCCGATCCAGGACATCGTCAGCCTGACCGTCATCGGCGCCGACGTGCTCGAAGCCGATCGTTTCGCCACTGCTGCCTTCGCCATGGGCCGGGACGGCATTCTCTTCATCGAGCAGACGCCAGGCCTCGAAGGGTATGTCGTCGACGCCAATGGCCGCGCCACGCCGACAACCGGATTCGGAGCCCTTTGCCTGCCATGATCAAAACCATCGACCGAGTTCTCGATCATCTGACCATGTACCGGCTGGTCCTCTACTATCTGATGGCGCTGGTCGGCGCAGCGCTCGTGCTCGGCTTCGCCAAACTCGTTCCGCATGATCCGATTGCGCTTGCCTACACGACGGCTTTGGCGCTGGCCGCCTGCTGGCTCACCAACAAGGTCTTTGCGCATGTCTTTGCGGTCCCGGCCAACAGCGAGTCCGTCTACATCACCGCGCTCATCCTTGCGCTTATTCTCGATCCGGTAGCCACCACGGACATCAAGGGGATCGCGGCGGTGGCATTCGCGTCCGTCTGGGCGATTTCGTCCAAGTTCATTCTCGCCATCGGCCGGAAGCACCTTTTCAATCCGGCTGCACTGGGCGTGGCGCTGTCAGCGCTTTTGCTCGACCAGCCAGCCACCTGGTGGGTTGGCGGCAACCTGCCGCTGCTTCCACTCGTGCTCTTCGGCGGCATCCTCATTGTCCGCAAACTGCGCCGGCTTGATCTTGTCTCGACCTTTGTTGTCGTGGCGCTGGCGACCATTCTGGCAACCACAGACCCATCTCAATACTGGACCGCGCTTGCTGAGACCCTGGGTTCGTCGCCTCTGCTGTTCTTTGCCTTTGTGATGCTGACCGAGCCGCTGACTGCGCCGACGATGCGCTGGCCGCGTATCGCCTTTGCCGCCATCGTCGGCTTTCTGTTTGCTCCCAACATCCATATCGGCTCGTTCTATTTCACGCCGGAACTGGCGCTGCTGGCCGGCAACCTGTTCGCCTATGCGGCAGGACCCAAGGGCCGCTTCGTGCTGACGCTCGAGCGCATCGAGCAATCGGCCGTCGACAGCTTTGACTTCGTCTTCCGGTCGCCGCGCAAGGTCGCCTTTGAGGCCGGCCAATATCTTGAATGGACGCTTGGCCTCGATCGTGCCGACAATCGCGGCAACCGCCGTTATTTCACGGTGGCCTCAGCGCCGACGGAGGAAACGGTCCGCCTCGGCGTCAAATTCTATCCGCAATCAAGCGCCTTCAAGCGCGAATTGATGACCATGAAGCCAGGCAGCACGATCCACGCCGCGCAACTGGCCGGCAACTTTACGCTTCCCCCCCGGCGTGAAACCAAGATCGCTTTCCTGGCAGGAGGCATCGGGATCACGCCATTCCGCTCGATGCTGCAATATCTGCTCGACCGCAAGGAGCGGCGACCGATCGTCATCCTCTACGGAACAGAGGGGCAGCAGGACATCGCTTATCGCGACGTGCTTGGCGCGGTCAGGCAGGAACTTGGTATCAAGACGGTCCACGCTGTGGCGCGCGGGGGCGAGCGCGGGCAGTATCCCGGCTACATCGACGAGCGCCTGATACGTCTGGCCATACCCGACTACCTTGATAGGATTTTCTACATTTCCGGGCCGCAGGCCATGGTCAAGGCGCTGCGTCAGAAACTGCTGGCCATGGGCGTTCGCCGTTCGAAGATAAAGGTCGACTACTTCCCGGGTTTTGCCTGAAGCGCGCTCAACTGTGTCGCGGCAAGGAAATGGTCACCACCAGACCCGGATCGGCATTGGCCATGGCAAGGCGTCCGCCATAGGCTTCAACGATGTCGGAAACGATGGCCAGGCCAAGGCCGCTGCTGCCGCCCTTGCGGTCGAGCTGGACGCCTCGCGACAAGGCGGATTCGCGATCCGCATCCGGTATCCCGGGTCCGTCATCGGTGACAGCGATGATCACCTCGCCAGCGGCCGAGGATGCATCGACACTGACTGACAATTTTGCGTAGCGCGCGGCGTTCTCGACCAGATTGCCCAGAATTTCCGACAGGTCGCCTTCGTCGATTGGCGCCGTCAGACCCTCCGGGACGCCCATCTTGAATGAAAGCTGCTTGCCGCTTGGCGTGCGCTTGACGACTGCAATGACGCCAGTCGCGACCTCCGATACTCGGCAGGATGCCTCGCCGGAAACGCCGGGCGCGAGGCGGGCGCGCGCGAGCTCCCGCTCGACATGGCGCCGGATCGCTCCTGCGCTCTTCTCGATCTCGTCGGCCAGATCCGTCTCGCCTTTCTTGCGCAAGGCACGGATGTCGGCCGACAGGACTTGCAGCGGCGTCTTGAGGCCGTGCGCCAGATCGGTGGCGCGCGAGCGGGCTCGCGCAAGGGCCTTCTCCTGGGCATCGAGAAGACGATTGATTTCGTTCGCGAGCGGCTGCACCTCGCTTGGTGCCACCACATCAAGCCGTGCCGCTCGCTGCCCGATCACGCTTCCTACGGCGACCCGCAAGGTCTCCAGCGGCGCAAGGCCGATGGTGATCTGGACGAAAAACGCGGCCATGAGAACTGCCGCAAGCATCAGGAGAGCCGGGGCAAGATCGCGAACATATTCGCTTACAGACACCTCAACGGTTCGATGATCTTCCGCCACGATTGCGCGAAAGGAATGGCCCCCGGCATCGATGATCGTGCGCTCGACCGCAATACTGAGTTCTCCACCAGGGCCCTTGAACTCCTCGACAGCTCGCAGCTCACCAGTTGCGCTCCGCGCAGGCAGGACCAGCTTGGCGTCCCACAAAGATCGTGAGCGCTCGAGGCCGCCGGTGGCGATGTCTTCGACCTGCCAGTAGTAACCGGACAGCGGATTGGCGAAACGCGGGTCGGTGAGCACCGGGGCCACCATAAGGTGACCGTCGCTTGTGAAGGTCGTTGCGCCGATCAGCTCATTGAGGTCGACCGTCAGCTCGCCCACAACGCGCCGCTCGACGTGAAGTTCGAAGAGATAGCGCAAGCCGGCGCCGGCGATGCCGAGTGCGACGAGAATCGAGATGGTTGCCGCCAACCACAGCCGGAAGCGGATCGAGTTGCCCATCAGGCGGCATCATCGGGCATCAGATACCCGAACCCTCGTCGTGTCTCGATGACATCGCTGCCGAGCTTGCGCCGCAGGCGCGCGACGATTACTTCGATCGTGTTCGGATCGCGGTCGTTGCCTGAATCGTAAAGATGCTCGGCAAGTTCGGTCGGTGCCACCACCCGGCCGGCGTGGTGCATCAGAAACGCCAGGAGCCGGTATTCGAGCGGCGAAAGCGCAACGGGAATGCCGCGCAGCGAAATCCGCATCTGGCGTGTGTCCAAGAGCAGTGGCCCGGACTTCAACACGGGTGCCGCCTGCCCTGCCGAGCGGCGCAGGATGGCGCGCAACCGGGCGAGCAGTTCTTCCATTTCAAAAGGCTTGGGAAGATAGTCGTCAGCACCGGAGTTGATACCATCCACGCGTTCCGTCCACATCCCCCTTGCGGTCAGGATGAGAACCGGAAACCTGCGCCCATTGGCTCGCCAACGTTTCAAGACCGTAAGACCGTCGAGCTTGGGCAATCCGAGATCCAGAATCGCCGCGTCATAATTCTCGACATCGCCTGCGAACCAGGCAGCTTCACCATCCTTTACGATATCGACCGCCATTCCGGATGCCTTGAGGGCGGTCGCGATATCGGCAGCGATACGGGGCTCGTCTTCGGCGAGGAGTATCTTCATCAGTCACCCTCGCCATCGCGCATGATGACGCCGGCACCGGCGTCGACGTCTACGGTCCTTCGCCGGCCATCGGCACCGACGACTTGGAAACGGTAGACCCATCTGTCGGCCTTGCGGATGAGATCGACCGCAACAACATCGCCGGGAGCTTTGGCGCGGACAACGTCCAGTATATTGGCAAGGCCCTTGATTTCGCCGCGTTCGTACAAATCCCGCGCCCGGTCATGATCGCCGTCATCGTCCTCATCGGCGCGGGCAGCGAGAGGCATTGCCAGGACAAGTCCAGCGAGACCAAGCACCGCCAAACGCTTCAACTGGCTTTTCATCGGCAAGGCATGTCGCACGTTCAAGCTTTCAATTTGCTGTCAATCATCCTCAGCCATCAGCAAGCGAAGGGTCCATATCAAGGCACTATCGCGTCCAATCGTGGCCGCGCCGAGAAGGATACCAGACCATGCGCAATTCCATGCTTGTCCTTGCAGCACTTGCAGGCCTCACAACCTTCGCCCTCCCCGCGGCTGCTGAATCGGACGAAGGATCATGCGGAGCGCCATCGTCCGTTGTCCCGTCCGGCCCGATCGACCTGCAGGCCATCCCGATGCAGGACGCCACCACTTCGAAAGCCATCAAGGGTGATGACGATGCGTGTGACGACCGGCAGGGCGATGAGGCCGACGAAAACGACTAGATCTCTCGCTCGCAGTGCGCGGCCCGTCACAGCACATAACGCTCACAAATGTTGTCGGCCACGGCTCGCTGCAAGGCTGGCCATTGTCCTAAGTCCCTACCAATTTCTGGAGAGTTTTCGTGGTTCCCATTCAGCACATCCACCCCAGTCTTGTTCATTTTCCTATTGTTCTGATCTACACCCTTGCAGCTATCGACCTTGTGGCGCTGGCAGGCGGCAGCGCCGTCACCAGGAAATCGGGCGTCGGCACGATCTCAACCTTTGTGGCCCTGGCTGCCGGAGTGTTCGCCATTGGGACCTGGTTCTTCGGCGGTCTCGCCCTGGATCACGCCGAAGCGGCCGGCTTCAGCAGCGATATCGCGGAAATCCACGAAAGCCTGGGGGGCATTACCGCCTTTGCCTTCCTGATTTGGGGACTTGTGCGGCTCGCACTTTGGGTACGGAATCGCGAGTTTCGTGCTGTAACGATGGCCATCCCTTTGATCGAAATTTGCGGAGCGATTCTGGTCACTGCGACAGCCTATTATGGTGGACTGCTTGTCTACGAACTTGGCGTGAATGTCGCCAAGACCGCTATCGCTGGTTGACCGGCAGGCGCCCATTCGTGACCCCAACTCTGGACCATATGCCTCGATGGAAAAATGATTCAGATCAAGGTGCTTCGAGCATGTGAAGCCTAAGAAGCCGGAGGTTTGGAAAAACTCCGGAGAGCCAACATGCAAGCCGCAGCCATAATGAGCAAGCCAGTCGTCGGCATAGACCCGTCCGCATCGATCGCTGAAGCGGCCGGGACCATGCTCGTCAAAAGGATTAGCGGCTTGCCCGTCATTCGCGGCGACGGCACCCTGGTGGGGATCGTCAGCGAGGGCGATTTCCTACGTCGCGGGGAACTGGGCACGCAGCGCAAGCGCTCGCGCTGGCTGGAGTTTCTGGTCAGCCCCGGAAAGGCCGCCGATGAATATGTCCACGCAAATGGGCGACGGGTCGAGGAGGTGATGTCGCAAGATGTCGTCACGACATCCCCTACCGCATCGCTTGACGAGGTCGTCGAGTTCATGACGCGTCACCATGTCAAACGCATCCCTGTCGTCGACGCTGGAAAAGTCGTCGGCATCATCACCCGCTCCGATCTTCTGCGGGCATTGATCGGCGTGCTTCCGGATGCAGCCTCTGCAGCCATCAAAGACGAACAGATCCGGCAGAACATCATTGCCGAGCTTGCGGCTCAGAAATGGGCCGGCAAGGACTTGATCAACGTGACGGTGAACAATGGCGTGGTGAAACTGAGCGGGGCCATCTTCGACGAGCGCGAGCGGCAGGCAGCCATTGTCGCGGCCGAAAACGTCGCCGGCGTCAAAGCTGTCGAGGACGATCTCTTCTGCGCCGATCCCGTATCCGTCATCCTTGTTTCGTAGCGAAGGCCCGACCACCAACGGGTTGGTGTCGCGAGCCGCCGTGCCAGCGGGGCTTAACAGTGCATTGGAGGATGGCCTACCAGCGAAACAGGTTCACGCTTACGCTTCGCTGCGCTCAGATCGCGACTAGAAGTATCAATGGCCGAAGGAGCAACAGGGCGAATGCAACAAGCGCCGCGCCGGCAACTCTCTCTACCATTCTTTTGCCTCCGCTGAAGCGCCGACCTAGCAACAGCCACAACGATCCTGTGGCAGCTGTCATCATCAACAGCGCAACCCAGAAGATCCCCAGCGCGCGCGGTTCGGTGTTTAGCGGCACGATAGCCAGGCAATAAATAAAGGCCTTTGGATTGAGAGCACTGGTCGCCGCAACCGAAATGGCGTCGCCGCTTTTGGAAGAGTTGATCCGGGCGCTCGCTGTCAGACGCAGGCCCAGAATTATGAGCCATCCGGCTGCCACCAGCCTAAGTATTTGAATGGCCTCGGGCGGCATCAAGGGACGTAGCGAAAACCAGCACGCGCATGCGATCCCGTATCCGCAAGCCTGAGCGGCCAAAAGCTTGACCGAGTTCTCTAGCTTGACCGCCCCCGCCATCAAAAGAGCGTTGGTAGGCCCTGGCGCGACAAAGAGCAGAAATGCCTCCAGAAAAAATAAATTGTCCAAGCTGCCTGGTCCCGTGGAATGCAAACTTATCAACCGCAAAAATCTGGTCTGTGTTGACTCTCATCAGAACACGGACGGCACGACCTCGTCGAGGCTGACAGCTCGATGTCCTAGCGTTGCCCGGCCGCATGCTGCAGTCGAGCGATAAGGTCGCTGTTGCGGCAATAGTCTGGCGGCTCGCTGGCATGCTCGTGTTCATCGAGCCAGGTCATGCATTCGTCCTGATGGCCGCAGGCACGGCAGCGGTTCACCGCCCGATTGGTGACTGCCGCATGGTCTGCCACGACCTTCAGTTGTCTGTCGACGCCGAGCTTCTGCATCATTCGATCCATTAGAGCCGTTCTGGCATCGACCGAAATCAGGTAATCGAGAAAGGTCATGTTGATCACTCCTGCCTACTGGCCAATCTTGCCGCTGTTGGCGACGGGTGGCGTTGATCTCGATCAACAGGCGGCATCCTTGCCAACCCCTGAGCCCTGGAAAGGAAGCATGGCGCGCTAAACAGAAGTGACGAGCCGGTCGATAAAGGGCCGCTGACCGGCAAGCAGTTTTGCCCGGGCCAGGTCTCGATCCAGCCATGCACAGCGATCCACCTCGGGAAATGACTGCATGCGGCCGCTGCGTCGTGGCCATTCCATCTCAAACATGTTGCTGCGCAACGTCGCGGTATCGAAATCGCCTTCCAACGCGAAAGCAGTAATGAGTTTGCTCTTTCGCTGGCGCAGCTCACCCAGATTGACCAGGGGCCCGTTGGGCTCCCAACCTGTCTCTTCCTTGAATTCGCGCCGCGCCGCGGCTTCTGGCAGCTCGCTTTCGTCGAACTCGCCCTTGGCGATGGACCAAGCGCCAAGGTCGCGGCTTTGCCAGAAGGGGCCGCCCGGATGGACAAGCAGCACCTGCAGCCCATTGCTCGATCTGCGATAGGGCAGAATGCCCGCGCTTCTTTTCATCACCGCTTCAAGCCTCCCCACACGGCCTATGATCTCGGGTAGGCCGCATGAGGCTTGGGCCCTTTGTCGAGCAGCTGCCCCGCCCTCTTCCCGTGCGACTGGCGGCTCTCTTGTCCGAAGAACCAGCGCTTGGTCGCCTCCGAGGCCAGGAGATAGAGCGCGGTGATTGCAACAAGCCCGGCAAGCACGGGCAGCGGCAAAGGCACGAAGCCGAACCAGTCGGCAAACGGCAGATAGGGGATCATGATCGCGGCGACCCCTACACCCAACGTAAGCCAGGCCAGCAACGAGCTCGGACGGCTCGTCCAAAAAGCTCTGTGCGTGCGCACAATGAGCACGATGGCAAGCTCTGTCAGCAACGACTCGACAAACCAGGCAGTCTGGAATGCGGCCTCCGTGACATGGGCGAAGAACAGCAGGAACGCGAACGTGGCGAAATCGAACAGCGAGCTGACCAGGCCAAAGCTGATCATGAACCGCCGCACAAAACGGATGTCCCAGTGACGAGGCCGACGCAGTTGGTCGGCATCGACGTTGTCGCTCGCGATGGCGAGCGAAGGAACATCCGAAAGGAAATTGTTGAGCAGGATCTGCTTTGCCAGAAGCGGCAGGAAAGGCAGGAACAGCGAGGCGACAGCCATGCTGATCATGTTGCCGAAATTGGCGCTGGTGGTGATCGAAATGTACTTCATCGTGTTGGCAAATGTCTTGCGGCCGTCGTCGACGCCGCGCACGAGCACGCCCAAATCTTGCTTGAGCAGGATGATATCGGCCGCTTCGCGCGCGACATCGACAGCGGTGTCGACCGAGATGCCTATGTCTGCCTCATGAAGGGCGGGCGCATCATTGATGCCGTCGCCAAGGTAACCAACGACATGGCCCCTGCTCCGCAAGGCCTGGACGATGCGCTCCTTCTGGTTGGGATCGATCTCGACGAAGAGATCGGTGTGCTGCACGCCCGCAAAGAGCGCGCTCTTGGTCAATTTCGAAAGCTCCTCACCAGTCATGATCCTGTCGGCGCGCAAGCCGATCGCTTGTGCAAGATGCGCGGCAACGTAACGGTTGTCGCCTGAAATGACCTTTACCGCGATGCCGCGGTGGGCGAGCTCGGCAAGCGTCTCCCTGACGCCTTGCTTTGGCGGATCGAGGAAAAGCAGGAAGCCCACGAAGGCGAGATCGATTTCGTCTTTCCTGCTGAACGTTTTCCGGCTCTCAAGCCGACGGATTGCCAGGCCCAGAACGCGGTAGCCGTCCGCGCTCCAGCGCCGGAATTTCTCGTCGATCGCCGCACGCTGCTTCTCATCGAGGGGTTCGAGCCCATTCGTCGTGGTGACGAAGCCGCACGTTTCGAGGACATTCAGTACGGCACCTTTGGTGATCAGAAGATCTTCGGCATCCTTGGTCCGCACAACAACGGATAGGCGCTTGCGGATGAAATCATAAGGAATCTCGTCGACCTTGGTGAAAGCGGCTAACGATGCGCCCTCGCCCGGCGCACCGGCGATGGCTTCGTCCAGCGGGTTCTTCAGTCCGGTCTGCAGGGTTGCGTTGAGACGTGCCCAAAGCAGGATGTTGGTTGACGGATTGCCGTCGACATCAAGCCATCCGTCAAGGTGGATCACGCCTTCCGTCAGCGTGCCGGTCTTGTCGGTGCAAAGCACGTCCATGCTGCCCAGATTCTCGATGGCGTCGAGACGGCGCACGATGACGCCATTGGCAGCCATCGCCCGAGCCCCTCTAGCCAGCGTCACACTGATAATGGCCGGAAGGAGTTCCGGCGTAAGACCAACCGCCAGCGCCAGCGAAAACAGCAGCGATTCAATCAGTGGGCGATGCAGCATCAGGTTGGCGAAGAACACCAGGATGACAATCGCCAGCATGATCTCGGTCATCAGATAGCCGAACAGTCTTATGCCCCGGGCAAACCCTGTTTCGGGGATTTGCCGCTCCAGGGCCGCAGCGATCGATGCGAATTCAGTGCTGGCGCCGGTCGCTGCCGCAAGCACGGTTGCAGTGCCGCTGCGAACCGAAGTGCCCGTGAAAACGGCATTGCTGCGCTGTGCGACGGAAGCCTCTGGCGCCGACCGCCCCGGTGCCTTCACGACGGGAAAGGTTTCGCCGGTCAGCACGGCCTCGCTGACGTTGAAATCGCGCGCGTCCAGAATGATGCCGTCCGCGGGAATGAGGTTTCCGGCGGAAAGGCGGATCAAGTCGCCCGGCACGATATCTTCGGCAGCAACCGAGCACTCGACGCCATCACGCAACACTATAGCCTTGCGCGAAATACGCTGTTTCAGTGCCTCGGTCGCCCGCGACGCACCATATTCCTGGGTGAAGCTCAAGACGCAGCTCGCCAGAACGATCGCGCCGATGATTGCAGCCTCCTGGCCCTCTCCGACGAAAGCCGACACGCTGGCTGCGAAAATGAGGATCAGGACCAGCGGGCTCCGGAACTGGCGGGCAAACACGATCAGGGCCGACGCGCTCGACTTCGACGCCGGTGTGTTTCGACCGAATCTTGCGAGCCTCGATGCGGCCTCGGCAGCCCCAAGCCCCGAGGCAGACGTCTTCAGGCGTCGCAGGAGGTCATTGGCCTCGATCGACCAATAGGCACTACCGTCCGGCGAGACGGATTTCTGGTCAGCTTCGCTTATCATCAATACGACATGAAGCGGCTGATGCCGCTCTCTTCGATGAGCGTGCGGGTGACGCCGCCGAACGCCCATTCCCGCAAGCGGCTATGGCCATAGGCGCCCGAGACGATCAGGTCCGCATGGATCGAGCGCGCGTAGGTCAGCAACCGGTCGCCGTCAGCCTCGCCGGCGATCAGTTCGGTTCGCGCCCTAATGCCGTGGCGGTCGAGAAAGACGGCGACATCGTCGAGGCTGTCACGGCTGGTTTCGTCGCGGTTGCTGTCTATCGTGGCCACAACAACTTCGTTGGCCTTTGCCAGAAAAGGCAACGCATCTGCTAGCGCACGCCGAGCCTCCCTGGTGTCCTTCCAGGCAACCAGCACGGTTTTTGCGCGAATATGCTCGATATTGCCAGCAGTGACCAGGACCGGCCGCCCGGCACCGAGTGCGAGGCTGCCGGCATCCACGGCGCGAAAGACGTTGTCTCCATCCACGCCGCCGGTGACGATGAGGTCGGCGGCCCTGGCCGAAACGCTGAGGAACCGGGTCGGACTGCAGACGGCTTGTCCCCATTCGCTTGTGATCGAAGCGGGTACCAGCGTCTCGAACACGTCACGCAATTCGGCAAGCCGCTTCTCGATTTCCGTTCGCTGGATCTGCATGACCTCGCCTTCGTAGACCATGCCATCGCCTGTCGCGACCAGAGGCGGGACATCAGCTGCCGCCAGGCCGATCAGATGCGCTCCAAATCGTTCGGCAAGTTCGATCCCCACCTGCACAATGGGTGCGGGCGTCGCATCGATGGCGAGGTTGACGATGATTGACTTGTAGGACATTGCGGGTGCCTTTCGCTGGAGCGGTGCTATGCGTGATGGATCGCACGCGCCGGCGCCTGATGCCTTGACGCGCGTCAAAGACCGCCAATTGCGCCCGCCAACTGAATCTCTTGCGGAAACGTCGTCTCGATCTGTTTTGCCTGTGCGACGAGAAGTGATAGTAGCGCGGGTAGCACCGTCTCGAACCCAGGAATTTCAGGTGATCAAAGACGAAGAGCTCAGTCTGTCGCCCGGCGGGATGACATTGAAATCACTTTTGTCACGAATGTTCGATCAGGCTCCGGGCTTTATAGCGCTCATGCGCGAGCCAGGTCATGTTTTCGAACTGACCAATGCCGCCTACCAGCGGTTGATCGGCGACAGGCAAGTGATTGGAAAGTCCGTGCGGGACGCCTTTCCCGAACTCGAAGGACATGAGTTTTTCGAACATCTGGACCACGTGTACACGACCGGCGAGCCCTATATCGGCCACGGGGTGAAGGTTGGTCTTCGCAACAAAGTCGACGGGCCAGTCGAAGAGCGCATCCTTGATTTTGTCTATCAGCCGATCAAGGCCGACGATGGCCGTATCACCGCGATCTTCATTGAAGGCACGGATGTCAGCGAACTCTCCTTTGCAAACGCAGCACTTCGGCTGCGTGAGGACCATTTGCGATCGATCCTGGCAACAGTGCCTGATGCAATGGTCGTCATCGACGAGCAGGGCGGGATTCAATCCTTCAGCACTGCCGCCGAGACTCTGTTCGGCTACCAATCAGGTGAAGTCATTGGTCAAAACGTGAAAATGCTGATGCCTGCGCCATATCGTGATGAGCATGATGCCTATCTGCTTCGCTACCTGACGACGGGCGAGCGCCGGATCATCGGGCTCGGCCGCACCGTTACCGGGGCACGCAAGGATGGCACGACTTTCCCGATGGAGCTTTCCGTCGGCGAGATGCATCCGGGAACCGGACGCTTCTTTACCGGCTTTTGCCGCGACCTCACCGAACGGCACCGGGCAGAAGCAAGAATCCAGGAGCAGCAGCAGGAGCTCCTCCATATGGCGCGTTTTACCGCACTCGGCGAAATGGCCTCGACGCTCGCCCATGAGATCAACCAGCCGCTCACCGCCATCACGAACTACCTCAAGGGCAGTCGTCGGCTGCTCGAGAAAAGCACGGAAGAGAACGCGCCCATGTTGCGGGATGCCGTGGACAAGGCAGCTGAGCAGGCCCTGCGGGCAGGAGACGTCATCCGTCATCTGAGGGATTTCGTGGCAAGGGGCGAAAGCGAGCGTCAGGTCGAACGACTGCCAGCGCTGATCGAGGAAGCCTCTTCACTGGCCCTTGTCGGCGCGAGGGAGATAAATGTCCTTGTCAGCTACACGCTTGACCCTGCCGCCGAACTGGTCTTGACCGATCGTATCCAGATTCAGCAGGTTCTGCTCAACCTGATGCGCAACGCGGTGGAGGCCATGCAGGACGTGCCCCGCCGCGAATTGAAAGTCACAACCGTTGCCCGCGGTGATGGGATGGCCGAGGTGAGCGTGATCGATACCGGCCCGGGTCTCGCACCAGAGGTCTCGGCCCAGTTGTTTCAGCCATTTGTCACCACCAAGAAGCAAGGCATGGGTGTTGGCCTTTCCATTTGCCGCACCATCGTCGAATCGCACGGCGGTCACATATGGGCCGAAGCAATGCCGGCCGGTGGAACCGCTTTCCGGTTCACCTTGCGCATCGTAGAGAAAGAAGAGGTCACAAATGCCCAACAGTGATCTGGTGCACGTGGTCGATGACGACGTCGACGTTCGTAAGTCGCTCGGTTTTCTTCTGGCCACAGCAGACTTCGCTGTGCGCCTGCACGAATCGGCCACAGCTTTTCTATCGACGGCGACGGACAATCTCGACGGCTGCATCGTCACCGACGTACGCATGCCGGGCATAGACGGCATCGAGTTCCTGCGCCAGCTCAGAGCGGGTGGGCATACAATTCCAGTTATTGTCATGACGGGCCATGCCGATGTGGCGCTCGCCGTTCAGGCGATGAAGGAAGGCGCCTCCGATTTCATCGAAAAGCCATTCGACGACGAATTGCTGATCGACGCGATCCGCTCCGCTCTCGCCAACCGCAACCAGGTCAATGCAGCGCATCCGCAGTCGGCGGATATCCGCGGGCGTCTGTCGACCTTGTCGGAACGCGAGCGGCAGGTACTGGACGGGCTTGTCTCGGGTCTGCCGAACAAGACGATCGCCTATGACCTTGGAATCAGCCCGCGTACAGTCGAGATTCATCGTGCCAATGTCATGAGCAAGATGGGCGCAGGCAGCCTGTCACATCTTGTGCGCATGGCGTTGATCGTGGAAACCAGACCCTAGGGAGAGCCTTCGAGAGGGTTGCCAATTCTGGCCTGAACCTTCTCCTCCTCCCAATCGCGCCAGTGCGTCGGCCGGATGTCAACACGGGCGCCGGTGGTGGCGTTCTTCCAGCCTTCTCGACTCCTTACGCACGGAAATACGAGCGCATGCGTCCCCTCTTCGTCGAAGACGGCGAGTTCGAGGTCGCGACCATAGGGTGCGCTTAGGATTGAGTTCCACATCGTCTTAGCTTTGACGGAAACAGCGCGGCGCGCTTTGACCTGGATCATTTTCAAGAATTGCTGAACCCTTGTCCGCAAGACGGCACTTGCCTTTGATCGTGATCAAGGACGCACCCGGTGCGCAGCCTATCATTCCAGTTCAAAGGAGAATTGCGATGCAATACATCAAGGTCGACGAAGCGCTATGGGCGTCCAGCATGCTGCCCGAGGGCATCCTGGAGCGTTGGTTCATTGCCAGCGGCGACACAATCAAGGCCGGCGAGCGAATAGCCGAAGTTCGCGTCGAAGACGCGCTTCACGAGATTGTCGCGCCGGCAGGTGGCCGCGCGACGATTGTCGCCGCAGCAAATGCCGTCATCGAACCCGGCTCGATCCTGGCAACGCTGGAGTTCCAATCCGCGTGAGGCATTCGACCCCTCACCGCGACGATTGCGCTCATCAACAACAACTCAAGGACGTATAGACATGCAGACCCAACATGCCGTCGCCTGGCTGGACCATCGCGAAGCCAAGGTGTTTTTCTTCAACCGTGAGACAGCCGAACGCGTAAGGCTTGCCACCACACTGACGCATCATCAGACCCATAACAAGGCAGGCACCGTCGACGGCAAGCGTGCGCCGGAAGACGATGCCTTCTACCACGATGTCGTGAAAGCCCTGCAGCCGGCGAAGGAATGGCTGATCGTGGGACCAGGATCGGCAAAGGATGAACTGGCCAAGCATATCCGCGATTACCACCCTCACCTGAAGGATCGCATTGTCGGCGTCGAACCGGCGGATCATCCCACGGAGGCCCAGATCGTGGCGCATGCGCGGACGTTCTTCCGTGCCGCTGACCGGATGTTGCCCTAGCTCAGTCAGGAGTTGCTTCGTTGGCATCCGCAATCGGCAGCGATGTCGATTGCATGTTACAGAGCGGCTTGCATGAACTCCGATCGCGCAGCGAGCTGCCAGGCTCGGTCGGCTGCTGCGGCAGTGACCTCGATCACGGTTGCTGCAAGCTGCTGATGTAGGCGATGATTGCCTCGATCTGGTCAGGGCTCGCAACCCACTCGGGCATGTCCGGGTGGCCGGTCGAAATGCCCTCGGCGAGGGCTTCCTCGAGATCCGTGATCGGATAGCGCTTCGACAAGGTGCGAAACGCCGGCGCGTCGGGATGGGTGCTTTTATCGGTTTTTCCAATGGCGTGGCAGCGGGCGCAATTGAACTCGACCAATGCCTGACCGCGTTCCGTCAGGCTGTTGGCCTGTGCAGGCACGGATCCAAGCAGCACCGCCGCAAGTGCGCAAACCCATCGACACCGGCGACGCCCATTGCCCATATAGCTGCTCATGGTTGCAGGCCTCCGCCTTTCGATCTACGCAACCGTCTTCGCCGCTGCGTCCTCGATTGCGGTTCTGGCTTCCTTGCGCACGCGCCTGGCCGTTTCCGATGCGAGCTTGGAGGTCAGGCCCACGACCTTGCCGGCTTCGGTTGTGTATTCCAATGTCGCGTTCTGCAGGAAAGTGGAGAAGATGTCGAAGGCGTCATTGAACTCAGCGCCGTCGATCAGGTCACCGGCCAGCTTTACATCCTGCTCGTAGCGATGTTTCAGAAACCCCAGCGTTTCGATGTGATAGCGCATCATCACCTTGAAAGCATGTGCCTGAAGAGACGCCGCAGCGAGGACGACCTTCTGGCCATTCTCCACCATCGGCAATAGTTGCATGCCGAATTGCGACGGTTGGGGATGGGTCTGCATGATCGATACTCCATTGTGAATGGTACAAACAAAAGTGTTCGCCATACGACGCTAACGCTATTCGTCGCCAGGTCGTTGATCCGGATCAATCGGGCGCACCGATATCGTTCCCGCGTTTGACACGCATCAAGGTCGTTGCCCGTTCTTCGTGGCCAGCTCGCCTCAACGCAAAAGAGGCTGCAGCGATGGCTTTCAAAACGATCATGGTTCATTTGGACGTGGACGCCATCGCCGCGCCATGCATCTCCATGGCTTGGGATCTTGCTCAACGGCATGATGCCAATTTGATCGGCTTCTGTGCAGCCGAGCCGCATTTTGTCATGCCAACCGGCACCAACGACCAGGCCGTCACGAAGGCGATGTGGGCTCAAGTGGAGCAGATTGAAGGTCGCCTCGACAGCTTGAGAGAGGAATTTCTAAGTATCGTCGACGGCAGCAGTCGTGCCTCGTGGCGTGGCGAAATTGGCAATCCGAACGGGCAGCTTGCGCTCAACGCGCGTGCCGCCGACTTGATCCTCACTGGCTCGCCGGCGACCGATCTGGTGGTCGACCATCACCGCACCCTGGACACGGGGAGTCTCATCCTTGCAGCCGGCCGCCCAATGCTTGTGGCGTCACAAACCTATGCCTCGATCGACGCCGAAAGGATCCTGATAGCATGGAGCGACACGCGGGAAGCGCGCCGCGCTGTCGTCGACGCCATGCCCTTCCTGATCACGGCCAGGGATGTCGTGATCGCCATAGTGGACCATGGAAGCCCCGCGCCTCACGACAATGTGGCGGACGTCGAGATGTTCCTGGCGCGCCACGGCGTGAAAGCGCGATCGGAAGTTCTGGACGCGCGCCACTGCGAACCGGCGGACCGGCTCCTCCAGATTGGTCGGGAGATTACGGCCGATCTGATCGTTATGGGTGGCTACGGTCACAGCCGCGTCCGGGAAATGGCCCTTGGCGGCGTGACGCGTTCTGTACTGCGCAGCGGATCATTGCACCGCTTCATCTCGAACTGAGCAAGAAGACATCTCAGGCTCCGTGATGTTGACATGAATCAAGGTCGGCCTTTCCCGCAAACAGTTAAGGCTAGCCCCTGCCAAGTTGAGTGTGGCTGATGAGGTGCGGGCGCAAGACATCGCAGGCAAACGCGGGCGTGAAGAGCAACTGTCATGCAGGCAGTAAGACTTGGCAAGGGGCCGCCGCACCGGCCTTACGTCAATAGATGAAAATCCAAGCAGCATGGGCGGCGCGGCGGCACCAGCGATTGCTAAACAGGCAAAGGAATTTCGGACATGAACTATCAGCGGTTCTTCGAGGAAGCGATCGACCAGCTCCATGCCGAGCGGCGCTACCGCGTCTTCGCCGACCTCGAGCGCATCGTCGGCAAGTTTCCGCGCGCCATCTGGCGTTCCAACGGCCGCGCCGAGGAAATCACCGTCTGGTGTTCCAACGACTATCTCGGCATGGGCCAGCATCCCGATGTCATCGCCGCGTTGCAGAACGCGGCGGGCAAGATGGGCTCGGGCGCCGGCGGCACCCGCAACATTTCCGGCACCAGCAACCCGCTGGTCGAGCTCGAAGTGGAACTTGCCGACCTGCACGACAAGGAAGCGGCCCTGGTCTTCACCT